>CAWVRT010000038.1:0-20788 GCA_963932515.1 uncultured Chitinophagales bacterium
TGGTTCCTAGTAGCCAACCACCATCAGTTGCGTTGGTTGATTGACTCCATCCAACAGGAAGCATTCCAAGTGCGAAATCCTCTGATAAAAGTACCGTTTGACCAAAAACAGGTATTGAACACAGGTGAAATATAAAAAGAAAAGCAGTTAATTGTTTCCTTCGTTTTAATTGTGCATAACGTCTAGATATGAAGCGTTTCAATGATTTATATTAAGTGTCAAACAAAGTTAGGCTTTTTTAATGGAAATGTCAAGTTAATATCTGTTTTATAAACATTTAACTAACTTGTAATGTTTTAATCCTACTTCTTCAAAATAATCACCTTGAATTTGATAGTTTAGGTTTTGGTAAAAGGCTAAAGCGTTATTTCGTGCATGGCAATATATTTCATTGTGATGGTTTTCTTTCGCCCATTTTTCTGCAAATAACATCATTTGAAAACCAATACCTTTTTTTTGAAAGTCTTTCGCTATACAAACTTGGCGCATTTTTAATTTGTTTTGACTGCTCTTAATAAAAATGAAACTGCCAGCAATTTTTTCATCTACATAACATAAAAAATGTAATTGATGATTTTCAGCTTGAAGTTCCTCCTTCGTGAAAGATAATCCGAGTGGTTTCCTCAAAACAAGCGTTCTTAATTCTACTGATTTCCAGTATTCTTTGGAGTCATGTTGTATATTTTCAAAAGATAATTTCATTCAATAAGTAGTATAAAATTATAAGTTTTACAAAGGAATATTACCATGTTTTTTCTTCGGTAAGTTCTTTACCTTATTTTCCAACATATCAAATGCTTTAATCAATTTAGTTCTAGTCCCTGAAGGTACAATCACCTCATCTATAAATCCTCTTGCTGCTGCTTTATATGGATTAGCAAACTTTTCAGAATATTCAGCTGTTTTTGCTTGTAACATTTCTTCTGGGTTTTTAGCATTTTTAAAATCTCTACGGAAAATAATTTCTGAAGCTCCTTTTGCGCCCATTACCGCAATTTCCGCTTTTGGCCAAGCGTAATTTAAGTCTGCGCCAATATGTTTAGAACTCATTACGTCATAAGCACCGCCATAAGCTTTTCTTGTGATAACGGTAACTTGTGGTACGGTAGCTTCCGCAAATGCATACAATAATTTTGCTCCGTTGCTTATAATACCATTCCATTCTTGATCTGTACCAGGTAAAAACCCAGGAACATCTACTAAAGTTAAAATAGGAATATTAAAACAATCACAAAAACGCACAAAACGAGCACCTTTTTTAGAAGATTCAATATCTAAGACCCCTGCTAAAACAGATGGTTGGTTGGCAATAATTCCAACACTTCTTCCTGCTATTCTAGAAAAACCAACAATAATATTTTCTGCATAGTTTTTATGTACTTCAAAAAATGAATCTTTATCTACAATTTCTTCTATAACTTCCTTCATGTCATAAGGCGTAGTAGGAGCGTCTGGAATAATTGAATCTAAAACTTTTCTAGTTTCATCTTTTTTAGTATAAGCTAACTTCATAGCTGTTTCTTCACAATTTTGAGGAATATAACTTAATAAACGCTTTAAATGATGAATAGTATCTAATTCATTAGCACAAGCAAAATGGGTAACCCCAGATTTTCTACTATGAGCAGAAGCGCCACCTAATTCTTCAGAAGTAATTTCTTCATGAGTAACAGTTTTTACTACATTTGGTCCCGTTACAAACATGTAAGAAGTATTTTCTACCATCAGTGTAAAATCTGTAATAGCAGGAGAGTAAACCGCTCCACCAGCACAAGGGCCCATAATGGCAGACAATTGTGGAATAACACCAGAAGCTAAAGTATTTCTATAAAAAATATCTGCATAACCACCTAAAGACATGACACCTTCTTGAATTCTTGCACCACCAGAATCATTCAAACCAATAACGGGAGCGCCATTTTCCATAGCCATATCCATTATTTTACAAATTTTTTCAGCATGAGTTTCTGACAATGAACCACCAAAAACAGTAAAATCTTGAGAATAAATGTAAACCTTTCTTCCTTCAACAGTTCCGTAGCCAGTAATAACACCATCGCCTAAAAATTGTTGTTTGTCCATGTCGAAATCTGTCGCTCTATGCGTTACAAACATGCCAATTTCTTCAAAACTTCCTTCATCCATTAAAAAATGAATTCTTTCTCTAGCAGTTAGTTTACCTTTCTTGTGCTGACTTTCAATTCTCTTTATACCACCACCCAGTTTCGCTAATTCCTGTTTTTGTTTAAGTAAGTCTAATTCTTTTTTCATGGTCTATGATTTTTAAGTTATGCAAAGAAACAAAAAAAAGTATTGTTTGTACTTATTGAAAGGATGTTTTTTAAGAGCTATTATCTTTCTAAAATCTAGAAGATGGACTACAACTTAGTAAATAGACCAAAAGGAGCTTTCGCTGAGGAGAAAAAACAACAATACTTACAATCAATCGATTAGTTTGTTAAAATAGTTTAAATTTTAGGATAAGTATAAATCATATTAAACCATTTCATATGTTTATAGTCCAACACCAAAGTAAACAATTAAAACATACATTATGAAAAAAATAAAAATAGGATTAATAGCAATGGGATTATTCGCGCTAACAAGCTTATCTGCACAAGAGCAAGGGCCAAGAGAAAGAAAAGCACCAGAAGAGAAATTTAAAATGTTAGACAATAATCAAGATGGTAATATTGATAAAAAAGAATTTATGAAAGCGGTAGAAATACAATTTCAAAAAATGGCTGAAAGAGGAAAAGAACCAAAAAAAGTCAATCCTGAAGAAAAATTTGCAAAATTAGATGCTGATAACAACGGTTTAATTGATTTGAAAGAATTTCAAGTGATTGCTGAAAGAAAAATGGAAAACAAAGATCCTAAAAAACATTTCGAAAGAATAGATGCTAATAAAAATGGAAAAGTTTCTATAGAAGAATTTCAAGTGTTTTTAGATCATAGAGCGGAAAAAGCAGCTGAAAGAGGAAAAGATGTTAAAATTATTGATGCTAAAGGGAAATTTATTAAAATGGATGCTAATAAAGATGGCGCAGTAGACTATAATGAGTTTTTACAAACGAAAAAGAAAGTTGCTCAAAAAAGAGCTGAACAAACAGTTAAGTAAATAGCAAACAATAAAAAATGCTTAATAGGCTTGCAATGAAAATTGTAAGTCTATTTTTATTTTAGCTAGAAGCTAAAAGCCAACAGCTAAAAAAGGTTTATCTTTACAGTATGACAAAAGAACAATTGAACCTTCTAAAGGACAAGCTAGTCACTTTAGGAGGATGTCTTTGACCTAGACGATAGACGATTTCGCGTTAACGAAAAAGAAAGAGTAAGCTCACAAGCTGGTTTCTGGGATAATCCTAAAAAAGCCGAAGCCATTTTGAAAGAAATGAAAAAGGATCTTTATTGGATAAAACTTTACGAAAAAACTAAAGGAGTAGTAGAAGACTTGGGAGTAATGCAAGAATTCTATGAGTTAGGAGATCTTTCGGAAGAGGAACTAGAAGAGAATTATCAAAAAACAATTTATTCAGTTGAAGAACTGGAATTTAAATCTACTTTAAATAAAGAAGAAGATTCTTTATCTGCTATTTTACAAATAAATTCTGGAGCTGGTGGTACAGAAAGTTGCGATTGGGCTTCTATGCTTTTGCGTATGTATATTATGTGGGCAGAAAACGAAGGCTTTAAAGTCACAGAATTAGATCGAAGAGACGGAGATGTAGCAGGAATTAAATCTGTATCATTAGAAATAGAAGGAGAATTCCCTTATGGATACTTGAAAGGAGAAAATGGGGTACACCGTTTAGTTAGAATATCGCCTTTTGATAGTAAAAACAAAAGACATACTTCTTTTGCTTCAGTATATATAACACCCGTTATTGATGATACTATTGAAATAAAGATCAATCCGGCAGATTTAGAATGGGATACTTATAGGGCTTCTGGAGCAGGTGGTCAGCACGTAAATAAAGTTGAAACAGCTGTTCGTGTTAGGCATTTACCTTCTGGCTTGATGGTTGAGTGTCAAGAATCTCGTTCGCAAGTAGGCAATAGAGAAACGGCTATGAAAATGTTAAAATCTAGATTGTACGATTTAGAATTAAAGAAAAAACATGCCATTAGAGATGAAATAGAAGCAGGAAAAATGAAAATAGAATGGGGTTCTCAAATTAGAAACTACGTTTTGCACCCTTACAAAATGGTAAAAGATGCTAGAACTACTTTTGAAAGTTCTCAAGCACAGTCAGTATTGGACGGAAATTTAATGCCTTTCTTGAAATCTTATTTATTGTGGGTTCAAAATCAGTAATGTACCAATGAAAAAGTTTTTAATGTCACTTTTTTGTTTGTTTTATTTTGCGAGTTTTTCTCAAAATATTTCTATAAGAACTATAGATAGTTTGGTTTATTATGGTTTTATTGATAGTCTAAGAACTAATTTTGGGTTTAATAAAACAATAGCTAAAAAATATGAGCTATCTATTTTAATTGCATTTTCTTATTTCCCTGAATTAAAAAATACAAAAGTTAAGTTTAAGGAAACAAAAATAAAAACGAGCTTAAATGCTAGACCAACTATTTCATCTTTATTATTTAAGAAAAAAGAAAAAAGAATCTATATAGTTCGTATTAATAACAGTAAAAAAGATAGTATTGCTTTGCTAAGTAAAGCACCTTTTAATGCGATAATTGGCGTTTTTGGACATGAGTTCAGTCATTTTGAAGATTATAATACAAGAAATTTTTCTGGAATAATGCAAATACTTTCTACCTATAGTAATGATGTAACTAAAGAAGCGTTTGAAAAAGAAATAGATAACAATACCATAAAAAGAAATTTAGGTTGGCAATTGTACGACTGGGCATACCATGTTTTATATAATGCGAATGCTAAAAAAGAATATATAGAATTTAAGAGATTGATATATTTAGAACCTTTGGAAATAGAAAATATATTGAAAAAATAAGCTTATCTTTGCATAAAAGCATCCAAAACATTATCACTCAAAATAACTATTAGCTTGGAATCAAAAATTTATGACTTTGTCATCATCGGTAGTGGTTTAGGAGGGTTAGAGTGTGCATACATTCTAGCATCAGAAGGGTATAGTGTAGTTGTTCTTGAAAAAAACAGACAATTAGGTGGTAGTCTACAAGTTTTTAGTAGAAATAAGCGTGTTTTTGATACGGGAGTTCATTATATAGGGGGACTAGACGAAGGTCAAAACATGTATCAGTTTTTTAAATATTTTGGATTAATAGATCGATTGAAATTTAAGAAATTAGCGATTGATGGTTTTGATAGAATAAAATTTAAAGGAGATGATCATGAATATAAGTATGGCCAAGGATATGATAATTTTAAAAAACTATTAATTAAAGATTTTCCAGGAGAAGCAGGAGCGATAGCTAATTATTGCAATAAAATAATTGAAATTACTAAAGAATTTCCAATGTATAATATTGATAATGCTTTAGATCCAAATTATTTTACAAAAGATTATTTAACTATTGATACTTGTCGTTATATAGAAAGTCTTACTGAAAATAAAAAGCTTAGAAATGTTTTAGCGGGCACAAAAATGCTTTATGCTGGTGTAAAAGACGAAACGCCTTTGTATGTACATGCGTTAGTAATAAATTCGTATATAGAAAGTGCTTATCGTTGTGTTGGTGGGGGTTCTAAAATAGCTATACAATTAGCTAAGAGTATTAAGAAAATGGATGGAAAAATCCATAATAACGCCAAAGTAGTGTCTTCAACTTTTGAAGGAGAACAAAAAAAGGCAAATATGCGTTCTGTTATTTTAGAAGATGGAAGAGAGTTTACTGCTAAAAATTTCATTTCTAACATTGCACCTTCACCGACGATAGATATAGTTGGTGAAAACAAATTCAATAGAGCATATGTAAATAGAATTAAAAAAATAAAAACAACCATGTCTTCCTTTACTTTACATTTATCTTTAAAAAATGATAAAGTGAAATATTGGAATCATAACTTGTATTACATTTCTGAAGATAATGTTTGGAATACTATTGATTATAAAGAAGCTGACTGGCCTACAAGTTTATTAGTTAGTATGCCGTATTCTAAAAAGACTAATGAATATACAGACGTTGTTTCATTTGTAACTTATATGAATTTTTCTGAAGTAGAAAAATGGAAAGATTCTTATAGTATTGATAGTCAAAAGAAAGATAGAGGAGCAGATTATGTAGCATGGAAAAACAAAAAAGAACAACAGTTTATTGATGTTATTGAAAAAGAAATTTTTCCAGATATAAGAGAGCATATTATTGCAGTTGAAAGTTCTACGCCACTAACATATAGAGATTATGTTGGAAATACAGATGGCGCACTATATGGATCCGCTAAAGATTTTAAGAGCCCAATGAAATCATTCGTCAATACCAGAACAAAAGTTCCAAATTTATTATTAACCGGTCAGTTTTTAAATTTACATGGTGTTTTAGGAGTTACGGTTAGTTCTTTTATAACTTGTTTTGAATTTATTGATAGAGATTATTTAGTGAATAAAATTAAATCAGCTTAGTAATATTTTTGCAAGCTAGTAACCATAAAATATGAATGTCTTTAAAGAAATAGATGTATTGATAATCGGAGCAGGTCCTTCAGGAACAATAGCTTCTGCCTATTTAAAAAATAATGGGTTTAATGTTTTAATTGTTGAAAAAAAGAAGTTTCCTAGGTTTGTAATAGGGGAAAGTCTTTTACCTAGAACGATAGATCATTTGGAAGAAGTTGGCTTTTTAGAAGCAGTAAAAAATGCAGGGTTTCAAGAAAAATTAGGCGCTACATTTTTTGATAAAGGCAAGAAATGTGAGTTTCTATTTGCTGAGCAGTTTACAAAAGGTTATGAATATGCATTTCAAGTTCCTAGAGATGAATTCGATAAAGTATTATCTGATGCAGCAGAAAAAAAAGGGATTGAAATATTATTTGAATACACAGTAGAAAATGTAGATTTTCAAGATGGGTTCCAGAACACTACTATTTCAAATAATAACGAAAAATTGATAGTAAAGTCTAAATTTATAATTGATGCAAGTGGTTATGGAAGAGTTTTACCAAAACAATTAGATTTAAATGTCCCTTCTTCTTTAAAAGCTAGAAGTGCCATTTTTACACAGTTAAAAAATAATTTTAAAGGTATTACTCAAAAACAGAATAATATCTTTATAGATACTTTAGATGATGATACTAAAGCATGGATGTGGATTATTCCTTTTAGTGATAATAGAACTTCTGTAGGCTTTGTTGGTGATGATAAATGGATACAATCCTTTCAAGAAAATCCTAAAAATAAATTTTCTGAAGCATTGGGTAAAAACGCAATTTTCAATGACATTTTTCAGGAAATTGAGTTCGAATTTGAACCAACTATTATTAGAGGGTATTCAGTAGGCGTTAAGCAAGTTTTTGGAGATGGATATGTAATGGTCGGAAATAGTACAGAGTTTTTAGACCCAGTTTTTTCATCGGGAGTTATGTTAGCAACAGAAACAGGTTTATTGGCTGCAAAATTAGCAGTAAAGGAACTTAAAGATACTGTTGTAGATTGGCAAACAGAATATGCTGATATTGTTGCTGGAGGTGTAGACGTATTTAGATCGTATGTAGATGCTTGGTATGACGGCACATTACATACAATTTTCTTTACAAACGAAATTAGGAAAGATATGAAAGAACAAATATGTTCGGTTTTGGCTGGCTACGTTTTTGATCAAAAAAATCCTTTTGTTAAAAAGCATCGTAGAGCTTTAAAAAATTTAGCAAAAGTTATAAAGATGAAATAATGATTTTAAAAAAAATGTTAAGAAAAACTTTTATTCTTTTCTTTAATAAAAGATAAAACATTCTACCTTTGTTTTCTAATCTTTTTAAGATAATTTTACTATAAAAAACAAATAATGAATTTACACGAGTATCAAGCTAAAGAATTAATGAAAAAATATGGCGCCAAAATTCAAGAAGGAATTATGGTTGAAACAGCTGAAGATGCACTAATTGCTGCAAAAAAACTAACAGAAGAAACTGGTACTGGTTGGCACGTAATTAAAGCTCAAGTACATGCTGGTGGCAGAGGAAAAGGTGGAGGCGTAAAGCTTGCTAAAAATTTAGATGAAGTAAAAGAAATTGCTGGTCAAATTTTAGGAATGCAATTAATTACACCGCAAACAAGTGCAGAAGGTAAATTAGTGAGAAAAATTATAGTTGCTCAAGATGTTTATTATCCTGGTGAAGTAGAACCTAAAGAATATTATGTTTCTTTATTGATGGATAGAAGTTCTGGAAGAAATGTATTTATATATTCTACAGAAGGTGGAATGGATATTGAAGCAGTTGCTGAAGAAACCCCTCATTTAGTACATAAAGAATTTATAGATCCTCAAGTAGGTTTACAAGCATTTCAATTAAGAAAAATAGCTTTTAATTTAGGATTAAGTGGTGCTGCTTTTAAGGATATGACAAAATTCTTATTTTCAGTGTATGATACGTATATCAAATCTGATTTAGCAATGGTTGAGATAAATCCTTGTTTAAAAACTTCTGATAATCAAATCATTGCTGTAGATGGTAAAATTTCTATAGATGCAAATGCTTTATATAGACAAAAAGATTTGGCTGCTATGAGAGATTTCTTAGAAGAAGATGCTACAGAAGTAGAAGCAGATAAAGCAGGATTAAACTATGTAAACTTAGACGGAAATGTTGGTTGTATGGTTAATGGTGCAGGTTTAGCAATGGCAACTATGGATATGATTAAGCTTTCTGGTGGTGAGCCGGCAAACTTTTTAGATGTAGGTGGTACTGCAGATGCTGAAAGAGTAGAAAAAGCATTTAGATTAATTTTAAAAGATCCTAATGTAAAAGCTATTTTAGTTAATATCTTTGGTGGTATTGTAAGATGTGATAGAGTAGCACAAGGAATTGTAGATGCTTATAAATCTATTGGTGAAATACCTGTTCCTATCATTGTACGTTTACAAGGAACAAATGCTGCAGAAGCAAAAATAATTATTGATGAAAGTGGATTAAAAGTTGAATCTGCTATTATTTTGAAAGAAGCGGCGGATAAAGTAAGAGCTGTTTTAGCTAACGTTTAATCTAGAATAATATATTTACCCAACTATTTTACTTGGGTATTTTTTAATAAAACGAACTAAATGAAACAAATCTTAATAGTAATTACTCTTTTCGCTATGAGTAATTTATTCTCTCAAAATGCTAATCATGCTTGTTCAAACTTAAAAATTCAACAGTATAATGCTACTAATGCTTATAAAAGCGCAAAAATATCTGGTATAGATAATTATGACGAAAAATATGTGAAACTTGAATTAGGAGTAAGTAATACTTCTAAATTTATTACTGGAAAGTGTACGCATTTAGTTAAAGTAGAAGCTCCATCAATGAATGAGTTTGTATTTGAATTAATTAACTCATTAACAGTTTCATCAGTAACAGTAAACGGATCTAATACGAATTTTAATCATGTAAATGATGAATTAATAATTAGTTCTCCAGTTTCTCATAATCAAAATGATTTAGTAAATATAGAAATTAATTATAGTGGAACTCCTCCTGCTGGTTCAGGGTTTAATAGTCCTACTGGTTTGTTTAATGATTTTTCGCCATCTTGGGGAGTACAAGTTACCTGGACTTTGAGTGAGCCTTATGCTGCAAAAACTTGGTGGCCTTGTAAACAATCATTAACAGATAAAATTGATTCAACACTGCTTATATATACTACAGATGACAACTTAAAAGTAGGATCTAATGGTTTATTAATAGCTGAAGAGAATATTACAGGAAATAAAAAACGATATACTTGGAAAAGTAATTATCCAATAGATTATTATTTAATTTCGTTTGCTTGCGCACCTTATCAAGAGTACAGTTATAAGGTATTGCCAATTGGTGCTACCGATTCATTATTAATTCAAAATTTTATTTATGATGACTCAAACTATCTTAATCTCTATGAAAATGATATTCTTGAAACAGGAGATATGCTCTTACATTTTTCAGAAAAATTTGGCATGTATCCATTCGTTAACGAAAAATATGGACATTGTTTAGCTCCATTAGGAGGAGGAATGGAACATCAAACTATGACAACTCAAGGGTATTTTGCCAATTGGCTTACAGCGCATGAATTGGGACACCAATGGTGGGGAGACAATGTAACTTGTTCTACATGGAATGATATCTGGTTGAATGAAGGCTTTGCTTCTTATTCAGAGTACATCTATTATCAGAAATTTACTTCTCAAGCCACTGCAGATGACGATATGTTGGATAGACATAGTAATATTATGACACAACCTGGAGGAAGTGTTTACGTGCCTGACATCTCTAATTCTGACAGAATTTTTAGTAGTAGACTAACCTATGACAAAGGAGCAGCAGTAGTTCATATGATTAGAAATTATGTAAATAATGATTCATTGTTTTTCCATACGCTTCAAGTTTATCAAGAAACTTTTAAAAATTCAACGACTAGTACACAAGATTTAAACGATTTAATATTACAAGAAACAGACATAGATTTAACTGAGTTTTTTGATTCATGGGTTTTTAGTGAAGGGTTTCCTGTATATAGTGGGGTTTTTAATTCTCAAAATGATACTGTTTTTGTAAGAGTAGATCAAAGAAGTTCTTTAATAAACTATCCTGTGGTTTACCCATCAATATTGGCTATAGAATTGTTTTATGAAGATGGTACTTCTGAAGTCAAACAAGTTGAAAATACTTTTTCTTTACAGGCGTACTATTTCTTATCAGAGAAAAATGTAGCATCTATTTCTCTAGATCCTGATAATTGGATTGTAAATCAACAAGATGAATTTACTAAAGATGATTCTTTTAGCTTTGGTTTTGTAAGTAGTATTGTTAATCAGGAGAATGATGTCTTTATGCTACAGAATCCATTTCAGAATACCTTGAAAATTCAAATGAGGGAAAATATAAAAATTCAGTCTATTCAAGTGATAAATTCTATTGGGGAAAATATTTACAAAAAACAAAACTTAAGTTTAAATGAATTTCTAATAAATTCCTCTATATGGAATAAAGGTGTATATTTATTGAATTTAAAAGCTTCTAATAAGGAGTATTTCCTTAAAGTAATAAAAAATTAATCATTATGAAAAATCGTATTATAAATTCAAGTACTTTTTTACTAGCTGCTTATTTTATAATACATTTTTTCAGTTTAGGATCTCAATATATCATTCTTAAAGCACTGAATGTTAGAGGTGTTACAGCATATTTTTTTTATAACAATTATTCTTTACCACCTAATAGTTGGTGGTCTAAAACTAAAGTTTTTTTAATTTTCGGCATTGAACTTTTCATGGTTTTTATGCTTTTAGTGTTGGCACTTATTTTAGTTACAAAATTATCTAGAAAAAACCATAAATTAAAAGTTTTTTATAATTGGATAATTGTTGTTTGTTCAGCGTTTATTATTGCTTCTATTTTATCTGCACCATTTTTTAGAGAGGCTTCGCCGATGTTTACGGTATTTCTGTGGATGAGATTTCAAGATGGAGGAGGAGGAATGTATTTATTAGCATTACTTTCTTTACCGTTTATTCCGCTTGTAGGCTATTTTATTAGAACCCCATTTCTTAAAATGACGAATACAGTCAAAACATTACAAAGTAAAAAATCTAGAGTTCTATGGATTTTTAAAACTGCCTTTATTCCTTTTATGGGTTTAGTGGGAGTCCTAGCTCTATTTGTATTTGATTTATATACTTACCCACTGTTAAGTGCTGTCAGTAATGAAGGAATGCGATTGTTAGTAATTGGAGCTATTTTATTTTTTGCTGGAGTATTTTCTTTTAAAAATAAAAATTTTATATCTATTGAAAGGTCTAATACATCTCATTTATCAAATATTCCATTAACTATGTTAGTCTTGGTTAGTATTTGTGCAGCATATGTTTTATTATGGCTTAATTTATCATAATAAACTCAAAATTCACTTTCATATATTTTTTTTGTATTCCAATACAATTTAACCTTAGAGGGCTAGTGTTTAATTCTATTAATTCATTAAAAACTATTAAAGACCTATAGAGTTTTAGTTTTTTACTATAACTTATAATATAGTCAGACCTCTTGTATTTATTTAAGAGGGCTTCTTTTTTATTTTTACTTATAAATAAGTATTCGCTTTTTTTAGAAGAGCTAATAATAGATAGGTTGTAGTTTTTATTTAATGCTAAAAATAAATTTAGTTTTGATATCAAAAGAGTATCTTCCTCATTAGCAAATTTTGTTGAATTTACTTTAAAAGAGATTCCATCACTAAAATCAGTAAAATGAACTTCTTCCAACTTTATATTGTTGTAAAATAAATTGTTTTTTGTTTTTAATTCTATTATGAATTTAGTTTTATTTTCTAATCTTTTTATTTCTTTATAAAAATCTTCCAACAAATAAATATACCTCATTTGTTCGAGCTTTAACTTGTCATAATAACTATAAAAAAAAAGATTATCTTCCGTGATTTCTGCTAAAATTTCGTCAATAGCATCATTCATAAATAGCTTAAAATCTTTTTCACTTAAGACCATATTCATTAAATCTATTTTAAAGTCCTTTAAATTAGTAGAATCACTTTTGTCAAAGTATTTTATAAAACTTTGCGCAATACTATATTTTATTTTCAGGTCTTTATCTTTTGTCAGCAACTTTTTTATAATGTGAGTACTTATGCTGTTTTTCAAGAACGTATGTTTGTTGAAAGCTGGAAAATTGAAAATTATTTCATTATCTTTTAAATCCTTATTTGGAATAATCTCGGTATAGTTAAAGTTAGGTTCGGTAGAAGTATATCTTTTTGTGTTTAAATAAACTTGAGATTTTTTAAAATCATTTTTTGATAAGTTTTTTGGAATAATAAATGCAAGTAGGGTCTTGTTTACAACATTAGTTACATGGTATGGTCTTAGTTTTTCATCTGAATATATTTTTTTTAAAATCATTATTTCAGAATTACTCTCTTTTATATTTGATAGGTTTAAATAATTTTTTAGTAACTTAATCCAAGAAATATTATATTTTTCAAACCACATTTCAGACAGCTTACTGCATTCTTCTGCATTGTAATCAAACAGGTTAACTTCTAGAGTATTATTATTAATGGAGAAGTTTTGATCAAAATAAATTTTCTCTTTTTGTAGGAAAGAATCAATAAAATTCTCAAAAATATATAAATTTTCATTTTCAATAAAATAAAACAAATCACTACCGAAATGTAGTTCAGTCTTTGAAATGGTCGTATCACTAAAATAATTTGAGTCGTATTTATCGGTATAAAATAAATCTAGAGAAGAATTAGCAAGTAAATTACCTGTAAATAGTATTATTAATAATGATAGTTTTATTTTTAATGCCATAATGTGTAATGTTCTTTGTTATGTAGTTTGTTATCGAAAAACACAATTCCTTGTCTAAATAAATCGATACTTACTTTTATTTCTTTGTTTTTAATAATTGTATTCCAGGCGTTATTCATACCAATACTCCAATTTATGTCATCAAAAACAATAATTGAATTAGCTGACAGATGTTTTAGTGCAATCTCAAAATATGCTAGCGTAGCTTCTTCTGTATGATTCCCATCTATGAAAAGTAAATGAAAAGTTCCTTGTTTATTAAGTATATTTTCCAATACATCATCAAATTTAGCATTAATTATTTCAATATTTTTTATTCCTACACTATTTAATGAATTCTTACTAAGTAATGCCAACTCTTTATTTCCTTCTATAGAAATAACAGTGTTAGTGTTGTTGCTTAAATACGCAGTTCCAAATCCTAATGATGTACCAAGTTCTATACATTTTTCAGCCTTATAATAAGAAGCTAAATGATGTAATAAGATACCATTTTTTTTTGAAATACTTACGTTATTTACTAGTTGATCCGTATTCAGTGAAAGCTGTTTGGATTTCTTCTTAGAACCCGCCCCATAATCTTCTTTGGAAATAATTATTTTCTCCGATTTATATAATGCAGATAGTTCTTGAATTTTTAAAGAGTGAGTTACACTTTTTTTATTCTTTAAAACATTTGCGATAAAGTTAGTTAAAAAGGGACTTGATGAATCTTTTTTAAAAATGATTCGAATTAGATATTGTAAGTATTGTTTAATACTAAAAAGCATTAAACTGTTTTATTTTTTAACAAATGGTAAGTATTAACTATTATAATGGCACTATTCGTTATTATGATAGGCCAAGATATTGCCAACATAAAACCATATAAAATGAATAAAAAACAACCAACAATATTCACCAATCTTAGCTTAGTAATATCTTTCAATAAAAAAGAGGTTAATACAGCTAAAGAAGCTAAATATCCAATTATTTCTGTCGTACTAAAATAGGTTTCCATTATTTTATTTATTTAATGATTTATTAAATCTTAGACCTGCTTTTAAAATTGGCATAAAATAGATAGATGTAAAATCTTGACTTATAGTATTGCTAAATAGATAATCAAATTTTCCTTCTGCTGCAATATCTAAATATACTTTTTGCGACAAAGGAATAGAATATCCAAAACCAATGCTGTTAAAAAGAGTGTTTGTATTAATGTCTTGGTAATCTTTGATGTTACTTAATTTAAATGAATAGCCTAGTTTTGCTTCAATGTAAAACTTTTTACCATAGGTTAAATCAATGAATAAAGGTATGTCGACATTGTGAATGTTAACCTTTCTTACTTCTGCAAATATACTGTCGATTGGGTGTCTACTTCCACTATATTGTGCTCCAACGCCAATTCCAAAAAATATCTTTCCTGGACGAAAACCTAAAATAGTTTCACCACCCATAATATAAGAATTATAGAATTGATATTCTTGTGTAGATAGTTGAAGGTTTGCGCCACCTAATATATGTGTTCTATTTTCAAATTGAGAAAACAAGAGCACAGGGAAGATGCTTAATATGAATATAATTTTTTTCATTGTATGGAATTCACTTACAAATATTATATAAATAAAGTAATTCTATAGTGAAATGAGCTTTTTAATATTAGACCGTTAAAATTTCTTGTCTATTTTAATAGATGATTTTCAGTCATAAAAAAAGCCTGGTGAATTCACCAGGCTTTTTTTATATAAATAATTAAACGTTTTATTTAACGTGAATTTTTTCTTTAATTCTGGCTTTCTTACCAGTTAATTCTCTTAAATAATAAAGTTTAGCTCTTCTTACTTTACCTTTCTTATTTATAGTGACAGAGTCAATATATGGAGAATGTAATGGAAAAACTCTTTCAACACCAATGCTGTTAGTTATTTTTCTAACGGTAAACATCTTATCAGTTCCTTCACCTCTTACATTAATCACGTCACCTTTAAATTGCTGGATTCTTTCTTTACCACCTTCTATAATCTTATAGTTTACAGTGATATTATCTCCTGGATTAAATGTTGCTTTTAATTCCTTTTTAGCAAATGTCTCTTGTACTAATCTTACTTCTTTATTCATTGTTTTAATTTTCGGATTGCAAAGATAGGTTTTTTAATTTAAAAAAATAAATTTTATACTTTTTTTTAATCCTTCTTAAACAGTCTTATTGTTTAATGTATCTTTTTGAGGTCAGTAACTTTATTTAGCCCTCTATTACGAAACAAATTTAATGCATTTATTCTTTAAAAACTATTTACTTTTAAACAAATTATATTATTATTTTTGTAAAAATTATAAGCAATAGTATGAATGAAAACCTAAAACCAGAAAAAGATCATTTGAATTCAGAGGATTCTGAAACAGACAATGCATTAAGACCTAAGGAATTTAATGATTTCAAAGGACAGCCTCAAATAATGGATAATTTAGAGATTTTTGTTCAAGCTGCGAAGTTAAGAGGTGAAGCTTTAGATCATGTTCTATTACATGGTCCTCCAGGTTTGGGAAAAACTACTTTGTCGCATATTATTGCCAACGAAATGAATGTAGGTCTTACAATTACTTCAGGTCCTGTATTAGAAAAACCGGGAGATTTAGCAGGGTTATTAACTAATTTGAGCGAAAATGATGTCCTTTTTATAGATGAAATCCATAGATTAAGTCCTGTTATTGAAGAATATTTGTATTCCGCCATGGAAGATTATAGAATAGATATAATGATAGACACCGGGCCTGCAGCTCGTACAGTTCAAATAGAATTAGCCCCTTTTACTTTAATAGGAGCTACAACTCGCTCTGGATTACTAACTGCTCCTTTGCGTTCACGTTTTGGAATTACTTTAAGAATGGAATACTACAATAAAGAAATTCTTGCTAATATAATTGCCCGTTCTTCCAAGATTCTCCAAACACCAATAGATGGTAAAGCTACTTTGGAAATTGCAGGCAGGAGTAGGGGAACACCTAGAATTGCTAATCTTTTACTAAAAAGGATTAGAGATTTTGCGCAAATAAAAGGTAATGGAACGGTTACTATAGATATAGCAAAATTTGGGTTAAATGCTTTAAATGTAGATGAAAATGGGTTAGATGAAATGGATAATAGAATTTTGTCTACCATTTTAGAAAAATTTAGTGGTGGCCCAGTTGGTTTAACAACCATAGCAACAGCAGTAAGCGAAGATGCGGGTACTATTGAAGAAGTGTATGAGCCTTTTCTTATTAAGGAAGGTTACTTGAAAAGAACACCAAGAGGAAGGGAAATTACTAAAAAAGTTTACGACCATTTTGGTAAAAAACCCCCATTACAAAATAGTTCTTTATTTTAAAAACCATGTTTCAGAAATTAGATGAAAACCTGTTTATATTTTCATTGTTTTATTGGTTTATCAAATTAATTTTAAAAAAATAAGACAGTTTCTTCTATTCTATTTCTTTTGCATTAATATTTTCTGCTTATTTAAAAATGTATAAGTGTTTTCCAATTCTAGTAAGGTAGCCTGGGGTCTAATAAACGATTTTAGATGGTTCGATAAAGATGTGATAATTCTAGAAGATCCTGATGTTTTTAAAGGGGCTAAAATGTTTAGTACTATTAAAACACCTACTTTTTCTGAATCTCTTTTATTACATACAGGAATTGATAGAAGGAATAATATCAAATCAGTCTATCAAATCAATTTTACATCCTTGGACGATTCTGTAAATATTACTAAGGTTTCGCAAAGTCATTATAAGGTAGAAGTGGCTCAGTGGGGAACTTGGTTTATGAAAGATATGATAGGTGCCACAACATTTGAAAATGACTGGTGTAGTGCGGAGATAGATAAATCAGGTTTAAATTTTTACAATTTATATTTAAAAGAAGTTGACAAGGATGTTGTGTTAATATATGCAAGCGGAAATAAATGGTCAGTAGTAAAATAGTTTTTAAACTGCGCTTAGTAATATAAAACTATGCTGAACGTTTTGATGATGATTGTAAATCAATACATTATTGTTTGTTCTGTTTTTAGATTGTAAAACTGCTTGTTTAGGAAGATTCTTTTGTTGTAATATTTGAGTTGCCATCCAAACAGCAAAAGCTGTGACTGTTGGGTATTCACCAACTAAATTTTTAAATGAATAAATATTACTTTCGTTAAAGTTTGCTTCTATCAAATTATAATAATTTTGATGTCTTACATCTCCATTTCTACCTGAAATAACACAATCAATGTCTTCAAGATTTAAATTGTTTTTTTGTAGGAATGAGTTTAATGTTTCTTGTAATTCTTCATTTGTTGGGTTACAAATAGTTCTGAGGTCGTTAATCTTTGCTAAGGCGTCTTTTTTGTCATTGTTTACATAAAACATGCTAGCACCTTCTCCTAAAACTGTTCCGTTAGTGTTTGAATCTAAGAGTGCATTAGATTCAATAGTTTCATTCTGTTTAAATTTACCTTCTAAAAATTCTATATTACTGTTAAATGTAGAAACTTCTTCTACGGCACCTAGTAAAACGTGTTTAGATTCATTGTTGTCTAGAAGTAATTTAGCATCTAAAATAGCGCCTTCAAATGATAAACCACTATTTGTATGTGTATTGTTATAACCATAACATTTACTCGTTTGTGCAATAGCTCCTGCAATTGCATTGGGTGTACTTTGTACGAAATTGGTTGGTGTTAACGTGCCTTCTTCATATTGTACTATTTGATTTAAAAATTTAATAGAATCTTGGACACCACCATGAGCAGTACCGATTATAATGGCATCAATTTGATGTTTTTCTATTATAGGTAAACCTGTACCAAGAGCCATCTTAATCGTGTTCCCCATTCTCCTTAAAACTTTAAGAGGTATTAGATCTCTATAGTTTGGTTGAATGGCATTGTATATCAAACCAGTTATATTGATTGCTTCTTGCGTAAAGAAGGTATCGTCTAAGGTGTTTTGTGCAGATATTGCTTTTAAGTCTTTTATATACATTTTTGAATAATTAAAGATGTACAATTTCCTGCAAATCCAAAAGAGTTTGAAAGTACTGTTTTTAAATTTGCTACTTGTTGGTATTCCTTTATTGGAAATTTATTATATGGTTCTATAGGTGTGTTAACATTTAAACTTTTGTATAGTTCGTTGTTATTCAAAGATAAAATACTAAAAATAGCTTCTAGTGCTCCTGCAGCAGCTAATGTATGGCCAGTATAAGATTTCGTAGAATTAAAAGGAGGAAAGCCCTCAAAAAGTTCTGAAATTCCAAATGTTTCAGCAGAATCATTATTTAAAGTAGCAGTACCATGTGTGTTTATATAATCAACTTCTTTTGAAGATATTCCTGCTGATGATAGTGCATTTTTGATTGAATGAACAATTCCTTTAGCATCCGATGAAATGGAAGAAGCGTGAAAAGCATCATTTGAATTACCGTATCCTGCAATTACTGCATAATTGGTTTTTGTTAAACAATTATCGGCAGCTTCTAAAACTAAGTAGCCGGCTCCTTCGCCTAGTGTTAAACCTGTTCTTTCATTATCGAATGGCATACATGGTTTGTTAGATAAAATCTGTAAAGCATTAAACCCATTTACAGTGTATTTTGATAAAGAGTCTACACCGCCAACAATAGCTCTTTTAACGATACCTGCTTTTATAAGTTTGGCACCTAACATTATAGCATTTGCCGAACTTGAACATGCCGTATTAATGCAGGTAGTTGTTCCTTTTATATTGTAGTGTTTAATTATTTTGAGTAAATGAGTATTAGAATTGTAAGAACTAACAAAATTAGATGCTTTCACATTTTTCAGATTAGAATCTTCATAGAAATGTTCAGTTTCACTCATACCACCAACGGTACTAGATGAAATGAATGCAGTCTCTATAGAAGAAATATCTTTTTTGCTAAGCTGAGCATCTTCAATTGCTTCTTGAAATGCTTTAAATGCTAATAGATCTGTTCTTGTTAAAGACGCTGGATTTTCTATAGATTCAAATTCTAATCTAATCGCATCATTCGTTAAGTTAATTTCACCAAAAGGCAAGTCACTAACATATTTCGATTTGAAAAACTGCGCTTTACCAATTCCAGTTTTAGAAGATTGTAAATTTTTATGAATTTGAGCTACATTATTCCCAATAGCAGAAATAGCCCCAATGCCGGTAACAATAATTTTGCTCATTGGTTAATGTTTCTTGCGTAAATTTATTTTTTATGCTCTAGAATAAAATCTGCAATAGTATTTATATCTACTAAAATTTTCCTACCTTCAGTTGCATTCTCAATTTTTATGTCATATTCTCTTTCTAAAAGTACGACTAACTCTAATGAGTCAATAGAATCTAATCCTAATTCTTCTCCAAATAGCATCTCATCATCAGCAATGTCTTCTGGAGTCATATCTAATAAATTTAAATACTCAATAATCTGTACTTTTAGTTGCTGTTTTAATGTCGTTTTATCCATTATATCAATTTATCTTTTCTAAGTTTTAAAAAACTAATAGTTTGTAGAGAGATTACAAAAACTAGTATGTACACAAAAGTAATTAATAGTTCTTTGAAATTGCCATTTTTTAATAATAAAGTATAAAATGCTTCTAGACACCAATTCATAGGCGAGAAGTTACTTAAAAATTGCATAAATGGTGGCATTACAAAAGTTGGAACCCAAACACCACCAATAGCAGCAAAAATTATAATACTAATTGCTCCTAAGCCAGCTGCTTGTTCTTGTGTCTTGGCAAAAGTACCGATAAAAACAGCCCAGCTTACAGCCGCTAAACTACTTAAGAGTATTACCATAAAAATGGTGAAAATATTAGCAGAAATTTCTAATTGGGGTAAATCTATTAATGGAAATATATAAATTCCAATTAAAAAAATGATTCCTACTTGTAAAAAAGCGGCAAAAATATAAACAATCATTTTACTAGAAAGTGTTGTCAATATGCTAGTAGGCATTGTTTTTAATCGGACAAACGATCCGTTATTTTTTTCTTTCACAATATTACTGGCTAAAGAAACAACCATAAAAAACATGGCGAATATTGTCCATGCAGGAATATTATGTTGTGTAGCATTAGGCTTTTGGGTTTTACCACTACTTAATATGGCATGTTGTGTTTTGATTGGAATTTGATCTTCAAAAATATTGCTTTTCAGTTGAGAACTTTCATTATCAATCCCAACTTGAGTAAAAATTTCTTCTATAAAGCTAGTATTCTCTATTAGGCTTATGAATTGAAACAAGATACTTTCAATAGATTTTACATAGTTTTCTTGTAAAATTGGATCGTAAACAAAAGTAATTTCATTTTTGTGAATATTAAAA
>CAWVRT010000039.1:0-20585 GCA_963932515.1 uncultured Chitinophagales bacterium
GAATATCTTAACGACATTGAGGGACATTAGTCTCTTTTATAAACCTAAAAATCACACTACCTATTCAATATATTGAGGAGGTTGAGCCCTTCTCGCTGGTATAAACTCCAGTAAATCCAGATGAACTTACTGTTTACCCTAGGGCTCGCAGTATAACTAGAGACTAGTCAAGTTTAAGGGCACTTGATACCAGAAGCCCTTTTTATTTATTATAAACCTAAGTATCACTCACCCTATTCAATATATTGAGAGGATATTCTCTCTAATCTAAAACTTATTTGCTATGTTAGCTACTATTACAAAGATTGGTTCAACAATCACTAAAAATGACAATATTATTGTCACTATATCCATTTCTGATGGATTCACTAAGATATTTGGTATTGAAAAACCAAAAAAGAAATCGTTCTTATTGTCTGTACCTGCTAGTGCAGCTGCTGTACTTACACTAGGAATGGAAGAGGATGTAAATCTTACTGCTTTTGAACAAGTTGAAAGAACTTGGGAAGATGAAGATGGAAAGGTTGTATCTAATATCTGGTTACACGCTAAAATCTAATATAATGGGAGCCTTCGGGTTCCCGTTTTATAAGTTTATTCTTTTGTTTTTAAAAACCTAAGAATCACTCGACCTTTTCAATATATTGAGTGGAATAGCATTAAAATGCTTTTATGTTAAGCTCTTCAAATTAATTATTTATTAATCTAAAAAAAAGGAATATGTCAAATGAAAATAGTTTATTCAATGACCATAGCAATAACCATAGTACTGATGAAGAGTCATTATTGTGCGGTAATAATTTTAATGATGAAATAGTATCTATATTAAAATCATTAGACGGTGGTGCCTATAGTGAAGGACTAAAGGATAACCAAAAAGATAATAATTTAGCTAATAGAAGACTAACTTTTGCTAAAATATGCTGGGAATTAATGGTTAAGTCAAGTGAAAAGTCTATTAAGAGTCTTCAAGTGATGACTACAATGGAGAACATGTCTGACGCTTGTAAGCACGAGTTATCAACCACCAAAATTAACCTAACACTAGCCAATGATAAGTTCTACTCTAATAATATATATAGCTTTTCCATAGGTGACAAAGTCAAAATAACAATGACAAATCCAGAGGAATATACACCACTTCACAAAAGAATTGACTCCTTTAATGACCAATTAACAGCAAAAATGTCTACTTTAACACTAATGATTATAGATATTGAACAGATTCTTGTAGAAGATATCTATAAAACACAGAAAGCAATGAGTGAATTACAAAATGATTCAACTCCTACTATCGACAAAGATAATATTTCTGAATCTATTGAAAATATCATTGGTTCAATGAGTAAACTAAAAAATTTTGAACCTATAAATAGAAATGCTGAAATCTATAAAGTAGCAGTAATGGATAAAGATGTTGACCCTGATGTAAAAATTAAAATTGAAGAGTGTTCATTTTTAGATTGTCAATTGATTGATGAAAATTTGTATGATGAATTTAATAACGCTAGATTATATAACTTCTATGATGCTATTGAAATGTTCCATATAAATATGGCTGATTGGTTAACTAGATACATTAATAAAAGCCAACCAACAACTCAGAAAACAATGTTCGTTATAGCTATTAAAAGCTTTTCAGTAGGAATGGGAGACAATATACATTCGCCTGTTTCACCAGGTAAGGTTGTAGCCATGCTATCATTACAAGAAGAAAGATTTATTAAAGCACATTTTGCAATGAAAAAAGCAGTAGAAAATGTTGTGCTAACAGTAAATAAATTAGATTTAGATTAGACAATTAATTTGTCAATAATAAAAGAAAAATAGAGTAATGCATTTAAAACATTAAATCCCTATCCAATTGAAGGCTTTGGTATGTTTGGTAACAATCATGCGGTCAATCTACTGTGGGTAGAGCAACATATGACAAGGTTCAACCTTGTAGGGATTTATAAGGATAAACCTTTTGAACTAGGTGATCCTGGGTTAAGTGTATTATTCTACTCTTTTATTATGAATCCTTGAAACGATATGATATGAAGAGAATAATGAAGTATCGAAAAGTAATAGATAAAGTATTTGTAGCTGGTTTTATATTAGTGATTATACTATATTATTTAGATATTTAATATCAATGTATATGATTTGTACAAACCCTTTCTTATTAGTGAACGATGCAACATTATATCTACGGGTATAAGTTAGTATTCTTACTAGCTAATAAGCTTACCAGTTCCTTTTATTGATGGATACGCAAAGAGTATACTTTGCTGGTAAGAATAAGGGTTTTTATATAGTTATTTTTTTGTTAAAGCAGAATACTCCACTCTTGATTGAGATTAGTATTAAGGTCCAAACTCCTTGTAAAACATATGCTGATGGACAAAAATTATTATATTTATTCACATTTAAAAACAATTAAAATGTCACAAATTACAAAAACAGCGTCTTCATTGATGCCAGGAGAAGTAACACTTGAATCAGTAAGAAAACTATCAGGTGGAAAGTTATACATATGCGTAGCTGAGAAAATAAAAGGAATTAGTTCAAACAAAAGCACTGCTAGTTTGTTTAATTCAAGTGATTCAAGATTTAGTACTGGAGTCCGTAAAGCTTGGCAACCAGTTGAAAGAGTAGATTTTGAAAATGCTACTGGATATGTATTGCCTGCAGATTCTGATTTATCAGTTGATGCAAGTAATCCTACAATGTTAAATATTTTTAGTCCTAAATTAACGACAGGAGAATATTTGAAAATTGAAATTACTGAAACTCAAACTCCAGATGAGTATCAAGCTAGCGATGTAGAAAAAACTGCTAAAAGAGCTGGTAAAGATGGTGAATTACTAATGAAAAACGGATCTCCAATTTGGAGTAACACCGTTATTGTATTTGGTGATGCTGCTCATACGTTGATTCAACATGATACTGCTGAAAATGCTTCACTTGTTGAAGAAGAGTTATCAGTTGCTACTGATGAAATCAATGATTAATTTCAATTAAATAATTGATTTAAAGCAAGGTCTTGTCTTATGATGAGACCTTGTTTTTATTTAAATCTAACAAATGACAGCAATAACATTAATCAAAACAATTGCAACAAGCTTATGTTTATGGATGATTTATCTAGAAGTAAAAACAGCAATTGAAAGAAAAAACAAAAAATAATTAATTACAAATGTTTACACTTACATATTTACTGTAAACATTATTGTTATCAAATATTAATTATGAATAGTCGTCAGCCCTTTGTGGTTCCATGTAAATGGCGACTTCCCTTGATGATGGTGATGAGGGATTTTTTAATTAATAATTACAAATAAAAATAAATCATGGATAAAATAAATGATAAAAAGTTGAACTTTGATGACATAATGAATGTGATTTGTAAGTATTACGACTTAGAAAAAAAAGATGTACTGACAAACAATAGACATCAGGAATTAGTAACAGCTAGACATATGTTTTGTAATATGTGTAGGACGTATACAACTTCAACTACAATAGCTATCGGTAAGTATATAAAAAGAGACCACGCAAGTGTAATCTTTGGCTCAAATAAAATAAATAATTTATATGATGTCGATAAAATAACTAGAACAGATAGAGATTTTATAGTTGAATCTATATTAGGAAAGGAATTAAGTCCTCCTACATATAGTGAAATTATAGATATAAATTGGAAAACAGAAACTATTACTTTCACAAGAGAAGGTGAAGTTATAACGGATAGAATAAAAAAGTTTTTGAATAGAACTTATTTTAATTTAGCTATAAACTAAATTAAATGTAAGGAGAAGAAGCGAAAGCGGAGTTTGAGGAGTAAAACAGAGAAGTGCTTATGAAGCTGCCAATAAAACTGAAGCCTTACTATTTATATTAATAAAAATAATAAATTATGAAAGACAACAAACTAATAGCAGAATTTATGGGGTTGGATATTATATCCCTTGAACAATTTTTAGTAGGGGTTCAGTCAACTATTGCTCGAATAAAGATTGATAGGAAAGACTACATCTGTCCAATGGTAGAGGGATATTTATTAGAACATCTACAATACCACACATCTTGGGATTGGCTGATGCCCGTAGTAGAGAAATGCTTTGAAAAGCAAGAAGAAGTTTCTGATGATTTAAGTTTTAAACTTAATGACGCATTGCTTGAAACAAACATTGAATCATTATACAGAGTAGTAGTAGAATTTATTAAAACATATAAAAACAAATAGATATGAAAGAATATTACAATACCACAGGAGAATCAGGAGTTCAATTAGAAATTTTCAAAAATAAAGCTAAAACTCAAAGCGAAATGATTATGAAATTTTTAAGTTTGCAACCCTTAGTAGAATATGGAGCTTCTCAGCTTCTTAAATTAGTGTTTAAAAATTCTGTTCCTATTACAAGTGTAAGACGTTCAATAACTAATTTAGTTAACGATAATAAACTAATTTACACAGGAGGAACAAGAGAAGGATTATTTGGAAGGAACGAAAAATTAATTAAATGGAAGCGCATAACGTAAAGTACGGTACAAAGGTAATAGTAACGGATGAAAATGTAAAAACACCACCCTCATCAATACCAATAAATAAAGGTGATGAAATTACAATACACAACCTTGATGGAATGTATTGCAATGGAATAAATAAAGATGGTGACAACATTTACATTGCTGGATGGACTGAGGTATCTATACCCGTAAAGGTGTAAAAAATAATATGAGTAGTGTGGTAAAACTTGTTGGTATGATATGTATAGTGTACCACCCATCTTGACGAAGTATTCATTGGAATAAAGAAAGACTATACACCACATTATTAAATAATATAATGCTATATAAAGTTATCATAAGGTAACTAAACAACTGAGCGTACTGTCTGGTAGGAGCCTTGAGTCAGACCATTGTATTATTTATATTTATTAAATTGTAACTTAAACTTATTAATAAATTATTCTAAATTTACTTAGGTAAATTGTTAATCATTGCATGTTAGAATAGTAAATTTTGTAGTTGAGAGGTTTGATCACCTTAATAAAAGTGTCGCTTATATGCGGAAATGTAGGTGTGAGCCCTATCAATTTAATTTAATTAATTAAAGAAGTTAAATGTTTAATATATAAAAATTAATAAATTATGAGCAATATTACAAATGAAATGCAAGATTCAAATTCTTGGGATATGATAGATATATCAGCAGCTGAAGCTTTAGGGCTTGATGTAACTGATTATATTGATAGAGTAGAAAGCTTTATGAAAAATAAGAGCAAAACGTTAGAAAAGCGTATGACTCTAGTAATAACTGGTTTAATGTCAATAGATGACGCAAAGAAAAATCAAGCAGTAAAATGTTTTAATATATTGTGTCCAGCAATTTAAATCTGCGAAGAGTTAGTCTTTTTATTAAGACGCTTTTTGTAGTCATACTTATTTTAAGTATAAGATGGTACATAATTGAGTTTGCCGTAGAAATTAAAAAATTCAAACAAGAAAATAATGATAGGTTTAAGTCTAGGGCTATTGATAGCCTTAACAATTCTAACAGGTATATTGTCGATTGAGATGTTTCACAATCACACAAGAGGTATACCTTCAGTTAAAAATATTAACAGAATAATTTGTTATATATTATTTGCTGTAAACGGATCTGGAACAATTTTAATATATTTAAATTACTTTTAATTGAATAACAGTAAACAAAAAAAACAAGGTTTTAACCTTGAGAAAGCTATGAATAATTCAAACAGTGAAACTATAGCTTACAGAGCAAAAAACAGAATGAACCTAACTCCATGGGAAGCTAGAAAACACTTATACAACTTGTATTCGTGGAATAAGCATTACTTTGATTTAGGAAGAATAGGTCATTATTCTGATCACGCTAAGTGCGAACTAGAGATTAAGAATTTTGCTGCATTTTATAATTTGTAATTTGTAAAGATAACATCCTAAAGTAATTTAGGATCGGGGGCTTATCCTCGTTAGAATAAAAAGGAAGGTTTAGGAAGTCTTTCGTTGTAGTCACTGGATTATAATTCATATAAGCAAGCAGCTAATAAAGTTGTAGGTTATAGTGACGAGTGCATTTACTGCTATATCCATTGGTGTGTGGAAATTCGCATACTAATATGAATTTTAACTCATAAGGGGAGGGACTTCGGTCTCTCCTTTCCTATATTTGTCTAATCTAATAATATAAGCAGATGCAAAAAGGTCTATCTAATACAAAAGCGACTAAAATAGCTCAAAAAGGCGTACGTCACTTCTTAAAAAAACGAAAGCATACTATTATACAAATGGAAGATATAATGTCATCTTATTGTAAAGAGATTATAGGAGATGAGACTATATCTCAGAGAATGGCTTATATGCACATATCTACTAACTTTAATAAGTTTAATGGATGGTATTGTAGTAAGTATTCTACCACAAACTCATAAGTTCAATTAATATTAAAAGAATTAAAACAGGAGTACAAAAAGAAAATGCGTACAAAAAACCCTGAATTTATTAATAAAAATAATTATATAATTAAATCATAATGTTTAAATTTTTTAAAAAAAACAGTAAATCTGTTAAAGAAAAAGTATATGCTTTAATGTCTTTATCTAAAACAGCAATTTTGACTAGTACTATTGATGATCTAGAGACTTTAGATCAAGCTATTGAAGAAGATACTCGTGAAATTACTTCTATCATAATAAAAAAAGAATTAGAAATACAATCATTAATGAAAGATAGAAATAATTTAAGAATAGATCAAGTTATTAATAAAAATACAATAGCTAAATTAAAAATGAATAAATAAAAAGATTTATCAATAAAACTTAAATAACTTAGTAAAATGAGTAAAGAAAAAGCATGGGTGTTCGATCATGAGTGCTTTCCTAACCTATTCAGTTGTACTCTAGAAGATAGAGAGTCTGATGAAGTAAAAGTATTTATGATTTGTAGAGAAGTTAACGATATTAAAGAATTTGTTAACTTTATTATGAGTAGCGAATGTAAATTCATGGTAGGATTTAATAATAGCAAATACGATGATATTATTACTAATTATCTGGTAACAAATGTAAAAAGATTATCTAGATTGTCTTCCGATGAGATTACAGATAAGTTATTTATGCTGAGTAAAGAAATCATTGATTGTCAACGTGGAAATAATAGTATTTGGAACAATAGCAAGTTAAAGAAGTTAATGTATACTAAAAACTATATACCTATTGACTTGATGACTTTAATGGCATTTGACAAGAACTTTGTAAGTTTAAAGCAAGCGTGTATAGCAATGAGATGGCATAGAATCCAAGATTTGCCTAAACCTTTTGATGAACAAGTTCAAAGAGAAGAAGTTGAGGGTATATTAGATTACAATTTAAATGACGTTAAGGCTACAAAGAAATTATGCATAATAGTATCTCAAGAGATTAAAATCAGATTTGATATTGGAGCATTATATAATGTCCAGGTATTAAGTAAAAGTAGGTCAGGATTGGGAGATACTCTCATGATTAAGCTGTGGGAACAAGAAACTAGGCAGAAATATGCTGAATTTAAAGGAATAAAGACTGAACGTTCTATTATTCATTTGAAAGACTGCATATCTGACAAGGTTAAGTTTAAAAGTCCGCAATTACAGGATCTTTTATCTAAAATTAAAGATACCACATGGTATACTGGAGATAAGGTAAAGTTTTCAGTCATACTAAATGAAAGTAAGTATGATATATTGTTAGGAGGACTTCATAGTAATAATAAACCTATGGTAGTAGAAGCAACAGATGAATATTCTTTAAAAGATTTTGACTTTGATTCTTATTATCCTAGATTGATGACTACCTTAGACATTTACCCTGAGCATTTATCTAAAAAGTTTCTTGTGTTGTTTGATAGAATTATAACACAAAGACTAGCAGCAAAAGCAAATGGCGAAAAAACTGTAGCTAATGCTCTTAAGATTGTAATTAATGCATGCTACGGCAAGTTAAATTTTGATTATGGTTGGATAAAAGATACTAAAGCAAGCTATTCTGTTACTTTAAATGGTCAATTATATTTATTGATGTTGATAGAGCAATTAGAAGAAGTTGGTATAACTATTTTTTATGCTAATACTGATGGTGCTACAGCAAAAGTACCAAAAGGTAAAGAAAATTTGTTTTATTCCATTTGTAAGGAATTTCAAGACTATGTAGGTATAGGTATATCCTATGCTGAATATGAAAAATGCATCATCAGAGATGTAAATAATTATTCAATACTAGATAAAGATGGCGACATCAAAGAAAAAGGTGTATTTCTTAGGGACACAAACACTGTAAAGACGTTTTTACGTCCTAACTACAGTTGTGCCTATGATAAACCTATAATATCAATTGCTTTATATGAGTATTTCGTAAATAAAGTTCCAATTAAAGAAACCATTGAAAATCATGAAGATATTTATGATTTTTGCATGGCCCAAAAGATCGGGAAACAATTTCAAGCTGAGACACATTGTTTAAGCAAAGATAAATTGGAATTAGTGATAACACCTAGTCAAAAAACAAATAGATATTATGTATCTAAGACACAGTCAAAGTTTTATAAAAAACACAAGGAAAAAGATTCCTTACACGATCTATGTGCCGGTTACAATGTTGAATTGTTAAATGACTATATCGATCAGAATATTTCTGATTACAAGGTAAATTATCAGTACTATATTACTTCTGCTCAAAAAATAATTGACATCATGGAACCCAGGCAACTGGAATTATTCTAATATTGTGGAATTACATTTAAAAAAACAAGAAGTACAAGAAGATATGCAAAGAACATGGGTATCTAATGAATATAAAGGCTTAATTTCAGCAGCAACAGGGGCTGGTAAAACAAAACTTGGAGTTGATGCATGCGAGCATGTTAAAAACGTATTTTGTAAAAAAAAAGAGTTCAAAGCTCTTATTTCTATTCCTACTACTAAGCTACGCGACAAACGTTGGCCTGAAGAGTTTAGTAAATGGGGTAAAGAGAAGCTACTGCCGCACGTCAGTATGTCTTGTTATAAAAGCATTAATAAAATAGAAGGAGAACATTTTGATTTAGTTATCCTAGATGAAGCTCATCATATAACAGAACTTAATGCCGAGTTTTTTAATAAAAATCAGGTAGATAGAGTTATGGCTTTAACAGCCACAGAGCCAAGAGACTTAACTAAACTACAAATTCTCAAACAATATTGTCCTACAATTTATAGCTATCCTCTAAAGAAAGCTCTAGATGACGGTGTTGTATCTCCTTTTAATTTAAATATTGTATACTATGAGTTAGATGCTCACACAAAGAACATTAAAGCAGGTAACGCTCAAAAAAGATTTTTTCAAACAGAGATAGCACAGTATAGTTGGCAAAGCCGATCTATTGCTAGGCTTCTTGACAATGGACAATCTACTAAAATGGCGTCACTATCTAGAATGCGATTCTTACATAATGCTCCTACTAAATTACTTGCCGCTAAGGCAGTCCTTAAGACCTTTAAAAAGGATAAGAGGTACTTAATATTCAGTGGAAGCATTAAACAAGCTGAGAGTCTGTGTAAGCATACATATCATAGTAAAACAACTGATGCAGATTACAAGTTATTTGTCAATGAGAAGATAAATAAACTTTCGTGCGTACAAGCATTAAATGAAGGTGAAGACATTCCTAACCTTGATGGATGCTTAATTGTAGCTTTTAACTCAAATCCTTTATCTATGATTCAAAGAATTGGAAGAATCATAAGATTTAGAATAGGTCATATGAGTGAAGTTACAATACTATGTTCTAAAAATACCATTGAGGAAGAATGGTTAAGTAAGGCTCTTGCTGAAATAGATTCAAATAATGTGATTCTATATGAATACAAGAGGGTATTAAAAAACAGTAAAATGAGCAATCAAATTACTAAAATTTAAATATTATGAAACAAATGTTTTATTTACTCTGTATTTTGTTTTTAGGAACATCATATAGTTTACAAGCTCAAACTAATGGTTCTTATTGGGGGCCTACTGACAAGTACACGATGAAACAGTCTAATGATTCCTATTGGGGAACTGATGCAATATTAAATCGTGCTTTAGATGGAATTGAAAAGTCTTCAAATTCTAATGAATTTATAGATAGTGAGCATAACGTTAAAGAAGCGTATAATGATGTGCCTATTTTTAGATTTAATGATCCTATTCCAGTAGCTTATGGAAGACCAGTAATTCAAAATAATGGTCATTTACCATCAACTGTAATAGGTGTAGAAGTATTTTCAAATCCAGTATTGGACATGAACATAAAGTCATATGAGACAGAATCATATAAGGTGAAGCCATATAAGTATAAAAGATGAGTCATGATTACTAAAGTTAAAGAGCTAAAAAAAAGAAAGTTAACACGTGCTAAAGCTAAACAAAAAAAAGAAAAAGCTATCTCATCAGAAGATTGTTTATCTATTTGTTTAGAAGAAGCTCGATTATTGTACAAAAATTATGGATATGAAAAATCATTTTATTGAGTTAATATCGCATAACAATGCACCTATGTCAATATTACTAATCACTTTTACGAGTTGTTTATTGATAGGACATTGGTATATTGCAAACATTTTATAAAAATGGACACAGATGAAATTTTAATGGCTGGAATGGCCAGTAGAGAAGAGAGAAGTATAAGCAGTGATTTTGACATTGATTTTGATATTGATGTTGATTTTGACGATTTTCAAAAATCAGATAGAATTAAAATTATTGCTCCTACTAAAAAGCCTATTATCAATAACGTGAAAAAAGGATTAGATGAATTAGATAGAGATAGTTATTCTATACCTAACTCAAGAGATACTTTTAAACGTATGGATAGAAGAAAAGACAGGAAGCTTCCTAGTTTTAATGAGATGATTACATCACTCTAAAAAGCTGAAACTAAAGATATTATCGGAAAACTAAAATAATTGTTGTATATTTACAATGGTTATAATTTTATTATTAATTTTTAAATTTTTGCAAAGATGGCAAATACAACAAAAACGTACTTGAGTGTTATCTCAAGAGATGACAAGTCAAAGAATAAAGCTGCACAAGAAATGACAGCTAAACAAGCTAAGCTTCAATTACAAAGAGATCTTTTAGATCTTGAAGGAAATGTAGCTTCTGCTGAAAGTAATGTTGAAAAAGCTCGTTATGCTGAGCCTTACAGCAGTAGAAATGTTCTTTCTGCGAAAATCAATTTAGTTGACGCTAAAACTGATTTAATTGCACTAAAAGAAGAAGAGATATTTCACGCAATATAAGCGTTAAAAAATCTTTATTGATAAAGGGGAATGTTTTAGAATGTTCCCCTTTTTTATTCATTTTTAATCTCATTTTATGAAACTTTTAATTATAAAAAAGATACTAGATAAATATGGGATTACTCCTGATCAGTATTGGAATCTTTATTGTTTATACAATAAGAAACCAACAATGATGATACCGTGGACTTTGATAAGTAGAAATAACTTAATCAGTAAAAGGTTTATTAAGTATGATCCTGAATTAGAAGTAGACTCAATTAGGCCAAAAGGTAAAGAAATAATTGAAGATAAAATTGAAGATAAAAATATTAGTGTATCGTCCTGGATAGAAGATTACAGAGCAATATTTAAAGGAATTAAGGCAGGTAGTATGGGAGACCGTATTGCATGCACGTTAAAAATGGGAAGATTTCTCGTTGTTTATCCTGAATACGATAAAGACACCATATTAGCAGCTGCTAAAATGTATGTCGATAGTATAGAAGACCCTAGATATGCTCAAAGAGCAGATTATCTTATATCTAAGACAGATATAGATAAAATCAAAGAGTCAAGATTAGCTTCTTTTTGCGAAGAAGTTAAAGCTGGAGGAAAAACTGTTGGAAAGATTAGTAACACATTATTGTTATAATGAAGCACTCAGATCTTATGGAGACTATCAAAGCTCCTAATCCTATTTATTTACCTTTAGGTCAACCTAAATTAAACAACTACATATGTATCACTAAAGGAATGTATATTCTGTTTGGAGGAATGCCTGGTAGTGGTAAAACTGCTATCGTTGATAGTGTGTTTGTAATTGATTTATTTGACTGGTGGTTAGAAAATAGAGACAAAGTTGATGTAAAACCAAGATGGATATACAGATCTATGGAAAGAGGCGAAAAATATAAAAGAGCAAAATGGTTATCATACAAGTTATATAAGGATCACAAGATATTAATTGATGTACCGACTATATTTCAATGGAGTAATAAACTTTATGAATTAAGTCCTAAATTGATTGCATTGATGGAGTCTTATGACAAGTATTTTGACGAGCTATTTGAATATGTCGACCTTGTACCAGGAGCAACTAACCCTACAGGTGTTTACAAATATGTAAGAGACTACATGGAAGGGAAGGAAACTTCTCCAGGTGTACGTTCAGGCGGTAAAGGAAAAGTGATTAGAGAAAACGAACATAAAAGACGTTTTGTTTATGATGATCCTAATGAAATAATATTTCATGTTACTGATCATATTGGTAAAGAAAGAGGAGAAACTGGTCACTATGGTGATAAGCAGATCTTGGATAAGCATTCATCCTATATGGCTGATGAATGTAGAGACTTTTATGATATGGTACCTATAGATGTTTCTCAATTGAATAGATCGATTGAGGATACTTACAGAGGCCAGAAAACAGAGTTAGATATTCAACCAAAAGATTTTAAAGGTAGTGCTGATCCATATGAAAATGCAGATATAGTTATTGGATTAATTAATCCATATAAATTAGGAGTAGATACCTATGCAGGGTATGAAATTGGCAGATTTGTAACGAATAAGGGATATAATAGATTTAGAGGATTAAAGATAATCAAGAACTCTTATGGTATAGACGATTTTAGTATTGGATATAACTTTATAGGAGAGAATGGCATGATGAGAGAACTTCCAAGAGGAGATAGGATGAGCGTACTAGAACATGAAAGCGAAGAGGATATGCCTCCTACTTTTTCACCGTTTGATTGGTATGCATATGCTACTAATATTGAGGATAAAATTTCAGAATGGTCACGTTAATAACCCATTATAATTAATAATATGTCAGATTTTATATTACCTACAGAAAAGGTAGCTGCTATTAGAAAAAGTCCTAAGAGTCTTTTGATATATGCACCTCCAAAGGCGGGTAAAACCACTTTATTGTCCTATTTGGACAAATGTTTGATACTTGATTTTGAGCAAGGTACAGATTTAATTGATGCTTTAAAAGTAGATCTTGTTGGCATTGCTGCTGAACAAGGATTAGATAATCCGTTACCAGTCTTAAACCAAGTATTACAAAAAGTTAAAAGCGAAAACGCTGATTATGATTACTGCGCTATTGATACAGTGACTGCATTAGAAGAGCATGCTCTCGTATATGCAAAAGCAATGTATCAAGCAACTCCTATTGGAAAAAACTTTGATAAACACAATGAAGGCAAACTAGTAACAGAGCTACCTAATGGTGCTGGTTATTATTGGCTAAGACTTGCGTTCTTTAAAATTTGTTCTGGTATAGAGAAAGTATTTCCTAAAGTGATTTACGTTGGACATTTAAGAGAGAAATTAATTGAAACAAAAGATGGCAAAGAAATATCAGCTAATGACATTGATCTTACAGGTAAGATTAAAAGTATATTAGCTTCTAAATGCGATGCTATTGGATTTTTGTATAGAGATAAAGAAAATACGATGTTAAACTTTAAGTCTGATGAAAAAAATGCTGCTGTCGGAGCTAGATGCGAGCATTTGAGAGGCGAAGAAATAATTCTTGCTGTATCAGAAGGTGCTAAAATTAAGTCTGTCCATTGGGATAGAATTTATGTTGATTAAAAAAACAAAAACACATGAGTAACACAATTGTAGAAGTTGCAGTAAAAGAGTCTCACGTACTTATCCTTAAAGGAAAAGGTATGAATATGACAGATATGGCAAAAGCATTTGGCATTTCTAGTAATGAAATGAGAAAGATATATCAAGAACTAGGCTTAGTCAAAGTTCCTGATAATGCTGTTAGAGTAGTATTAGTAAGAGATATGGACGAAGAAATGTCTAAACTTACTAGTCATAATACTAATAATGAAGTTAAAGAAGAAGAAATTCTAGAAGAAGAAGCAACTATAACCGCTAATGGTCCTAGTATGCAAGAAGTAGCTGACTTAGTTAGCTAAAATAACAATTTAAAATATTTATTAGAATGATTGAAACTAATAGTTCAAATGAGGCTGTCGTAGATGGCGGAATAAAATTATATTCGGGTATCGCACCCATGAAAGTTATTGCTGTAAATCCTACTATGGTTCAGTTACATGAATTAGGTCTTGATTTTATTAAGCAAGAGCAAAATTACACTAACATTATGATTGGAGAAACTCCTCATAATAAAGTTGTGTTCTGGTTAAAAAATACCGAGAACAATATTACAACTAAGGCTGAATTTTTAGTAAGAAACGAACTTAGAACAAATAAGATCGGTACTAAACATCAGTGGGTAAACAATGAAGGTAAATTTGCTTGGGGAGAAGTTAATCCTGGTAAAGGCGGAGAAGGAGAAAATTATGACTGGTTCAAGAATGAAGGTGTTAGAGAAGCTTACTACGGTGAGGAAAATTTAACTGGATTCATCAGAGCTTTGTTTAATGTTCGTAATGGTGCTAACTGTAAAGTTGATGCTAATACATTTAACAATGATGTGACATCTTTAAATGCAGCTCATGCAGCAGTGCCTGAAAATGAAGTAAGATGTTTACTAGGCGTTAGAGATGACAAATATCAAGAAGTGTATACTCACCATTTTGGTAGAATTAAGCCTAAGAAAGATTCATATTTTGCAAATTCATTGAAAGATGAGTACAAACAGTTCAAAGCTGAGTACAATCCTACATTGACATTTGGAGAATGGGATGGTTCAGTGCCTATGCCAAGTCCAGCAGTTGCAGCAGTTCCTGCAGGCGGTTCAATGTTTTAAAGCAATAAGGGGCGAATATTATTATTTGCCCCTTTTAAAACAACAAAAATAAAGCCCTTTCTTTTATGATAGAAATAAGAAATACAGAAGATTCTTTAGATAGAGAATCTATTCTAAAAAGAATTACTGAGTATGATATATTTCATTATTATGCTGGAAGCAATTTTAGAGTCAATGGCACATTCTCTTCTCCTTTGAGAGAGGATGATGCTAATGCCTCTTTTGGCGTATTTCAATCTACAAATGGTCTTAGGTTTAAGGATTTTAAAACAGGACGACATGGAGATTGTTTCCAATTTGTCATGGATAAGTTTAGTTACACTTTTAATGAAGCTCTTAGAGTTATTGATACTGACTTTGGTTTAAAGTTAAGTAACACAGTAGTTTTTAAAGCTTTTACAAAAGAAATGTTAGCTCCTAGTAACTTGACTTATACAGAGATTGTTAGACCTAGAAAGTATGATATACGAGTACGTTATAGAAATTGGAACTGGAAGGATACCAGATTTTGGGATCAATATGGAATTTCTAGAACAACATGTGAATACTTTAAGGTAGCACCCATTGACTATTATTGGATTGAAAATACAAGGTATAAGTGCATGGAAATAGCATACGTGATTCATGTTGGGTCTCGTATGAAAATCTATCAACCTTTAGCAACAAAGGATTCTTCGTTTGAAAAATGGTATGGCAACTGTAATATGAACTCTATTCACGGATATGAAATTATTCCTGAAAAAGGAGAAATATTAATCATTACTTCTTCTAATAAGGAAGCAATGTATTTAGCTGAGAATTTAAAATTACCATCTGTAGCTCCTAATGCCGAAGGAGTAGTGATGGCTGAACACTTAGTAGATATTCTCAAGAAAAGATATAAAAGATTAGTGATATTCTATGATTGGGATGAAGCTGGATTAAACTTTGCAAAAGTACATTCAGATCATTATCAATTAGACTATCTGGTACCAAAAGATGCTGAAGATTGTAAAGACATAACAGATTATTGCAAACTTTACGGAAGAGAGTTAACAAATAATATGATACATGAAAGTTTTAGATCTAAGTACGGGGATTTGTATCCCTTTTAATACTGCCTCTTCTAAGAATAGTAAGAGATGGACAGGTAGAATGTTAATTAATAGTAAGACAGTGATGACTTACAAAGCTAATACGCGTGATTACTATATTAAACAAAAAGACACATTCCTTAAGGAAATAGAAGGGAAGGAATTTCCCTTGAACATAGGTCTTTATTTTGTAAGAGATAGTAAGCGTAAGTTTGATTACATTAACATTTCACAGATAGTTTTTGACATGATGCAAGAATATGATTGGGTAGATGATGACGATATGAGTCATATTACTCCTTCATTTCTTGGTTATGAAGTAGACAAAGCGAAAGCTGGAGTCTATATATTTATTTTATAAATTTATTTAAAGATGAACACAATTGTAATTTTTAACACACAGAATAATAACGAATTTGAAATTGAAACTGAAGCTACCACATGGGGCCAGTTAAAACAAGAAATCGTAGGACAAGTAGATAAGATTGGATCAATGAAAGGAGTAATGCAACATAACAGTACTACATTAGAGTCTGTAAATGCTGAAATCTTAATTAATCCAGATCCTAATGGAGAAACTATTATTTTTCTTTCTCCTGAAAAAGTAAAAAGCGGTAAATAATGCTAGATCAAGCTACAGAAGCTTCTAGTATCCCCGTTAAAACACAATTAGAGATAGCGTTAGAAAACACTCATAGCACTAAATCTTTTCAAGAACTCCATTCTATATTCATTACAGATATGAATAGTATCAAAAATATAGTTGCTGATACAGCTGCTAAAATGATTGAAAAACAAATGAGAGATAAAGAAATGAAAAGAATGAAAGATGATGTTGATGCTGGATTTAAATAATAATCACATAAAAGAGGGGCCTAGTGCCCCTTTTTTTATTTTTAAAAAAACTTATGGAAACTACAGAAGAAGAAGTTATAGAATTAGTCAAGAGTAAAGTAGATTCAGAAGAAAATATCACTATACTTGATATTAAAACAAGAATATTAACTCTTGCAGAAGGAATATACGGTAAAGAAAATGTTGAAGTTAAAAAACTTAATGAAATATTGATTGTAACAATTAGATTTCCTGAATTTGAAATTATAAACGGTAAACAAGATCATAGAACAATAAAAGACTTGTTTGTTACTTTTGAAGTTAATAGTACAATAAGCATAGCTAGTGGTCTACAAGGAAGAAGAACTACATTTAGCATTGAAGATATTTTAAGTAATTATGTGCATTCTCATTTACCTTCTGGCGACAGAGATGGAAATTATGGTTATGCATATAGCAATTTTTGTACTGGCAGCGGACCTATTAATAACATAGCTAGAGATATGAGAGCAGCCACAGGTAAAAGAGCTCTTAGATTGTTAAATGCGTATATTATACATATAAGAGACTATGTAAAATGGGAATCATTACAAGGAGGACCTCATTATAGAATGGAAAGTGTAAGAGGAAACATAAGAAGATTTAGAACTAACAGATTTAATAGATACTTATTTAATGTTAATATAAATGAAATGGTTCCAAAAGCCATGATTCCATTAATTCAAGATGCTTTATCTGATAATGTAATTATTGATGTTATTCAAGAAGGTAATCAACCTGTTATAAAAATAAGTTGGAAAAAAATGGTCAATCATTCATTATGTGAAGAGTTATCAAAAATGCTAATAGATAAAATACATACGAGATATCATTTAGACTTATTTGGATACGGCAATGAAAAATATCCTGATATAATATGTACTGAAATTCCTCCAATTGAAGCTGATAATGAGCAAGAGCATGTTATCAAAAGAAAGCTAAGTAATATGCCTTCTTTAAACTTTAAGGGAGAAGAAATATTAACAAAATGTAGCGATATTGCTACTATCGAAAGCGCTCCTCTAACTGAAGAAGAGCAATCTAAGACTGAAGAAGGTTGGAGTTTTATAGTCCATCCTAAATTAGTAGAATATGCTATGCATGAAGTTGAAAACGAATTGCATACTTTTTATTTAAATAACTCAATTGCAAAATTATGAATAATATGAATAAAACAGACAATAGAGGTGATATGTCATTACCTGCTAATGAACGAGTGTTAACTCAACATAAGTATCGTTTTGTAACACATACAGACAAGGCAAGTTTAATTATTACTAAAGAATTACAAGCAAAAATAGATCATTTGCATACAGAAGTTGGAGAACGTGAATGGTCAGGTAGATTAGTTTATAAAATATTAAAAGGTAGTGTTACTGATCCAGTAAACATGGTAGTAGAAGCTATTGATTTAATTCCTATGGATATTGGTACTGCAGGAGCTACTGAATTTGAATGTGGCAACGAAGCTGTTAAGTATTATACTAAGTATCCAGAACGTCTTAGAAAAGTTCAAATGGGCTTGATTCATACTCATCATAGTATGGGAGCATATTTTTCAGGAGTTGATACAGCTACACTAGAAGAGTTGTCAACAACAGATGGTATATTTTTATCATTGATAGTTGATTTTCAAAAGAAGCCTGTAGCTAAAATTAGTTTTTTAATTAAGCAAGAAACTATAAAAAAAGTAGTTTTTGTATCTAAATTTATAGATACTGTTAAACTGGATATTAATGAAGATATAGATAAAAAAGAAGAAGCTTTGATGATAGTTGATATGGATATAGAAATTCAAGAAACAAAAGTTAAAGATGAATATTTTTTATCTACTCTGGCAGCAATAAAAAAGAAAAAAGTTTCTAAGATTGCGTATAGAACGTCATTGACCCCTGCAAATAAGTTTTTTAATGACGTAGATACTTCAATGGAATCTCAACTAGAGTTAGAGTTTGGTCGAGAACTAGGCATTAATTGGGATATGGGTTTAGGAACAAAAATAAAAAATGTAACAAATAACATTCCTAAAACTGTTTTGGTTAATGATTTTGTCAATTCACAACTTGAAGAGGAAAATGAAGCTATTAAAGATTTTATTTATAGACTTTGTTTTAATGATGAACTTATTTTTAATCGTAAAAATATTTCATATTGGAATCATGAGATTAATACTTTTTCTCAAGAATGTATGTATGATTCTATTGTTGATTATTGTGGACCAGGCGGTGTAGCTAACTTTTCTGAAGAAGAGGCTGTTATGTATGCTGATGAAACTGGGCCAAACTTGGATTATTTTTATTCTATTACATTTTATCCATTAGGAGATGAGTATACGAGTATTGAATTACAAGCTGATATATTTAGAGCCACTGTAAGCGCGTTAAATACTATTGAAGGTAGCAATTTAGCTCCCAAATTAATTAAAGTAATAGAAGCAGCAATTGAAGAACTTACTGTTGAAGTTACAAGTAAAAATAAATAATTAAATTTATGAAAGAACAAAATTTTGATAGATTCAAGGATGCACCTTGGCACACTCCAGGAGTTAATGTAACTCTTGGCGGTGCCGGAGGAATTGGAAGTTGGTTAGGAGTTATGTTAGGTCGTCTAGGACATTCTATATTTTTATATGAAATGGATATCTTAGAAGAAGTCAACATGGCTGGTCAACTATATCCAGTAGTTAAATGCGGTACTACTAAAGCGGAAGCTTTAAAGAGCTTTATTAGAGAAACTAGTCTAAATAATGAAGTTGAGTTACTAGGCGAATTAGATGAAAAAAGCGAAGTTACAGGAATGTGTTTTTCTGCTTTTGATAATATGAAAGCGAGAAAGATGATGTTTAATGCATGGATGAAACTAGAAGATGAGCGCGTAGCGTTTATTGATGGTAGAATGCAAGCTGAAACATTTCAAGTTTTTTGTGTATTGCCTACTTTAAAAGATGTTGAAGAATATAAGGAATGGTTATTTTCTGATGATGAAATAGACGAGCAAAATTGTTCTTATAAAGCTACTTCTCATGTTGGTGCTATGATTGGCTCAATAATGACAAGTCTTGTTACTAACGTTATCTTTAATAAAGTTAAGAAACGTGTTTTAAGAACTATTCCGTTTATGACTGAAGTAGAGATAGCTTCATTTAATTTTACCACTAAAAAAGTTGAAGATGTTACTAGATATAGGAAATATTAGACATAGATCATTACTCTCTCAACAATGGGGCGGGGTACCTAATAGTTGGAAGAATTTAGGTAATGGATACAGAAATAATTTTTTCATATTAACTAATCCAAGCAAAGGATATGTTCCTTTATTTGGTCTTAATTTATGGGAATCTGAATCTACTATATCTCAGATGTACTCCAATCATAATTATTATTCTAATAACAACAATACTATTATTAATAAGCTAGGCAAAGACGCATATAATGAGTTTTACAATAATCCTACAGTGAGAACTTCTATTGAAAATATGGGAGCAAAACTAGGTAAACGTCAAATTTATGAGACTATTATGGCAGCATCTGTATTAAAAGATCCTGTATTAGGAACCTCAGTCGCTGATGAAGTAAACTTACCTTTTATTGATAGAATAGTAAAAAAA
>CAWVRT010000040.1:0-19696 GCA_963932515.1 uncultured Chitinophagales bacterium
GGCGCTAATGACGGAGCAAGTGGTGTTGCTATTTTTCTTGAAATAGCAAGATTACTAGAACTTGAAAATCCTAAAATAGGTGTTGATATTATTTTGTTTGATGGAGAAGAATCTGGACCTCCTATATATGATAAAACTCTCGAACAAGACATTGGTTTTTATTGTTTAGGTAGCCAATATTTTTGTAAAAATAATCCACTAAGCACAAAACCCCTTGCTGGTATATTACTAGATATCGTAGGTGGAAAAAGTGCTGAATTTCATATTGAAAATATCTCTAAAGAATATGCTTATGCTAACATTTCCAAATTTTATGCTTTAGGAAATTATTTGAATTTTAATAATACTTTCATACCAAAAAGTCAATACTTTGTTGGTGCAGATGATCATCTATATATAAATAAATGTTGGCAGGTTCCAAGTTTTGCCATAATTGAATATGATAAAGAAAGAAATTCTTTTAATAAACATCAGCACAAGCTAAGTGACACTTTAGAGAATATAGATAAGAAAACTTTAAAAGCAATAGGACAAACACTTTGGATTTACATTTTAAATTATGAAAAAATAAAACAATTATGAAAAATAAAATTTTGTTTGGTGCTTTTATTTCCGGAATGGTTTTAATGATTTTCGAAATGGTTGGCGCAAGAATTATAGGTCCCTATTTTGGTACTTCTATGTATGTTTGGTCTAGTATTATTGGTGTTATTTTAGGCAGCTTGAGTTTAGGATATTGGTTCGGCGGAAAACAAGCGGACAAAAAAAGCTCTATAAAGGACTTTGCTAGAACTTTTATAATTGCAGCTTTTACTATTTTGTTAGTTTTAATATTGAAAGATTATATTCTATATTATATTGCAAGTTACGTGAAAGATATTCGATTAGCAGCGATACTTTCTGGTATATTTCTATTTTCTATTCCTAGTTTTTATTTTGGAATTATTTCTCCTTATTCCATTAAATTGATAGTTCAAAATGTGGACGAAACTGGATCCACCTCTGGAAAAGTATATGCTATTTCTACTTTAGGAAGTATTGTCGGCACATTTTTAGGAGGATTTCTTTTAGTCCCATTATTAGGGATCAATATGGTATTGATTATCTGTATTACTTTAATGCTTTTGGCAGGTTTGCTTCTATTTAGGTCAAACTTCAAAGAAGGCTTAGCTATTTTAGTTATAGGAATAGGCTTTAATACATATGCAAATTCTTTTAGTAACAATAAAAATTCTAAAACTTATATTTCTGCTTACAGTAATATTACTATTTATGATGCCTTAGAAGTCGAAACAAATAGACCTATTCGTCATATGATGATCGATAATCATCTTGGTTCAAGTAAATATTTAGATTCTGATGAATTAACACATAAATATTTGAAATATTTCAGACTAGATAATCATATAAACCCAAATTTCAAAAAAACGTTAATGCTTGGTGGCGCTGCATGTAGCTATCCGAATGAATTAATCAAAAGATATGAGGAAATAGAAGTTGATATTGTTGAAATAGATGAAAAACTAATAGAAATAGCTCATAAAGATTTTGGATTACCGCATGATAATAGATTAAATTTTTTTTATGAAGATGCTAGAACTTATTTAAACAAGAATGTAAAGAAATTTGATATCATTTATGTAGATGCCTTTAATGCATTGTTTGCTATACCTTTTCAATTAACCACAATAGAAGCCATTCAAAAAATTAAAAATGCTTTAGACGTAGATGGAGCAGTGATAGTGAACTTGCTTTCTACAAAAGATAATAGCAAAAATCATTTTTTAAGAGCAGAATTAGCGACTTATAAAAAAGTTTTTGAGTATGTTTATCTATTCGAAATGAACGAAAAAGGTACAAGTAACTCAATACAAAATTTCTGCTTAGTAGCTAGTAATAGCGCCATAAAACTCAACTCTACTAATTCTGAAATTAATAGCTACCTTTCTAATTTAATGAAAAATTATTTTCCTGCATTGGAAATACTAACGGATGAAAAGGCACCAATAGAATTTTATATAAATAAAATGTTTTAATAAAATTTCTTGATAATTAAAGACTAAACGACAAAATCCACTTTAAAAATTCAAAGTGGATTAACTATTTTAATTAAAACGATTAATTAAGAATGTTTCTCAATCATTTCTACAAATTTATTTCTAGGTTGGTTCCCAACTAATTTGTCTACCACTTCACCATTTTTAATAAATAATGTTGTAGGAATGTTTCTAATACCAAATTCCCTAGAAGTATTTGGATTTTCATCTACATTTAATTTTCCTACTTTCACCTTACCTTCATACTCAGTATGTAAAGCTTCTATTGTTGGAGCCATTGCTTTACAAGGTCCACACCATGTTGCCCAAAAATCTACAATTACTAATTGATCTCCTGCTGTTTCTTCTTTGAAACTGTCATCTTTAAATTCTAATGCCATCTTTGTTGTTTTTTAATTTTTAAAAATCCTATATGTCGGATGCTACAAATGTAAGAAAATATTCAATTTAAAAAATGAAATCTATTTTTTATTAGATTTTTATTCCTCTGCATGAAAACTTAAAGAAAAAAATGTATAAAAAGTTTCATGTTCTTATTTTTTCAAGGCTTATGTATTTATCTAATTGAAATAGATAAGTTTCATAAACTATTAAACAATAAAAAAAGAAAGCCTTACCTTTGTGTTCAAATCAAAAAAATCAACAAATGAAATTTTTAAAAGAATTGGGTTTAAAAGACCAAAATGCAGGGGTTAGCACTGGTTCTAACTGGCTTAAAGGGAATGGAGCAACTATTGAATCTTATTCTCCAACAGATGGGAAACTAATAGGTTCTTGTACTTCTGGAACGCAAGAAGATTGGGAAGAAGTAATGGAAAAAGCAACGACTGCTTTTAAGGTATGGAAAAAATGGCCTGCACCAAAAAGAGGAGAAATTGTAAGACAAATAGGAAATGAATTAAGAGATCATAAAATGGCATTAGGTCAATTGGTTTCTTATGAGATGGGGAAATCTTTACAAGAAGGATTAGGAGAAGTTCAAGAGATGATTGATATTGCTGATTTTGCAGTTGGTTTATCTAGACAACTTTATGGATTAACCATTCCGTCGGAAAGGCCGGACCATAGAATGATGGAACAATGGCATTCGATTGGTACTGTAGGAATTATTTCTGCTTTTAACTTCCCTGTAGCTGTTTGGTCATGGAATTCATTTTTAGCATGGGCCTGTGGTGATGTCGCTGTATGGAAACCATCAGAAAAAGCTCCTTTATGTTCTATTGCTTGTCAAAACATAGTGAATAAAGTTTTTGAAAGAAATAATGTACCAGAAGGCGTTTCTTGTTTAGTAAACGGAGATTATACTGTAGGTCAAATGATGACTGCCGATACAAGAGTTCCTTTAGTTTCTGCTACAGGTTCTACACCAATGGGTAGAAAAGTAGGTACAAAAGTGGCTGAAAGATTTGGAAAAACTTTATTGGAGCTAGGTGGAAATAATGCCATTATAATTACGGAGTCTGCAGATTTAGACAATGTATTGATTGGTGCGATTTTTGGTGCGATTGGTACTTGTGGTCAAAGATGTACTTCTACTAGAAGATTGATTATTCATGAAGATATTTATGAAGAAGTAAAACAAAAATTAACTTCTGCATACAAACAATTAACCATAGGAGATCCTTTAGATGAAAAAAATCACATAGGGCCCTTAATTGATGAAGATTCTGTAAACAACTATTTAAAAGCTATTGAAGCAGTAAAAGCTGAAGGTGGAAGTTTATTAGTTGAAGGTGGAAAATTAAATGGAAAAGGGTATGAAAGTGATTGTTACGTTTCACCAACTATTGCTGAAGCAGAAAATCATTATAAAATAGTACAGCACGAAACTTTTGCACCTATTACTTACATTATGAAGTATAAAACTTTAGAAGAAGCAATTGCTATGCAAAATGATGTACCTCAAGGTTTATCTTCTGCTATTATGACTATGAATATGCAGGAAATGGAAATGTTCTTATCTCCTGAAGGTTCTGACTGTGGTATTGCCAACATAAATATTGGTACTTCAGGTGCTGAAATAGGTGGTGCTTTTGGTGGTGAAAAAGAAACTGGTGGTGGCCGTGAGTCTGGTTCTGATGCTTGGAAAGTGTACATGAGAAGACAAACAAATACTGTAAACTACGGAAAAACAGTTCCTTTAGCTCAAGGGATCAAATTTGATTTTTAGAGGGAACTTCTCTTCTCACAAATATAAAAAGACGCAAAGTCATTTTTAACTTTGCGTATTTTTATTTATAGATACAACCTTCAAAGACCCATTCTGTCTTTTGTTGTTAAATTTTAAACCATGGCTAGAAGCAAAAATAAAGTACACTACGAAAGATTAACGATTGGAAAAATATCTTCTGAAGGTGCAGGAATAACTTACGTAGACGAAAAAGTAGTTTTTGTAGACAAAGCTGTACCTGGTGATGAATGTAGTGCGACTGTTTATCAAAAAAGGAAAAACTTTAACAAAGCAAAAATAGATGAATTGTTTGTAGCTTCTGATTTAAGAGCTGAACCTTTTTGCCAGTATTATGGTATTTGTGGTGGTTGTAAATTGCAACATTTAAAATATGATGAGCAGGCTAACTATAAACAACAATCTGTTTATGATGCTTTTGAAAGAGTAGCTAAAGTAGAGGTTAAAGAAATTTTTCCTATTTATAAATGTGAAGAAAAGATGTATTACCGTAATAAAATGGAATACACTTTTTCTAACAGACGATGGTTGACGCAAGAAGAAGTAGATAGCGATATAAAAATGGATAGAAATGCACTTGGTTTACACGTGCCAGGAGGATTTTCTAAAGTGGTCAATTTAGAAGAATGTTTTTTACCTAATGACATTTCTAATAGAATAAGAAATTTTACTAAAGCTTATTGTAATGAGTTTAAATACAAGTTTTATGATCTTTTAGAACAAACAGGTTCTGTAAGAAACTTGGTAATAAGAACAACCTCTACTGGTGAAGTAATGGTAGTTGTCATCTTTTTTGAAGAAACAGAAGAGAAGATTTTAGCGTTAATGCAAGAATTGAAAGAAACTTTCATGGAAATAACTTCTTTAAACTACATCATCAATCAAAAGAAAAATGATAGTTATTCTGACCAAGAAGTAGTTAATTTTTATGGGGATCCATATATGATTGAAGTTTTAGGAGATTACAAATTTAAGGTGAGACCAAAATCATTTTTTCAAACAAATAGTTTACAAGCAAAAAACTTGTACGATATCATTAAAAACTTTGTAGACTTAAACAAAGAAGATGTTGTTTACGATATGTATTCTGGCGTTGGAAGTATTGGGTTGTATTTATCTGGCGAATGTAAAAAAGTTGTTGGAATAGAAATAATTGACACGGCGGTAGAAGATGCCAAAGAAAATGCCAAATTGAATGAAGTAGAAAATGCAGAATTCTATTTGGGAGACGTAAGTAAACTGTTGGATGATGAATTTATAGCTCAAAACGGACAACCAACTGCATTGGTAACCGACCCGCCAAGAATAGGAATGCACCCAGATGTTGTAAAAACAATGTTAAAAGCGGAAGTTCCTAAAATTGTTTACATAAGTTGTAACCCTGGAACACAAGCAAGAGATATTGCTTTACTTTCAGAAAAATATGACGTACTTAAAATTCAACCAGTAGATATGTTTCCACAAACTACACATATTGAAAATGTAGCGTTATTGAGTTTAAAGAAATAAGCATACTAAAACATTCATATCCCGAAATATTTCGGGACATAATTAAATAACCAATGGAGGAGAATAACAAACTACATAATGAGGACAAAGAAGCATTTTTAGCTGAAATTTTTGAAGATCTAAGTATTACAAAAGTTTATATTGATAAAGTATTAGAAGAAATTAAATTGAATGATGTTTCTAATTATCCAATAATCGTTTTATCGAAAGCTGATATTCTTTTAGGCTTAAAAATTATTGACAAAAAAGAGCTAGATATAAATTGGAATTTTAATATTTCTCATTTAGAAGAATTTGTAATAAAAGGCTTAGTGCAAAAAGAAAAAGCAACGGGATTTATAAAAGTCTATAAAGAACATAAGATACATTATTGTCTTTTCATTACAATGAGTGATACCGAAGCTGATTTTGCTTATGTAAAGAAGAATCAGCTATAGCGAAGCTGTACCGAGAACTATCGGTATTGCTTATGTATAAATATTTTAAAAACCACCCGTTTACTTGGTGGTTTTTTTATTTATCAGGGAATTTTTTCTTAACCAAATCCCAAACAATATCGGCTTCAAAACCTTTCATTCTTATAGAATCAACTATTTTTTTTCTGAAGATAAAGAGCTCCTTATCCTTTAAAGTTTTCGCTTTCTTGTCTATCAATAAATTTATTGTTGCTTTGTATTCTCTAATTTTAATTAGACCTAAAGCAAATTCAATATTATCGTAACTAATTTCCTTTTTTTTTAGATTGTTTTTAATCTTTAACTTACCCCATCTTTTATGCGTAAATTTTCCTTGGGCATAAAACCTTGCAAATCGTTTATTATTTAGAAACTTATCTTTCTTCAGTAACTCTATCAGCTTTATGGAAAGCGTTTCCGAAACTTCTAAACTCTCCAATTTATTCAAAACTTCAGATTCTGCACGCTCCTGATAAGCACAATAATGGCCCAATTTTCGATAGATATCTTTTTCTTGGTCACTTTTTAATTTATCAATCAGTTTTGCCATTTTATCACTTACTTTTACGCTCTCTACAAACAATGTCAAAGATATGAAAAATAAAAGAGCCATCACGTTTCTTTTTTTAGCCAATACAGTTACTGGAGTAGCTCAAGGCATAAGCTTGATTGCTATTCCTTGGTATATTAGCAATACGCTCGGAAGACCTTCTTTGTATGCGTTTATGTTTCTAACGGCAACTTCTATATCTATTCCCTGGGGAATTTTTGCGGGTACTTTAGTAGACAAATACGATAGAAAGAAAATAATGCTGGCTATTCAAGCCGTAGGTTTTATACTAATTTCTGCTACTGCTATAGTAGGTTACATTCGAAATGAAGATGCTCTCTGGATGGCAATGGTCGTTTATTTTACTACCATTGCTTTATTCAATATTCATTTTCCCAATCTTTATGCTTTTGCTCAAGAGATAACTGAACCTAAACATTATTCAAGAATAACTTCTTGGTTAGAAATTCAAGGACAAACTTCTTTTGCCATTGCTGGTGCTGTTGCCGCTATTCTTTTAGAAGGAGGTGCTTTTGGTTTTTACTTTGAAAAATGGTCCATTCATCAAATTTTTATGCTTGATGCAAGTACTTATATTTTGGCAATTGGTTTTCTTGCGATGATGAAATATCAACCAATTGCTCAAAGAGATCTTAGTTCTGGTTCTATTTTCCGTAAACTAAAAGAAGGTTTTCAATTTCTAAATGGTAATAGAACCATCTTTTTATTTGGCGTTGTTTCTACCGTTGTTTTTGCAGGAATATTAGTCAGTAGTATGTATATTTTACCAATCCTCATTAAAAACTACTTGAACGGAACCCAAAAAATATATGGAATTACTGAAGCTGTTTTTGCATTGGGGTCTTTACTGAGTGGTATCTTAATTATCAAAATATTCTCTAAGAAAAATTTAGTTCTAGGTGTTATGATTCTTCAATTTATAGCTGGCGTTGCCTTCTTTTTTATGGGAATTAATCAGAGTATTTTATTGCTTTACTTTTTGTATTTAATTATTGGATTTACGAATGCGGGTATCAGAATAATGAGAGTAACGTATTTGTTCAATGTAGTTCCAAACAAGTTTATTGGTAGAGCAAATAGTATATTTAGTGTGATAAGCGCTAGTTTAAGAATTATGTTGGGTTTAATCGTTTCTCAGCCATTTTTTACTGGTAGTGCGAACATACGATTCACCATGTTTATTGCTAGTTTCTTAATCTTTGTTGGTGCAATAATTCTTCTTTTCAATTTCAAAAATTTCAAACAACTAAATACTTGAGCATGATAGAACCAAAAAGTCCCGAATACTTTATGAAAAAGGCTTTAGGTTTAGCCAAACAAGCTTTTGAAGAGAATGAAATTCCTATTGGAGCCATTATAGTTTCTAACGAAAGAATTATTGGAAAAGGCTATAACCAAGTAGAAAAATTAGGTGATGCTACTGCTCATGCAGAAATGATCGCAATTACTTCTGCAGCAGATTTTTTGAACAGTAAATACTTAAAAAACTGCACCTTGTATGTTACCGTTGAACCTTGTGTAATGTGTGGCGGTGCATTAAAGTGGAGCCAAATAGACAAAATAGTTTATGGCGCTTCTGAAAATAAATTTGGTTTCTTTTCGGAAGATATAAAAGGTTTACCTAAAAAAGTTGAAGTTGTTTCTGGTGTTATGGAAAAAGAATGTTCGGAATTGTTGCTGGGTTTTTTTAAAACAAAAAGAGGATAAATAAACATCTATCCTCTTTCTCTAATAACTTAATGACTATTTTATTTCTTAAACAATCTACTTGCTCTATAAGCTAACCTGTCAAATAATAAGATTAGAATTGGCACAATAACCAGCGTTAAGAAAGTTGCAAATGTTAAACCATATATAACTGTCCAAGACAATGGTCCCCACATTAACATATTATCGCCACCCATATAAAAATGACCGTTAAATTCTGTTATCAAAGTGTAGAAATTTACATTGAAACCAATAGCTAAAGGAATCAAACCTAATACGGTTGTAACTGCTGTTAAAAGCACTGGTCTTAATCTTGTTCTACCTGCCGTTACTAATGCTTCTGTTATTTCTGCTCTTGACATTTCGTTTGTGCTTGTGTACCCTTTTTCTGCCATTAACCTGTCTCTGGTCAGGAATGTGAAATCTATTAAAACAATAGCATTATTTACGACTACTCCGGCTAAGGAAATAATTCCTATCATAGTCATTATAACTACGAAACTATCGCCAAAAAGAGACAAGCCTAAAAAGACACCAATTGTACTTAGCAGTATGGATATCATAATAATAATAGGTGTAGTTAAAGAATTGAACTGCAGAACTATAATCATGAAAATTACAAATACGGCAATCAATAAGGCTTTCCCTAAAAACGCCATAGACTTCGCTTGCTCCGCTTGTTCTCCAGTAAACTCTATCTTGTAACCATCTTTTAAATTTGGAACAATTTGATCTTCTATCATTGGTGTTAATTCTGCAATAATTTCATTGGCATTGAAACCATCTGTCAAATTAGAATACAAGGTTACTACTCTATCTAAATCTACACTTCTTACTTGCCCAATAGAATTACTATATTCTATATTTGCGATAGCAGAAACAGGTATTTGTTTTATTTTACCATCTGCTTGGTCTCTATAAGTGATTATTACATTTCTTAGTGATTCCAAGTTATAACGTTGGTCGTCTTGTAAACGCAACATAATTGGATAGTCATTATCTCCTTCTTTATATTTAGAAACTTCTTTCCCGAATAGTGCTGTTCTTAAATCGCCTGCTATTTGAGAAGTAGACAATCCAAAAGTTCTTGCAGCATCTCTGTTTATAGTTAAAATTAACTCAGGTTTTCCATCATCTAAATCAGATTTCAACTCATCAATACCTTGAATACCCGATTTTTTAATTAAACTTCTAAGGTCATCTTGAATTTTTAATAATTCAGTATATTCTAAACCAGAAATAGCAATATTAATTGGAGGGCCTGTTGGTGGACCATTCGGCGGTTTACCAATAGAAACTATTGCGCCAGGAATTTCTCCTACCAATGCTTCAATTTCTTTTAAAGCGGCAAAAGCGTCTAACTTTTCAAAAGGTCCTTTATCTCTTAATTCATACTCTACAAATGAAACTGTTATTTTAGCTGCATTTAGTTTTACGCCTGCATCTTCACCAGCTCTACCTGAATTTGGATCTACTGTTCCTGTTCCAATATTTGTCAAAATGGCTTCTATATGTCCATCTTCACCACCAAAGCCATATTTTTCGAGACCTTTTAATAGTCTTTGTTCTACTTCTTTAAGTATTTTGTTTGTTTTTTCTATGTCGGTTCCCGTAGGAAAATCTATTAAAACATTTGCATAAGCGGGAGATGTTTCTGGAAAAAATTCAACTTTTGGCTTACTAGACGCAAAATAAGCAATAGTACCAACCAACAATATGAAATTTAAAAACAGTATAATTATTGGTTTGTATCCTTTTAAAGCCCATGACACAAATTTAGAATAACCGTTTTCTAAAACAACTAATATTTTAGTTTGAAATATTTTAGATAACGGTTCTAAAACAAAAACGTTTAGTATCGTAATACACACTAGTATTAAAACTAGATTTCCTAACAAGACAATATTTGCATTTCCTGTATAATACCCGGCTATAGAAACAGCTAAAAACACGAAACTTATCGCTGATAAAATAATCCAGAATGATAATTTTGGTTTTGAAGATTTATTTAAATCTTGAATTCTCATAAAGAAAGAAGTCAAAACTGGATTAATTACCAAGGCAACAAACAAAGAAGAAGATAATACTATAATCAAAGTTATTGGCAAATACTTCATAAACTCACCCATAATTCCATCCCAAAAAATAAGTGGAATAAATGCAGCTAAAGTTGTTGCTGTAGATGTAATAATAGGAACAGCTACTTCACCAACACCTTCTTTAGATGCGGTAATTAAATCTTTTCCATCTTCTAGAATTCTATATATATTTTCAACAACAACAATACCATTATCTACCAACATTCCTAATGCTAGTACTAGAGAAAAAAGTACCATCATGTTTAAAGTAACGCCCATAAAATTTAGCACCATAAAACTGATAACCATAGACATAGGAATAGCTATACCAACAAACAATGCGTTTCTTAATCCTAAAAAGAATAATAAAACCAATACAACTAATATCACACCAGAAATAATAGAGTTCTGCAAGTTAGAAAGCATTGATTCCGTCTGCTTAGAAGTGTCATTTGTAATAGACACCTTTAAATCATGAGGAAATTCTTTTTCTGCTTTATTTACTATTACTTTTATTTCTGCAACGGCATCCAGTAAGTTTTCACCACTGGCTTTCATTACGTCTAAAGAAATAACTGGATCACCAAAAATTCTTGCATAAGAATCTGCTTCTTTTGCTTCAAATTTTACCGTCGCAACATCTCTCAATTTTACGATTTGTTGATATTGGTTTTTGATAATAATGTTACCAATTTGCTCCTCAATACTTGGGTCTGTAAGAGATTTTGGTTTTTGAAATTCACCAACTATTCTAATAGAACGTCTATTTTCGTTTACCAATAAATCTCCGGCCGAAATAGTCTTATTTTCATAACCGATAGCTTCTTCAATGTCTCTAAAGCTTATTTCTAAGCCTTCCATTTTGTTTTTATCAACTTCTATTTTTACTTCTTTCTGCTCTGCACCTCTTACTTCTACTTTAGAAATTTGCGATAAAGTTTCTATCCTGTCTTCTAAAATTTCTGCATAGTCGTTTAGTTCTTCTAAGGTGTACCTTTCACCAGAAAAATTTATATTGATAACGGGTACTGAAGAAAAATCCATTTCAAAAATATTAGGTTCTACATCCATATCTGAAGGTAGATCTCCTCTTATCTTATCTACGGCATCTTTTACTTTCGTTAAAGCTACAGTAACCTCTGTATTAAAATCAAACTCTACTATTGTCGTAGAATAATCTTGAATAATAGTAGATTTTATCTTAGAAATACCACTTATTGTGTTGATTTCTTTCTCTACATGACGTGTAATTAGATTTTCCATATCCAAAGGCGAGTTACCCGCATAAGTCATTCCTATATATATAGTAGGAATACTAATTTCAGGATAGTTTTCTTTAGGCATAGATTGATATGCACCGGCACCGGCAACTAGTAAAAGCAACATCAATAAAATGACCGTTGTTCTGTTTTTAATAGAAAAAGATGAAAGCCAAAAATCTCTAGGCGTTTCTTTTACTTTAGTTTGTTTATTTAGATTTTTGTTCATTATTGTATTTATTTATTGCCTTAGCAATGTGTAAAGGATCTATATTATTCTGCAATTTCTACTAAATCACCATTTAATACATCTCTAAAACCTTCCTTTATTAATTGTTGCCCAACAGCTAAACCTTTCGTTATTACAATCATTCCTTTGTAAGAAGTTCCTACTTCTACTGCTAATTCTTTTGCTTGTGCGTGACCATCTTTATCGTTTTCTACAGTATAAACGTAAAATCCTTTCGGCGATTTTTGAATCAAATTACTTGGAATAGCAATTGCTTTTTCGATAGCTTCATTGTTGATTTTCACTTTCGCTAATAAATTTGGTTTCAAAGCACCACCTTTATTTGAAATTGAAGCAACTACTGTAAATGTTCTATTATTTCTATTGATAGATTGGCTTACAGATTTAACGGTAGCTTCTACTTCTCTCTTTAATGTAGGAAATGAAACCATTACTTTATTTCCCTTTTTAATTTTACCTAAATAAGTTTCTGGAACACTCACGTGAACTTCCATATTTCTTAGATTTACGATATTCACTGCAGGCATTCCTGGAGAAGCTAATTCACCAACTTTTAAAAATATATTATCTACCTTTCCTGAAATTGGCGCTTTTATATTCGCTTTACGCATAGAAACATTTAATGTTTGCTTTTTAGCCAATAAAGAATTGTAATTATTCTTTGCTTGCAAAAATTCAATTTCAGATCCAATATTTTTTTCCCACAGCCTTTTTCTTTTATCAAATATCTCTTTAGCTAAACTCAAAGAAGTATTAATTTCATTCAGCTGGCTTTGCATTACCGTATTGTCTAATCTAATCAAAGTTTTCCCTTTAGAAACATATTGCCCTTCGTCTACAAAAACTTTAGTAACCAAACCGCCTATATCTGTAGTTAAGTTTACATTGTTTTCTGCTTGACTAGTTCCTTGTACTTCTACAAATGCAGCAAAAGGTTTTTCCGTTACAGCAAATATTGTAATTAAAGTCTTCTTAACTTCTTTTACGCCTTCCAAGTCTTTGATTTGTACATTTAAAGAATCTAAGTTGATCTGAAGTTCTTTTATTTCCTTAAGTATTTCTTTTGCTGAAGCTTTTTTACCGTTCAGACTAGTATCTTCTGGTGCGCCACAAGAAAATATCAATAATGAAATTAATAGAACGATAGTTACTGTTGTTAAAATATTTTTTGTCATTTTAAATTTTTTTTAAGATAAAATCTTGCTTTTATTAATTATTTTTTAGAGAATTTTTTAAATTATACCTAGCTACTATTAGATTATATACAGATTGCGAATAATTAATTTGAGAAGTCGTTAAATCGGTTTGTGCTTGACTTAATTCAAAACTAGAAGCAAATCCTTCACTAACCATAATATTCGTTTTATAGAATATTTTTTCTGCTAATGCGCTGTTTTTATTTTGAGCTTCTAATTGTTTTTGAGCTTCTAATAAATTATTTTTATCTATTGAAATTTGGAGCGCATAGGTTTTCTCAAAAGTTTTAATATTATTTAAATTCTTTTGTTTGTCTAATTTTATTTGTTGTGCTTTATAATGCGCTTGAAGACCATCAAAAATTGGAATATTTAATGTGGCACCAAGCATTCCACTTTGATACCATTTCCCTTTATTAAAAAAATTGAACTCCTCTCTTTGTGCATTAGTTCCATAATTCACAAAAGCATACATGTTTGGATAATAACTTGATAATGTTTGTTTAATGTTTAATTTATTCAAACCATCCTGAACTTTCATCATTTGTAGTTCTACTCTATCTTCCACATGGCCTTCTTGGGTTAAAGCACTATTAGATTCTGTAACTAAAGTTTCCAAATTATCTGTTAAAACAACTTCATCTTCATTTTCTAAACCGATAATAAATTTAAAGTTTGCCAAAGTGTTAATATGATTGATATTTATTTGATTGATGCTCGTTTGTAAATTCACTAGGTTTAGTTCTAATCTATTTACGGTTAATTCATCAATTAAACCCTCTTTATACATTTCTCTATTATCATTTAACAATTCCTCCAACACTTTCTCATTATCTAGCAATTTATCTTTAGATTCTTTGGTGATAATTACCGCATAATATGCTAAAGCTATATCTTTTTCCAAATTAGATTTATTTAAGAGGGTATTTAAAGACGCCAAATGTTTAATACCTCTAGTTGCTTTTAAGCCTAAAAAATATCTAGCATCAAAAACTAACTGAGTAGCCTTCACGGTTGCAGAAGCTGTATGCGGCTGATTAAAAGTTGCTTCGAATTCTGCTGGGCCAAAAGTCCCCGCTGGAATAATAGACACGGCCTGTTTAAACGCCCAGTCATAATTAACTTTGGCACTTACTTGTGGCATTCCAATAGAGATATTCTCTTTGCTAAATTCTGTTTGAATTTGTTCATCAAGCTTTACATTTTTAAAATTATCGTTGTTTTGTATGCCGTAACTTATTGCATTATCTAAGCTAAATTCTTTTACTTCTTGCGCAAACCCGCTCAAAGCAAAAAATAAAAAGCTGCAGATTAATAATATTTTATTCATTTTTAAAGTTTAATTGTTTTTAAGTATTCGTGCCCTTTGTCAGACACAATGCCGTGTAAATGATACACAATGTATTCTAAGTAAATATCCTTAAAGTCGTAGTTTTTGTAAGTCGTAAAATTGAAAGGATTCATAATTCCTTCAATGCTAATCATATAAAATTTTGAAATTAGATCCTCTTTTATTTCTTTTCGAAAAAGGTTTTCTTTTTTTCCTTTTTTCAAAATATTTTCCATCGTCTCTACTATCGCACAGCTTTTAAAATCTTCTACCAGCGCCCAAGATTTTGGATAGTATTTTTGTAAATCGTACAATGTAGACAATGGCATATTACTCAAAGAATTGATAACATGCTTTATTATTTCTACAATAACATCAATGGCATTGACTTGTAAATTTTCTAAAGTTTCTATAAACTCTTGTTCTTCTTTAAGATGGTTTTGAAGCACTTTGTAAACCAAATCCGATTTATTATCTACAAATTTATATAAAGTCTTTTTCGACATCCCTAACTCCTGGGCAATATCGTCCATGGTAACGGATTTAATCCCCAACCTAAAGAAAAGTTGTTGTGTTTTTTGTAATATTTTTTGTTCTGTACTCATAAATTGAGCGCAAAAATAACAAATAAAACTTTGGAAACAATAAAAATATTAAAAGTTTCCAGAGTTTTTTATTAAACCATTATAAATGTCTAAATATTAGCAACAAATCCTGATTAAATAAAACACTTCTAAGACCAAATAAGCGATGTTAATCCTATGTTAATAGAATTAAAAAATGTTCCTTGGCATAATTTTAGACTATATTTGAATTGTAAAGAAAAATTATAAACTTAAATTACAAAAATTAAATTATGAAAAACTTATTTATCTTATTATTAACAATGTTTTCTTTAAGTGTATTTGCACAAGAAAAAAGTGGCAATGAAGGCTTAAACTTAGTAAGTGGCGATGGTGCCACAATTGACTTTGTAACAGAAACATTAGACTACGGAACTATTGAGCATAATGCAGATGGTATTCGTTTTTTCGAATTCACAAATAATGGTACAGAGCCATTAATTATAACTAACTGTAAAGGGTCTTGTGGATGTACAGTTCCTTCTCATCCAAAAGAGCCAATTTTACCAGGAGAAACTGGAAAAATTCAAGTAAAATATGCTACCAATAGAGTGGGTGCTTTTACTAAGACTATAACAGTAACTTCAAATGCTGTAACAGCTTCTAAAGTTATTAAAATTAAAGGAAAAGTATTAGCAGGAGCTCCAGTAGTACCAGCAACTGCGCCTGCTTCTAAATAAGAAGTAGAAATTAAAATATTTAAGCGCCAAATAGAAATTCTATTTGGCGCTTTTTTATTATAGGCAAATGAACCATAAAGAGAGAACTACATTTATTACCGTCATTATTATAGCGAAGGAAGAAGTAATCTTTTGATTGCTTACTCAAACTAGGTTTAACAAATAAACAGATTGCTTCAACCGCTCTGGCGGTTTCGCTATGACGAAAAACACTAAAATTCAAATAAATCAAACGAATGTATATCATAAAATATAATACTAGAAAACAAAAAAGTCCAAACAGAATTTCTGTTTGGACTTTTATCTATTTTGTATTTTCTAATATCTAATGCCTCTGCTCTAAAAAATTAAACTAACATCATTACAGGATTCTCTATATTCTCTCTTAACGTTTTTAAGAATAAAGAAGCAACTGCACCGTCAACTACTCTATGGTCACAACTTAATGTCATTTTCATGATTGTGTTTTCTACAATATTTTTGTCTTCATCAAAAGCTAATTCTTTCTTCATTCCGCCTACTGCTAAAATAGCGGCATCTGGTGGATTGATAATTGCTGTAAATTCAGAAATACCCATCATACCTAAATTAGAAATACTAAAAGTGTTTCCTTGCATTTCATCGGGCATTAATTTCTTAGTTTTTGCTTTTATTACAAACCCTTTAGATTCTACTGCAATATGAGATAATTGTTTATTGTCTGCAAATTTAATTACTGGTACAACTAATCCTTCATCTACTGCTATCGCCATACCAACATGAATATGATTGTTGTATCTAATTTTATCGCCCAGCCAAGAACAATTTACTGCAGGATGCTTTCTTAATGCACTTGCAGAAGCTTTAATAATTAAATCGTTGAAAGAAATTTTAGAAGCAGAAATTTCATTCATCGCCTTTCTAGCTTTGATCGCATTATTCATGTTTACTTCTATAGTTAAATAGAAATGAGGTGCTTGAAATTTACTTTCTCCTAATCTTTTAGCAATCACTTTTCTCATTTGAGAAACTTTTACTTCAGAAAAACTTTCTTCTGCAATTATTGTAGGTAAAGTGATGTTTGGGAAAGCTTCAGAACTAGCAACAGATGCACTAGGATTACTTAAAGCAGCTTCAACATCTTTCTTTACTATTCTACCTTCTTCACCACTACCTTTTACGGTAGATAAATCTACGCCATTATCGCTAGCTATTTTTTTAGCTAAAGGACTTGCTTTTACTCTGCCATTGACTACCGAAATAGATTCTTGAACTGGAACAGCAGCTTGAACAGTTACCTCTTTTTGTATTTCAACTTTTTCTTCTACAACTTCTTCCACTGGTACACTTACCGCACTTTCAGCATCTAAAATTGATTGAAAATCTTCTCCTTCTTCACCTAAGATAGCCATTATACCGTTTACAGGAATACTATCTCCTTTTTTTGCAGCTACATATAAAACCGTTCCTTCTTGAAAAGATTCCATTTCCATTGTTGCTTTGTCTGTTTCGACTTCTGCTACAACGTCTCCTGTATTTACAAATTCGCCAACCGTAAGATTAACGTCTGCGATAACGCCTTCTTCCATTGTATCGCTCATTCTTGGTAAACGTAATGCTTCTGCCATATTGGTATTGTTTGGTTTTATGTTGCAATATTAATAAATTTTAATTGAAAAAACAATCAATTTATTAAGAGAAACTAAAACCATATAGAGTTTTTCGATAACAAAATAGTTTATATAAATTTTACCTATATATTTTTATGGCTAAGTTTTCCTTTTTATTCATAATATTCTTACATTTATAGTCGAATGATTTTTCCATTTATAGAAATAAAAGAAAGCCCCCACAAAGGATTAGGGGTTTTTGCAACTAAACTAATTGAAGAAGGTACTTTGATAGAAGTTTCTCCTGTAATTGTTTTAAGCCCGCAAGACACTAAAATAATAGATGCCACTCATCTTTACAATTATTACTTTTCTTGGGAAGATGATCAAAAATCAAGTGCTATTGCTTTAGGTTATGTTTCTTTATACAACCATCAAGTAAATTCCAACTGTATTTATGAAACTTATTTTGAAGAAAAAGTAATTAGAATTATTACAAGAAAAGAAATTCTAAAAGGAGAAGAACTAAGCATCAACTATAATCACGACCCTATGAGTGATGACGCTACTTGGTTTGAACTGAAAGAGGATTGACTAATCCTTTTAACAAATAATAAAAACTTACAAAATTAAAATCATTAATTTTGTAGAATCTTTATAGATTATTAAACAGGGAAGTCAATGAAATTAAAAGCAGAAAATTTAGTAAAGACTTATAGTGGGAGAACTGTAGTGAAAGATGTTTCCTATGAAGTAAACCAAGGAGAAGTTGTAGGACTTTTAGGTCCAAACGGTGCTGGAAAAACGACTTCATTTTACATGACCGTTGGTTTAGTAACGCCTGAAAAAGGTAAAGTAACTATTGGCGGTAAAGACATAACTTCTGAAGCTATGTACAAGAGAGCTAAAATGGGGCTAGGTTATTTACCACAAGAATCTTCTATATTTAGAAACCTTACCGTAGAAGATAATATTATGGCAATTTTAGAATTCACACCGCTTTCTAAAAAAGAACAAAAAGAGAAGCTAGAGACTTTACTTTCTGAATTTGGTTTGCAGCATGTAAGAAAAAATATGGGAAATGTACTTTCTGGTGGAGAAAGAAGACGTACAGAAATTGCTAGATGTTTAGCTACAAACCCAAAGTTTGTTTTACTAGATGAACCTTTTGCTGGGATTGACCCAATTGCTGTTGAAGATATTCAAAAAATCATTTTGACTTTAAAAAAGAAAAATATTGGTGTTTTAATTACAGACCATAATGTACAAGAAACATTATTCATAACAAACAGAGCCTATTTATTATTTGAAGGAAATATTTTGAAAGAAGGTACTGCAGAAGAATTAGCTGCCGACCCGGAAGTTCGTAGAGTTTATTTAGGAGAGAATTTTGTGTTGAGAAAACAGATTGATAATTAAGCGTCTATAAGTAATAAAATTTACGCCAAGCGTATTTGTACTCATTGTATTACTTTTTTCAATGGTGTTACATACTGCTAGTCTAATTTTTACTTCTTTGTCAATATTTTTTTATACTACAATAATGTGCCATAACTATTAAACATTCTACCTTATTTTCTATACTGATAGCTGTATTTTTTATAGATCTAAACAACTGTATATTATTATATTAATTTAGTTTACATTAAATCTGTTTTGGCGCTATGAACAAGTGTCGCAATAAATAAATAAAATAAAATAAAAAATATCCAATATATAAGTATAAATTTGAACTAAAAATATGTAATAAAAACACACTATTGCGGGTACTACCCATAAGGACATTCTACTAAAAAACAAATTATAGATAAACAATTTAAAACAAAAAATAATGACACCAAAAAATTTACAAAAAATATTTCTAAGCCTTTTACTGATTCTGAGTGTAAGTATAGTAAATGCACAGTTTACCGTAGGAGGTTTAGAGTACACCGTTACAAGTGGTACTAACGTAGAAGTAAAAAAAGCTGGAGGAGTTTGCCCTACAGGTGCCTTAACCATACCAGCTACGGTAATAAATGGAGGCACTACATATTCTGTGACTTTTATTGGGGTTCAAGCTTTTTATCAATGTAGTGGCTTAACATCAGTAAGTATTCCAAATTCTGTGACTGCTATTGGGGATGCTGCTTTTTATCAATGTAGTGGCTTAACATCAGTAAGTATTCCAAATTCTGTGACTGCTATTGGGACTTATACTTTTG
>CAWVRT010000041.1:0-19658 GCA_963932515.1 uncultured Chitinophagales bacterium
AGCAGCATTCCTATCTAATTTACTCACTTCTTCTTTAAAATAAGAAGCTTTAAAATCGATATTTTTTGCACCCACTATTACTCCATTTTCTCTAATTTCAGATTTTGTTCGAAGATCCACTACTTGTTCAGCAGGAAAACGCTCCATATATGATTTAAAATCTTTTGGAGAAACTAATTTATTGTAAGCAGCAGAACTACCACCACATGTTTTAGCACATGACTTTACAGTTCCTTTAGAACATGATTTAGTAGCTGAAGCAGATTTTGCTGTACTTTTTGAACAACATGCTTTTCCAGTAGCTTTAGAACCACTACAAGATTTTGAAGTTGCTTGAGATTTAGAACAAGCTTTCTTTTCTGATTTTGTACAAGTTTTCTTAACATCTTTACAAGCAGATTTAGTTGTAACCGATTGAGCATTTTCTGATTTCTTTACAGTACTTTCTTGTGCATTTACAATAGTAAATGAGAAAGTTACTGCTAATAACATTATTAGATTCTTCATGTTTTTATTTTTATATTTTTTTAGATAAACTTATATTATAGTAAGCTTTTTTCAATAATCGTTCCAAAAGTAAATAAAAATTCTGAAATTAGCACGATGAAAAAAATTACTGAGCAAGATTCCAATTATAATCATTTGGAAAAGATGTCTACTAATGAGCTTTTAACCTCTATAAACCAAGAAGATCAAACAGTTCCTTTAGCGATAAAAAAAGTAATTCCTACTATAGAGAAAGTCGTTGAAACAGCTTGTCAAAAGCTGGTAAACGGTGGTCGCCTTTTTTACATAGGAGCCGGAACTAGTGGACGTTTAGGCGTAGTGGACGCATCAGAATGCCCTCCTACTTTTGGTGTTAGTCACCATATGGTCATAGGATTAATTGCTGGCGGAGATGAAGCTATAAGAAATGCAGTAGAATTTGCTGAAGATGAAGTAACAGGTGCTTGGAAAGATTTGAGAAAGTTTAACATTTCAAACAAAGATATAGTGATTGGAATAGCTGCTTCTGGTACAACTCCTTATGTTATCGGTGGTTTAGAAAAATGTCAAGAGGAAAATATTACTACTGCTTGTATTGTTTGTAACAGTAATAGCCCAATTGCAGCAAATAGTGATTTTCCAATAGAATGTATTGTCGGTCCTGAGTTTGTAACAGGTAGTTCTAGAATGAAAGCTGGTACTGCACAGAAATTAATACTAAATATGATTTCTACTAGCGTAATGATTAAACTAGGGAAAGTAAAAGGCAATAAAATGATAGATATGCAATTGAGTAACAATAAGTTAGTTGCTAGAGGCACAAAAATAATAATGGATGAAACAGGTGTTCCTGAAGAAACAGCTGCCATGCTTTTACAAAAACATGGGAGTGTTAGAAATGCAGTAGAAAGTCTTAAGAAGTGACAATGATAAAACTATCATAGTAGAAAAAACGCTTTAATTATTTTAAAAAAAAATAATTAGCAGTGAAATATTGTTGCCTATTTAATAATGATTATCTTTGAAAAATGAAATTATTTGCTGATTCAGGATCCACTAAGACTTCTTGGCTTTTAAAAGCGGAAGGAAATATTCTTCAAGAGTTTGAAACGAAAGGAATGAACCCCTTCTTTATTTCAGAAGATGAAATCATTAATGAATTAGAAACTCACTTAAGACCAGATGTTATTCCTCATATTACAGTAATTCATTTTTTTGGTGCAGGCTGTTCTAGTCCCGAAAAAGTAGAATGGCTAGAAAGTATATTTAGTAATTTACTCCAAAACGCAACTATAAATATATATACAGATATAGACGGCGCTACAAAAGCTACTGTGTCTGCAAATGAAAAGAGCATTGTTTCCATATTAGGAACAGGTTCAACTTTTAGAATATTTGACGGTGAGAATGTCTTTAAAAAATATTCTTCCTTAGGCTATATAATTGGAGATGAAGGTTCTGGAACTCATATTTCTAAAGCCTTATTAAGAAAAGTATTCTACAAACAGTTTCCTGCTAATTTAGAAATGGCATTTTTGGAATACTATAACACTACTAGGGAATCCTTAATTGAAAATGTTTATTCAAACCCATTGCCAAATCGCTATTTAGCAAAATTTACTACTTTTTGTTCTCAAAATATTCATTTACCTGAAATTCAGCAAATCATTTTAGAATCTTTTGATAGTTTCATTGCAAATCACATTACCAATATACCTAATTATAAAGACTATAAACTTCATTTTGTAGGTTCTGTTGCTTTTCATTTTAGAGAACAATTAGAAAAAACAGTTTCAAAATATGAATGCTCTATGGGGAAAATTGTACAAAAACCTATTTACAATTTAGTTCAAAAATTTTAATTTTTATTTTAAATTAACTTATTGATTTTCAATCATTTAAATACATTTTAGCCGTTTTACTTTAGAAAGATTCTAAATAAGGAGTTATTTTACTTTAGAAACACTCTAAATAATAAATTTCCTTTATAATTTTGCACCATGTCTGAAGATGATAAAATAATAGAAGAAACAACTCAAACTGAGTATAAATACGGTTTTACGACTAATCACGACCAAGAATTCTCTGTAAAAGGTCTTAGCGAAGAGGTGATTAGATTCATTTCTGCAAAGAAAAATGAACCAGAATGGATGTTGGAAACACGTTTAAAAGCTTATGAAGTTTTTAAAACAATGAATGAACCGAACTGGGCACATTTAAAATATGCATCAATCGATTTGAATGAAATATATTTTTATGCTGCACAAAAGAAAAAACCTAAATTAAATAGTTTAGATGAGGTAGATCCAAAAATTCTAGCTGATATGAATAAATTGGGGATTTCACTACAAGAACAAAAGCTATTACAAAACGTAGCTGTTGATTACGTAATGGATTCTGAATCTGTAATTACTACTTTTACAGAAGCATTAGCTAAAAAAGGGGTTATATTTTGTTCAATTTCTGAAGCAATAAAAGAACATCCTGAATTAGTAAAAAAATATTTAGGATCGGTTGTTCCTACAAGAGATAATTATTTTACGGCTTTAAATGCAGCTGTTTTTAGTGATGGTTCATTTGTATATATTCCAAAAGGTGTTCGTTGTCCAATGGAACTATCTACCTATTTTAGAATAAACGCTGAAAATACGGGTCAATTTGAAAGAACATTGATTATTGCAGATGAAGGCTCTTATGCTTCTTATTTGGAAGGTTGTACTGCGCCTAGTAGAGATGAAAATCAATTACATGCTGCTGTTGTAGAATTAGTAACTTTAGATAATGCAGAAATTAAATATTCTACGGTTCAAAACTGGTTTCCTGGTGATGAAAACGGAAAAGGTGGTATTTACAATTTTGTAACAAAAAGAGGACTCTGTAAAGGGAACAATTCTAAAATTTCTTGGACGCAAGTAGAAACTGGTTCTGCCGTTACTTGGAAATATCCTTCTTGTATATTAAAAGGAGACAATTCTATTGGTGAGTTCTACTCTATTGCTGTAACAAATAATTATCAGCAAGCAGATACTGGAACGAAAATGATTCATATCGGTAAGAATACAAAGAGTAAAATAATTTCTAAAGGTATTTCTGCTGGTAAAAGTCAAGGTTCTTATAGAGGATTGGTGCAAATAAACAAAACTGCAGACAACGCTAGTAACTATACACAATGTGATAGTATGTTGATGGGCAATGAGTGTGGCGCACATACTTTTCCTTATATAGAAGTAAAAAACAAAACTGCCAAAGTAGAACATGAAGCCACTACTTCAAAAATTGGAGAAGATATGTTATTCTATTGTAAGCAAAGAGGATTACCTGAAGAAGAAGCTGTTGCATTAATTATTAATGGTTTCTGTAAAGAAGTATTTAAAGAATTACCAATGGAGTTTGCTGTAGAAGCACAAAAATTATTGGAGATTTCTTTAGAAGGTTCTGTTGGGTAATTGGCTAGAAGCTATAAATAAAAGGACAAAGAAATAAAATAAAGAAACAAAATAAAGCCAGCGGCCAAAAGCCAACAGCTAAAAGCAAAAAATATGAGTTTATTAAAAATAAAAGATTTAAACGTTGAGATAGACGGAAAACAAATTTTAAAAGACTTCAACATAGAAGTGAAAGCAGGTGAAGTGCACGCCATTATGGGTCCAAACGGAACCGGTAAAAGTACTTTAGCAAATGCCATAGCTGGTAGAGATGCTTATGAAGTAACAAACGGTTCTATCCTACTTGACGGAAAAGAATTATTAGAAATGGATCCTGATGAGCGTGCTCGTGAAGGTGTCTTTTTAGCTTTTCAGTATCCTATAGAAATTCCAGGTGTTACAACTACCAATTTCATGAAAGCTGCTATCAATGAAAGAAGAAAGCAAAATGGTGAAGAACCCATTAAAGCGAAAGACTTCTTAAAAATGATGAAAGAAAGAATGAAGTATGTTGAAATCGACCAAAAATACATGAGCAGAGAGCTAAATGTAGGGTTTAGTGGTGGAGAGAAAAAACGTAACGAAATTTTTCAAATGGCTATGCTAGAACCAAAATTAGCTGTTTTAGATGAAACAGATTCTGGTTTAGATATTGATGCACTTAGAATTGTTGCAAATGGTGTAAATAAATTAAAAAATAAAGACAATGGTTTTATTATTATCACTCATTATCAAAGACTTTTAGAGTATATTATTCCAGATTTTGTACATGTACTATATAATGGTAAAATCGTCCGTTCTGGTGGTAAAGAATTAGCTTTAGAATTAGAAGAAAAAGGTTATGACTGGGTAAAGGATCTTGCTTAATTTTTAAGATAAAAGATAGTAGCAATTAGATAATAGAAAGTTTTAAGCTATACTTAAATACTTTTACTTTAATATTAAGTACGAATAACATGACAACAACATTAGATACATACAACACAACTTTTGAAACATTAGAACTAACTGAAGCAAAGCAAAATAGTTTTCAATTTTTTAAAGAAAATAGCTTTCCTACCAGAAGAAATGAAGTTTATAAGAATACTAAAATAAACCATTTTAGAAATTTAGTACCGTATACAACTTTTGAATTACCTAGTGAAACTCCAAACTTCTTTACGCATCATTATATGGAATCTCATTTGTTAGTTTTTGTAAATGGAGCTTATTCTAGCTTACTTTCAAACTATACAGAAGAAAAAGGTTTACATATCTATTTTGATACTGTGGTAAATGAAAATATAGCTATAGACGATGCATTTGCGTCACTAGCAAAAACATTTTCAGATTCAAGATTAACTATAAAAGTAGACAAGAATACGGTTGTTTCTAAACCTATCGTTGTCATTAACTTAGCTTTCAACCAAGGAGAAGATGTATTGATAAACATGGAATATAAAGTAATTGTAGAAGAGAATGCGCAAGTTGAAATTTTAGAAGATTACTTAAATCCTTCCACAACGAATTTCAATTTGAATACTTATACAACTTATGAAGTAGCAAAAAATGCCAACTTATATTTAAATATTTATCAAGAAGAAGAGAATTTCTACTTTATTGGAAATAAAGTTTTCAATCAACATAGAGATAGTAATGTTTTTATCACCAACCCTATTTTAAACGGTAACTTGGTAAGAAACTATTATGTTGCAAATATTTTAGGTGAAAATGCTCATTGTGAAATAAATGGCTTTTTCATGAATGAAAATAAAACACATACGGATACTAGAATAAGAATCAATCACATGGCTCCTAGCTGTACAAGTAATCAGTTATTTAGAGGTGTAATGAATGATGAAAGTGTAGGCGTTTTTAACGGAAAAGTATATGTAGCACAAGCTGCTCAAAAAACAAATGCTTACCAGTCCAACAAAAATTTAGTATTGAGTGATGATGCTACTATTTATACAAAACCAGAATTAGAAATATATGCTGATGACGTAAAATGTAGTCATGGTGCTACAACTGGTCAATTAGATGAAGAAGCTATATTCTATTGTATGCAAAGAGGTATTCCAAAAGAGAACGCAAAATCTTTAATCACTTATGCATTTACGCAAGAAGCTTTGAGAGATATGAAAAATGAAGATATTAAGCATTTCTTTGAAGAGCGTTTGACTTTGAAAATGGGTTTGTAGCTAAAAGTAAAAAAATATGAAAGAACAATTCCCCATATTAACTCAAAAAGTAAACGGAAAAGATTTAATCTATTTCGATAATGCAGCGACTTCTCAGAAGCCTTTATCTGTGATTAAAAAGATTGAGGAATATTATCAAGAAACCAATAGTAATATTCATAGAGGAGCACATTTTTTAGCCAATAAAGCAACAGAAGAGTATGAAGCTTCTAGAAATTATGTAGCGAAATTTATCAATGCAGAAAAATCTTCTTTAATTAATTTTGTAAGAGGAACAACAGAAGCTATTAATTTAGTAGCTTATGCTTTTGGAGATAAATTTATTGGAAAAAATGATGAAATTATTATTTCAGAATTAGAACATCATTCAAATATTGTTCCTTGGCAAATGTTGTGTGAAAGAACTGGTGCTATTTTGAAAGTAATTCCTACCAATGATACAGGTGAATTAATTATTTCAGCATACGAAAATTTACTTTCTGACAAAACAAAATTAGTTTCGGTAGCCTATGTTTCTAATGCTTTAGGAACAATTAATCCTGTAAAAGACATAATACAAATGGCGCATAAATTTGGCGCTAAAACATTGATAGATGCCGCACAAGCTGCTCCACATATTAAAATAGACGTACAAGATTTAGCTTGCGATTTTTTAGCTTTTTCTGCGCATAAAGTATATGGCCCAACTGGTATTGGTATTCTTTACGGAAAGGAAGATGTTTTGAATGCGATGAACCCTTTTCATGGTGGAGGCGAAATGATAAAAAATGTTACTTTCGAGAAAACAACTTACAACAAATTACCGTATAAATTTGAAGCTGGAACACCAAATATTTGTGGTTCCATTGCTTTAGCAGAAGCCTTAAAATTTGTAGATAAAATCGGTATTGAAAACATTGCGAAGCATGAAAATGAGCTATTAGAATACGCTAGCGAAAAAATGCTACAAATTGAAGGATTAAAAATCTATGGAACTGCCAAATATAAATCTGGTGTAGTTTCTTTTTTAATAGATGGCATTCATCCTTATGATTTGGGTGTATTACTCGACAAACAAGGTATTGCAATTAGAACAGGAAACCACTGTACCCAACCTTTAATGGATAAGTTTTGTATTGAAGGAACTTGTAGAATATCTTTTGCTATTTATAATACAATAGAAGAAATTGATGTTTTCATTAAAGCGCTGAACAGAGCCATTTTGATGTTGAAGTAATATTTTTCATACAATCCTTGAAAGATTCAATAAAGATTCCGCTGCCAATAAAGTTGAAGGTGTTAAAAGTCAAAACAACAAATTCAGCATTCTTTTTTACATTCTCATATTAAAATAGTAAATTTATACTCTATTATGTCAGGAAATTCTTTTGGAAACATATTTAAAATCAGTACTTTTGGTGAGTCACACGGCCAGGCAATCGGTGTTGTAATAGATGGATGTCCTGCAGGTTTAAAAATTTCTACGCAAGAAATTCAACAAGAATTAGACAGAAGAAAACCAGGTCAATCAAAAATTACTACCCAACGAAAAGAAGCTGATATCGTAGAAATACTTTCAGGTGTATTTGAAGGAAAAACATTAGGAACGCCTATTTCTTTAATGATTCGAAATGAAGATCAAAAATCGAAAGATTATAGCCATATAAAAGATGCCTTTAGACCTTCTCATGCAGATTTTACTTACCAAGAAAAATACGGACATAGAGATTATAGAGGCGGTGGACGTTCTTCTGCCAGGGAAACAGCAACAAGAGTAGCTGCTGGGGCTATAGCAAAAAAATTATTACAACATTATGGAATTGCTCTACATGCTTATGTTTCTAGCGTAAAAGATATTGTATTAGAAAAAGATTATCAAACTTTAGATTTTTCTAAAATAGAAAATAATATGGTAAGATGTCCTGATGCTGAAACTGCTAAAAAAATGATTTCCTTAATTGAAGAAACCAAAAAAGCTGGAAATACGGTTGGAGGAACTATTTCTTGTGTAATTCAGGACTGCCCTACTGGTTTAGGCGAACCTGTTTTTGATAAACTACATGCAAACCTAGGTAAAGCAATGCTTTCAATTAATGCCGTAAAAGGTTTTGAGTTTGGTAGTGGCTTTGAAGGAACTAAAATGTTCGGTTCTGAACACAACGACCTCTTTGAAGAAAAAGATGATAAAATCATTACACAAACGAATTATTCAGGTGGAATTCAAGGTGGCATATCTAACGGAATGGATATTTATTTTAAAGTAGCTTTTAAGCCTGTCGCTACAATTATGCAAAAACAACAAACAGTCAATGCTGAAAAAGAAAGTATTGAAATGTTAGGAAAAGGAAGACACGACCCCTGTGTATTACCAAGAGCTGTAGCGATTATAGAAGCAATGAGTGCTTTGGTTATTGCAGATTTTTTGTTATTGAATAGGCTTTCTAAATTGTAGCTTTAATATTTATACCAGCTGTTATTCTCAAAAACAGACTAAGCATGCCACTATTTATCGAAAATCTTAACTCACTTTAGTTTTGTAATCAAACAGCCTTCTACTATAACTCTACCATAACGCTTAACTCCTACTAGTCATTGATTTACAATAAGAATTCGATTAACAACTTTCCTTAAAAAATAAAATATGCTAATCACCGAAAAAACATAAAATTATATCTAAATAAATTATTAAATTTGCAATATGCAATTAAAATTAAATAGACCATTAGCATTTTTTGATTTAGAAACTACCGGAGTAAATATAGCCACTGATCGTATTGTAGAAATTGGTATTATTATTATGGATATTGATAATACAGAAAAAGAATATCGTTTTTTAGTTAATCCTACTATTCCTATTCCTGTAGAAACGTCTGTAATACATGGTATTTATGATAAAGATGTGGCAGATGAAAAAACATTTGCGGAATTATCGAAAGAATTATTTGATTTATTAGACCCTTGCGATATGGGTGGTTATAACTCTAATCGTTTTGATGTACCTGTATTGGTTGAAGAATTTTTGAGAGTTGGTGTTGATTTTAGAATTGACAATAGAAATCTTTTAGATGCCTTCAATATTTTTATTCAGCACGAAAAGAGAGATTTAAGCTCTGCTTATAAATTTTTCTGTGGTAAGACTTTAGAAAATGCACATACTGCCTTAGCAGATGTTAAAGCAACTTTTGATGTTTTTAAAGCGCAAGTAGAAAGATATGATGATTTAGAAAATGACATGGCTTTTATAGCACAGGCTTCTAAGCAAAATAAAAATGCTATAGATAATGCTGGTCGTTTTATTTTTGTAAATAAAGTGGCTTGTTTCAACTTTGGCAAACACAAAGGACACCCTATTGAAAAAGTATTAAAATCAAATCCAGGATATTATGCTTGGATGATGAAAAGTGATTTCCCTCAAAACACTAAACAAGTATTAACAGAGTTAAAAGAATCTTTTGGGAAATGAGTGACACATTAGTAATCATACCGACTTATAACGAAATTGAAAACATTGAAAAAATGATTCACACCGTATTTTCTTTGGAAAAAGAATTTCACGTATTGGTAGTTGATGATAATTCTCCTGATAAAACAGCTGAAAAAGTAAAAGAACTTCAAAGCCAATATAACGATAGATTATTTTTGTTAGAAAGACAAGGAAAGCAAGGTTTGGGAACGGCTTATATTGCTGGTTTCAAATACGCTTTAGAAAAAGAATACGGATATATTATAGAAATGGATTGTGATTTTTCTCATAACCCGAAAGATTTAGTGTATTTATATACTGCTTGTAAAGGTGGTAAAGGAGATGTAGCGGTAGGTTCTAGATACGTAAAAGGTGGGGGTTTTAACAACTGGCCTTGGGAACGTGTCTTAATGTCTAAATTCGCTTCTTATTACGTTCAGATGATACTTTCACTAGGTGTAAAAGATAGTACGGCAGGTTTTGTTTGTTACAAAAAGGAAGTGTTACAAAAAATAGATTTCGATAATATCAAGTTTATAGGCTACGCTTTCCAAATAGAAATGAAATTCAAATCTAGAAATCACGGATTTAAAATTACAGAAGTTCCTATCATATTTACCGACCGTGTAGAAGGAACTTCAAAAATGTCTGGTAGCATCATTAAAGAAGCCATGTTTGGCGTTTTTAGCTTGAGGAAGTTTAAGAAATATTAAACAAAATCCTTTTCTAGTTCCTCCTACTTCTCATCACCATAATACTTCTTATACCTAAAGTAAGCGATAATACTTACCACAGTAGCTACTGCTAAAGAAGCCCAAATTTGATTTGGAATAGCTGCTTTTTCTCCTGCTGCATAAGAATGTAGTCCAGAAAGTAAATGATTTACACCTAAATAAGTCATTAATACAGAAGTAAAAGAAAATACTGCAAATACATTGAATGTCCATTTTCCTTTTAAACTAGGTACAAAACGAGCATGTATTACAAATGCGTAAATCATAATACTTATCAATGCCCAAGTTTCTTTTGGATCCCAGCCCCAATATCTTCCCCAAGATTCATTGGCCCATTGACCTCCTAAAAAGTTACCAATAGTTAGCATAATTAAACCTAAAGTTAAAGCCATTTCTGTGACAACAGTTAATTCCTCAATATTTAACTTTAATCTTTTTTGATTATTTTCAGTCATAAAAATCATCAAAATCAAACTCATAAAACCAGTAATCATTCCTACTGCAAAAGGGCCATAAGATGCTACAATAATAGCAACATGAATCATTAACCAATAAGAATTAAGTACAGGCACTAGATTTCCTATAGTCGGATCCATCCAGTTCCAATGCGCTATCATCAACATCATAGACGTTACAAAAGTTGAAGCAGCAATAGTCATTGAAGATTTTCTTCCTAAGATTAGACCAAACAACATGGTTGCAAAAGAAATATAAATCATAGATTCGTAAGCATTACTCCATGGTGCATGACCAGAAATATACCACCTTACGCCTAATGCAGTTGCTTGCAATAAGAACAAGGTGATTATCAAACCAATAAATACTTGGGATAATACATTTAGTACTTTATTGTCTTTAAACATCCTTATCAATACTAAAATAAATAAGATTGTTCCTACTAATAAATATTGCCAAAATAGTTTTTTGAAAACATCATACCTGTTATATAAAACTTCAAAATGAACTTGTTTTTTTGAAGGTAATACGGTTCCGCCATGTTTCTTTTGAAAAGAAGAAATACCATCAATTATTTTAGCTGCTTCTGTATAGCTATTGATTTTTATGGCTTTTGTTAATTCCATATCGTACAAGTACAAAATACTTGTTGCTACAGTAGAATCCATTCCTGTAAAACCTGCTGTTGTTGCTTCTACTACTGAAAACCATTTATTATTAGCATCATTCGGTAAAGGGAAAAATTTAAACAAATTACCATCTAAAGCAGCATACAAAAGGTTTGAACGTTTATCTATATTGATAACATCTTTTTGAAATTTAGATTTTATTTGTGTTTTATGAGATTCACTGACAACATCTTTAAGTTTGTAAGCACCTTTCATGTCAAAAAAGTCAATCAAACGAGCATATTTTTGCGTATGGTCAACACCTAAAATATCTCTTACTTGCGTATTGTCTTTTTCCATATAAATCATAGGTACTGCATACCAAATTCTTGGATTTAAAACCATAGAAAGTGCTACTTGGTCGGCAGTATATTCATTATAATGATCTTTTTTACTAACTTTTCGGAGCAACTGAGAAGAAAACGTATTAAAAGGTTGCATTCTACCACTCTCTTCTTGAATAACTAAATGTCCAAATTTATCGGCATGTTCTACACTGGCTATTTCGCCTTTCAGTAGCGAATCAATATTGAGTTTCGCTGCATTATGTTGTGAAAATCCTACAAACGTAGCTAACCCAAAAACAACACTTAATACTGCTTTTTTTGCATTTATTTTATTCAATTTATCTTTTAAATTTACAAATCTAGAACCCGGTACAAAAAGCAATAATGTCATAGCAATATATAATAAAGTATAGCCAATATAAGTTATCCAAGTTCCCCAAAAATCATGATTTAAAGACAATCTTGTTTCTTCATATTCTGGTGTAATATTATAAGATGATTGAAATAACTTAAAGCCTTTGTAGTCTAAGATATTATTCATAAATATTCTAAAATCAAACGTTTTACCATCTGCTTTATCTATCACTGTTACTTCTGAAGCATAAGATTTAGGACTTTCAGAACCTGGATACTTTTCTAATTGAAAATCATTTAATTTTACAGCAAAAGGCATTTCTTTATATTTAGAACCATAAGCTAATCTAAAATTAAGTCCTCCTAGTGCAAAGAAACTTGGAGCTTCTATCATGTATTTCCCACCATTTAAAGCAACTCTTTTGGTTTCTCCTTTGGTCATTACATCTACTATTAGCTGATTGGTATTTCCATTGCCAGAAACAGTTTCTTCTTTTCCGATAAGGGCATACGATGGAATTACGAACTGTAAACCTTGCAAATTGTAAAGTGTCAATAAATTAAATTGCTGAATTGAATCTTTATAAACTAAACCTTGTGTTTTATCGCTCATTTTAAAAAATGAACCATCTGCATCTGTTCCTAAAAAGAACTTTCCGTCTTTTTCTATAATGTTTACACCTTGTTCTGAAGATGAATTAAAACCCACTGTTGTCGTATTTAAAACTAAGAATTCTCCGTCTTTTATATAATAATCATTTCTCTCTCCGCCTGCAGATTCAACAAAATGTAAGAATTTTTCTCCTGTTTCATTTTCTACAAATTTACTTTCCGCATTTTCTAAATAATCAACATATTTTATACTAACATCTTGCCCTTTAAAATTTGTATTGATAGTGAACTTATTGAAGAAATCTGGTTTTACTTTTGAAAATTCTAATTCTTTATCGGATTCTAATTGTACTTCTTCATTATCTATATGTACTTGAAGATATGTTCTTTGTGTTAATAAATGACTACTTGTTTCGCCTTCTTTTATGACAACCATTCCTTCATAACTAATGTAACGAGTAACGGCTGCACCTACTAGTATTAGAATAAAAGACAAGTGAAAAACAAGTGTAATAATCTTTTTAGGCCTAAATAATTTAAACTTGAAAATATTCCCTACAAAATTGATAACAAAAAATATCATAATAGCTTCAAACCACCAAGCATTATAAACCAAAACTCTTGCTGTAGGTGTACCAAAATCATTTTCTATAAATGTAGCCACTGCCATAGAGCCTGCAAAAAGCAAGAAAAGCATCGCCATCAATCTAGTAGAGAATAGTATTGATTTAATAGAAGATAAGATCTTGTTCATTATTGAATTTTTATGGTAATACTAATTTTATACACAAATATACTTCATAGATTGTTAAGGCTCTATGATAGCATCACCGTAAATGTTAAAGAATGTAAATTAAAAAAAACGCCCTACGCTATTTAGTGCTTACATTTTTTTAACTGTTCGATTACGTCAATATTTTTCATGGTAGGAATATTATTTCCCCAAGAGGTGTTGATGTAGTTGATGATATTTGTTAACTCAATGTCTTGCATCTTTTTTTGACCAAGCATTTCAATATCGTATTCTTTTCCATTAACCAATAAAGGTCCTTTGACGCCATGCTTTATAATACAAGCAATACTTGCTTGATTATTTACCAACCAATCAGCACTAGCCAATGGTGGAATCATTTCTTTTACGCCCTCACCATCTAAACCATGGCAAGAAGCACATTTATTTTCGTAAGCAATCTGTGATGGATTACTAGCAATACCAGACAACATTTTTGAAACTAAAAAGAACGCTAATAAAACAGCAAATGCTATAATTATTCCTTTTTTTTTACTTTCTTGTTTCTTTTGTTCTTCCATGAATGCTAATTATCTATTTTCCAATTTTAAAATTGCAATATCTAGTATTAATTGATCGACAGCTTCCTCATCTGTGCCATCATAATAACCTCTAACATGCTGTTGTTTATCAACTAACACAAATTGACCGCCATGCTCAAAACCACCAGCTACCGTTGTGTCTTCATAAGCTAAAATCATATAATTCTTAGCCATTTTTTTAATAGCTTCATCTGAACCCATTACAAAATGCCATTTCTCATCATTGGTAATACCAATCTTCTTAGCATATTTATTCAACTTAGGAATATCATCCCTTTTCTGATCTATACTATGCGATAAAAATTTCAAGTCTTGATTATACTTTTCATATACTCTCAACATATTTTTTGTCATCACAGGACAAATTCCTGGGCAAGAAGTAAAAAAGAAATCGACAACATAAATATCATCTTTGAATGTTTTATTAGTTACTTTATTTCCTAATTGATTCGTGAATTCAAAATGAGGAATTGCTTTAATAATAGTATCTGGACCTAAAGGCGAGTTAATTACTGAAACACTGTAATCGTGCAACTTTTTAGGTTCATCAGTACAAGAAATAAGGATTAAAAAACTTAAGAAAAAGAATGTTTTATTCATAACACAAAGGTAATACTAATTATTATTAATGAATTTTTCTCTCGTTAATTTTCGTGAAAATTTTCCCGTTTTACTATCTTCAAACGCATGTATAAAATGAATTTCTTTTGGTCTTTCGTATAAACTCAAAAAATCATTTAATTTAGAACTTGAAAAATCTATTTCTTTTCCTTCTATTAATAAAACCAGCTTGTTGTTTAATAATTTATCAGGAACGGAACTAATGAAAAATCTAGTACTCATTAAATGAGTTATTTTTTCTTCTAATTTCTCTGGTAAGACTTTTATCCCACCAGTTTCAATCGCATTATCCAATCTTCCCAACCATTCAAATTTCGTTGAATCAACGCGATTCACTACATCATTCGTTAGTAAATTTCTAAGACCAATCGATGGCGCATTTATTATTAGGCAATTATTTTTATTGACAGTAAAAGAACAACCCGTTAATGCTTTAAAAATTGGCCCAGGTCCTATTCTCTTGAGTGCCACATGACTAATCGTTTCAGTCATTCCAAAAGTATTATAAGCTTTTATATCATTTTTTAGCAAGCTTTTTTCTAAAGAATCTGCAACTTTTCCTCCTCCAATAATCACTTCTTTCACCAAAGACCATTTAGCACTACTTTCTGCTATTGATTTTTGTACCTGTAAAGGAACCATGGCAATAAAATCAATTTTTTGATTCAAATCAATTAAAGGATTTGAGCTTGGTTTTTGAATAATTAAGTTCATTCCTGACACTAAAGAACGTACTATCATCATCAACCCACCTACACTGCTAGTCGGTAAACAAAGTAAAGCAGTTTTAGTATTATTTAATTTAAAAAAATTACAGGTCATTTTAGCACTTGCAAGCATATATTCTTTTCTATGACTAATTGTTTTTGGTGTGCCTGTAGAACCTGAAGTTTTAATTTTAATTATTTCTTGTGTTTCATCAAACCATTGTTTTATAAAACACCAAAAACTATATTCCCAATCTTCCAAAACATCTTTATTTAAAGCTATCAGGTATGATTTTTTCAAATCTTCAATAGTATAAGAAATATTTTTTATTGTAAACACAGGACAAAAGTATTATCTTTGGCTTACTTTTTGGTTACTTTACACTATAATCTTAAAAACTATGGAAATGAAGTTATTTATCTTATTAATAATTGCAAGCATTGGTTGTTCTACTGCTACGGATACTACTACACAAGTGGAAGAACTAAAAACACTGAAAATGAAATATGCAACATTAATTACCGAAATAGATGTAAATGGGAAGTCTTTAGATAGAAGTATTTTAAATGAAAAGCAAAAAGAAGCAAGAGTTTTAGAAACTACAATAAACGATTTTGAGCAACAAATTAATGCTGTTGTAATTGATCTTACTTATGATACGAACTATTTAAAAAATAGTGAAATTCCTTTTTTTAAAATTCAAAAAACAATTCAGCTAGATGAAAATTTAGCAGTAAGTCTAAAATATTCTGGTTGTGGAATACCGCATCAATTTGAATTAATTACTAATGGTGATATAGATGTCAATGGTATTATAGATTTTCAATTAGTAGACAAAACAACTGGAGATTATTGTAAAATGATGCTAATGCGAACTAAATATTTTGACATTTCAAAAATCAATAAAAAATCTTCCGTTACAGGTTTTAGATTGAATAATGGAGAAATAAAAAGCTTTTCTAGAAGTAAGTAGGTAGATATGGGCAAAAAAAAGAAATTCTATGTAGTCTGGGCAGGTATGAGACCTGGTATTTATACAAACTGGAATGAATGTCAGAAACAAATAAAAGGTTTTCCAAATGCTAAATTCAAAGGTTTTTTAACGAGAGAAATAGCAGAAGAAGCCCTTTTAAATCCTTCTAAGTTTTTAGGTAAAAAAATAGTTGAAAACACTTTAAGTACAGCAGACTTAGACAGAATAGGAAAACCTATTCTTGAAAGTGTTTCCGTAGATGGCGCTGGTAATAATCAAACCGGTATTGTAGAATATCAAGGCGTTTTTACTGCAACAAAAACCTTACTTTTTCATAAAGGACCTTTTGTGGGTGGAACAAATAATATTGTAGAGTTTTTAGCATTAGTACATGCTATAGCATATTGCCAAAAACACAAAATTCAATATCCAATATATTCTGATAGTAGAACTGCTATGAGTTGGGTTAGAAACAAGAAGGCAAAAACTACGGCAATGATAGCGCCAGGAAATGTCGAAATAATGGATTTAGTAAAAAGAGCTGAAACTTGGTTGAAAACAAACTCCTATACGAATCAAATTCTGAAATGGGAAACCAAAGCTTGGGGAGAAATTCCTGCAGATTTTGGCAGGAAATAGTTTTTTATTATATTTCTAAAAGAATAGTACCTTTAGTTTTCATGAAAGATACTTATTACATCATTGCTTTATCATTTATTCCTAAAATAGGCCCTATAATGGCAAAGAATCTAATAAGTTATTGTGGTTCTGCAGAAGCAGTTTTCAATCAAAAGAAAGTTCAATTAATTAAAATTCCTGGAATAGGAAACACTCTAGCTGAAAACATTATAAACCAAAAAGTATTTGCTAAAGTAGATACCGAAATGGAATTTATAAAAAAGTATCAAATAAAAGCTATTAGTTTTCTCGACAAGGCCTATCCATACAGATTATCACATTGTTTAGATGCTCCTTTAGTTCTTTATCAAAAAGGAAATACAGATTTAAACCAACAAAAAATTATTAGTATTGTAGGTACTCGAAAAGCAACACATTATGGTAAAAAGTTTGTTGCAGACCTATTAGCGGATTTAAAAGGAAAGAATATACTAATTATTAGTGGTATGGCATTAGGAATAGATGGTCAAGCACATAAATCTTCTATAGAAAATTTAATTGACACTGTAGGTGTTATGGGGCATGGCTTAAATCACTTTTATCCTGAACAAAATAAGAAAACCGCCAAAGAGATGTTAAAACAAAATAGTTCTTTACTCACGGAATATAATTCTCAAGAAAAATTTGTTCCCGCCAATTTCCCTAAAAGAAATAGAATAATTGCCGGAATTAGCGATGCAACTATTGTGGTAGAAAGTGAATTGACAGGTGGTTCATTAATTACAGCAAACATTGCCAACACATACAATAGAGATGTATTTGCTGTGCCTGGAAGGATAAAAGACAGGTATTCTAACGGTTGTAACTTTTTATTAAAGACCTACAAGGCAAATGTAGTAGAAAATGCTTCAGACCTTCTTAAACATATGATATGGGAAGATGATGACACAAATAAAATCTCTAAAATAAAACAGATGGAACTTTTATTAAACCTAAGTCCTACGGAAGAAAAAATAGTTGCCCTCTTAAAAGAATCAGATGAAGTGAGTTCTGACTTTATTATGAATTCGACCAAGCTTACCGGAAGTAAAGTGGCTACTACCCTTTTAGAATTAGAATTAAGAGGTGTTGTTATTGGTCTTCCAGGGAATTTGTATACTTTGAATTAACAATAATGATGCGTTCTTTATAGACACCTATATCTAAACTTTCAAATTATTTAAACAACAAATCAAACCTTACAAGATTAGGATCAAAATTATCTTTGAGAGTTAGATTATCTCTCTTACTATTGATCCATGTTTTAATATCAAAATATTTCTCAATTAATTTTAGATCATTCTTATCTTTCTCATTTGTTAAAGAGAGTAAAATATCATCTAATAGTCCATTATCTATTCTGTCTTTATAAGCTATAAAGTCCTTCAGTATTATAAAAAATATTTCAAAGGCACCTTTAAAAATTACTGTTTTTTTTAATAATTTTCCAATAACTAACATTCTATTTTCAACAAAAATGTAATTACCTTTTTCATAATGTACTATGAGGCAAAATATTTGAGAAAACAAATAGATATCATCTTTTTCGGAAAAACTATTCCCTTGAATAATTAAATTCAAATAATCTATAGATTTATCGAAATTGTTATTTCTAAAATAGACATAACACATCTTATAATAAGTACCTAATAAAAAAGATTGATTGACTTTATTGATATACTTTTCGATATTAAAATCAATCTTTCCTATAAAAATAGCACCGTTTTGATAAGCTTCATTCTTTATATAATAACTTAGTACAAAGTTTATCATATAGACCTGAGAAAAAGAAATAATTCTTTCGTTATACCTAGATTGCTTTTTTGGTAAATCCAAAAAAAAAATTGAAGTTTCAAGAATATTTTTTGGAAATAATGAAAGATCTAAATAAAGTTTTCTACTATAAATTTTTAAATACCTCATTGGATATTCTTCCAAAAAAACTATAAATTCATTTTTAATTAATGAAATAATAAGCATTAGAATTTTATATTCCTTTTGTTTGTCTAATTTTAAAAAACTATATAATTGTTGTATTTGCAAATACTTAATCTTTGCTGAGATAGATTTGCAACTAGAGTAACCTTTGAAAGGTATTTTTAACAATAATTCTTTAAAATTACTTTCAGATTTTGGCCAATTTGATCTAAAACTATTAGCCTCTAAATAATAATTATTTAAGAGATCTAATTCATCCAACTTACTATATAGAACTTTATTGTCGGTAACAGCTAACAATACTTTAGCTATAGATGATTGATTTACAAGTATTGTTTGTTCCCACCTACTCAATTCATGAACATATGTAAAATACTCATATTTCATAATAAGTTTCTTAGTCTTCTTAATTAATTTCAGGGATTCATCAAGATGTCCTTTATTGTATAAAATTTCAATATGAGCTAATCTATTTTTAATCTTAAAATTAGCATTTTTATTTTGATGAAATAATTGTTGACTCTGCAATACATTTTCATATAAATAGTTTACATCAACTGCTAAGTTCTTAAATTCAAAATCTTTATCGGTCAAAAGAACCTTTTTTATCAATGCTTTATCAAAAACTGCAATAGCATCTATAGCATCAAATAATACCAAATACTTTAGTTTTTGCTTTCCAAACTGAAGTTTGAAATATCTTTTTTCAGTCTTTGTCAAAGAATGAATCAGTTTAAACAATGCTACCATAGTAATAGAATAATTATAAAAAATAAATTAGAATA
>CAWVRT010000042.1:0-19655 GCA_963932515.1 uncultured Chitinophagales bacterium
GCAAGAGCTTACAATAGAATTTTGAAAGTAGCAAGAACTATAGCAGATTTAGAAGGGAAACCTGATGTTTTACCTGAACATATTGCCGAAGCTATTCAGTATAGAAGTTTGGATAGAGAGAATTGGGGGGGGTGAATTTATGTTAAAGCTTGACTGAAAAATGATTTTTACCTATAGTTTCTCTTAATGAAATGAATTCTCTCTATAATAAATTAGTTTAATAATCAAAAAATTTTGTTTTTTACTAACTTAGTGTTAAGTTTACAATAAGTTAGTAAAAAACAAAATTTTATGATATTAGTTGCGGATAGTGGTTCTACAAAGTGTGATTGGTTGGTTTTGAATAACGATTGGCAAGTTGTTGATCATATAAAGACTATAGGCTTGAACCCTTATTTTCATAATGAGTTATTTATTTCTAATACATTGGCTAGAAGTAAACCTATAAATGAAATTAATAATTCAGTGAGTAAAGTTTTTTTTTATGGTGCAGGATGTTCTAATGGACATTTCAATAAAATAATGGAAAACGGCTTGTTAAATATTTTTCCAAATGCTAAGATCAAAGTCGATCATGATTTAATGGCTTGCGCTTTAGCAGCATATGATAACGAACCATCTATTTGTTGTATTTTGGGTACCGGTTCGAATTCTTGTTTTTTTGATGGTGAAAATTTAAAACGAGGGAAACCAAGCTTAGGTTATATTTTAGGTGATGAAGCTAGTGGTAGTTTTTTTGGCAAAAAGTTATTAAATGATTATTTTTATAATAATCTACCGAAAAAGTTAAATGATGAATTTGAAATGCAATATAATTTAAGTCATTTAGAATTTACCAAAAATGTTTATGGTGCCAAAAATGCAAATGTATTTTTAGCAAGCTTCATGAAGTTTATTTCTGTAAGAAAAGAGAATATGTATTTACAAGAAATGATTAAAGACGGGTTTAGGTTATTTTTTAAAAACCATCTTTGTTGCTTTCCAAATTATAAACAAGTTAAAACTAATTTTATTGGTTCAATTGGTTTTTATTTTCAAGAAGAAATTATAGAAGTAGCTAAAGAATTTGATATAAAAGTTGGACAATTTATCCAAAGACCTATATTTAATCTAGTAGAAGTTCATAAAGCTAAAGAAGCCTTAAAAGTAAAGAGATGAAAATAATTTTATGGGTCATATTTTTTATGGTTTTTGGCTTAAATAGTCAAATATACTCTCAAGCCATAAAAGTTGAAGTTTCTAAAGAAGGAAATTCTTGGAAACTATTAAGAGATGGCAAACCATACTATATAAATGGTGCAGGTGGGCAAACAAATTTAGATTTATTGATTCAATGTGGTGGAAATTCATTTAGAACTTGGAGTTATGAAGGTGCTCAAAAATTACTCGATGATGCCCAAAGTAAAGGATTAACTGTAACCTTGGGTTTGTGGCTTGGCCATGAAAGACATGGTTTTGATTATAACGACAAGTGGGCGGTAAAAGGTCAAATGGAAAATTTTAGAAATGTCGTAAAGAAGTACAAAGATCACCCGGCTTTATTAATGTGGGGCGTAGGAAACGAAATGGATTTATTTTATTCAAATTTTAAAGTTTGGAATGCTGTTGAAGATATCTCTAAAATGATTCATGAACTAGATCCAAACCATCCAACAATGGTAGTAACTGCAGGCTTAGATGTGGCAGAAGTTCAGTTGATTCAAAAAATGGCTCCATCTATTGATATTTTAGGCGTAAATACTTATGGTGATATTGTAAATGTTCCAGAAAATATAGAACTTTATCAATGGAATAAACCTTATGTAGTAACTGAATGGGGTCCAAATGGACATTGGGAAGTTGAAAATACAGAATGGAAAGTAAGTATAGAGCAAACGGCTCACGAAAAAGCAGAAGCGTATTCAAATAGGTTTAATATTATAAAAAATGATGTAAATAATTGCTTTGGCTCTTATGTTTTTCTTTGGGGGCAAAAGCAAGAATACACAAATACTTGGTACGGTTTATTTAATGAAAAAAACATGCCTACTGAAGCTATTGACAATATTTGTAAAGCTTGGTCTGGGGAATGGCCAAAAAACCGAGCACCACAATTAATAGATTTTAAATTGGATGGAAAAAATGGATATGATAATATTTATTTAGAATCAGGTAAAAGTTACTCTGCCAAGGCAATTGTAAAAGACGAAAAAGAATCTGATTTAGAATATATTTGGGAGTTAGTTCCTGAAAGTACCGATAAAAAAGCTGGTGGAGATGTAGAAGAAAAACCTGAAGCACTGAAAGGATATATCTCCAAAACAGAAAAGTTAGGAGAGATTGAAATGAAGGCACCCCAAATGCCAGGAGCCTATAGGTTATTTATCTATGCTTCCGATGGTAGTGCGGTAACTTATGCCAATTGGCCATTTTACGTCAAATAAAAACTCTATTTATTAAGTATGTTTAACAATTTTATCAAAAAGAATATAACTACATTAAAAATACTTAGTGTATATTTGACACTAACATTTTAATTATGAAGAATAAAACAGAACAAAAAGAACGATTTAAGGCTTTTAATTTAGTCGTTTTTGGAGGTACGGGAGATTTAGCTTTTCGTAAAATTTACCCCGCACTTTATAATAGATTTATAAATGGAAATTCTGATTTAGGGTTTACAATTATAACTATTCATAGAAAAGAATTAGATTATCAAGAATTTTATAAGCAACTAAAACTAGCATTAGAAGTTTCAGAACACGGAAAATTAGATGAAAAGAAGTTTGAAATTTTTGCTAATAAATGTAAGTTGATTTTAACACCCGAAAATAGTTTAAAAGGTTATAAAGATTTAGCAGAAGAAATCAATAAAAATAAAAATCGTCAGAATATTTATTATTACTCGACTCCATCAAGTGTTTTTGGAGAAATTTCAATCGCTTTAAAAAAGTCAGATTTAGTAAATATAGATAGCAAAGTCGTAGTAGAAAAACCCCTAGGTTATGATTTAGATTCTTTTACAAAAATAAACAACACAATCCTTACTGCTTTTACAGAGGCTCAAATCTATAGAATAGATCACTATTTAGGAAAGGAGACGGTTCAAAATTTAATGGTTTTAAGATTTGCAAATAATTTGTTTGAACGTGCTTGGAATTCTGAGAATATTGAAAATATACAAATTACAGTGGCAGAAAGTTTGGGCGTTGGGACAAGATCTGGATATTACGACTCTAGCGGAGCATTAAGAGATATGATTCAAAACCATTTATTACAATTGTTATGTCTTGTAGCGATGGATCCGCCACTTTCATTAGACGCCAATAATTTAAGAGATGAGAAATTACAAGTTTTACAAGCCTTACGTTTGTTTAATAACAAGAACATTCACACACATACTGTAAAAGGACAATATACAAGAGGGAAAGTAAATGGCGAAAAAGTTAATTCTTATTTAGAAGATATTGAAAAATATGATTCAAAGACAGAAACTTTTGTAGGTGTTAAAACTTATGTAGATAACTGGAGATGGAAAGGGGTACCTTTTTATCTAAGAACAGGAAAAAGAATGTCTCAACGATATTCAGATATTATTATTAATTTTAAGCCAGTAAAGCACAATATTTTTGCCTCTAAAGAAAAGATGTTGAGCAATAAATTGATTATAAGATTGCAACCAGAAGAGAGAATTGAATTAGTTCAAATGACCAAAATACCTGGACCTGGAGGATATAGATATAAGCCAATTTCTTTAAAATTAGATTATGTAGATTCTTTTGAAGAACGTTTTCCAGAAGCTTACGAAAGACTTATAGTAGATGTAATAAGAGGAAATCAAACACTTTTTATGCGTCATGATGAGTTGAGTGCAGCATGGAAGTGGACAGAATCTATCTTAGATAATTGGGAAGAAGAAGGTGTGAAAAATGTTCTGTATGAAGCAGGAAGTTGGGGGCCTGGTTCTGACTTAATGGGCAAAGGAGAAAATTGGTTTAACGACACAAGCGCTATATGAAAATAATAACACAAGTAAATAAGCAAATTCTAGAAGACAAATTGTGTTCAGAAATTATAGCTAATTTGCAAGAAAGTATTCAAAAAAATGGTTATGCAAATTTATTGGTGTCTGGTGGCAGCACGCCCATTGGTTTATATCAAAAACTTTCTAAGCAAGTTATTGATTGGAAAAAAGTTACCATTGGTTTAGTTGATGAACGTTTTGTGCCAACAAATCATAAAAAAAGTAATGAAAAATTAGTAAAAACACATCTTTTACAAAATAATGCAATAAAATGTCTCTTCGTTGGTCTAGTTTACAATATGGTTTCAAAAGAAGAAAACTTGCAACTTGCCGAAAAAATTTATGAAAAATTTAGAGCAAGAGTAGATGTTTGTATTTTAGGAATGGGTGGCGATGGACATACAGCTTCATTGTTTCCAAAAGATGAAGCTTCAAAAGAAGGCTTGAGTAATAAATGCAATAATTTGTTATTAAACTCTTTTGCAGATGTAAAACCAATTGAAAGAATAACTTGTAGTAGATATTTAATAAATAAAAGTGAGCAATTGTATTTAATGATAACAGGAGAAGAGAAGCTAGCAGTTTTGGAATCCGCAAAGGCCAATGAACTTCCAATAGCTTCATTTTTTGAAACTACAAATACCAAATTAAAAGTTTACTATAGTCAAAAATAATTTTATGAATAATACTGTATTAGAAGTAACTAAAAGAGTTGTAGAAAGAAGTTCTGCATTTAGAAAAGAATATTTAGAGCAGATGAAAACCGCTAAAATAGCTGGTGTAAATAGAATGCACTTGAGCTGTGGAAATTTAGCACATGCTTTTGCAGGCTGCGGACCAGATGATAAAGCAGAATTATCTGAAAATAAAACAGTAAATTTGGCTGTCGTTACAGCATATAACGATATGTTATCAGCACACAAACCCTATGAAAAGTATCCAGATAAAATAAGAAAATTTGGCAAAAAAAACAATGCAGTAGTTCAAGTGGCAGGTGGTGTGCCAGCAATGTGTGATGGGGTTACACAAGGGCAAATTGGAATGGAATTATCTTTATTAAGCAGAGATACTATTGCACTTTCAACTGCAATTGCCTTGTCTCATAATTTATTTGATGGAACTATTTGTTTAGGAATTTGCGATAAAATTGTTCCTGGTCTATTAATAGGTTCTTTAAGGTTTGGAAATTTACCAATGCTTTTTATTCCGGGCGGTCCTATGAAAACGGGTATTTCAAATGAAGAAAAAGCCAATATTCGTCAAGCATTTGCAGAAGGAAAAATTTCTAGAAAGGAATTACTAAAAGGAGAATCTGATTCTTATCATTCGCCAGGAACTTGTACTTTTTATGGAACTGCCAACTCAAATCAAATGTTGATGGAAGTTATGGGCTTACAATTGCCAGGTTCAAGTTTTGTAAACCCAGATACAGAGTTAAGAGAGTTATTAACAGAATTTTCAGTAAAATTATTAGCAGACAATGCAAGAAAAGAACAAGGAACTGCATTGTTTGAATTGATAGATGAAAAAACAATGGTGAATGCAGTAGTAGGTCTTTTAGCAACTGGCGGTTCTACAAATCATACCATACATATTATAGCCATTGCCCGAGCGGCAGGAATTATTATAAATTGGGACGATTTTTCTGATTTGTCTGAAGTTGTGCCTTCTATAACTAAAGTTTATCCAAACGGAGCAGCAGATGTTAATCATTTTCATGCTTCTGGCGGTATGGGATTCGTTATTAAAACGCTTTTAGATAATGGTTTTTTACATGAAGATGTAAGTACAATTTTAGGAAAAGGATTAAATAAATTTAAGCAAGAACCAAAGATTAAAGATGGTAAATTGGTTTGGGTTGACGGTTCAGACGAAAGTTTAAATACTTCAATTTTACGCTCTGCACAAGAGCCTTTTTCCCCACAAGGTGGTTTAACCTTGATGTCTGGTAACATTGGTAGATCTGTAATTAAAACATCTGCCGTTCAAGAAGAAAACTATATTATTAATGCACCAGCAATAGTTTTTGAAGAGCAAGAAGATTTAATTGATGCTTTTAAAAAAGGAGATTTAAACAAAGATTTTATAGCAGTTTTACCTTTCCAAGGTCCAAAAGCCAACGGCATGCCCGAGTTGCATAAATTAACACCTTCTTTAACAGTCTTATTAAAAAAAGGTTTTAAAGTAGCATTAGTAACAGATGGAAGAATGTCCGGTGCATCAGGAAAAGTGCCATCGGCAATTCATATGTCGCCAGAAGCATTAGATGGAGGTGTTTTAGCAAAAATTAAAACGGGCGATTTATTAGAATTTAATGTAAACACAAAAACTTTAAATTTAGTAGATTTTGATAACGTAAATGCCAGAGAATCAAAGATAATTCAAAGACAAAAATACGGATTGGGAAGAGAGTTGTTTTCCAATTTAAAAGAAAATATTTCAACAAGCGAAACAGGCGCAAGCTTTTTATTTTAATTAATTATGAGTCAATTTAACATACGAAAAATTTTAGAGAAAAATCAAATCGTTCCTGTAGTTACTATAAACTATATTAGCGAAATTGATAAATTAGTCGAGAATATTGTACGCCAAGGAATTACAACTATAGAAGTTACTTTAAGAACTTCAGTGGCTTTTGAAGCAATTGGAAGATTGAAGAGAGATTATAATGATATTTTAGATATTGGTGTAGGAACAATCATCAATTTAGAACAACTAAAAAAAGTAGAAGCTTTAGGAGTAGATTTTATTGTAAGTCCAGGATTGATGGAACATCTTGCCGTTGATTTACAAAAAACTAAAATTCCGTTTATTCCAGGTGTTGTTACGCCATCAGAAATTATGAAAGGGATAAATTTAGGATACAATACTTTTAAACTTTTCCCTGCAGAAATTGTTGGAGGCGTTAAATTATTGAAAACATATAATTCATTGTTTCCAAAAATAAAATTTTGCCCAACAGGTGGAATTAATGAAAAAAATTATAAAGAATATTTAGAATTACCAAACGTAATTTGTGTTGGTGGTTCTTGGGTAGTTTAATTAAAAATTTCCCTTTTTAAAGATATAAAGACTCGCAGGTCTATGCGTAACATCAGTTTCTTTTTCATTTAGTTCTACTAAATGAGGTTTTCCTTTCAAACTTTTTCTGAAGTTTCTTTTGTCATATTTTACATCTAAAATATTTTCGTAAAGCGTTTGTAATTCAGATAAGGTGAATTTTTCTGGAAGCAACTCAAACCCAATTTGTTTATCAATGAGTTCATCTTTTAAATGTTTATAGGCTTCATTTAAAATATCATTATGATCAAAAGCCAAGGTAGGAATTTCACCAATAGAAGTCCATTGAGATTCTCCAGCAAAAGAAGAAGCTTGTGGTTCATAGTCTTCAGATTTTACTAAAGCAAAATAAGCTACCGTAATAACTCTTGCTTCAGGTTCTTTTCTAAAAGCACGTAACCATTCTTGATCTTTAATTGCTTTAACTCTATGGGGGTCTCCAAATGTGTGAAACTGTTTTAAGTAAATTCCTTGTAATTTTGTTAAATTATAAAGAATTTTTTCTGCAGCTTCATCTAAACTTTCATTTTCCTGAACCAAATCACCAGGTAGGGCAAATTGTTCCGTACTAACGTTTTCAATAGATTTTCTTTTAATTAATAGCACTTTAAGTTTTTCGTTAGAATAACCAAATACTACGCAATCAACAGAAACATTCGGGTTTATTTTTAATTTGTTTATAGACTGTTCAGGCATTATTTTAATTTGGGACTACAAAGGAAAGTATTTTTTCCGATTTTTCAGTAGTAGTCATCAAGTAATATAATCCTGCCTTTATTTCATTAAGGTTAATTTTTGAATTCAAGTCTTGAATTTCGCCTTTTTTGATTTGTTCTCCGAGAATATTAATTATCTTGTATTGAAGCTTTTCCGTAGAACTCTTTTTTATATTCAACACATTATTTTGTATTGGATTTGGCGCAATTGTTATAATTTCTTCTATCGACAATTCTTCAATAGGGTTTACAACAACTTTTTGATAAACTCTTACCCAATCAATTTCCATAGTTTGCGGAAAACTAGTTGTATTATTTGGACTTCCTGGCCAATTACCGCCAACTGCCAAATTGAATATGATATAAAATGGATGGTCAAAAGGCCAGTTAAAACCTTGGTCTATTCCATATTTTGTAATTCCTGCATACTGTATACTATCTACAAACCATAAAATTTTAGTAGAATCCCATTCAACAGAAAAAGTATGAAACCCATCTGAAAAATCTTCTATTGGTAAATCAAATTGTCCACCTTTTGTAGCACCCCCATAGTGAATAGTGCCATGAACAACATCTGGTTCATGCCCAACAAGTTCTGCAATATCTATTTCACCACTTGTTGGCCAGCCGCCATAAGTTGGATCATTAAATAATAACCAAAAAGCTGGCCAAATTCCTTGTCCTGTTGGTAATTTAATTCTAGCCTCAAATTTTCCATAGGTAAATGTTTGTTTGTTTCTAGTATGAATTTTTGCTGAACTAAAATTGTAACCAGAAATTGATTCTTCTTTTGCAGTTATCACTAATTTACCATCATTAAAACTGACATTCTCTTCTGTGTAATACTCTAATTCATTATTCCCCCAACCACATAAATTCGGGCAACCATTTCCTAAATCATAGTTCCAAGCATTTGTATTTAAAGATGTTTCATTAAATTCATCTTGCCAAACTAAGACGTATTCTTGGGCTCCAGAATAAAGAGGAATGAAGAATAATGTAATTAATATTATTTTTACGTATCTAATCATCATATAAAGGTATTTTTTTAACTCAAATATAGTGCAAAATCAGATAGTTAGTGTATATTTGACAATAACAAATAAAAAAAACTTATGGAATCAACATTTTTACCCTTAGATTATATAATCTTAGTAGGATATTTTCTACTAATTTTTGGCGTAGCATTTTGGACATCCATAAAAGAAAAATCTACAGCCAATACCGAAAATTATTTCCTTGGTGGAAAAAATATTGGTTGGTTTGTAATTGGTGCATCTTTATTTGCTTCTAATATTGGATCTGAGCATCTAGTAGGTTTAGCTGGTCAAGGTGCGAGTTCTGGAATTGCAGCAGCACAGTTTGAAATACTAGCCGTTTTTATGTTATTAATACTAGGATGGGTCTTTGTACCTTTTTATCTTAAATCAGGTGTATTTACTATGCCCGAATTTTTAGAGAAAAGATATAATGCAGGAGCGAGATACTACCTTTCTATCATTTCTATAGTGGCTTATGTTTTAACAAAAATTTCTGTAACCATATTTGCTGGGGCAGTAATATTTGAAGCTTTATTAGGAATAGATTTTTGGACAGGTGCATTTATAATTGTTATTGCAACAGGAATTTATACTGTTTTTGGTGGTCTTAGAGCTGTAGTCTACACAGATTTAGTTCAAATGTTTATTCTTTTAGGTGGTGCAATTGCAGTAACCGCAATAGGGTTGCACAAAGTAGGTGGTTGGAGTGTTATGTACGAAACAGTAAATCCAGGGATGATGTCTTTATGGAAACCGGCATCAGATCCAAACTACCCATGGACAGGTATTTTGTTCGGTGCTCCCATATTAGGAATATGGTATTGGTGTACAGATCAGTTCATAGTTCAAAGAGTGTTATCTTCTAAAGATATCTCTAATGCTAGACGTTCTACAATTTTTGCAGGGTTTTTGAAATTAACTCCTTTATTTTTGTTTTTGTTACCAGGTGTTTTAGCATTTGTATTAGCAAAACAAGGACAAATAGTTTTAGAAAATCCAGATTATGCTTTAGGTGTAATGATTAACTCATTATTACCAACAGGTTTAAAGGGATTAGTAGCAGCAGGATTATTAGCTGCTTTAATGAGTTCATTGTCTTCAGTGTTTAATTCTTGTTCTACATTATTTACTTTAGATTTATATCAAAAATTTGTACCTGGTAAAGAAGATAAGCATTATGTAAGAATTGGTCAATTGGCTACAGTTGTATTAGTTCTTTTAGGCTTAGCTTGGATTCCTTTTGTTAATACCATTGGAAACTCTGGGTTATTCAAATCTTTACAATCTATTCAAGCATATATTTCACCTCCAATTGCAGCAGTTTTCTTATTTGGGTTATTATCTAAAAAAGTAAATGGTAAAGGTGCTATTGCTGCATTGGCTATTGGCGGTATATTAGGTGCTATTAGATTAGTTCTTGAAGTATTATATCCAGAAGGCGCTGGTTTATCTGGCGTTTTATTTAGTTATGTAACAATTAACTTCTTATACATGGCAATTATTCTTTTTGTAATCTCTACAATTGTTTTGTTTGCTGTAAGTATTAGTTCAGGTGAATCAAATTCTGAAGAAGCTAATAAACTTACATTTACTTATGGTGAGACGAATTGGTCAGAAATTACTAAGAGTAAAGAATTTATTTTGTCAATGATTTTAGTGGTTTGTGTTTTTATAATTTGGATATATTTTAGATAAAGTGAAAAAAAATAACTTTACATATTTGTTTTGTTTTTTCCTTCTGGGTTTATTTTCTCAAAATAAGCTTAATGAAACGGAGAACAATAAAAAATCAATTCTAAAAAATCAAATTTTTGATGAAATAAAAGGAATTGATATTAAATTTAGTGGTTATGCTAGAATGTTTGTTCATCATAGAGCATTAAAAAACTTTGAAACGTATGATAGTTTAACAAATGTTTATATTGCACCAAAAAAATTAACTTTTGGCGACGGAAATAGAGAACCAATTTTAGCTTTAAATACAAATTTGACACATAAGTCTGGTATTTCACTCGCTACAGATTTTTTCATATTTACACCATTTAACGGTTCAAATTTAGGAAATACATTTAGCAATAATATCATGTTGAATTTATATGGAACCATTCCTACAACATTTGGAAAATTTACCATAAAAACGGGTGGAATTCATTGGTATAATATTAGTGATTTCACAATGAGCACTGCAGACATTACTAGATATAGTGTTTTTACAAGAACTCCTTGGGAAGGAGCAGGAAACTCTCAAGAGAAATATAGCAACTATCATAAGCTTGGTAATATCGATCAAAATGAACGTTTTAGCCAACAAGCTTTTAAAGGATTTATTTTAGAAGGTGCTGACTTGCCAAAAGGATTTTCTTTTAATTTTCTTTTTGGAAAAAATGCCAATAATGTAAATGATATAACCGTTCTTCCAGACTATGTTCCTAACTATACAATAGCAGGAAAAGTAGAAAATTTAGTAGCAGGAAAACACAAGTTTGGTATTAACACAATTAATAGTGTTTCTTTCGACAATAAAAATAGAGGCAAAAAATCTGGGTTTAACATGGTCACGCTTTCACATAGGTGGTTCCTAAAAAAACTATTGGTTGAAGGTGAATTTGGAGTTGGAAGTTTTACAAGCCCAACTTATCAAAGAAAATGGGATCCTGGGGTAAAAATAAAATTCAACTTACCAAAGGAGTACACTTTCTTACCTATGGATTTTCAGTTTTTCTATATCGGAAAAAACTTTGTAAACAATATTGGTGCATTTTCAAATACTTCTATTTCACAATTATTATTTTTAGGAAGATCTGACGAAACCAATGCTGCTTCATCAAATATCTTACAACCTTTTGCAAGTCCTATTATAAATGTAGGTTTCGCTACAAATAATCGTTGGGGAATACATTACAATACAGAATTTGAATTCAAGGCTTTGAAACTTAATCTAGGATATTCAATTTCTCAAGAATTAGAAAATTTAGGTAGCGACATTTCTGTGAACCATAGAATAAACGGTGTCATGTTTTCAAGGCTATACTTCTTTCAAGCAAATAAAGGACCTTATGAAAGATTCGGAACTTTCTTTAGAGGAGCATACGAAATCGTAAATGTACCTGGTTTAGATACTACCACAACTAACAAAAGTTTTAATACTATTGAATTTCAAGCAAAGTATGATTTAAAAATCAATAAAAGACATTTATACTTCTTTTACTATACTTCTTTAAATTCTGTTCAAAACAAATTAGCTGCTGGTCCTTTATTTTCTAATAAAGCATGGGTAAGAGCCTTTTATAATGAATTGGAAGTTTATGCAGAAGTTTTTCCTAAACTACATTTATCTGCATATGTAGGTTTAGAGCAAATAATGGGAAATATGGAAACTAGGTTAAATACAGAAACCTTAAAACCAGTAAATCAATTGAATTATGCTTATGGTTTTGGAATAGATTACGATATTGCTAAAAATGCGGGTATCTATATAAGACAAAGGTGGTTTCATCATGAAGACAAGAATTTTATCAAAGAAAAATTATTTGGAACTGAAACCGAAATAGAATTAAAAGTATTCTTTTAAAAACAAAAGATGGAATTATATATTAAAAATAAAAAATCAGCAAAGAGCACCTCATTTATATTGCTCATATTGTTTGTAATGTCAAGTTTAAATACTTTACAAGCTCAGTCTAAGCGAGTCAGTTTTTCTGGTGCTGCAAGAAGTGTTATGTATTATGACAATCTTGGTGGAGAAATTATGAATGGAGACACAACAAGTGCCGACAAAAGTTTTAATGGTTATGCCTTGTTAGATTTAGGCGTAAATGTGAACCCAAATAAGACAACACACATAGAAACTGTTTTGAGACTTAGATCTACTTTAGGTGGTTTTTGGGGTGCAGGTGTCAATTTAGAAGTTAGAAAATTATTGGTGGAAGGAATTATTGCCAAAAAATTGAAATATAAATTTGGTGATTTTAACTTCAACTTAACCCCTTATACGTTTAACTACAACCAAGAAGAACTTTCAATAAATGAGCCTGGAATTTTTCAAGATTATAAAGAAATACTTTATTATGACAATTTAATTTCAGATACTGCTTGGAGACAGCAAGGTTTAATGTTAGATTTTGGACTAGAAGCAGAGAAAGCTTTTAAATCTATGGATTTCAAAGCTTTTATTACAAGGACAAGAAGTGCAAATATTGCAGCTTTCCCAGATAGGTTTTTTAGTGGTTTTCATTGGAAAATGAATCAAAGCAAATATTTTAGTATGGGTGTTACCTTGGTAGATTTATTTGATTTAGCTGCTACTTCAAAAACAGATTATAAATTGAATAATTTAGTAACTACTTTAAATTTTGATGTTAAGTATCCAATGGAAAAAATGACAGTGGGACTTAAAGGTGAAGCTGGTTTATCAAGATCTGATTATACCAATGCCGATAAAACAGTAAAGAATTTATCAGATTATTTTTATGATGCTACATTATATGCAAAAACAGATTTAGGAATTAAAGCAGCAGTTTCGTTTAATCAGGTAGGTGTTAATTTCACAAGTGCAGGATCACAATCAAAAAGAATGAACTGGGATGCTCAACCAACTATTTTTAATGAAGTAACCAATGATGTTGTGTCTAGAAATGCGTCATTAATAGACATCTATTATGATGAAACTTTGTACAATCAACAAATTCAACAACAATTACAAACATATTTACCTAAGTATTCAAATGCTTTACCATACGGACCAGCAACTCCAAATAGAAGAGGATTAAATGTGAAAGTTGATTATACAGAAGCAAAAAAAGAATTTATTGAAACAGGTATTTCTTATAGTTACTTAACCGAAATTGTTGGATCAGGGTCTTTTAATTTAAAACAATTTACAATATTGAATGGTTATGCGAACTTTCATTTGGATAAGTTAATAAAATATGATAAAAAATTATTAGTTACACTTGGTGGACAACTTGAAAGAACCACACGAGATGGACTTAAATTTAGTGCAATTCAATTAAACTCAAACCTAATAGAAGCTGGTTTTGAAATTGAAATATTTAAGAAATTTGATGTATTGGCTGGTGTGAAATGGTTTATGGCGGATGGAAATGAGTTTTTAGAAATAAGAAATAACTATAATGAACTAGTCGATTTTAGACAATATAATGTAGATGAAAGAAATGTACTTTATGCGGGTGGTTTAAAATATAGATTTAATGAAGATATTTTTGTTACTGCTCAATATATTCATAATGATATAAATATTTTTGCAGCAAGTACAAATTCATATACTTTTAATAGAGCAATGCTTTTGTTTAATATGAAATTTTAAAAAGAGACAAGATGAAAAAGTTGAGCATATATTTAATTTTAGTAAGTGCTGTTTTGTTACTTACTTGTAAAAAATCAGACGAATATTTAGGACCAGATGTAGATAAAGTATTTGGCGCCTATGAATTAATTGATTCTTTTAAAATAAGTCAAAATGCAATTGATTTTAGACAAGAAGGAGCATCTGTAAATTTTTCAGCAAAATTTGCAGCTTATGAAGATTGGAATTTAAAAATAACGGGACTACAAAGTGGTTCTTATAAAGAATATAGTGGAACTGGTGATGTCGTAAATATTAATTGGTTTGGTACTTCTAGTGCATTGCCAGTTCTTCAAAGAGAAAATTGTTCTGTAGTTTTTACCGTTTTAGGTGAAAAATACACAGCAGCTGAATCACTTTTTATAGACTCTACTAGAGTAAGTTCGGGTGTTTTAATTATGGATTTTGAATCAGGAGTTCCTACTAGTTTGCCTAACTTCTATCAATCTGGAGTTAATTTTTTCGCAGATGGTTTAGGTTCTGCAGGAGAAGGGAATAGTTTTTTCAATGCAGGAGGAGAAGTTCCTTGGGATTATTTAATAGGATTAATAGAATTTCCTGCACTAAACACTATAGGTCAATCTCATTATCCACTATCTACAAATCAGCATAATGTTCACTTTAATGTAATGATGAGAGGAGATGAAAATTTACCAAATTCTTTTGGCATTTTTAACTTTTATGAAGATGATGATGGAGATGGTCTCTGGGAATCAGATTCAGAAGACATGTGGTCAACAGGTAATATTTTTATAAATAAAAGTACTTGGGAGTTATACACGAGACCTTACGATTCTTTAACTTTAGCTACAAGTGGTGAAGGTGCAAATGGAAATGGCATTCTAGAACCAGAAAAATTAATGAATGTTGAATATTTATTATTAATTGATCCAGTACAAGGAGAAGCAAGAGGAGATCTAGATTATTTAATTTTTACTGAAGGAGGACCTTTACAGCCATAGACTTATGATTAAAGTATTGAAATACATAATAGTAATAGCTTTATTTCCTAGTTGTGGAGTTACTTTTACAACTCAAAGCCTAAACTCGTCTGCAGAAAATGCTATGAATTATTCTGCTATGAAAGCAGAACACAAAGAATCTTTTAAGGATTTTTCTTCTAAAGCCATTTATCAAAACACAACTTCAGATGAAGTTTGGGGAATGGAATCTGACGCATGTCATACATTTAAATTTATAGAAGATATTGTTTATGAAGGAAAGCGAGCTATTCAATTAGAATGGAATACAAAAAATAAAGATTGTCAATGGTTAGGAATAGGATTTGGCTGGGATGGTTGGTCTGGAAAATCTATTGGAGACATTATGTTCTCTTCAGCTATTGAATTAAAAATTAGAAGTATAAAAGGAGAAAGTCCTGCTTTACCTATTATTGTTTTTTTATTAGAAGATTATTCTAGTACAAACTCAGCAGTAGGAATCCAAAGTCAATTTTTAGAAAGAAGTGTTATAGATGAAGACTGGCAAACTTTAACTGTTCCTTTGTACTTATTCAACTTTGATAATGCAGAAGGTGATGCATTTAATGTAAAACAATTAAAACTAGAATTACAAGGTGAGGGTTCTGTAGTAATAGATGACATAAAAATTGTAGAGTATGAAACTTCAGTTTCCGATTTAGCAAAAGTATATGATCCTAAAGCAGAAAGATCTTATAAATCTCCATTTAAGAAATTCAAAGAATCAGAAATATTTGCCGGTGACATGTCTTCTGTTTGGGGAGCTGAAAAAGATAATTGTAAAGATATTAAAGGGGATCCAATTGATGCAATAACAAGTAATGCTTTAAGTATTCAATGGAATAATGAAAATCAAAAACAATGTAATTGGATAGGCATGGGTTTTAGCTGGGATAATTATAACCCTAAAGATTTAACACCTGTTTTAAAAAATGCAGCAATAGAAATGAGTGTGAAAGCACCTAAAGGAAAAACTTTGTATTCTATTCCAATTGTGGCACTTATAGAAGATTATAATGGTAAACAGTGTGCAACCGTTCCAAATTCTATAAATTTCTCAAATCCACCATTTACTAATGAATGGCAGAAAGTATATATACCTCTTACTGATTTCGATTACGAAAAAATAGGGGTTGATATGAGTAATGTAAAACAACTAAACTTCCAATTTTTAGGAAGTGGCGAATTATTTTTAGATGATATTAAATTGGTTCCTTACGAAAAGAAAGAGAAACCAAAAAATGTGCAATATTTCTTAAAAGATCAGTTACCCGTTAGTATTTTCAAAAATAGTTTTGGAGAATATAATGCTTGGGGTTTTATAAACAATAATTGTAGAAATTTTCAAACGACACAGTCTCAAAATGGAGATAACAACATAAAATTATCTTGGGATTTTGTTGAAAGTAACTGTACAAACAAATCTTTTGGTGTTTCTTGGAGTAAATGGGAAGCAGTTAGTTTTGAAGGTTTAAAAGGCAATGAATTTTTACAATTCAATATTATTAATGCAAGCAATGCTAAATTCAAAGTAGGTTTCGAAAATTACTCAGGTCATAGAAATCAAATAGAAGTTAAAGGTTCTTATATTACTAAAACTGGAAAGACTTCAACAGTAAAAATACCTTTAATAGACATCTTAAGTCTTAAAGAATTTAATACAAAAAATATTAAACAATTATTATTTACATTTCAAGAAAAAGGAAATGTAGAAATAGATAATATCATCATTCAATAATCCATTTTACTTATGAAAATCAATGCTTCATTATTCGTATTGTGTTTAATCATTTTGAGTTCTTGTAACTTAGAATCTAATCAAAAAAAAGAATCTAAAGGTTTTGATTCTAAAGTAGAACAACTTCTTTCTGAAATGACCTTAGAACAAAAAGTAGGTCAAATGATGCAAATTAATGTTGATTTGATTATGAAAGGTGAAATTTGGAATTTAGCGGTACCAAATGAAGTTGATTTAAATAAAGTGGATACTATTATTGGTCAATTTGGAACAGGTTCTATTTTAAACTGTGGCGGACATACTTGGCCAAGAGAAACATGGTATAGTATTCATAAAGCGATTCAAGAAAAAGCTCAAGAAACATCAGGAATTCCTGTTTTATATGGAGTAGATGCTATTCATGGTGTAAATTATACTCAAGGTGCTACATTATTTCCACAGCAATTAGCTCAAGCTGCTACTTGGAATCCAAGTATTGTAAAACAAGCTGCTGAAATTACTGCTTATGAAACAAGAGCTTCAGGAATTCCTTGGAATTTTTCACCAGTATTAGATTTAGGAAGACAGCCTTTATGGTCTCGTTTTTTTGAAACTTATGGAGAAGATGTCTATTTAGCTCAGCAAATGACAGAAGCTTGTATAGAAGGATATCAAGGTGATGATGTTTCTGATAAAACAAAAGTGGCCGCTTGTATGAAGCACTTTTTAGGTTACAGTAATTCATTTACTGGAAAAGATAGAACGCCAGTTTATATGGCAGAAAGACAATTAAGAGAATACTATTTACCAACTTTTCAAACAGCAATTTCTTCTGGAGCTAAAACTGTAATGATAAACTCTGGTGAAATCAATGGTATTCCAGTTCATTCTAATAAAGCAATATTAGTTGATTTATTAAGAGATGAGCTAGGTTTTGAAGGCGTAGCAGTTACAGATTGGGAAGACATTTTAAAATTGTATCAATTTCATAAAGTAGCAAAAGATGAAAAAGAAGCTACTAAAATGGCTATCAATGCAGGAATTGATATGAGTATGGTTCCTATCAAAACTTCTTTTTATAAGTATTTAATAGAATTGGTAAATGAAGGAGAAGTACCAATGTCAAGAATCAATGAGTCTGTAGGAAGAATATTACAACTTAAAGTGGATTTAGGATTATTTGAAAATCCTTATTTCCCAATGGAAGACTATCCTGAATTTGGTTCAGAAAAAAGTGCTCAAGTTTCTTTAGATGCTGCAAGAGAATCTATTACATTATTAAAGAACGAAAATGTATTGCCATTATCTAAATCTGAAAAAGTATTAGTTACAGGTCCAGCGGCAAATTCTTTAAATATAATGAATGGCGCTTGGACACATACTTGGCAAGGGGTAGATGATAAATTCAATACCAAAGGTAAGTTAACGATAGAGGAAGCTTTGAAAGTAAAATCTTCTCATGTTACTTTTGTGGTAGGTGCATCTTTAGATAAGGAAATCAATATCGAAAAAGCAGTTGCAGCAGCAAGAGGAGTAGATAAAATTGTAGTTTGTTTAGGAGAAATCCCTAATACTGAAAAAGTAGGAGATATCAATACTTTAAATATGCCAACAGCTCAAATTAATTTGGTAAAAGCATTAGCTAAGTTAAATAAACCAATGGTTTTAGTTTTGGTAGAAAATAGACCAAGAATTATCAATGAAATTGAAGATATGTTTGATGGCGTATTGATGGCTTACTTACCTGGAGATATGGGTGGAATTGCGGTGTCTGAAATTATTTTTGGAGAAGTAAACCCAAGTGGTAAATTACCATTCACCTATCCTAGAAATGTAAATGACATTGTTTTGTACGACCATAAAGCTACTGAAGACTTAGATCCTAGTTTTGGGAATAATGCTTTCAATCCACAATACGAATTTGGAACAGGTCTAAGCTATACGCAATTTGCTTATTCAAACTTAAAAATGGATACTGTTTTTGCTATGGAAAATGAAATAAATGTTTCTGTAGAAGTTAAAAATATAGGTAAAGTAGAAGGCAAGGAAGTTATACAAGTTTATGTGCGAGATGAAGTAGCTTCTATTACACCAAGCGTAAAAAGATTACGAGCTTTTGAAAAAGTAAATCTTAAGCCAGGAGAATCAAAAACGGTACAATTTTCAATTCAATCTAAAGACTTAGGTTTTGTAGGAATAGAAAATGAATGGATAACAGAAAATGGAGCTTTTACTTTGATGATAGACTCTTTAAAAACAAAATTCACGATTAAATAATAGTTTATTATACGATTTAACCAAATTTATTTGGATAATAGAACTATATCATTTACATTTATTGTATAATGTACACTAAGTGCAAATTTAATTTCAAACTAAACCAACAAATATGAAACATTTATTCTCGATTTTGTTTACTGTTTTTACAAGCTTAGGCTTATTTGCAACAGTACATACCGTCTCTAATTCAGGGACAACTTTTTCTCCAAGTACTTTAAATATTACACAAGGAGATACTGTTAACTGGTCAATAGCTGGTTCGCACAATGTAATAGAAGTAGATATGGCAACTTGGACTGCTAATGGCAGTACTTCAAATGGTGGTTTTTCTTTACCACTTGGAGGAGGACAACACATATTTACTAGTACAGGTACATTTTATTATGTATGTGGTCCTCACGCTGCAGGAGGCATGAAAGCTACAATTACAGTTGCTGCACCACCAGCCGTATCAGGGAATATTGATTTTTCTGTAGACATGAGAGGTTATACAG
>CAWVRT010000043.1:0-19493 GCA_963932515.1 uncultured Chitinophagales bacterium
AAGCTTTTTTCTTAGAACAAAAAAGCCCATTCAAAAGAATAGGCTTTAAATAGTTTGTTATAAAAAATTAAACTTGCAGATTAGCAAATTTGGCATGTGTTTCTATAAATTCTCTTCTAGGAGGAACTTCATCACCCATCAATTTAGAGAAAACCATATCTGCCTCAGAATAACTATCTATAATTACTCTTTTTAAAATTCTAGTTGCCGGATCCATAGTTGTTTCCCATAATTGATCTGCATTCATCTCACCAAGACCCTTATATCTTTGTACGTGAACCGAGCTATCATTTCCTTTACCTATTCTTGCCATTGCTTGTAATCTATCTTCTTCTGTCCAGCAATATTGAAATTGCTTTCCTTTTTTAACTTGATATAAAGGTGGTTGTGCTATATATACATAACCTTTATCAATCAATGGACGTAAATACCTAAAGAAGAAAGTCAAAATCAATGTTGTAATGTGGCTACCATCCACATCCGCATCCGTCATAATCACAATCTTGTGATAACGTAATTTTTCTATATTCAGGTTTCTTTCTCCATCTACTGTTTCGAAACGAACCCCCAAAGCCATGAACATGTTTTTAATCTCTTCATTTTCATAGATCTTATGTTCCATTGCTTTTTCAACATTCAAAATCTTACCTCTTAAAGGCATAATTGCTTGAAAATATCTATCTCTACCCTGTTTTGCTGTTCCACCAGCAGAATCTCCCTCTACTAAGTATATTTCAGAACCTGCAGGATCTTTACTAGAACAATCAGACAGTTTTCCTGGCAAACCAGCACCTGACATTACATTCTTTCTTTGTACTGCTTCTCTTGCTTTAATAGCTGCATTTCTTGCGGTTGCTGCTATAATTATTTTATCAATAATTGTTTTAGCAATCTTTGGATTTTCTTCTAAGTAGTTTTCAATTCCTTCCCCAACACATTTAGAAACAATACCCGTCAATTCCGAATTTGTAACCTCATCTTTTGTTTGAGATTTAAATTGTGGATCTGGAACTTTTACAGAAATAACAGCTGTTAAGCCTTCTCTGAAATCTTCTCCAGAAACCTTAAATTTTAATTTAGAAAAATGCCCGTTTGCTTCTGCATATTTTTTAAAATAATGTGTTACCGCTCTTTTAAAACCGTTAACATGCGTACCACCATTATAAGTATTAATATTATTACAGTAAGCAACAATATTTTCAGAATAAGAAGTATTGTATTCCATTGCTACTTCAACTTCTACGCCTTGCTCAGTAGATGTCATATAGATAGGGTTTTCAATTATTGGTGTTTTAGCCACATCAATATAACGAACAAAATCTATTAAACCGTTTTCACTATAAAATTCTTCAACTCTTACTTTCCCGTCATCATCTAATTCTCTTTCATCTGTAAGAATCATTTTTACGTTTTTATTCAAGAAAGACATTTCTCTTATTCTAGAAGAAATTTTATCGTGAATAAATAATACTTCATCAAAAATAGTATCATCTGGCAAAAAAGTTACAGAAGTACCCGTATCTTTTACTTCACATTTTCCAATTTCTCTTGGAGGTGAAAACAAAGGAGCCCCTTTCGAAAAATGTTGTTCAACTTCTACACCGCCTCTACGAACCTTAGCAACTAATAGATTTGACAAGGCATTTACACAAGAAACACCTACACCATTCAAACCACCGGACACTTTATAACTATTCTTATCAAACTTACCACCTGCATGTAATTCAGTCATAACCAACTCTAACGCAGACAAGCCAGATTCCTTATTTATACCAATTGGAATACCTCTACCATTATCTCTAACGGTAATAGAGTTGTTTTCATGAATCATGATATCTATTTTATCACAATGACCAGCTAAAGCCTCATCAATAGAATTATCTAAAACCTCATTTAATAAATGATGTAATGCTCTAGAATCTGTACCGCCAACATACATACCCGGACGCATTCTAACTGCTTCAAGACCTTTCAGTGCACGGATGTCATCGGCGCCATAACTAGGTGCTTTTTTTTCTTCTTCGCTCATATCTTTTATTCTTAAATTTACGTTTGTTATTTAGATTAAAATAAGCCTATAATAAAGGCTTTTCTAAAGTAACAAAGATAGTTTTTTTTATGGGGAATTAATAGCAAAACTACCTTACTTAATAAGTATTTATCAACATTTTAAGCTATTGTATTAAACACTATTTCAAACATAAAAATGAGTTTTATTGAAAAAGTAAATCGCATCAAAAAAAAATAAGGTTATCAACATTTTACAGTAAGTAAAACGACCTCATTTAGTACTTAAACCTCCAAGCTAATTAAATGGCATCATTTTTAATTATCTTTATGTCCTAAGATATACAATATGAAAAAAACTTACTTATTCTTATTAACAATTTTAACAGTTACAGTTAATAGTTTTTCACAAGAAACGAGCGAAAGTTTTAGTTTTAAGACTGAAAATAGAACTTACTTATTGTATATTCCTAGTACATACAATGCAGCTACAGACAATTTACCTTTAGTCTTGGCTTTGCATGGATTAGGAGATACCAAAGAAAACTTTAGTAACTTTAATGGGTTTAAAGCATTGGCAGAATCTGAAAAATTTATTTTAGTGACTCCGCAAGCAGAAGATCCAACGGAATCTATTACTGCTTTTGGACAAACGGTTCAAATGAATACCATCCTTCAAAAAGCTTGGCATTGCGGCGCAGGAGGTAACAGTTATACTGTTAATGGATTTCCAATTACTTTACCTACGCCATATTATCTAAGTGAAACAAGAGATGATGTTGGATTTTTAAGTGCTTTAATTGACAGTGTTTCAAATAACTATAATGTAAACCCGAAACGAATATATTCTACTGGTTTTTCTATGGGTGGTTTTATGACCAATAGATTAGGCTGCGAATTAAGCGACAAAATTGCAGCTATTGCTTCTGTTGGTGGAACAATTGGTAATGAAGTAAAAAATTCTTGTAATCCAAATACAATAGTTCCCGCATTACACGTTCACAGCATAGATGACCAAACCGTTTTATATTCAAATAACGATTGGGGAATGGATGCCGAAGAAAATGTTGATTTTTGGGTAGCCAATAATAACTGTAACACAACTGCTGTCACTACAGATTTTACTAATGTTTTCAATGATGGTTTTGTTTCACAAGAATTATTATACACACCCGGTGATTCTGCCAGTGAAGTAGTATTTTATCATTTAGAAGGTCCTAATCATGTGGAGTCTTGGTATGTTGGAAATAAAGACTTTTCAACATCAGATGTCATTTGGGAATTCTTTTCAAGACATGAGAAAATAACTGTTGTTCAGCCTGAGCCAAATACAATTACAAATAAAAAACTTATTGCTTTTAAATTATTTCCTAATCCTACTTCTGGAAAAACAACTTTAACTTTCCAAGAAAATGAACTTATCCAATCTATAAGTATAACAAATTCTATTGGAAAAACCATTCTGAATAAAAATTTCAAGAATAACAAAAACAATTTTTCGTTTGATTTAACTAATCATTCAAAAGGCATCTATTTTATTCAAATAGAAAATAATTCAGGAACAAAAATAGTAAACAAACTAATTAAGGATTAATTCTTAGCTACTTCTAAAACATTTTACACACTAAAACACCAATGAATAAAATATTAATCATCCTATTATTTGTTCTTTTTTCTATTCCCGTCTTTAGTCAAATGACGACATACAACTATAAGTTTGAAGGGAAAGAGAGAGCTTTTAATATATATTTACCAAAGTCTTATTCTGAAGAAGCAAAAGCTTTACCTGTGGTGTTTTTCTTACACGGTATGAGTGGAGACATGAGCAACTTTAGTGGATTAAGCTATAAAGCGGAAGCTGAAAATTATATTATGGTGATTCCTCAAGCGGTTAAAGATCCAAAAACTGGGACATCTTGGTCTGCCGGTAGTGTCTTTTTAAATGGTGCTATTTATTATCCAAATACAAAAATAAATGATGTTGGTTTTATTAATTCTTTAATAGATACCGTTTCTACTTGGTATAAGGTGAATAATCAAAAAGTATACGTTGCTGGTTTTTCTTTAGGTGGTTTTATGGCGAATAAATTAGCTTGTGAATTGGGTGATAGAATAACTGCTATAGCATCTGTTTCTGGAACAATGAGCAAAGAATTATTAGCTAATTGCCGCCCTAAGAATATCATTCCAGCTTTACAGATACATAGTACAAGTGATCGTATATTTCCTTACAGTGGCTCAAGTGGGAATATTGGGGCAGAAGAATTGACCCAGTTCTGGATCAAGAATAATAAGTCCAAAAAAAGGATAGACACATTAAACTTAACGAACAAAATTGATGATGGGTTTTCTACATTAAGATTATCTTATGAAGGGAAGAAGAAAGCTAATGAAACTATCTTATATAGACTAGCTGGACCAGACCATAATGAATCTTGGTATACTATTTCTAGTAAAAATGACTTTGATGCCATTAATGTCATTTGGCATTTTTTTAAAAAGCACAATAAAGAATCTAATCCAATCATTGAACCTGAAAAAATATTTGTATCAGAAAATATTCATACAGTAAAAATAGATGTTTTTCCTAACCCAGCAACTGATTTAATTACTTTAAACTTTGCTAATAAAATAAAAATTTCTACTGTTTCCATCACAAATACTTTAGGAAAAACTATTTATAAAAAGTTTTTCAAAGATGCTATAGATGAAGTTTTTTTCGATATTAGAAATGAATACCAAGGAATCTATTTCTTTCAAATTGAAGATGAAAACGGAAATAAAACAGTTGTAAGGTTTTATAAAAAATAAAAAATGTTAAAAATATTACACAATCCAAGATGTTCGAAAAGTAGAGAAACATTAGCAATAATAAAGAACGAAGGTGTTGAATTTCAAATAATTGAATACTTAAAAGAAACTATTACTAAAGAAGAATTTCAAGATGTTTTGTCTAAACTTGACAAGAAACCACAAGAAATAATCCGTAGAGGAGAAGCTATTTTCAAAGAAAACTTTAAAGGAAAAGAATTTTCAGCAGAAGAATGGTTGACAATACTTATTGAAAATCCAAAGTTGATAGAACGACCAATAGTCTTTAATGGAAAGAAAGCAGTAATTGGCAGACCACCGGAGAAAGTGACGGAGTTATTTTAAAATAAATTTCTTAATTGCTCAATTTCGGCTGCTTTATCTTCTTGCTTATTACTTTTAAAATAATGCCAAACATAAGAGAGTAGTTCATTTATTACTTCTTTGTTTGAAGCCGGCGAGAAGAATTTATCTTCCACTTCTTTTTCCATTTTTTTAAGGTAAGATTTTATTTCTTCTCTTTCAAAAACAATTCCTTTATTCATTGCATTTATATAAAACATGCTTTCTGTAGAATAGTTCTGATCAAATTTTTCTATAAATCTTATTTGATAACTTAATATAAAATGCCTATGTAAATTAACACCATATATAGGTAAATTTAGCTCTTGAGCGATGAAAACATAAAGTATACCCAATGTTATGGAAGCACCTTTTTTTGTTTCTAAAAGATGATTAATACAAAAATCTGATACATCTACTTTCGATTTATAATCTCCTTTAAAACCCAAATATCCATAAAAAACATGATTGAAAACATTAATAGTTTCTAAAGGGGTAAGGTCATTGTTTAGTTCTAACCAAACTTTTTGCTTGATTCCTTCTACAATATTTCTGGTACTTTCTGAATCTAAATCTGGAAATTGATATTTTGCAACAATTTCTGCTCCTTTATATAAATCTGGAAAGGGGTCTCGCAACCAATTTTCTAAAGAATTATAAATAGTCTTGAATTGGATTTTATGAATAATTTCCTCTATCCTTTCATGAACAATCGGATTAACTGTTTTTTCCCAAGAATTTTCTAAATTAAAAATCACTTGTTCCCCATAAGACAACAACTTATTAGAAACATTATTTACTATTACATCATCTTCATCATCTAAAAGACTAATTAAAGCTTTAATCTCAGTTTTTTTACTCATTGAATACAGTTGTTCAGTTGTTCCAACTGACTATTTTTTTTATTTCTTTTTCTTTGCAGGTGTTTTTTTCTTTGCAGCAGGCTTTTTAGCTGCAGATTTTTTAGCTGGAGCACTTTTCTTAGCACCTCTTTTAGCAGGTTGGTTTTTCATGATATGAAGAACCTTCTCTAAATCTAACGTTTTAGCATCTACATCTTTAGGAATTTTGTAATTTACTTTTCCTTTTTTGATATATGGACCCCAACGACCATTTAAAACTTCTATTTCTTCATCAGGAAAAGACATAATGTGCTTTTCAATATCTGCTTGACGTTTAGCTTCTATCAACTCTATAGCTTCTGCTAAAGTGATTTTATATACATCTAACTCTGAAGCTTTTGTGATAGAAACAAATTTAGATTTATGCATTACATAAGGACCAAAACGACCAATGGAAGCTTTTACTTCTTTCTCTTCATAATCGCCTAAAGATCTAGGTAAAATAAATAATTCTAAAGCATCTTCTAAAGTTATCGTTTCTAAATGTTGTTCTCTTAATAATTTAGCAAACTTAGGTTTTTTACCAGTTTCTTCATCTGCAACGCCCAATTGCACCATCGGACCATATTTACCCATTCTAGCGATAATAGTTTCACCAGATGTAGGGTCTATACCAATAGTTCTTTCTCCATTTGCTCTTTCTGCATGTTCTGTAGTATGCTCTACTGTTTTATGAAAAGGCTTATAAAATTTAGCAACTAAATCTGTCCATTTTTCAGAACCATCAGCTATTTTATCAAAACTTTCTTCCATTTGAGCTGTGAAAGAATAGTTCATAATATCTTTAAAATACTCATTCAAAAAATCTGTTACCACCATTCCTATATCTGTAGGAAATAATTTCATATTTTCTGCCCCAACATTTTCAGTGGCAGTTTCTTTGTCAATAGCACTATCCTCTAGTTTTAAGATTATAAAATCTCTCTTTTTACCATCTCTATTAGCTTTTTCAACATAAAATCTCTTTTGAATTGTTGAAATTGTCGGAGCATAAGTAGAAGGTCTACCTATTCCTAATTCTTCCAGTTTCTTTACTAAACTTGCCTCTGTATATCTTGCAGATGCTTTTGTAAACCTCTCAGTAGCTCTTAATTCATTTAAATTTAGTTGTTGTCCTTCATTCATTGGAGGTAAGATTCCAGAAATATCTTCATCTTCATCGTCCTCATCCTTTCCTTCTAAATAAACTTTCAAAAACCCTTCGAATTTCATTACTTCTCCTTTGGCTGTTAATTTTTCATCAGCTTTAGATATAACAATATCGACAATTGTTCTTTCCAATTCCGCAGAAGCCATTTGAGAAGCAATAGATCTTTTCCAAATTAAATCGTACAATCTTTGTTCGTCAGAATTTGAACCAGCTTCACTAACGCCAAAATCTGTAGGTCTTATAGCCTCATGCGCTTCTTGTGCATCTTTATTTTTAGTCTTAAATTGTCTAGAAAAAGAATATTCTTGACCATAATTTGCTACGATTGCCGTTTTCGCACCATCAATAGCTGTTTGAGAAAGGTGTACACTATCTGTTCTCATATAAGTAATCTTTCCAGCCTCATACAATTTTTGTGCTACTTGCATTGTTTTAGCAACAGAAAAGTATAATTTCCTAGAAGCTTCTTGCTGAATAGTAGAAGTTGTAAAAGGAGCTGCAGGATTACGTTTAGCAGGTTTCTTTGTAATTGTATCTATTGTAAAATCAGAAATTTTACATTTCTCTAAAAAAGATTGCGCTTCAGCTTCTGTATTATATTTTTTAGATAAATCTGCTTTTAAAAGTGTATTTTTTCCTTTAGCATCTGTCACATCAAACAAGGCAGAAACTTTAAAGAAAGAACTTGTATTAAACTGAATAATCTCTCTTTCTCTTTCTACAATTAATTTTACTGCCACAGACTGAACTCTCCCAGCAGATAAGGCAGGTTTAATTTTTCTCCATAAAACTGGTGATAATTCATATCCTACCAATCTATCAATAATTCTTCTTGCTTGTTGAGCATCTACTTGTCCCATTCTTAGTTTCCTAGGATTTTCGATAGCCTTTAATATAGCCGTTTTTGTAATTTCGGTATAAGTAACTCTTTTTACTGTTTTTGGATCTAAACCCAATACGCTACATAGATGCCAAGAAATAGCTTCCCCTTCACGATCCTCATCCGTTGCTAATAAAACTTCATCTACTAACTTCTGAGCTTTCTTTAATTTTCGAACAATATCTTTTTTATCATCAGCAATTTGATAATCTGGTGTAAAGTCATTGTCTACATCTATAGAAATATTTTTCTTAGGTAAATCTCTAATATGTCCCATTGATGATTCTATAATATAATCATCTCCAAGGTATTTCTGAATAGTTTTTGCTTTAGAAGGTGACTCCACAATTAATAACTTCTTTCCCATAATTTATTTGTTCTAAATTTAAAATAGTTTGCAAAAATAGTTTTTGTTTCATTAATTCAAAGAAAAAAGAACATTTTATACTATATAATGTCTTTTTTTTTATTTTAACGATTATACAAAATAAATTATTTTATATAATCTTCCACATAAGCTTTACACATATCAACGGTTGCTTTTATTCCTTTTTTATGGGTTCTTTCTATACCGTGCGATGCAGAAACACCCATACCTATCAAAGCAACTCTAAAGTCGTTTCCGGCTCTTAACGCAGCTGAACCATCCGAGCCGTAATAAGGGTAAACATCTAAAGTATAATCAATTTTATTTTCTTTAGAAAGTGTCACTAATTTCTTACGCATTTCATAATCATAAGGACCCGTTGAATCTTTTACACAAATAGTGCAAACCTGTTCTGTACCTGACAATACATCGCCAACTACTGCCATGTCTATACAAATCATTTCATCTATAGTTTCGGCATATCCTGCAGCTGCACCATGACCAACTTCTTCATAATTAGAGAAAAATAATTGAACGGGAATATTTTTTCCTTCAAACATTCTCGCTAATTCAAACAACACAAAACAACCTGCTTTATTATCCATAAATTTACTTTTTATAAAGCCACTTTCTGTTTCTGTATAATGTGGTTCAAAACAAATAAAATCACCTACACAAATGCCTAATTTCTTAACATCTTCTGCTGAAAAAACTTCTTCATCAATTCTAATGTGCATATTCGCTTCTGTTCTTTTTACAGTTCCAGCTTCTCTATTTGCATGCGTTGCTGGATTATTTAACAATAAAGTACCTGTATATATTTCATCTTCCATAGTACAAATTCTCAAATAACTTCCTTCAAAACTTGGTAATAAAACGCCCCCAACTACAGACATCCTTAAAGTTCCGTCATCATTTATTTTAGAAACAATTCCACCTAATGTATCGGTATGTGCTGCAATAACAATTTTCGGATTGTCTCCTAAATTACAAGTAACTGCGCCTTTTGCTGTAAAAGTTGGTTTTGCACCATAAGATTTTAAGGTTTCAGTAATAAATTTTGTTGCATTCCCTGTATATCCAGATGGAGAATCGATATTTACTAATTGTTCTAATGTTTTTGTGTTCATGTTTTTTCTATTCAGCATTCAAAACTATCGTTTTATTTAGAACTTCACCCTAATTATCTTAAAATGATATCTATTAATTACTTTTATAAGCCTTAATTTTTTAAATTTTCATTAAACAATCATTCATTTACTTTAATTATATTTACAGTACAATGAATACAAAAACAACAGAAACTTTTAATTTTTATGATTCTGAGAATGAATCCATTCAAAAAATATTAGCAGGTTTTAATTTTGATGCAGAAATTTCTAAAAAAAATAAAGCAATTATAATCTACAACTATGTAAGAGATCATTGGTATTATTCTCCTTTAAGAATAAGTTTAATAGAAACAGATTCTTTGGCTTCTAACTTAGTGAAAAGAAAAAAAGGACATTGTATTGATAAATCTATCATTTTAATAACCTTATTAAAAGCTGCAGACATTCCCGCTAGAATTGGCTTAGCTAAAATAAAAAATCATATTGCTATTGAACAAGTTGTTCAGTTTTTAGGTACAGACGTTTTGGTTCCTCATGGTTATGTAGAAATATTTTTAGAAGAAAAATGGATAAAAGCAACGCCTGCTTTCAATAAATCTTTATGTGAAAAACTGAATGTTCATGTACTAGAATTTAATGGCGAAGAAGATTCTATTTTTCAAGAATACTGCGCTGAAAGTGAAAATAAATTCATGGAATACATAGAAGATTATGGAACTTTTGAAACCAATCCACTAGATAAAATAGAAACGCTTTTATTGGAACACTACCCTATTTTAAATCAAATAGGCTTTAAAGAGAATCGTTTAATAGATTTAGAAAACTTTGCCTTATAAAGCCAATCTTTCTTTTACTTTTCGAATAATCTCATTGGTCATTTCGAAACTATATTCTTTGTCTCCAAAAGATTTTACGGGTTGAATTAAACCAACAGCATTCGTCATAAAAACTTCATCAAAACTTTCCATATCAGGCTCTAAACAAGCGGCATAAGTTATTTCTGGAATTATTTCTGTTGTTAAAAACTTCTTCAAAACACCATTTACACAACCGGTGCTTGTTGAAGGTGTGTATACTTTTCCACCGTGTATAAAGAATACATTATTAGAAGCTCCTTCTATAATTTCTGTATTAGGGTTCATTAACAATACTTCATCAAAACCGTTGCTTACCGCATATTGTTTAGCTATAACATAATGAATTGCATTCCCCGATTTTAATAAAGAATAAATAGTTAAAGGCTTTTTGTTTTCTGAATAAACACCTAATTTATTGATTGGTGCGAATAATTCTTTGGTATATTCTTCTACTTCTATTAAACAAGAACTTTTAGAACCAATTGGTGTATATAAATCTCCTTCTGTTCTAAAAACCGTTAGTCTAATTCTTGCTTTTTGTTTGAAATTATTTTCAGCTAACACCTTCTTAATTGTTTCCTCAAAATCTATGGTAGGTAAATCTAATTGTAAGTAACTACAAGAATGAACTAATCTTTCTAAATGGTATTTTAATAAAGGAATTTCACCATCTACTGCCAATATAGACTCAAATAAAGAATCTGCAAACCTTAATCTATGAAAATCTTTAAATCTTAAATCATCTGATTGCAGGTAATCTCCATTAAAAAAGCAAATATTATTTTCCATAACTTAAATTTGACTGCAAAGGTCGGAAAGAAACATTATAAAAAAAAGCCTAAGGTAAAAAACACTTAAAATAGCTAAAAAAACATCTCTCTTTTATAAAAGATGATATGTCACAAGATTAATGTCAGATTATTCTAACAATGATTCTTAAAAGGTCATTTCAACCACATCATCAGCAACAATCAACCTACCTTCCGTAGCCGCTTTTACTTCTTCTACAGAAACACCTGGGGCTAATTCTCTTAAAATAAACGCACCGTTTTCTATGGTTAAATAAGCTAAATTGGTTACGACTTTTGTAATACAGTTTTTACCCGTTAATGGTAGCGAACAAGCTTTTAACAATTTAGAAGCTCCTGCTCTATTGGTATGCATCATGGCAACAATTATATTGTCTGTTCCTGCTACTAAATCCATAGCACCACCCATTCCCTTCACCATTTTACCTGGAATTTTCCAGTTGGCAATATCTCCGTTTTCGGCAACCTCCATGGCACCTAAAACAGTTAAATCTACATGACCACCTCTTATCATTTCAAAACTCTCTGCAGAACTAAAAAGCGATGAACCTGGCAACATAGTTACCGTTTGTTTTCCTGCGTTTATTAAATCCGCATCTACATTTTCTTCGGTAGGAAAAGGTCCCATGCCCAACAAGCCATTTTCAGACTGTAAAGTAACATTGATTCCTTCAGGAATATAATTTGCCACTAAAGTTGGAATACCAATACCTAAGTTTACATAATATCCATTTTGTAATTCTTTGGCAATTCTTTGTGCTATTTGGTCTTTACTTAACATACTTTTTAACTTTTGGCGATTGGTCACTAGCTTCTGGCTAGCTGACGCATCGCTGTATTTAATTTTTTACTTTTTGCCAATAGCGAGAAGCTAAGAGCTAGAAGCTTGTTTATTTACTTACCGTTCTTTGCTCAATTCTTTTTTCGTAATCTGTTCCTTGGAAAATTCTTTGTATATAAATTCCAGGTACATGAACATGGTTTGGGTCTAATACACCTGGTTCTACTAATTCTTCTACTTCTGCAATAGTAATCTTTCCAGCTTTTGCCATCATAGGATTAAAATTTCTAGCAGTTCCTTTAAAAATCAAGTTTCCCATTGTATCCCCTTTCCAAGCTTTTACTAAAGCAAAGTCAGCATGTAAAGCTTCCTCTAAAACATACATTCTACCATTTATTTCTCTAGTTTCTTTTCCATCAGCTACTTCTGTACCGTAACCTGTTGCAGTAAAAAAAGCTGGAATACCAGCACCACCTGCTCTACACTTTTCAGCTAAAGTTCCTTGTGGCGTTAATTCTACTTCTAATTCTCCAGACAATAACTGTCTTTCAAATTCTGCATTTTCCCCAACATAAGAAGAAATCATTTTTTTTACTTGTCTTTGTTCTAGCATTAATCCAATACCAAAACCATCAACACCTGCATTATTAGAAATACACGTTAAATCTTTTACACCAGATTTTACTAAAGCGCTAATTCCATTTTCAGGAATTCCACATAATCCAAAACCGCCTAACATTAATGTCATCCCATCTTTGATTCCTTTAGTAGCTTCTTCAGCATTTTTTACTACTTTATTCATAAATTTTATTTTTTCTTATTTTCTATTTTTTCTCCAGCTAATAACGCTTGATCTTTAGAAATTTCAATCATCACTTTACCATACAAGTCTAACATTACCGCCGCATTGTTTTCATAAAAAGCGTTTGACATTTCATACGCTTCCATACTTATATTATGCTTCTTTAAAACAGCTATAAGATACGATTTTTTCAACTGATTAGTAACCTTAACACCTTTTATTTGTTGGTTAGTAACCATACCATCAGAAATATGTACATCTTTATAAATCTCTATCATTGCTTCTTTTGCAATAATGTCTCCAGGAATTTTTACTTCTTTGGAAGAACAAGAAAAAATAAAGAATAGTGGTATAAAAAATAATTGTTTCATTAGGACAAAGTTACAGTAAAAAAATTATAGTTTTTGTTAAAATATCTGTAAAAAGTTTAACTGTTTTATAGTAATCGTATCTTTGTATTAATGAATTTAAAAGAATACCATAAAATATTGAATTTTTGTATTGAAAACAACACCAGTTTAGTGGCTGTTTCTAAAACAAAACCCATTGAAGATATTCAAACTTTATATGCTGAAAATCAACGCATTTTTGGAGAAAACAAAGTACAAGAATTAGTAGAAAAGCAAGCTCTTTTACCACAAGATATTCAATGGCACTTTATTGGGCATTTACAAAAAAATAAAGTGAAATACATTGCACCTTTTGTAGCGCTTATACATGCTATAGATAGTTTATCTCTTTTGAAAGAAATTAACAAAAGAGCTTTACAAAACGAACGAAAAATTAATTGTTTAATACAGTTTCATATTGCGAAAGAAGAGCATAAATTTGGATTAAAACCAAAAGATATAGAAGCATTTTTTTCTGAAATTTCCTTATTCAAAAATGCAAATATTATAGGTGTAATGGGCATGGCAACTTTTACTACTGACCAACAACAAATAAAAGAAGAATTCAAAATATTAAAAAACACTTTCAATCATTTAAAAGAAACTTATTTTAAAGAAAAAAACGACTTTAAGGAAATTTCTATGGGGATGAGTGGCGACTATAAAACTGCCCTAGAAGAAGGAAGTTCTATGATAAGAGTAGGAAGCTCTATATTTGGAACTCGATAATTTATTTAGCTTCTGGTAGGCTAACTACCTGAAGCCTACAGCTAAAAGCTAAAAAAATGTTCAAAGCAAAAGCATTCAAATATACATTAGACTTTAAAAAACCAAGCGGTACATCTAGAGGTGTTTTAAAACAAAAAGAATCTTGGTTTATAAAAACATGGTTTGAGGACGAACCAGCAATTTATGGCTTAGGAGAATGTGGCCTTCTAAAAGGTTTAAGTCATGATGATGTGCCAAATTATGAAGAAAAAATAAAGGAAGTTTGTGAAAACATCCATGAATATGCTAATAATTTTCATACTACTTTAAAAGATTTTCCGAGTATTCGTTTTGGTTTAGAAATGGCTTTGATGGACAGTAGAAGTTTAGGAAAAAGATTGTTTTATCAATCTGATTTTACAGCGCAAAAAACTGGTATTCCTATCAACGGACTGGTTTGGATGGGAACAGAAGAATTCATGAAAGAACAAATTGAAGACAAATTAAAAAATGGCTTTGATTGTATAAAAATGAAGATTGGTGCAATAGATTTTGACAAAGAATATGCGCTTTTAAAATCTTTAAGAAAAAAGTATTCCAAAGAAACGATAGAAATAAGGGTAGACGCTAATGGCGCTTTTAGTTTAGCAGAAGTAGATCAAAGATTGGCACAACTCACAAAATTAGATATTCACTCTATAGAGCAACCTATAAGACAAGGACAAATTGAAGAAATGGCAAAACTTTGTGCTCGCACACCGCTAGCTATTGCTTTAGATGAAGAATTAATTGGTATTAACGAACTTAAAGAAAAACAAGCCCTTTTAGAAGCTATAAAACCACAATACATTATTCTAAAACCTAGTTTGCTTGGTGGTTTTCAAGCGAGTGAAGAATGGCTAATTATTGCCAAAAATTTAGGAATAGATTGGTGGGCAACTTCAGCTTTAGAAAGTAATATTGGTTTAAACGCCATAGCGCAATGGACGGCTTTTCAAGAAACTAAAATGTACCAAGGTTTAGGAACAGGTGGTTTATATACTAACAATGTAGAAGCGCCGCTAGAAATTAGAAAAGGAAAGCTTTGGTTGAATGATGGAACGTTTGGTTTAGTTGGTTTTGAATAAGCTTGATGCTTATAATTACGCTTTAACTAATAAAACAAAAAAAACTAAGTGTTTTCTAAATTTTAAGCAAAAAAAGCCTCCAAACTGGAGGCTTTTTTAATTTTTCTATTGCTAGAAATAGTAGTATTCTATTGGACTATCGGCTTACTTATTTAATGTTGACATATTAAACATTTCTTCTAAAGCTTTTATTCTTGCATCAAATTCTGATTGCATGCCTTCCGAAATTTCCTTCTGTACAGAAATTTCAGCTTTTAACTGCGCTGCATGTGCAGAAATTTCAGTTTTCTGATTCTCAATTGTTTTTTGTTGCTTTAAAATTAGCTTGTAAAGCTCTTGAGTTGCAGATACATTTAACATAGAAAGAGATTCATAATCTACCGCATGGAAATCATCTACTTCCCTACCATATACAAAGACTTTCCCAGATTTATTAGTAGATACTTTAAATCCATTTTTATCTGCACTTATTACATCAAAAAGAGATGTTTCATCCTCTAGAATTAACCTCACTTTCTCACCTGCTTTAAGGTCAGTTTCTAATGAAACATAGCCATTCTTTATAGTAGCAACAGCATAAATGTCAGGAACAACCTCTGTAGTTAAACTAATTGCTTGAGGATACACTTCTTTTACCTGCTGAGCAATTACTTTTTTGTACGGTCTATCTCCTTTTGCTTCATCTTTCATTTTATAATCCGTAATTTCAAGAGATAAAAGAGTAGATAAATCTTTTTTATTATTACTTAGTCCAATTACATTTTTAATTCGCTCATCTGAAAAGATATGAATACCAGAGCCCATAAAACGACCATCAGCATATACGCTTATATCAAAATTATCAGGACCAGAATACCAATTCCAACTAGTATTTCCAGATCCTGGAAGGAAATAATTAAACGAGCCATTGGTAGTCCCACAACATTGTTGATTTCCCATAATCTCTAATTTACCTCTAATTGGAGTAGATGTTCCAATTCCTACATTTCCAGTAAAAGTTGCATTAACTAAATTGGGATCAGTTATATCATTTCCAGAAGCAAGTAAAGGTCCAGTCATTACAGTATTTACAGGAAGTCCTTGCGCTGTTAATTGAGTTGCAAAAATTTGACCATAATCAATATTTGAAAAATTAGTAGTATTTGTCGCAATATCGGTTGTATTAGTAGCAATATTATTAGTATTTGTCGCAATATCGGTTGTATTAGTAGCAATATTATTAGTATTTGTCGCAATATCGGTTGTATTAGTTGCAATACCTGAAGTATTAGCATCTATTGCAGGCTGAATAGATAAGGTTGCTTGCGAATTAAAATCCAGTACAAAATCTGAGATGTTAAATTTAAGTAAAAGGGCAGTAGATATATCAACTAAAATTCCATCCTCTGCAGCTGTTGCTCTTGCAGTCTCATCTGCTATTGCTGTTGTATTAGTTGCTATATCTAAAGCATTAGTACTAGTATTACCTGCTGTCTTTGCATGTAAAGCATAAGCGACACTCATTAACTTACTCGCACCCATTACTACATAAGTTGTTCCTCCTGTTTCATCTACAGCAGTTTCTATAAAGAAAGGGCCGTTTGTTGCCCAAGCTATTGCTGAGAAATCGTCAGCGGAAGTTCCTGATCCTATTTCTAAGTTTACTAAACCATACGAATTGGTGCTTGTAGCAAATGTTTCGGTATATACGACTGTTCCAGTTATTGAACCTTCCCGAATCTTTAATTGCATGCCAACCGGTTGGTTGTCTAGCGTTAAGTTTGCTGAATTTCTTATCACTGCTTGATAACTAAAGCCTTCTGGCGCTTGTGCAAATGAACTAAGTGACAATGTTGCTATTGTAACTAGTAATAGTAGTATTCTTTTCATAGGTTGTTAGTTTGATTGATTAATCTAATTTTATTTTTTTTGTTAGTTAGCAATTATTAATTTTTCTATTGCTATTACTTTTTCGTCTTGTACTAATTTAATCCAGTAAATTCCCCTTGATAAGTTTCCACGCTGAAAGGTGAATTTTTGTCCTGAAATGTTGTTTATTTGTCTTACAGTCCTATACGAATTGTAAACGATTAAACTTGCGTTTTTTAAGCTTTCGTTTGTATAAAAAGTTGTTTCGTAGGAAAATGGATTTGGATAAACTTTGAAAACAAAATTATTTCTCTTATTAAATGCTACCGCTTCTATATTAGAGTAGCTTGTTTCTCCATCATAATCTGTTTGTTTTAAACGATAGTATGAGATTCCATCTAAGGGTCTTTCATCTACTGATGAATAGCTTAAAACTTCTGTACTATTACCAGCGCCATTTATTTTACTCATTGAATTAAAATTAAGGCCGTCTGCTGAGCGCTCTACATTAAAATAATCATTATTTATTTCGGTAGCTGTAAGCCAATCAATCTGAACATATGTGTCTTTAGCTACTGCTGTAAAACGCAACAACTCAATAGGTAATGTCGAAAAAAGGGGAAAGTATATTTGATGAAATCCTTGTGTTAGTGTATTGTTTCCATCTGTTACTGTCTTAATAACTGCTTCACCTATTGTAAAATCGATACTAATACTTGCATTGGTATACGAATTGCCTTGCATAGACACCACTTCTTGCGCTGTAATAGACCAAGTAGTTAGTAGCAGAAACAATAAAAGTAGATTTTTAATCATGGTTGGCTATATTTAGTGTGCTAATATAAGTAATTCTCTAATACGGTGTATGTCTTTTTGAAGGTATAATACAAAAAGACCCTCCGAATTGGAGAGTTTTTTCACCCTATAAAATTGTCTTCAACATTTTCTATTGCTAAAAATTAAATTTCTTTTGGTTATTTATTTAATGTTGACATATTAAACATTTCTTCTAAAGTTTTTATTCTTGCATCAAATTCTGATTGCATTCCTTCCGAAATTTCCTTCTGTGCAGAAATTTCAGTTTTCTGATTCTCAATTGTTTTTTGTTGCTTTAAAATTAGCTTGTAAAGTTCTTGTGTTGCAGAAACATTTAGCATAGAAATTGCTTCATAATCTACCGTTCTAAAGTCATTTACTTCTCTTCCATAAACAAATACGTTCCCTGTTTTTTGTAAGTCAACCTTAAATCCTTTGGTATTCGTAGATACAACGGTTGCCATTTCAGCTCCTTTATCAAAAATAAGCTTTACTTTATCGCCTTTTTGAAGGTCAGTTTCTAAAGAAACAAATCCGTCTTTTATAACTGATACAGCATAAATATCTGGTACAACATCTGTGATTGTAGAAACAGCCTGTGAATACACCGATTCCACTTGTTGCGCAATTACTTTTTTATATGGTTTGTGATCTTTTGCCTTATCCTTCATTGTATAATCTGTTACCTCTATAGCTAAAAGTGTTGAAAGATCCTCATTTGAGTTAGAAGCTCCTATTACGCTCTTAATACGCGCATCAGAAAAAGCATCAAACTCTGAAGCCATTACACGTCCGACGGAGTGAATAGACACATTATCCACTACTCCACCAGCAGGAGAAGTAATAATACCAATATTTGACGGAGAAGCGTAATAAGTATAAGTCGGATAGCCACCAACTAAAGATAGAGTTGCTACATGCAATGGTGCTGTTGGGCTAGCTGTTCCGATACCCACAAATCCAGCATCTCTGTGTACATTACCAGCAGACTCTGTCCAATAACTTGCCGCATTAGTTCCGTTTAAACCAGCTGCGCCATCATTTCCAATTGGTCCTATTGGGCCTATCAAGCCATCATTGCCTTGTAGTCCTGTTGGGCCAGTTATTCCGTTGGCTCCATTAGCTCCTGGAATTCCTTGCGGTCCTATTGGGCCGGTTGCTCCGTTAATTCCGTTGTTTCCTGGTACGCCTTGTGCTCCTGCTGGGCCGGTTATTCCATTTGTTCCATTATTTCCTGCTGGGCCTTGTGGACCAACTGCACCTGCTGGGCCATCTCCTGATGTCTTTGCATATAAAGCATAAGGTACACTCATTAATTGACTTGCACCCATTACCTCATAAGAGGTTCCTCCTGTTAAGTCAGCTGATGTTTCTATAAAATAAGTGCCATTTGACCAATCAATACTTGTAAAAGTGTCTACAGTGGTTCCTGATCCTATTTCTAAGTTTACTAAACCATACGCATTTGTAATTGGGGCAAATGTTTCTGTGTATATGGCAGTACCTGTTACACTATCTTGTATAATTGTCAACTGCATACCAACCGCTTGGTTGTTTAAGGTTAAGTTTCCTGCATCTCTTAACACTGCTTGATATTTAAAGCCTTCTGGTGCTTGACCAAATGAGCTAAGTGATAGTGTTATTGTAGTGATTAGTAATAATAATATGTTTTTCATAATTTAGTTTTTTTAAGGCGCTGTATGCTTGTGAAGCAATTTATACTTATTTGATTAACGTAATTTAATGAGTCTATATGTTTTTAAAATTTGTTTTCCTGTATTTAAT
>CAWVRT010000044.1:0-18654 GCA_963932515.1 uncultured Chitinophagales bacterium
TTAGATAGGAATGCTGCTATTATGGTTTATTGTAGATCAGGAAACAGAAGTAGAAAAGCTGTTGAATTTTTAAAAGAAATGGGTTTTAAAAAAATCTATGACATGGATGGTGGATATGATGCTTATTTAGCTACGTTCCCTAAAAAATAGGATTTGTAAAAAAATATTAAAGCGCTAATTATATAATTAGCGCTTTAATATGTCTAGTGGTCTAGTTCTGAAAGTAGCACTTTTACTAAACACCTCCCTTTTTTTTGATAAAACAACTTACTAGACTAGTGTGAACTAATTAGTTCTTGTAAGGCAATAGAAAGCTGTGAGAGGTAAAAGACTTCTAAAAGGTATATTTAGCATCTATCTTGAAAAAAGTAGTGGTTTCGTTTTGACAACTTGCTCTAACTGAAAACACCTTGTTTTCATCTTTTATTTTTATATTAACTGAAACTTCTGCATCTTTTCTAGGGTTTAAAACAGCCATAAACTTCATATTTCTTGAAGATAACATCTTTAAATCTTGTCCTAAATGATTTTCGCATAATTCTTTAATAATCTGTGCTAAACAAACACCTGGAGCGATAGGTTGACTAGGAAAATGACCTTTATAAATTTCATGAATAGGGTTTAATTTAATATCATAAATCAATACATCTTCCGTTTCTTGTTTGGCTGTAATATTAAAAAAGTCGTTAATTAGCATATTTTTTTGGGGTTCTATTTAAAATAAATATTCTAAAAATCAGAGAACAAGGAAGGTTCCAAGGTTTTATTAAATTTCTCATCAAAAAATGTTATGATACTATTGCCTTCTTCTAGTACAAAAGTAAGCGTTTTTAATCTAAAAGTTTTTTTGTCAAACCTTAAATGTATTCCTTTAAACATTTTTGATAAACGTCTACTTCTAGGAATTAGCTTTACAATTAATCTTTTATTATCTTCAAAATAAGAAGGGAAAAAATCTTTATTTTTAGTAAAATCAGCATTCACGCTACTTAACAAAATAGTTCTTATGTGTCCTATAAATTTATCCGCCATAGCACCATATTGTTTTTCTTCTCCATCATCTTTTACTTGTATGCCACTTTCAGAAAGCAACATGATGTATGAATAAGGGTTTGTCTGTTCCCAACGCATGTTACCATTTTGTGTATAAAATTTTCCATAAGTAATAATATTTTCTTTTAAATAGCTAACAGATTTTTCTTGTTCAAAAAAAGCTTCAATACTTTTAGTCTCTTTAGAAACCTGTATTAGTTTTCTTAGAAAATTATCAGGGTTTTCCATTGCTTTTTCTTGAGCGAAGCTCAAATTTGCCATTAGGAGAAGTAGTATAAGCAATTGTGTTTTTTTCATTATATAAGTTATTTATAGGCTTTTATTCCTATCATTTCATCTAAAGGAACAATTTTTATTCCATTTGTAAAACAATAATTAATAAAAGCTTCTAATACGGCTAAAGTGAATTTGTTATTATCGTGTAATAAAATAATTGAACTTTTATGTGCGTTCTCTTTTAGTTTACTTAAAAGAGCTTTTTCATCTGTAGCCATGGTATCGAAAGATCGAAAATCCCAACCGATAGATTGTACAGGTACTTTTTTTATTCCTCTTGCTACATTGGGAGAAGTTAAACCAAAGGGCGTTCTATAAAAGTTTGGTTTAACACCAATAACCTCATTGATTTTGTTTTCGGTTGCTATAATTTCTTCTGCTATTTTACTTCCGGGTAATACATTAAAACAATAAGTGTGATTCATGGAATGGTTGGCAATAATATGCCCGTTGGTATAGATTTTATTCAATAGTGATTCGTTTCCTTCAATATTCTTTCCAATAATAAAAAAACTAGCCTTTACTTTTTTCTTTTTTAAAATGGCTAATATACTTTCTGTAAATTCTGGATTGGGGCCATCGTCAAATGTTAATGATAGTCCAGGTTTTGAGCCAGAGTTAATAGAGTCGTAGAAATAGTTTAATCTGTGTCTAGTAACGCCAATATAAAGAATAATGATTAGTGAAAGAATAAGGATAGTATTCACCAGCCAATAATTAGTACTGTTTTCAAAAGCAAAAAAGTTTATTGCTAGTAATAGAATAAACCCGAGTAAAACTTGGTAATGTTTAGATATTTTAAAATATTGATTCATTGAATAAATTCGAATGTAAAACTAAAGAATTATATTAAAAGGAGAATTAAAAAAGATTAAATATTCTCAGATAGGAAAATACTAATTTATAAATAATGACTGAGCTGTTTTATTGGTAAACAAAAATGTTACAAATTTCCATAAAAGAAATAAGAAATAACAATAGCGGCAACAATACCAGCAAAATCTGCCAATAAACCTAGAGATATTGCATTTCTAGTATTCTTAATACCAACGGATCCAAAATAAAGTGCAATAACATAAAAAGTAGTATCAGTAGAACCTTGCATAATAGAAACTAATTTTCCTTGAAAACTTTCTACGCCATAATGCTCAATGGCTTCCACCATCATGCCTCTAGCACCAGAACCACTTAAAGGTTTCATGAAAGCAGTAGGTAAGCCTTCTACCCAACGCGTGTCAGACATAAAAACGGAGACAATAGTTCTAATGCCGTCAATAATTAAATCTAATACACCTGACGCTCTAAATATTCCAATAGCTACCAAAATAGCGATTAAATAGGGTATAATTTTTATAGCAGTGTGAAAACCTTCTTTAGCACCATCAATAAAACTATCGTAAACATTTACTTTTCTATGAATTGCTTTAACAATAAAAGCGATAATGATAGAAAGTATTAAAATACTAGCAGTATTACTTGAAAACAGACCAACTTTTTCTGAAGGCAAAGAAATAATGAAATAAATAAAACCTGAAATTAAAATAGAGATAATTCCTAAATACAATAAGATAGTCTTGTTTAATATATTTATTTTCTGAACCAATGATGTTGCCACTAAGCCAACAACTGTAGAAAAAAAAGTAGTCAATAATATTGGTATAAAAACATCAGCAGGATTTGCTGCTCCTTTTTCTGCAAGTATTGCCATAATACTTACAGGTATTAAGGTTAAGCCTGAAGTATTCAATACCAAAAACATAATTTGAGAATTACTAGCAGTATCTTTATCTGGGTTTAACTCTTGTAATTGCGTCATAGCTTTCAAACCCATAGGTGTTGCTGCATTGTCTAAACCTAGCATGTTTGCAGAAAAATTCATAATCATGGTTCCAAAAACAGGATGATTTTCTGGAATATCTGGAAATAATTTATTAAAGAAAGGCCCAATCATTCTAGCGATTATATTGATAAAACCACCATTTTCTCCAATCTTCATGATGCCTAGCCAAAGCGTTAAAACACCGGTAAGGTTAATACTTATCTCAAAACCTACTTTTGCCATATCAAAAGTGCTATTCATCATAGCGGGAAATATTTCTGTATTTCCTAAAAAGATTAATTGGTAAAAACCAGCAAAAAAGGAAATTAGAAAAAAAGAGATGAAAAGTCTATTTAATACCATAGCGACAAAGTTAATTATTTTTTTGAATGGAATCTAATAACTGATGTCTAAACCAAATTCTAAAATCTAATTTTAATTTAAAACAAAAGTAGGATAGTAGATGTAGTATGTTTATAATATGCAATTGTTTTTTAAGGATAGGAATAATGAATTAATTTATTATTTCCGTAATATAAGAGAAATACTTTTTTACGTTGCTTGGCTACTATTGGTTTACAGTTTAAAGTAAAACATATAGTGTAATAGCCTTTTTAAGCTCTTTTTAAAAGTGTTAGCCCTACAACTTTATCCATGTAGTTATTAATGATTAAGCTGTATTTTAACTCTTTGATAGTTGTATTGAAAACTGAATTGATGTTCAAAACTTCTTCCTTAAAACACAAACTAGCCAAATACATTCCAAAGCCAGTACTTGTAAAATATTTGCCACAATAATCTTCAAAGAAAATTTGATTAGTCGTTTTTACAGTATGCTTATCTTCTTTCACAAATTTTGGAGAAGTATTGAAGGTTAAATTAATTTCCTGAAATGTAATGCCTTCTGATTTTAAGAAATTATTTATAGTCTTTTCTAAACTAAAATCTTTACAGCATGTGAATGTCATAGTTTTAGATAATTCTGCAAAAGTTTTTTCATCTTTTTCTTTTACTAAATTAAAAAAAGCTGAACCTTCTGTATACGTACTAGGGTTTTTTATATTTGCTAAAGTGGCTAAAGCTTGTAAATAATCCACCATTTCATCTAATGCACCGACCAAAATATTATTTTGACCTTCCATTATTTTAATATGTCCATCAAGTAATGCATGTTCGAAAGAAATACCATTTTGCACATAAGTCATGTTGTAATTGTTGTTCAAAAGTTGCAAAGCAATTTGCCCAGCCATGGTGTTATGCGTAGATTGTATAAATGCTGTCGGTGGGATAGAAGAAGTACTTACGGCATTGATTGTATCCATAAACTTTACAGTATCTTTGATACAACCTAAACCTGTACCTACAATTATGGCATCAAAATTCTCTACGCCTGTTTTTTTAATGATGTCTTTAGAACAGCCTAAGCCCATACGAACAATTTTGCTCATTCTACGTAATTGCATTGGTTTAATCCACTGCTTATAATTCGGCTGTATTAATTCTGAATCAGTTGTAATCTTCTTTAAATTTAAGATAGAATCTATTTCTAAAAAATCTTGAAAACTGATAGACGATATGGCGTTGATGTATGTACTCATTTTTTTGCTTCTAGCTGTTGGCTTCTTGCTTTTGGCAAATAGCTCGAAGTTCCAACAATTTCTTTTTCTAATATCTATTTTCGTTTATCTTATTTCTGATTTTTTAAAAACTATAGCAGAATTGTTACCACCAAATCCAAATGAATTTGATAAGATGTAATCAATTTTAACGTTTTCTGTATATTTCGTAATTGGAATTAATTTTGTTTCTGCTAAAGGTGTTTTAAAATTAAGGTTTGGTAATAAAACTTGATTTTGTAAAGCTAAAACAGCGAATACGCTTTCTATTGCACCTGCAGCGGCTAGGGTATGTCCTGTAAATGCTTTAGTCGAGCTAAAAGCTGGAATATGGTCACCAAAAACAGTTTTTATTGCCATGCTTTCAGATAAATCATTATTGGCTGTTCCTGTACCATGAAAATTTATATAAGAAATCTGTTCTGGAGAAATGTTAGCAATTTTCATAGCTTCTCTTATGGCTAATGTTGCCCCTTTTCCGTCTGGAGAAGAAGCTGTTTGGTGATAGGCGTCATTTGCATTTGCGTATCCTGAAACTTCAGCTAAAACTTCATTTTTTGATTCTGAAATACTTTTATCATTTTCTAATAAAAGAAAACCTGCAGCTTCACCAAGGTTAAGTCCTGTACGGCTATCATCCATGGGTCTGCACCATTTTTCATCATATATCTTTAGCGATTTGAAACCATTTATTGTAAAATCAGTTAAAGCGTCAACTCCACCAACAATTACTCTATCTAAGAGTCCTTGTTCAATCATTCTTGCGCCTAACATGATGGCATTTACACCAGAAGAGCATGCTGTTGAAATCGTAGTAACAAAACCTTCAATGCCGATATGTTTAGCGATTGTTTCACTAACATCTCCGCAATCGTGCGTTTTTAGTAAGTTGATATCTGATTCTTTATTATCGAAAATATCTTTGTAGTAAATCTCAGAACGATCCATGCCACCAACACTAGTAGATGAAATGAAACCTAAATTTAAATCTGAATCTAAGTTTAAATCTGCAATACATTCTTTTACAGCTTGTATTCCTAATAAACTTGACCTAGAAATGTATTCATCAGTAATATTTAGTTTAGTTTTTAAAGCCTCATTACTTAACTTAACTTCTCCACCTAAATCATTTTCATGGTTTGGTAAAAAAGAAATATTAGTGATACCCGTTTTATGATTTTTGAAACTATCTAAAGTCTCATTTACATCTAAACCAATAGCTGAAGTAATTCCTATTCCTGTAATTTTTACTGACATATTTCTATAAAAATTCTTATGCGTTTGCAGTAATATATTTGGCTAAAGTACTTACACTGAAAAATACTTCTTTCCCAGCTTCTGGATCTTTTAATTTAATACCATAGTTAGCTTCTAATAATACAATTATTTCTAAAGCATCGATAGAGTCTAATCCTAAACCTTCAGCACTAAAAAGAGGTGCATCATCTTCTATGTCAGATACTTCCATATCTTCCAAGTTCAATTGCTCTATAAGTTGTTGTTTGATCTTTATTTTTAATTCATCCATAATCTATTGATATATTTTTATTAAGTTTTCTTGATTAAATGTTATTCCTTTTTCAGATTGCTCTATACTAAGTAAAAATACGTCTTTTTTATCATTTCGTATATCTACCCATCCAATAATACAAGCTTTGTTATCTTTTGAGGCCAATAAAGTTTCGGCATATAAAGTTAAAAAATTAGTGTCAAATTTTTCTAAAACAAAGAACATATTTTCTCCGTACCATTTATTTCTGATCGCAATTTCTCCCAATAAAATATTGGGTAGCGTATATACAAACATTGAAGGACTAGGGCTAGGCTTCTCTTTTTGAATTGTTTCTTGATATTTCAAATCAGTTAAAGTACTTGAATTGGTGTTTGTAAATAAAAGACATATCTCATCATCTTTATAGTCCTTTAAATTCTGATTGTTCGCAATCAATATTTCAGCTGCGATAAATCCATATTTAGACAAAACATCCATTTTGTAAAATTTTGGATATTCCAATGCTATAAACTTATACAATTGTTTAACAGGAGAGATGTCACTTTCTTCATAAGTATAAAAATCTGCTCCATTCAAAGTGCATTTTGAATCATTAATTTTACAATATGATGTTATTTTTAATCCCATTTTTTCTAGTTGCAAGTTACAAGTTCCGAGTTGCAGGTTTTCTTACTCCGTATAATCAGACGTAAAAAAACCTGTTCTCTATAACTTGTAACCTGTTATTCTTTAATAATTAGTGCTGCATTACAACCACCAAATCCAGAAGCTGTTTTTAATATGCAATTTACTTTTTGTTCTTTATTTTCTGTTAAGATATTTAATTTATGTGTTGTACCTTGATTCTCAAAACCTAAACTTTGAATAAGTGTATTGGTTCTAATGCTTTGCATAGAAATAACACTTTCAATCATTCCTGCTGCACCTAATGTATGTCCATAATATCCTTTCAAACTGTTTAAAGGTTTGTCTAACATTTCTAACCTTGAAAATGCGATACTTTCCATTTCATCATTATAATTAGTTGCTGTGCCATGAGCAGAGATGAAATCTATATCTTTTGTTTTGATATTATTCTTCTCTTGTGTTTTTTTGATGGCTCTGTATAATCCTTCACCTGTTCTGGAAGGTCCAGAAATATGGTTTGCATCATTCGTAGAAACACCTGCCAATAATTGTAATGGTTTCTCTTTGTAAATTGATTTATTGTTAGATATGAAAACACTACCAGCACCTTCGCCCATACTTATTCCTTTTCGGTCTTTGTCGAATGGCTTGCAAATAGTATCACTAATAGCAAATAATGATTGAAAACCCCAAAGAACAAATTCAGAGATAATATCTGCACCTACAACTATGGCGTATTTATACTTTCCGTTTTCGATTAGATTACTTGCTGTATTAAGAGCCATAACACCAGAAATACAGGCATTAGAAATTATTAGAGGTGTATTTTTAAAATTAAAATATTCTTTAATTGTAGAAGCACTTTTTACTAATGAAAATTCTTCATTTTTGTTGTTTAGCTTGTCAATGTTTCCTTTAGTAGAGCTAATAATCACAATTAATTCTTCTTTATTTATTTCTTTGGAATCTAATTGACTTAAAGTATCCATAATAGATTGAATCAATAACCAATCAAATTTCTTATTGGTAGAATTATATTCAGCATATTCAATTTTTGATAGAAATAAGTCTTTTTTATCAAATCCTACTTTTTTATGCAACTGAATGCCAGAAGTATTTTTAAGAAGCTTCTCAAAGTTTTCATTTGCTGTTTTACCTAAAGGAGAAATAATATTTTCTGCACCAATATATATCATTATTGAGCTTTAATTTTAATTTTTTCAATCCACTCTGCATAAAATTCCGGTAAATTCAAAACCATACCCATCGTTTTAGGTTTCATAAAAACTTGAATTGTTTTCCCAGTAGCGCAAACAACATTGGTTTCAGAATTATATACAATATAATGATGCACAATTTTTGCCGATCTAGAAAACTCTAATGAAATTTCAACTCGTAATTTCTCTCCATAATATAATGGATGTTTATGATTTATTTCTGATTTTACTATCGGTGTAAAAAAACCATTATTGTAAACATCTAAATAAGACATTCCATATTTTTCTCCGAAATACTCTCTAGCGTCTTCAAAAAATTTCAAATAGTTTCCATGCCAAACAACCCCCATGGCATCTGTTTCGCTAAAACGTACTTTTAATTCTATCGATGTTTTTATTTCTTTCATATTTAAGCTTACATTCCTGTTACAATCTTCATTTCACATTCTAAAAGTAATTGGTCGTTCACAAAATTTTGACCTTTAATTAAAGTAATTGCACCAAATTTAGTAACGACTTTAACATTAGTATTAAGTACATCTCCAACTTTAGGTAATTGATGACAAACAATTCTTGTTACAGAGCCTATAAACCCTAAACCTTCTTCTTTGACATCAGCTTGTTTGGCAACTGTGCCAAAGCCTGCAGCTGCAGATTGTGCTATATTTTCTATTAAAGCAGGTTCTTGTAGAATGTTATCTTTTAAAAAGATATTATCATCCTTAACTTCAAAAGTAGTATTAAACTCTTCTTCGGTTACAGATTTTACATGATGAACCATAATAATCGGTTCTCTTTGTGGTATAACTTCTTTAATATCCATTGTCAATTTTATTTAGCCCAAAAATCGTAAAAGTTAAACCATTGTTCAGGGTGATCTTTACATTTCTCTTCAAAAGTAGTAATATATTTTTTCACAAATTCTTCTGCGCTCAATTTTTTTGTAATTGGAGCAGAACTACTTAAAGAATAAAAGTATTTATCCGTTTTTACATTAAATACATAACAAACTGGTACATCAAATTTTGAACATAATTGAAAAGGTCCTAAAGGAAAATTAGCCTTTCTACCTAAAAAGTCCAATTCTATTGTTTTTGCTCCAGGCATATTCCTGTCCGCGTGTAAACAGATAAATTCGTTTCTGCCCAATGCCATATGAATCTTGATAATGTGCGAAAAATCATCTTTGATAGGAATAATGTTGAAATCTACTCCGCCTGTTACTGATTCAAAAAAGTCGGCCATTTTCTCAGCTTCTGCTTGATACATCAATACATTTACTTTTGCATTGTAGTTTACTTTTAAAAAATTTCCGGCTAATTCCCAATTACCTAGATGACCACTTAAGAGAATTCCACCTTTACCATTTTCTACTAATTGTTTTAGATGTTCCCCACCAATAGATTTATGGTCGTATTGTTTGCCTTTTCCGATTAAAAATGCAAAACGATCAACTAAAGTTTGACCAAAAATATAATAGTTTTCTCGGGCTAATTTTTTGCTTTGGTTTAAAGTTTTACCTAAGCCATTTTGATAGAAATCAAGCAAGTATTTTTTTGTAGGAGAAAATAGGTAATAATAGAATGTAACAAACCTTAGAAAAAAGTACGTAGCGCCTAAACCAAAAATAATGATTGCACTGACAAAAAACTGGTAACCAGCTTTGTTTCCCTTACTTTTTCCATCCCATTTTTTCGACATAGTTGTTGTTAAATTTCAACAATGAAGACACTGAGAAATTAGATAATACTTTATGCTTTTTTACTTAAAACAAAATTGAAAAAGTCTCCAAATGTTTGAATGTTAGCAAAATCTTCAGCAGTTAATTTTAAACCGAAATTTTCCTCAATAATTACAACTAAATCAACATAGTCTAAACTATCTAGGTCTAAAGTTTTATGAAGATTATTTTCTGCTGTAATTTCAGCAGGATTGATTTCAAACTCTTCAGCTAAAAATAATTTTGTTGTTTTGATGATTTCTTCTAATTTCATTTTGTAAATTTTTTTATTATCAAGCTTGAGTTAGTTCCTCCAAATCCAAAAGAATTTGATAAGAAAGAATTAATCGGTTGTTTTTTTGTTTTATTTATGATGTTGATTTTTTTAGTGTCTTCATCACCTTCTGTATAATTAATGTTTGGTGCAATAAAATCATTTTGCATCATTAACATACTGTATACAACTTCACTAGCACCAGCCATCCAACATTCATGTCCTGTCATAGATTTAGTTGAACTTACAGGTACTTTGCCTCCAAATATTTTATTGATTGCCATGGCTTCATACTTGTCTCCAACTGGAGTAGAAGTAGCATGAGCATTAATGTAATCTATTTCTGAAGCTTCCATTTTAGACTGCTCTAAAACCATTTTTAATGAGTTAATTTGACCATCAAAATTAGGATTAGAAATATGCTCTCCATTAGAAGAAAAACCATAGCCCATAACTTCTGCTAGGATAGGAGCGCCTCTTTTTACAGCACTTTCATAACTTTCTAAAATTAATGTTGCACCACCACCACTTGGTACTAAACCATCTCTTTCTTTGTCAAAAGGTCTACAAGCTTTAGTAGGTTCTTCAATTCTATCAGAAAATGCACCTAAAGCATCAAAGCTTCCCATTGCATATTCATTTACTTCTTGTGCACCACCACAAATAACTCTTTCTTGAAGTCCTTGTTTAATTAATAAGAAACCTAAACCGATAGAATGTGAACCACTAGCACATGCTGCACTAATTGTAATATTCATTCCTTTCAATTTAAAAATAGTAGAAAGGTTCATATTAACAGTGCAATTCATAGATTGAAAAATAGATCCAGAACCTATTAACTGAGTATCTTTTTTAGCACGCATTTTATCTACACCTTCAATAACTGCTTGTGCAGTACTATCGTTACCATAAATAATGCCTGTTGTATTTTTATTTAAAAAGTCAATATCCAAACCAGCATTTTCAACAGCTTCTTTAGTCGCCATATAAGCAAATTTGGCAGGTTGGCCCATGCTAATTCTTTGTCTTCTTGTTAAAAAAGATTTTAAATCGGGTTCTTCTACATTACCTGTTAAAGGAGATTTGTAACCTAATTCTTCCCTTAAAGGATCCGAAACAATTCCGCTTTTCCCTTCAAACAATGAATCTTTCACTTCCGCTAGGTTTTTACCTAAGCACGAATAAATCCCCATTCCTGTTATAACTACTCTTTTAGGCATTTTATGAATATATTCCTCCGTTAATGTTAATTATCTCCCCTGTAATGTAAGAAGCCTTTGGAGAAGCTAGAAAACTAACTAAATCCGCAACTTCTTGAACTTTACCAAAACGATTCATTGGTATCATTTTCTTCAGAATGTCTTCATCCAAATCTTTTGTCATGTCACTTTCAATAAAACCTGGTGCAACAGCATTTACTGTTATTTTTCTTTTAGCCATTTCTTGCCCTAATGCTTTTGTAGCTCCAATTAATCCTCCTTTTGCCGCAGAATAATTTACTTGTCCGGGTGTTCCTTTTTGACCGGATACTGAAACAATATTTACAATTCTGCCATATCTTTTTCTAGACATTTTTTTGATGATAGGCTGTGTAACATTGTAAAAACCATCTAAAGAAATATCTAATACATTTTTCCAATCTTCTTTTTCCATGATGAGGAAAAGACCATCTCTCGTTATTCCTGCATTGTTTACTAAAACTTCAATAATTTTTTCTTTATTGTTTTCCATCCATGGTAATAAAGAATTTTTTACTTGCTCTTCATCTTGAACATTGAATTTTAATAATTCTCCTGTTCCTCCTGCTGCTACAATTTCTGCTAAAGTTTCTTCTGCAGCCTTAGTATTAGAACTGTAATTTATCAAAATATGTAATCCTAAATCTTTAGAAATAGTTTTGGCAATAGCTTTTCCTATACCTCTAGAGGCTCCTGTAATTAGTGCACAATTCATTAATTTAAATCATTTGAGTGTAAGTACTTAAAAACGCTAGCCATGTCTTCATAAACAGGTACATCTTCAATTATAAAGTCAGTAATTTTTCTAATTTCAGTATATACTTTTTTAGTTTGAGTAGATAATTCACCTCTCTCAGCTACACTTAATAAATCTATTGCTTGGCAAACTGCCATAATATGAATAGACATTACTTGATAAGAATTATCTATTACTTTCTTAGCTATCCAAGCACTATTAGTTCCCATACTTACCACATCTTGATTGTCATTATTGTTTGGAATACTCTGAACAGACATTGGGTTTGAAAGCATTTTATTTTCAGCAGTAGTAGACGTTGCTACATATTGTGCTCCTTGAAGACCAAAGTTTAATCCTAATTTTCCTGCATTTAAGAATGCTGGAAATTTACCATTTAATTTATCATTCAATAAAAAGTTTAATTGCCTTTCCATTAAAATAGTCATTTTTGTGATACCTATTTTTAATTTATCCATTTCATAAGAAACATAGTCTCCGTGAAAGTTTCCACCATGAAAAACATTCTTTTTATCTGGTCTAATAATAGGATTGTCATTAGCAGAATTAACTTCTTCTAATACCAGGTCTTTAGCATTTTTAATACCATCGTGAATAGGTCCTAAAATTTGTGGTACACATCTAATAGAATAATATTCTTGTATTTTATGTTGCCATTCTTCTTGGTCTAAAAAGTCTTTATTGTCAAATAAATGTTCTGTTCTAGATTTTATTAAGTGACTTCCTTTTAAGAATTCACGCATTTCCTTAGCCACTTTGTTTTGACCAACATGTAATTTTACTTGATTCAATTCTTCAGAAAAACTATCGTCATAAGAATTTAATAGCTCATTAATAATAGCAGAAATACCTATTTCCCAGTTTAATAATCTTTCAGAATAATGGACATTTAATAAGCCAATTCCTGTCATGCAAGATGTCCCATTAATCATAGCTAAACCATCTCTTAATTTTAAGGTTAAAGGTTTAATGTTTTTTTTCTTTAAAACTTCAGATGTAGGTGTTCTTATGCCATTTTCATAAACATATCCTTCTCCTATTAAACAAAGTGCTAAATGAGCTAATTGTACTAAGTCACCACTTGCTCCAACACTACCATGTTCAAAAATTTCAGGAAATATATCATTGTTTATAAAGTTTTGCAACGTTAATATTACACCAGAGCTTACGCCAGAAAACCCAAGTAAGAAGGTGTTTAATCTAGAAACCATTACGGCTTTAACGTATTCATCTGGCAATCTATTTCCAGCACCATTTGCATGGCTTCTAATTAAATTATATTGTAAAACACTTAAGTCTTTATCTGAAATACGATATTGGGCCATTGGACCAAAACCTGTATTAATTCCGTATATAACTCTATCTTTTGAAAATTCTTTTAAAAATTCGTATGAGTCTGTTACTTTTTTAAGATTGCCTTTTTTAATTTCAAATCTTTTCTGATTAATAACATAATCTATTAGGTTATCTAAGGTCATTCAGTTTGTTTATTTAATAAAAATGTTTTGCAAAGTTAAAAAAATACTACTTTTACAGAGCTATTTTAGCAGTTTTTTTTACAATATATTTTAATAAAATAAATGTTAAGTAATTTTTACACAAGTATAATAGAAAGTTTAAAGTCTAAAGTGTTATTTTTCAGCATGTTAGTTATTTTTTTTATAGGTTTGTTAATTGGCTTTTTTCAACTAAAAATAGATCAAGATATTACTGCTTCCTTACCAAATGGTGAAGAGTTTAAGGAGTTTAATGAATTTTTGTCTAATAGTAAACTGAATCATCAGATAGCATTTTCTTTAGAGACTAATAAGCTTAGTATAGAAGAATTAGAAACTTTTGCTGAAGATCTTACTACTGTGATTAATATTAGCTGCGATTCGCTTATTAAAGAAGTGAAGTATTATAATGATATAAATGAAGCAGGTTTTTATACGTATTTTTATAACAATTTGCCACTGTATTTATCCTCAGAAAAAATGGATTCTGTTAATGAGAAATTATCTAATTTTAATTTAGGAAATACACTAGAAGCTGATTATAAAAAATTGATTTCTCTAGAAGGTGACTTTGTAAAATCTTTTATACTTAAAGATCCATTTTCTTTAACACCTTTAGTGTTAAAAAATATGCAGTCTAATGCGAATACAAATTATATAGTAGAAGACGGTATTACTTACTCTAAAGATAAATCATTTCTTTATTTTTTTTCTGAGCTAAAACCTGAAGTTCATAATGATATTGTTTTACAAACTATTTTGGCAAAGAATTTAACAGCATTAAAATTAAAATGGAATCTTAAAAACCCTAGAAATAAAATGGGTTGTTTTAGTCCATTTTTGATTTTTGTAGCTAATTCAAATCAAATAAAAAAAGATACAATTTTAACGCTAGGTATTTTTATTTCTTTTACTTTATTATTATTGTTTTTATATTATCGAAAAATTTCCACACCTTTTTACTTTATGCTACCAGCTGTTTTTGGTATTGTTTTTTCATTAGGATTAATTGGTTGGTTTAAAGGCAGTATTTCCGGAATTTCTATTGCTTCAGGAGCAATAGTTTTAGGAATAATCCTTGATTATGCTTTTCATTTTTTCACACATTACAAGCATTCTAATTCTTTAATAGAGACACTAGATGATATTAGCTCCCCCTTAATGACAGGTAGCTTTACTACTATAATTGCTTTCTTGGCTTTATTATGTACAAATTCTGTTGTTTTACAAGACTTTGGTTTGTTTGCAGCATTAAGTTTATTGGGTGCGGCTATTTTCACTTTACTTATTTTACCTGTGATAGTAGAATTGACAGGATTTAAACTTGAAGAAAAGACTATCGTTTCATTCAAGTTTAAATTACCTTTTAATATTCATAATAAATATGTTTTTTTAGCGATTGTTATTCTAACGGTATTCTTTTTTTTTGAAGCTAAAAATATTCAATTTGATAGTGATCTAGGAAATTTAGGATATCACCCACAAGAATTAAAAGATTCAGAAAAATTAATTTTACATGTAAACCCTGAAAATGAAAAAAAGATTTACCTTTTTTCTAAGGGAAATAACATTGAAGAAGCAGAATCAAACAACTTCAATTTGTATGAAAAATTAAAATCGAATAAAAAAATTCAACAAATCACATCAACAGCACAGTTCGTAATTCCAAAGAATATTCAAGAGGAGAGACTTTCTATATGGAATAGGTATTGGATTAAAAACAAAGAGAGGGTTTTCAGTAATTTGGATTCAAATGCTTCATTAATAGGCTTTAGCGATAACGCCTTTAATGATTTTAAAAAATGGATAAATACTTCTGTAGAAGTCAGTGATATATCAAATAAAAAATTTTTAGAGGATTTAGGGATTTCTAAATTAATAGATTTATCTGGGGAAAAACCAATTTTTATTACTTCAGTTGTTGTAGATAAAAAAGATGTTACAGAAGTTTTAGCTTTTTTACAGAATAGTAATGGAGTGGATGTATTAGAAATTTCGACAATGGTAGGATCTATGTTGGATATAGTAAAACAAGACTTTAATTTCATATTGATCATTTCAACTATTATTGTTTTTTTAACGCTTTTAGTGGTTTATGGTAGAATAGAATTAGCTTTAATTGTATTTATACCTATGGTAGTTAGTTGGGTTTGGATTTTGGGAATTGCTAATATTTTAGATATAAAATTCAATTTTGTAAACATTATTATTACCACTTTTATTTTTGGATTGGGTGATGATTTTAGCATATTTATTTCAGATGGTATTTTGAATAAATATAAATATGGTAAAGACTTATTAAAGACTTATAAAACGGGAATCATTCTATCTGGAATTACAACGATAGTAGGGACAGGGGTTTTAATGTTTGCTAGACATCCCGCAGTAAATTCTATCGGATTGATAAGTGTATTAGGCATGCTTTGTATTTTGCTAATTTCTTTTGTTTTACAGCCAATTTTGTATAACTGGTTAATATTTGACAGAATAGAAAAGGGAAGGAGTCCTTGGACGTTATTTTCTTGGTTAAAATCTGCCTTTGCTTATTTGTACTTCTTTTTTGGATGTATGTTGGCCGCAGTCATTGCTTCTTTTATTTTACTCATTCCAATTGGTATGAAAAAGAAAAGGAAAGTTATGGGGTTAGTGTTGCATTATTTTGGAACTTCATTACTTTATGTAATGTTTAATGTTACTAAAAGATTTCAAAATAAACATAATTTAGACCTTTCTAAACCGTCCATTTTAATTGCCAATCATTCTTCGGTTTTAGATATTATTATTACACTTACTATTAGTAATAAAGTAGTTTTAGTAACCAATAAATGGGTTTATAATTCTCCCTTTTTTGGTTATTTAGTAAGAACGGCAGGCTTTGTTTTAAATACCGATATAGAAAAAAACATAGAGAGTATTAAAGAAAAAATAGCAGATGGGTATTCTATTATGATATTTCCTGAAGGAACACGTTCTTATTTTGGTGAGATAGGGAGATTCAAAAAAGGAGCCTTCTATTTGGCAGAATTATTAGAAGCAGACATTACACCTATTTTAATTCATGGAGCTCATTACACAATGGCTAAAAGTGATTTCCAATTAAAAGATTCATACTTGAACGTAAACTACTTAGCTAGAATAAAATTTGAAGATACAAGCTACGGAATCGGATATAGAGAAAGAGCTAAGCGTATTACAAAACACTTTAAAGAGCAGCAACAGTTGTATGCTAAGGAGATGGGTAACACCAATTTTTTTAAGGAGCCTGTTATGTACAATTACTTATATAAAGGGCCGGTGTTGGAATGGTACTTAAAAGTTAAATGGAATTTAGAAGAGAAAAATTATGCTTATTACGATAGTTTAATTGAAGATAGAAAGAATATCTTAGACCTTGGCTGTGGTTATGGTTTCTTGGATTATTATTTACTTTTCAGGAATAAGGAAAGAAATATTTTAGGAATGGATTATGATGAAGATAAGATAAAAGTCGCTCAACATAATTTTGATAAAACAGAAAATTTAAATTTTATACAAGGAGATCTTCGAAAATTAAAAATTAAATCGAAACAAGATGTAATTTTGGTTATGGATGTATTACATTATTTCAATGCGGAAGATCAAAGAAAAGTATTGGTTGAATGTATTCAAAATTTAAATACCGATGGTATTATTTTTATTAGAGATGGTATTAAAGATTTAGCAGAGAGGCATGCTAATACTAAAGTGACAGAGTTTATCTCTAGTAATATTGGTTTCAATAAAGTTTCAGAAGATTTTTGCTTCTTTGAAAAGAAATTTATAGAAGAGCTAGCGACAGAGTTTAATTTGACTGTTGAAATGCAAGAACATTCAGAAAAGACATCTAATGTGTTGTTTGTTTTAAGACATTGATTGATATGTGCCTTTGTAATAAATAATTAAAAAAATGTTTGTAAAATAAATTATTTCCTTTTATCTTTGATAAAGAATAAAAATAGATAGAATTAGTTTTTATAACGAAACGCAATTATCTCTAGTTTGGTACTTCGGTACCTCAAGTAGATATTGGGAAAGGGAGGACACGCTCCCTTTCTTTATTTTATACAGGCTATTACTTCCCTTTTCTAAAGAACAATAGAAAAATACATGATAGACTAAAAGCGATTAAGCTCGTAGAAAATGCAAGTAGCCAACCACCAATAAAGTACTGCATAAAATTTAAATGAATACTTTCTAGTGTTAATTCTTCCCATGAAGTAAATTCAATACTATTACTTACAAATAAAGCACCTGTTTTATAGCTTAAATATATAATTAGTGGAATCATTGGTGGAATACTTATATGAGCAGCAGTAATACTTAAAACTTTGTTCAGTTTTAAAAAAATGGCAACGGGTATTCCTATTAATAATTGAAACCCAAACAAAGGCATTATTCCCATAAAAACACCATAACCTATAGAAACAGATTTTCTTAAATTACTTTCTTGAGGCTTTATAGCTTCATTTTTAATGGTAGTCCAAATTCCATTATGCCACAATTTTAAGAATTGCCTTTTGTGGAAATACCATAAAAAAGTTAAAGTAGTTAAGTATGTATTCAATAAACTTATTCTTGTAAAATCTTGCCAAGGTCTAAAGTGTGTTACTCTTTCATCAGGATCATACTTTACTTTAATATTTATTGGGATTACTGGAACATTTTTCCAAGCCAACTTCACTAACACTTCAATCTCAAATTCAAATTTTGTAGTGAAAAGAGTTAATTTTTCAACTTCCTTTAAAGGATATAATCTGTAACCTGTTTGTGTATCTGGTAAAGTATTTCCTGTTTGTAGTTTTACCCAAAAATTAGAAAATTTATTTCCTAAAGAACTTTTTTGTGGAATGCCTTCTTCTTCCATATTTCTAGATCCCATTAGTAGCGAATTAGGATTCTCTTGAAGTGCTTCAATAAAATTGGGTATATCATCAGCATAATGCTGCGCATCAGAATCTATCGTAATAGCATAGTGAAAACCTTGCTTAAGAGCTTCTTGGAAGCCAGTTTTTAATGCATTCCCTTTTCCT
>CAWVRT010000045.1:0-18360 GCA_963932515.1 uncultured Chitinophagales bacterium
CAATTTGAAGCTATATTCCAATTAGTATTGGTTGTTCCCGTCCAATCATAAGTTACAGTTACACAAGCGGTAACATGAGAACCTATGTCAAGTACAGTATAAGGGTCTGTATCTATCCATTCGGCAACTGTATAAGTATCGTTTGGTACTTGTATCGTAGTTATTCTTGTTAATGTTCTATCATCACCAAATGAAGAAGTTGTTCCTATTGAACCAATAATATCTATTATTGTTCCAGCATTTCTTAGTGCAACTGCATCATTTCCATTAAAACTTAATGAACCGGTACTTAAATCTGCTGTTCCTGCCCAAGCAGCTGAACCAGAACCTTTTATTACAAAAACACCTCCACTTACAATAGAACCCGTAATATTAATTGCCGAATTCGGAAAAGTATTTGCATTAGAATAAATAACTACATCATAGTTTGTTAAATCTACGGTCGCAGTAGTCGGATTATAAATCTCTAAATATTTTTCAGCACCATTTTCTACATATTCTGAAATAAATAATTCAGAACAAGATGTTGTTGGTGTGCAATCTGATGTTGCTGTAAATAAACTATTTGAAGTAAACGTACAAGTATTATCCGCAGAAAATACAGCTGTTACGTTTACTGATAAACCATCCGCAGTTAAATTTGTTAATGTTTCAGCTTGTGGACTAGTAGTAATCGCAAAAGATTGACCATTGATATCTAAAGTTCCAGAAGATGGTGGTGTTGCATAAGTTACTGTTACTTCTTGTGTATAAGAATTTGTAGTAGGGTCACAAGCTGTTTGTGTTCCTGCTGTAATACCAGAGATATTACAAATAGGAGAACAATTAGCAGAAGCAGTAAATAAACCATTTGAAGTAAACGTACAAACAGGATTTGCAGAGAAATTTGCAACAACATTTACCGCAGCACCGTCAGCAATAAGATCTATAAGTGTAACTAATTGAGGACTTGTTCCAATAGCAAAAGATTGACCATTAACATCTAAAGTTCCAGAAGCTGGAGCTGTTGAATACGTTACTGTTACTTCTTGCGTATAAGTATTTGTATTAGGATCGCACGCAGTTTGTGAATTGGCAGCTAAAGCATCCATTGAACACACCGCAACACATGCTGTAATATGAGAACCTAAATCTGTTTGCGAATAGGTAATAACTTCCCATTCAGAATCTGTCGTATTCGTTCCTGCTGAGGCTGTCCAATCTGTATTTGGCACTTGAATACTTGTTTTTCTTTTTAAAGTTTTATTTGCTGTACCATTACTAACTCCTGCTACATCCCATCCTGATCCTGGGTCTATACCATCTTCTCCAATTGCATCTATTAGGGTAAAGGTAGAACCACTTCCCCCATTATATGCTAAACCAATTGCATCATCGCCACTAAAACTACAAACTGTTGTAGAAGTTTGATTCGCATTAGTTACTTCTGTTGTATTATAACCGACAACCCAAACATTTCCTGATGCTAACATTCCAGATAAGTTTAATGTGCTTTCTGGCCAATTTCCACCGTTAGTAATTCTCCATAATCTATAATTGCTTAAATCTATTGTTCCTGCGGTTGGATTATAAATTTCTACATATCTTGCACTTCCACTTGATGGCTCCCCATATTCTGAAATAAATAATTCAGAACAAGGTGTTGTTGGTGTGCAATCTGATGTTGCTGTAAATAAACTATTTGAAGTAAACGTACAAGTATTATCCGCAGAAAATACAGCTGTTACGTTTACTGATAAACCATCCGCAGTTAAATTTGTTAATGTTTCAGCTTGTGGACTAGTAGTAATCGCAAAAGATTGACCATTGATATCTAAAGTTCCAGAAACTGGTTCATTTGCATACGTTACTGTTACTTCTTGTGTGTAAGTATTTGTAGTAGGGTCACAAGTAGTTTGAGTTCCTGCTGTTAAAGCAGAAATAGCACAAGTTGAAGTAGTCCCTAAATTTTCAGTGATTACAATGTTATCTAAATACATTCCCTCATCCCCTGCAGTAAATCCATTAAATTGCAGAATAATATCTAATGTAGCGTTTCCTGATAAAGAAATTAAAGAAGAACTGAATGTTGCAAAAGTGACATCAGTTGAACCTACGAGACAACCACTATTCCCAGGAGTTAAAGCAGGTAATGTTCCGGGACCACACTCTCCGTCTCCATCAAAATTTGTATCTAAAGAAGCTGCTTGATTATAAGTAGCTCCAGCATTTTGTACCCATAATAAATTTTGAACTGTTCCTCCATCTAATGTATAAGTAATTAATAATTCATCAGCAGCATCCCAATCATTATAGTGGTGAGCTATCATATCAATTGAAAAAGTGAAATCAGTTGAACCTGTAACATCTATTTGGTCTAAAGTAAGAGATGGATTCGAAACTGTATTCAAATCTTCTATAGCCCACATATAAGTAGTGTTACCTCCTATATTAGGATTGGTTCTATTAAAAACATCTGTAAATCCAGAACCTTCTGTCGCAGAGGGTGTATACCCTGAGCCATCTGTTTCAAAATCGATGGTTGTTACTTGACCATATCCCAGTCCAAAACTAAAAACCGAAACCACTAATACTAAAAAAAATTTCATGCTGTATATATTTATATGAGCTCACAAAATACACTATTTTTAATAAAAAACTCAATAAACCCATTAATTCTATAAATAACCCCGAAGAAGAATGAATTTACTTTTTTTTGAAATTCAAAACATAAACGCCCATTAAGATAAGGCTTAAAGCAAGGAAATGCGCTAAACCAATATTTTCACCATCGAAAACACCCCACATTAAAACGATAATAGGCATGATAAAAGTAACTGAAGCGGCATACACTGCTGTTGTTCTTTTTATTAAGTAATTGAATAACACTAATGCAAAAGCAGTCCCTAATATTGCTAATATCGAAATATACCCTAAGGAAGTATAAGCCTTTGGATGTGCAGACATTACTGCTAAAAAATCAGTATTAAAAAGCAGTGCCAATGCAAAAGGTAGCATGATAACAAAAGTAAAGGCTGTTAATCTTAACGCCTGAATATGATTTAACTTGGATTTAAGGATATTAGAACTTAATCCATAAAACATGGGTGCCAATACTGCAAACAAGGCAAATGAGTTGATCGATAAATTCTGGATACTTTCTCCTTTCAGAATTAAAATAGTCGCACCTATTAAAGATATAACCATACCTAAAATAGACAAGTAATTTGTTTTCAACTTAAATAACAAAATACCAAAAATTAATGTAAAAACTGGCGTTAGAGAGTTTATAATTCCAACAACAGAACTATCAATTTTAGTAATAGCAATTGGATAAATAAACGTAGGTAACCCACTTCCAAAGAATCCGGTTATGACTAAAAATGGAATATCTTTCTTGCTGACTTTTCTTAAAAAAGGACTTAAAACGATTGCCGATATTATTATTCTAAGCGCAGATACTTGCATGGCTGAAAAAGCTACTAATCCTCTTTTCATCAAAATATATGAACTACCCCAAATTAAAGCTAAGAAGATAAGTATGAAGAAGTTTTTAGCGGGAGAAGAATTTGTACTAGTCAACTACTGAATCATTAATAGTTTTCCAAATCTTATCTTTCAAGACATCTAAATTCAAACGAGCTACCGAAGAAATAAAAGTATAATCTATTTTATCTGTTAAATTCTTTTTTAAATCTTTCTCTACCATTTCTCTCAACTCAATATCCATTAGGTCTGATTTTGTGATGGCCAAAATTCTTTCTTTTACTAATAATTCTGGATTGAATTTTTTTAATTCATCTTTAAGAATCTCATAATCTTTAGCAATGTTCTTTGAATCTGCTGGCACCATGAAAAGTAAACAAGAATTTCTTTCAATATGTCTTAAAAACCTCAACCCTAATCCTTTTCCTTTAGATGCTCCTTCAATAATTCCAGGAATATCCGCCATAATAAAAGATTGATGATCTCTATAGGCTACGATTCCTAAATTAGGTTTTAAAGTCGTAAATTCATAATCACCTATTTTGGGTTCAGCCGCTGTAATAGCTGCTAAAAGTGTCGATTTTCCTACATTGGGAAAACCTACCAAACCAACATCTGCTAAAACTTTCAATTCTAAAACAACCCACCCTTCTACACCTGATAAACCAGGTTGAGAATACGTTGGCGCTTGACGCACCGAATTCTTAAAATGAGTATTACCCAATCCACCTTTTCCACCATCCTTCACAACATATTCCTGTCCATGGTCTAAAACTTCTATTAATAACTTTCCAGACTCATCATCTCTTACAATTGTTCCTAATGGAACTTCTACAATAGTATCTTCACCATCTGCTCCGGTAGATCTACTTTTACTTCCGCCCATTCCATGGTCGGCTTTTACATGTTTTCTATACTTTAAATGCAAAAGTGTCCAAAGATTTTTGTTTCCTTTTAAAATAACATGACCTCCTCTACCACCATCACCACCATCAGGACCACCTTTGGAAATATACTTTTCTCTTCTAAAATGAGAAGAACCTTTCCCTCCATTACCAGACTTGCAATGAATTTTTACGTGATCGATAAAGTTTTGTTTACTCATTTTGGATTTATTAATTGATTGAGGTATGAAATACTAAGGTTAAATTCAATTATTTCAGGATGTAAATATACTTTAGTTATTTAAGATAAAAAAGAAAAGGCTTAATAGCTATTATTTATCTTTAGAATAATTTTTATCAAATTCTTTTAAGTGATCATTAATTCTCTGAACCGTATTTTTCGCCCACTCTAACCTTAGATCCTCTTTTTCTTCTTCTGAAAGTTGCCAGTCGATTGCTGATTTTTTTAATTCAGCAGTTAGTTTCTGCAGAATTATTGCCGCTGAAACAGAAATATTTAAGCTTTCAGTAAACCCTTGCATAGGAATTTTAAGAAAAACATCTGCTTCATCTATTGTTTCTTGGCAAATACCTTCTTTTTCTGCACCAAAAAAGAATACAGATTTTTTGGTAAAATCAAAATCATCTAAATTACAATCATCCGTATGTGGTGTGGTTGCAACTATTTGATATCCTTTGCTTCTTAGTTCTTTGTAACAAGCTTTGTATTCTCCAAAAGAAATCGTGTCTATCCATTTTATAGCTCCTTTACTTACTCCTTTAGAAGGTTTAAAATTATTGATTGTTTCTATTGTATATAAATCTTGAATTCCAAAACAATCTGCAGATCTGACCACAGCGCTCGCATTATGAGACTGATAAATATCTTCTAATGCAATAGCAAAATGCCGTGTACGCTCAGACAATACTTCTTCAAATTTTTCTTTCCTGTTTTCAGAAAGAAACTGATACAAATAATCTTTTAATTCTTTATTGTAGCTCATTCTCTTGCAAAGTTACGCTTATTAATCAAATTGAATTTTTTCCGAAAATAAAAACAAAAGAGATCCTCTTTTTAAAAAAAATTTATACTTTTATAGTTCATTATTAAAAAAACTGCCATGAAATTTAAATTAACTCTTTTAAGTTTAATCCTAGTAACATTTTATTCTTGTGGTTTTGACGCTAGTAAATATTACACTCCTTCTGAAGCAAATGCATCTAAAGCGGCTACTTCTATTGAAGAGCTTGTAACAGGAAGAGCGAAATACATTGCTACTTGTGGAGTATGCCATAGACTTTACAAACCTGATAGAAACTCCGCTAGTGATTGGACTATGTATTTAGATGACATGCAAGAAAGATCTGATATTTCTGATAAAGAAAAACAACAAATTTTCAAATATTTAACTTCAGAAATTCCTGAATAAACCTAGCATTTTTTCAATAGATAAGCATGGTAAGAAAAGATAAATTCTTTTTTTATTAGTATCTTTTTTTCTACTTGAAAGTTTGCTTTAGTAAACATTTGTTCATATTCTTTATCTATATATTGATGCGGATGTAATATATCTAATGGCAAAGAATACAAAATCCATTTTAGAAATTTATAATTGTGTGTATCTGTCGATAAAATGATAGTTGCCTCATTATTTAATAAACTATTTAGTTTTTGAAGGTTCTTATCAATATTTATAAAGTGATTTAAAGCGTTGATACAAAATACTACATCAAACTTTTTATCTGCTTTGAATTCTTCAAAATTGGAATTAATGAAATCGACCTTTGGATAATCTTCTTTATTAAATATTTCCAATTCTTTATAGCTTAAAACTAAAGGATCAATAGCTGTCCAACTTTTAGCACTTTCAAAATTTGATAAAATAAATGTTCCTGCGGGACCACAACCTACATCTAAAATAATTTGATTTGTATTGAATTTAAACGGAAAATTATTTAAAAATTCCAACCAATAGTTTTTCTTCCAACTTAGGTATTCAGATTTATTCTTTTTTTTAAGGTAACTAAGCCACCAAAGGCGTTCAAAAAATTGAGCTACTTTCCATCTAATTCTCTTCATGAAACACAAATATAAGTCTTAAGCTGCATTTATATTTTAATAAATTTCATCAAAATCACCTTCGTTAGTATAAGTTTCATTTAATATTTCAAACATAACATTATGATATTGAGTAAAACTTGGCAAATTATTATGTCCTGCCTTTTTTATTCTAATTAATTGAATTCTTTTATTTAATTTTTGCAGTAATAAAGAATGTCTGTAAGGTATTAATCTATCTTTCATACCGTGAATAATAAAAATTGGACACCTAATGCTTCTAATAAAAATATCCGTTCTTACATGGTAATTAAATATAGACATAACAGGAAAAAATGGTAAAAATCTTTTTGCCATATGGTATAAACTGTAATAAGGAGAATCGAGAATTAACATTTTAGGATTATGTCTTGATGCTATTCTAGCTGCAAAACCTGAACCCATAGAACGTCCATAAATAATAATATCTTCTTCTTTGTAATGATGTTTTACAAGCCACTTATATGCCACATGACCATCTTTATGGAAGTTTCTTTCTGAACGTTTTCCTTTGCTTTTTCCAAACCCTCTATAATCAAAAACAAAAAAATCAAAATCTTTACTTAAAAAATCTCTAGAAAACTTTCCCCAGCCTTTTATACTCCTGGTGTTTCCTTTAAAATAAAAAACGAGTCCTTTTGAATTCTCTTTTTTAAAAAGTAAGGCGTTTATAGTTGCCCCATCTGTAGTAGGAATATAAATTTCTTCAAAATCCGCATCAAACTGATATTCAAAATCTTTTCCTAATTTTTCAGGATGAAAAATTGCAAATTCTTGAAAATAATATATCAGTAAACTTATTCCAAAATATACTAAAGCTATAATTCCTATTATTTCTAAAACTGACATATTTGCAATGTAAGAATAGTTTTAAAGAACGGCTAACTTTTATACTGTTTTAATTTCAAACAGTATAACAAACTTCCTGAATTGAAAACAACAGCAATAGAACTATTGCTGTTGTTTATTATTAAATTAGTACTTCTTAAACTAAAAATACTCCTTCTTATTATTTAGTTAGTGCAACTTTAATTGTAAAACCTATATCGTTAGTTATTAAATAATCTACAGGTACTCCTTCAGATCCTTCTATATGGTAAGTTAAACCCCAATCTCTTCTGTCTATGGAAAAATTTTCAGAATTAATAGAAACCCCCATATCAGAAACTTCAATATTTGCACTAAAAACAATGCTCTTTGTTTGACCCATAATGGTTAAATTACCTTCTACTTTAGTGTTAAAATCTCCAGTTGTATTAACCAAATTCGTTAACTCAAAAATTGCTGTAGGGAATTTTGCTACATTAAAAAAGTCTTCATTTTTTAAGTGCCCAGTTAATTTAGCGATTTGTTCCGAACCTTCTGGAAAATTTTCTACTGTTAAAGTGTTTAAATCAATAATTACCTTTGCATTTGTTACTTTACCTTCAGCAACTGAAACTTTACCCATTTGGTAAGAGACTTTCCCAAACCTTGGTTGTACACCCCCTAAATGTGATGATCTCCATTCTAGATAACTTCCCTCTTTCATTACATAAAAAGTTGTAGCTGATGAACTTGCTGCTTCAACGGTAACGGCTTCTTTTGTTTCTGCTTTTTTACCATTACTAGAACAAGAACTTAATAATGCTCCAAATACTAATATGCCTAAAATTGTTTTTCCTAATTTCATTTGTTTTTGTTTTAACGCCTTTCGACTATTATTAATTAATAAGTATTTCTAATTTAATGTAAATATAAAGATTCTTAATGTTTTTTGAGAACAAATAACTTCCTTGTTCAATGTGAAATCCTTGTAAGCTAAGTATACCTGAGAGAAATAGCTAGTAAATTTTTTAGTTTTTCATAAATGTCTTCCATCTTTTAAACACGAAAATCAATACTATCCTCACGAACATTTACTTGAGTGTATGTTTTAATATCTGCACTTATTTTGTGTATATTTGCTAAAATGAGCGTTTTTAGACTAAAAAACAGCCCATTAACAGAACTAATTATGACACAAAAATACGACTATATAATAATAGGCTCTGGATTTGGAGGTTCTGTGTCCGCTTTACGCTTAGCAGAAAAAGGTTATAAAGTCTTGGTTATAGAAAAAGGGAAATGGTATAAAGCCAAAGATTTCCCAAAAACAAATTGGAATTTCAAAAAGTGGCTTTGGTTACCTATGTTTAAGTTTTTTGGCATAATGAAACTTACTTACTACAGACACATGGCTATTTTAAGTGGTGTTGGAGTTGGGGGTGGCTCATTAGTTTATGCGAATACTTTACCGAAACCAAAATCTAAATTTTTTGAAACAGGCTCTTGGGCAGGCTTACAAAATTGGGAAACTGATTTAAATCCTTTTTACAAAACAGCTTTAAGAATGTTGGGTGCTGAAAAAAATACAATGCTCTTTGATTCTGATTCAACCTTACAATCTATAGCCAAAGATAATGGCGGTGAAAATAATTTTGATACTACACAAGTAGCTGTTTTTTTTGGTGATAAGGTAAACGAAAAACATGAAGATCCTTATTTTGACGGTAAAGGACCAGAAAGAACTTCTTGTAATTTTTGTGGACAATGCATGACTGGTTGCCCGAACAACTCTAAGAATACTTTAGACAAAAACTATCTACACTTAGCACAACAATTAGGGGTAGAAATTATTGCAGAGAATGAAGTGATTGATGTTTTACCAGTTGGAGAAAATGAATATGAAATTTCTTTTAAAAAATCAACAAGCTATTTTTCTAAAACCAAAAAAGTAAAATCTAAAGGTGTCGTTTTTTCTGGTGGTGTTTTAGGAACAGTTTCTTTACTATTAAAATTAAAAGTAAAATCTTTACCAAACTTGAGTAATATGGTTGGAAAAGATATTCGATCTAATAATGAAGCCTTGATTACAATTGCCACACCAGATAAACAAAAAGATTTTACAAAAGGTGTTGCTATTGCTTCCATCTACGATTTAGATGAAAATAGTCATGTGGAACCGGTAAGATATGGAAGAGGTTCTGGATCTTGGAGAACGCTAATGATGCCTTCTGTAAATGAAAGCAATCTATTTCTGCGCGTATTTAAACTGTTTTTTACTTTAATAAAAAATCCCATTGAATGGTTTAAGATTTATACCGTAAATGATTTTTCAAAACAATCTACTACATTGCTTTTTATGCAGAACTTAGACAGCAAATTACAATTTAAAAAATCTTGGTTTAGAATGAGTTCTCACATTTACGAAGGCAAAGCACCTACTTCTTTTATTCCTGAAGCGCATGAAATTGCTAATAAATATGCTGAAAAAGTGAATGGAAAACCAATGAGTATTTTTTCTGAAACTCTTACTGGAATTCCTTCTACTGCTCATATATTAGGTGGTGCAGTTATGGGTTCTGATGCTTCAAATGGTGTAATAGATAAACACAATAAAGTATTTGGCTACGCAAATATGTATGTGTGTGATGGTTCAATGATTTCTGCAAATCCTGGCGTAAATCCTTCTTTGAGTATTACTGCGATTAGTGAACGTGCTATGAGTTTTGTTGAATAAAAATAATTGCAGATTTTTGTTTGTGTGCGAATATGCTGAGTCCAACTAATATCGTTAAGCAAAACTTGCAACTCGTTATTTACCTATTCAAACCACCACAAACGCTTAAAGTTTGCCCGTTTACATAAGAAGACATATCTGAAGCTAAGAAAAGGGCAACGTTTGCTACTTCTTCTGGATTTGCAAATCTTTTTAAAGGAATACCTGCTAGATACTTTTTCTTTAAATCTTCTGGTAATTCATCTGTCATTTCTGTTTGAATAAACCCTGGAGCAATAGTATTTGAACGAATATTTCTTGAACCCATTTCATCTGCTATAGCTTTTGTAAAACCAATAATTCCAGCTTTTGAAGCAGAATAATTACTTTGGCCAGCTTGCCCAATCATACCAACTATAGAGGTAATATTGATAATTGAGCCTTTTCTTTGTTTCATCATGACATAAGAAACTGGTTTCGTCAAATTATATATAGATTTTAAATTTATATCAATAACATCATCCCATTCTTGTTCACTCATTCTTAGTAACAAATTATCTCTTGTTACTCCTGCATTATTTACTAAAACGTCTATCGAACCAAAATCTTCTTGAACGTTTTTACTTAATTCTTGCGCTTCTTCAAAAGAAGCTGCATTAGATTTGTAACCTTTGGCTTTTATACCCATGGCACTCAATTCTTCTTCCAATTTCTTGGCTCTTTCTTCTGAAGACAAGTATGTAAAAGCTATATTAGCTCCAGCTTCTGCAAATACTCTAGCGATTGAGTTTCCTATTCCTCTAGAGGCTCCTGTTATTAAAGCCACTTTATTTTCTAATAATTTCATATTGGTTTACATTTATGAAACGAAAGTAATTAATTTTTGTGATGTATTAAATACATTTTAAAAAATACTTCAACTTATTGAAAATTAATAGTTCGTTCTCAAACAGACTACTACAAAAAAGATGATTAAGAATGATACGAACAGATTAAATTTCTTAAGAACAAAAATTATAGCGGTTTATTAATTTTATGAAAGAAGAAAGAAATTTGGTAATAAGTATAATCTTAAATATTTTGGCAGGAAGGAATTATAGAGAATTTGAAAGTAAAATTACTTATGTTCTTTTTATTTGTTGAAACTTTGTAAGTTTGTTGTTATTATGAAAAAATTGATTATATACATATCGATTCTCCTATTTACATTATTCTCTTGTGCGAAAAAATGTGAATGTGGTTTAGTCGTCTATGAAAGCAATATTCAAAATAATTATGAATGGACTGAAACAGGAAGAGAATCTTATGAGAGTTGCAAGAGTGATATGCTTTCAAGTACTTTTCTTGATGAAAACGGAAACATCTCCTATGTAAATAGTATTGTTGAGTGTGAGGACTAATTCATCAACGTTGTAAAAATATTTAATCTTATGAAATACCTATTAATTATTCTATTCCTTATCCCACTTACAACTTATGCTCAAAAGGTTTTTTCAGTTAAGTATTCAAATCAGTCTGATATAAAAGTGTATGTAGTTGGATATGAAAATCAATGTGATTTAAAGGTTTTCAAAGTAGATTATCCAAACCAAATAGATGAAAACAAAGGTTTATGGCATTTTGTTGATTATCAAAACCAATCCGATAAGAAGATCTATTTTGTTGAATACCCTAATCAGAGTGATTTGAAGATATTCTTTGTAAAGTATAAAAATCAATCAGGTTGGAGAAATAAATCCAAACAACATCTGATGTATTGATTAATACCCACACTATCCTCTAAATTTTTTATCGCCAGAGGAACATTAAACACTATTCTACCGTAACACTCTTAGCTAAATTTCTTGGTTGATCTACATTACAACCTCTTAATAAAGCGACTTCATAAGAAATTAATTGTAAAGGGATACTTGAAATTAATGGAGATAACAATTCTGGGCAGTCAGGAACTTGAATATAGTAATCTGCAATTGACTTTACTTCTGTATCTCCCTTGGTAACTATTGCGAAAATTTTACCTTTTCTCGCTTTTACTTCTTGAATATTAGAAACTGTTTTTTCATATTGAGAATTCTTTGTTGCCAAAACAACTACCGGCATATTTTCGTCTATCAAGGCAATAGGACCATGCTTCATTTCTGCAGCAGGATATCCTTCTGCATGAATATATGAAACCTCTTTCAATTTCAATGCGCCTTCTAAAGCTATTGGGAAATTATATCCTCTTCCTAAATACAAAGCATTGTCTGAGTCTGCAATCATTTTTGCTAATTCTTTAGCATATTCTGCACATTCTAAAGTCTTTTCTACTTTTGCTGGAATCGCTTCCAACTCTACTAAATATCTTGTTAATTTAGCTTGATTTATTACAGCTTTATTATAAGCAATCCAAAGCGCCATCTGTATTAAAACAGTTACTTGAGCAGTAAATGCTTTTGTTGAAGCAACACCAATTTCTGGCCCTGCATGTGTGTAAGCACCTGAATGCGTAGTTCTAGGAATTGAAGAACCTACTACATTACAAACACCTAAAACAGTAGCCCCTTTTTGCTTTGCTAATTCAATAGCAGCCAAAGTATCTGCTGTTTCTCCAGATTGTGAAATAGCAATTACTACATCATCTTCATAAATTACTGGATTTCTATACCTAAACTCAGAAGCGTATTCTACTTCTGTTGGTATTCTTGCTAAATCTTCAAATAAATATTCTGCTACTAAAGCTGCATGCCATGAGGTACCACAAGCAACAACAATTATTCTTTTGGCGTTCATCAAAGTATTTCTATACTCTTCTAAGCCACCCATATGAATTTCCCCTTTTGTGCTATCTATTCTTCCTCTCATAGAATCATAAATAGACCTTGGTTGTTCAAATATTTCTTTTAGCATATAATGATCAAAACCACCTTTTTCTAAAGCCTCAATCTCTAATGTTAACTCATGAACTTTAGGATCTATGTCTTCGTTATTAATCGTTTTAATAGATAATTTTCCATTTCTATTTATTACAGCAATTTCTTCATCTTCTAAGTAAACTACATTTTTAGTATACTCTATAATTGGCGTAGCATCTGATGCCATAAAGAACTCATCTTTACCAATACCTACAACTAAAGGACTTCCTTTTCTAGCGCCTACTAATAAATCTGGATTTTCTTTAGACATGACAACTATTGCATAAGCTCCTTCCACTTCTCCTAAAGCAACCCTTACTGCTTCTGGTAATTTTAATTTATATTTATTTTGAATTTCTTCTATTAAGTGTATTAAAACTTCTGTGTCTGTATCAGATAAAAATTTATGTCCTCTTCCTTCTAATGTTGTTTTTAAGGCTGCATAATTTTCAATAATGCCATTATGTATTAATGCTAAATTTTCATCTCCTGAAAAATGAGGATGTGCATTTATTTGATTTGGCTCTCCGTGAGTGGCCCATCTTGTATGCCCCATTCCGCTGGTTCCAGAAACATCTTTAGATTCTGCATAGTCTTTTAAGTCTTGTACTTTTCCTTTGGCTTTATAAAGATTAATATTTCCGTCATTAAACAATGCAACTCCTGCACTATCATAACCTCTATATTCCAATCTTTCTAATCCTTTAATAACTATAGGATAAGCTTGTTTTTTACCAATATAAGCAACAATTCCACACATAATTTTTTAATTTAAATAGCGCTATAGATATAAAACTGATGATAAAAATAACTTTTACCCTAAATTTTACAAATTACTTTTTAACGGTGTAAACAATATTCAGTTTTATAGGTAAGGTCGGATGATTCCCTCCTCCTAGCTTTATTCTGTTTCCTTCGTTGCTAGACACATCTAACAAATATATACTTTCTGCGCTAGCTGTTTTATTAATAAGGTTTTGAATGTATTGTGTTATTTGAAATGAATAAACATTTGTATTCGAACCCGCTACTTCAACTACTGTTTTTTCACCTATTGGGCCATAATTTGAAGAAGAATAACTGCTTAAATAACTAATACTCGTATCTTCTAAGTTTTGAAAAAGTATCATTTTAATTGGTTCAGGGAATGCAATAGCTTCTGTACTTCCATAATCAGCTTGATACACACTTAATTCTGCTTTATTAATAATAACATTCTGCAAATGAGTTAAATCTGGAAATTCAATTAAAGTTTTAAAGTTTGACATAGAAGAAACAAACGCAACTTCTTTATTATCAGTATTTACAGCCATAATAGCTTCACTCGTATTATTTTCATTTATATACTGACTTATTGAAGATTCACTAGAATTAATAGAAAAAGTGTATAAACTATCTACCTGCGTATCAGAATTATAAAACAATTCCAATTTACTACTGTCATTATTCAAACTTAAGCTTACAAAACCATCACCATTTACAGCTGTTGCCGTAACATAAAACCCCTTAAAGAATAATTGAAAACTTTCAGTAGATTCCATGTCAGTTGTACCAAAAGCACTTATCAAACTATTTCCAAAAGCAGCAGACAATGGCAGTCTAACGACAGATTCCCCTGTTTTAAATTGATAATTATTGAACGTTGCTAAAGGCGTACCATTTACATTTAAAACAGTATTATTTTTATACGATTCTAAAGAACTGATTTCACTTGTCATTTCATAGACGTTTAAATCAAACAAACTGTTTAACTCTCCATAAGAACTCGTTTGGTCTAAAATTAAAACCACCGAATCCAAAATAGGATTAGCCCCAAGATCATAAGCGTTTTTAGTAATAGCTAATTCAGAATAAAAAGAAGCTTTAGATTCTCCAATTTTAGTATCATTCGTTTGCCCCAATAATATTCCTACAATATTTTTTCCATTTACTGCTTCGTCTTCAACGGTATATGAAGTTAAAATAAATGAATCTGTTTCTAATAAATTAAGATCTCCGGTATCAATGGTATTGTCTTCTATAGAAGCATCTTTATTGCAAGAAAAAGCAATAACACTCATTGTTAATATAAAAATGAATATTCTATTCATAAGATAAATATAAGTTTGTTTGTTTTTATTGTTTGTTCTCTGCGTCTTCATCCTCTTCTGCAGACTCTTCTTTTTCTGTAATTACATTTTGTACAAATTCAGCGTACTGCACTAGAATATCTGATTCATCATTAAAATCTAACTTCATAACATCTCTTTTATCGAATTCTGTTTGAATAGCCTCATCAATATCTTCACTACCAATAGTTATAGCATCCGCATAATGCAAACCACCAACATTTAAATCGATTTCAGACCCTTCTCCAAAAATAGTAACATCTTCTGCTGATACTTCCGTATTTTCTAAAACAAATTTTTGAAAATCAGGAACGATAGCACCTTCTAAAGTTTCTTCTTGATATGCAGAATAAATAACTTTTGCATTTTCAAAAACAGCTTCATTTTTATATTGTGTTTTTAACAACATTGGCACTAAACCAGACATCCAGCCATGACAGTGAATAACATCAGGAGCCCAACCAAACTTCTTAGTTGTTTCTAAAGAACTTAAAGCAAAAAACATCATTCTTTCTGCATTATCTTCAAATTCTTTTCCTTCTTTATCATGATACATATGTTTTCTATCAAAATAATCGTCACTATCTAAAAAGTAAACCTGTAAACGAGCACCTGGTAAAGAAGCAACTTTTATAATTAAAGGATAATCTTCATCATTTACAACTATGTTAATTCCTGATAAACGAACCACTTCATGTAATCTATGTCTTCTTTCGTTTATACTACCAAATCTTGGCATTAATACTCTTAATTCTAATTTCTGTTGTTGAAGTTTTTGTGGTAAACTTGAAACAATAGTAGAAATATCTGTTAAATCCAAATAAGGTTTCATTTCTTGAGTAATAACTAACACTCTCTTTCTAGCACTCATAAATTCTATTTTATTGTTTGTTTATGAAAAGATTAATCATAAAAGTTACAAAGATATGAAAAAATAAGCAGATTTAGTGATATCAAAAATAGAAATCATAGTTTTAAACCCTTAATTCAAAAAAAATCTATTTATTTAGAATCTTTTAACTAACGATATTTATACATTTGCAATAACATGAAAGTTATAGACCATCTATCTAACGCGAAACAAACGTTGTTTTCTATTGAAGTTCTACCTCCCCAAAAGGGTAGGAAAATTGATCATTTATATAATATTTTAGATCCTTTAATGGAATTTAAACCTCCATTTATAGACGTTACTTATCATAGAGAAGAAATACAGTATAAAAAGAACTCGGACGGTAGTATCAGAAGAATCCCTTTGAGAAAAAGACCAGGAACTGTTGGTATTTGTGCAGCTATAATGAATAAATATCAAGTAGATGCTGTTCCTCATTTAATTTGTGGTGGATTTACGAAGGAAGAAACAGAAGACGCTCTTTTTTCTTTATATTATTTAGGTATTGAAAATGTACTAATTATTAAGGGAGATGAAATGGGTAAATCGGAATACCATATAGAAGATAGGGTAAATCGAAATATTTATGCCATTGACTTGGTAGAACAAGTTGAAAAAATGAATACTGGTTTTTTTTGTCATGAAGAAACAGCTTATGAGATGCATACTGATTTTTGCATGGGAGTAGCGGGATATCCAGAAAAGCATTTTGAAGCCCCTAATTTAAATACCGATTTAAATTACTTAAAACAAAAAGTGGCTGCGGGAGCAGACTATATCGTTACACAAATGTTTTATGACAATCAAAAATATTTTGATTTTGTAGACAAGTGTAGAAAAAACGGTATTAATATTCCGATTATTCCAGGATTAAAACCTTTAACGGTTAAAAAGCATTTAAATGTTTTACCTTCTATGTTTCATATAGATATTCCAGAAGCACTTTCTAAGGAAGTAGAAAAATGTAAAGACAATAACGCTGTAAAAAGAGTTGGTATAGAATGGGCTATTCAGCAATCTAAAGAATTGAAAGCTGCCAATGTTCCTTGCTTGCATTATTACACGATGAGTAAAAGTGAAATTACTGTTGAAATAGCTAGAAACGTATTTTAAATTAGCAACTAGCTTTTGGCTTCTGGCAGAAAAATTACATTTCCAATTCTAAACCTAATTCTTTTCTTAGTTCATTTAACCAAGGGTTTTTCTTGGCCAACTTAATGAATTTATCTTTTTGATTCAAGATGATTTTCTTACTTTTTGTACTTTTCGTCACTTTTAATTCAAGATCTTCAAAATCGGTGAAATGTCGTTTTAGAAAACCTTTTATTTGGCCTATATTATTAACTATAATTTCTTTTTCGACTTCGCTATCGAGTGTCAAAATGAACTTTTTTTCTGTTATAGTTGGTATTTTATCAATCAATAATTCATGAAGATTGTTTTGCTCATTTCCCATAAACCATTCCATTAATTTTGACCAAACAACTACTAAGTTTTTTTCAGAAAGCGTATCGGCATCTTCTAAAACATCTTCTACAATCACACAAGAATGATCTTCGGTAACAGGAATTACTTCTTTGGCTTTAAGCGCCTCATCAACTTCAATTTCTTTTGCTAAATCTTCTAAATCAAAATTAAAGCCTATGGCAGATTTTTTAGTTCCAACTTTAGTTTCTCCATTAAATATAGGAACTTTAAGCTCTGAAATTTCTTCAACAGGAACGATAGTTTCTTGAATTGTTTCTAAATTTTCAAAAGAAGAAAGAGTGCTGTCTTCTTTTATTAACTCACGAAATATTTGGTCTAGTGTTTTTTTTTTACTTCAGCACCATTTTGCTCTACAACATTTGAAATTAAAGCCATTTTCATTAACATCAACTCAACTAAAAGTCTTTTGTTTTGACTTTGTTTGTATTGCACATCAACATCTGAAGCCAACGATAAAGCATTGATTACAAAACTAGTTGGCACTAATTCTGATTGTACTCCATAACGTTCTTTTAAGCTATCACTTACCTCTAACAAAGAAAGCGTTCTTGGGTCTTTACAAACCAATAAATTTCTTAAATGCGCACTCAACCCATTAATGAAATGGTCTCCTTCAAAACCGAGTTCCATTACTTCATTTAATAATAAAAAGGAAGAAGAAATATCTTCAATTATTAAAAAATCTACTAATTTAAAGAAGTAGTCATAGTCTAAAACATTTAAACTTTTTACTGCTGCTTCATAAGTTAAGTTGTCTCCTGCAAAACTTACCAGTCTATCAAAAATAGATAATGCATCTCTTAAGGCTCCATCTGCTTTTTCGGCAATAATATGTAAAGCATCTTCTTCCACAGAAATATTTTCTTGCTGTGCAATATCCTTTAAATGAGCTACAATATCCGGAACAGATATTCTTCTAAAATCATAAATCTGACATCTAGAAAGAATAGTAGGTAAAATTTTATGTTTCTCTGTAGTTGCTAAAATAAAAATAGCATACGGAGGCGGTTC
>CAWVRT010000046.1:0-17247 GCA_963932515.1 uncultured Chitinophagales bacterium
ATAGCAACCAATTCCCTATAAAACTAATAAACGCAAATACATAAGAAGTTGATAATAAACTGTTCATGCTTAGTATGTTTATTACCGAACAAATTTTGATAAATGTATATTCTCTTGAGTTATATTTTAAAATATAGTTATATGTGTGATTTCCATAATTATATTTAAATTTGGAAAACGCTTCAAGGCTATCAGTAAAAAGAAAATTTAGAGCACTAGAAGAATCATTGAATAAGTAATCTAAAAATGCTTCTGCCCAGCTATAAAAGCCCATTGAATCTCCACCTTGATAATAAAATTCATAAATTAAGACAAAAAAAGTAACACTAAATATTTTGAATAAAAAAGCTCGTATATAAAAATGTTTTTCTTCGAACCCAACTGCCAATTTTTCTTCGAACTGTTTAGTAAGAAAATAGACTATCCCAAAGTACAATGGTCCTAAAATTAAATCGTAAAAAGTCATTTATTAAATGTATTGTTTTGTCTGTATTTCCTCCATTTTAGTATAAATCAATACATTAATGTGTTTTTTTACTTAAGTTTGTAAGATTAAAAAACGAATATAATCATCATTTTTGAAAATGTGCGGAATTACTGGAGTTATTACATTTAATGAAACAGAAAGCTATCTTAAAAATAATATTGGTAAAGCGGTAAATGTACTTAGTAAAAGAGGTCCAGATTTTCAAAGTTCTTTAATTTTAGATGAGAATATTCGGTTTGCACACGCCAGACTCTCAATTATAGATATTTCTGATGCCGCTCACCAACCAATGTCTAGTCCCTGCGAAAGGTATACACTCGTTTTTAATGGTGAAATATTTAACTATAAAGATATAAGAGACGAGTTGATAGCTTTAGGCGAGAAGTTTCAAACAGCTTCGGATACGGAAGTTTTACTGAAAAGCTTTATTAGAGATAAGGAAAAATGTCTAGAGAAACTAAATGGGTTTTTTGCATTTGCTATTTATGACAATGAAGAGAAAACTATTTTTTTAGCACGTGATAGAATGGGAATAAAACCACTTCTTTATAGAAAAACGAAAGATTCATTTTTATTTGCTTCAGAAATGAAAGCTATTATTGCTTATGAAATACCTAAAAAAATTGATTTTGATTCAGTTCATCAATATTTCAGGTTTAATTATATACCAAGTCCAAATTCTATATTTGAAGATGTAAAAAAATTAGAGCCAGGGCATTTTATGAAAATTAAAAATGATGGTTCTTTTGAAATTAAGAACTATTATATTATTCCTAAAGAAGTACTTTCTACCAAAAAATATCATTTTAATGATTATGATAAGGCACAGCAAGTTTTAAGAGAAGAATTAGAAAAATCTGTTCAGTTACGCTTAGTTTCCGATGTGCCATTGGGTGCGTTTTTAAGCGGAGGAATAGATTCTTCTGTAATTACAGCTTTAGCTTCAAAACATATATCTAATTTGAATACTTTTTCTGTAGGGTTTTCAGATAACCCATATTTCGATGAAACAAAATATGCGAATTTGATAGCAAAAATGTACAAAACAAATCATACTGTTTTTTCATTGTCAAACAAAAAGTTATATAATAGCGTAAGTGATATGCTTGATTATATAGATGAACCATTTGCTGACAGTTCTGCCATTCCCGTATATATATTAAGTAAAAAAACAAGAGAAAAAGTGACTGTTTCACTATCTGGTGATGGCGCAGATGAAATGTTTGGTGGCTACAATAAACACTTTGCTGATTGGAAAATAAGGCAGAATGGAATAGTAAATGGTGTTGTTTCATCGTTGGATCCATTATGGAAAACATTACCAAAATCTCGAAATGGTAAATTTTCAAATATGATAAGACAATTAAATCGATTTGCAGAAGGTTCTAAACTTACTGATGCAGAAAGATATTTACAATGGTGTTCAATCTCTAGTACCGACTATTGTACTGCATTACTTAAGAATAGATCGCAAGGTTTAAAATTTCAAGATAGGAATGATAAAATAAATTCTATTTTCACATTAAACGGAGATTTGAATGAAACTTTATATGCAGACATGCAGCAAGTACTCGTAAATGACATGCTTACTAAAGTAGATAGTATGTCCATGGCAAATAGCCTAGAAGTAAGAACCCCTTTTTTGGATCACAATCTGGTAAATTTTGCTTTTCAGCTCCCCCCCCAATTTAAGGTAAATAAAAAAGGTAGGAAAATGATACTGAAAGATGCCTTTAGAAAAGATTTACCCTCAGAACTTTATGTGAGAAACAAAATGGGTTTTGAAATTCCACTTTTGGAATGGTTTAGAAATGATTTAAAATCATTTATATTTGATGAGTTATTAGCAGAAAAATTTATAGAAACACAAGGTATTTTTAATATTGACATCATCAAAGAATTGAAAGTGAAATTGTTTTCAAATAATCCTGAAGATGTACATGCTCAAATTTGGGCTTTGATTGTTTTTCAAACCTGGTGGAAAAAATACATGAACTAAATATATGCCAAAAGTACTACGAATAATAAATAGATTAAACCTTGGAGGTCCAACTTATAATGCAGCTTATTTAAGTAAATATATGGCTCCAGAATTTGAAACTTTATTGGTAGCAGGAATGAAAGACGAAAGTGAAGCAAGTGCTGCATTTATTACAGATAGCTTGGGTTTAAAGCCTGTTTATATAAAAAACATGCACAGGTCGTTAAATCCAATACGTGATAGAAAAGCATATAAAGAAATAGTAAAAATAATTAGAGAGTTTAAGCCAGATATAGTTCATACTCATGCCGCAAAATCAGGAACATTAGGAAGACTTGCTGCAATAAATGAAAACGTACCAATAATTTTACATACATTTCACGGTCATATATTTCACTCTTATTTCGATCCTTTAAAAACTAAATTATTTCTAAAGATAGAAAGGTATTTGTCTCGAAAAAGTTCTAAAACCATAGCTATCAGCAAAAAACAATTTGAAGAACTCTGTAATGATTTTAGAATAGATCAACCCGAAAAGTTTGAAATAATACCACTAGGGTTTGATTTGCAAAGATTTTATGAAGGGAAGGAAGAAAAACGTAAAGGATTTCGTGCAAAGTATAATTTATCTGAAAGTGACATAGCTATTGGTATAATCGGAAGATTAGTTCCTATAAAAAACCATAGCTTTTTCTTGAAAGCATTTAGCATGCTGAAAAAACAGACTAACAAAAAGGTAATAGCCGTAATTATTGGTGATGGGGAGCTTAAAGACGATATTTTTGCTGAAGCAAAGGAGTTAAATTTACAAATTGATACTATAAAAAATGATAAAACAGACATAATATTTACTTCTTGGATAAAAGATGTTCATACGGCTTTACCTGGGTTAGAAATAGTTGCATTAACCTCACTGAATGAAGGTACACCTGTGAGTTTAATAGAAGCTCAAGCTGCTGGTGTTGCTATCGTTAGTACAAAAGTAGGTGGCATTGAAGATGTAGTAAATGCAGGAGAAACAGCTCTTTTGGCAAATAAAGATGATTTAGTTACTTTTGCTAAGCACTTATTAACCTTAGTAGAAAATGTAGATTTACGGAAATCTTTTTCGAATAAAGGCTTAAAAGTAGTTAAAGAAAAATATAATTATATGCGATTGGTTAATGACATGAAGAACTTGTACATGAAGCTGTTAAAGCAGAATCCGAAAACAAATATTAAACAATAACTAATAAAAGCAAGATATGATTATATTTGTGGCTAAAACCATTTATAATAGCTAATGAAATATAATATCTATATTATCTTCTTTTTTCTTTTCTTTTTAAATTCTTGTAGTGTCTTTATCCCAAATAGAATGTTTAAACAAGGGAATTATGAATATTTTCAATTAGACAAAGAAGCTGTTGATAATTATTTAATTCAAAAAGGAGATATTCTATCTTTAGAAGTTTTTGCACGAGAAGGTTTTGAGTTAATAGATGTATTACAGAAAAGGGGAGCAAGCAACCTCAGTCCTTTCCAATCTTTTAGATATACTTATTTAGTTGAAGAAGATGGGTTTGTGGAATTACCTTTGTTTGGAAGAATGTTTGTTTTAGGCTACTCTGTCAATGAATTAGAAGACATCATAGAATTAAAAAGTCAAGAAATATTTAATGAACCTTTTGCTATATTAAAAGTAATAAATAGAAAAGCGTTTGTTTTTAAAGGGTCAGTTGCTAGTATTATTACACTCAACGAATCTCCTACTAACTTGTTAGAAGTTATTGCTAAATCTGGCGGAATAGAAAGTGAGTTAAAAGCCTATAAAATAAAAATTATTAGAGGAGACTTAAAAAATCCAGAAATACTAAAAATTGACCTTTCTACAATAGAAGGCTTACGAAATGCAGAGTTAATTATTCAAGCTAATGATATTATTTACATTGAAAAGAGATTTAGAATTGCTAGTGAACTTATGTCAGAAATAACACCAATTCTAACACTAGGCACAACATTAACAACCATAGTACTATTAATAACTAATTTGAATAAGTGATAGACGAAGAAACAAATTTAGGCGAAAGAAAGAAAGTTAAAAATGTATTTGAAGAGATGAATTTGGGTCTCTTGATTTACCTTATTAATAAATCTCTTATTTATGTATTAATCTTTATAATAACTACAGTAGTAATTTCTTGGGTGTATTTAAGATACACACCAGACATTTATGAATCTTCCGCAGTATTAATGCCTAAGCAATCCAAACAAACACAATTATTAGGAGTTAGTCATTTGTTAAAAGATGATGATAGTGAGGTGAAACTAGAAATTGGTTTAATGCGTTCGCCATTTTTAATAAGAAGAGTATTAGATAGTTTAAATATTAGTACTGAATATTTTGTAAAAGGAAGATTTATTGAGTCTGAAAATTACTTAACAAATCCATATCATGTTGATTTTAGAGTAATTAATGCTGAGATTGAAGAAACAAAAATATATATTAGTTTCCTAAATGAGGTAGATTTTGAATATAATTATCGAATTAAAAATACAACTATTACCGACAAAGGGAAAGTTGGACAAAAAATAGAAAATGATTATTTTGGAATGACTTTACATTTAAATGAAAATGTAAGCTTTGATAATCTTGAAAATGTTTCTTTCTTTTTTAAACAGAGGAATATTAATTTTTTAATAAATGGAATTATTTCTAAGATAATTGTTCAACCATCTTTATCTGGTTCTAAAACTTTAAAAATTGTTTATAAAAGTACAGATAAAAATAAAGCAAGAGATATTATAGAAAGAGTTTCTTCTGTTTTTATAGACTATGACAAAGAGAAAAAAACTGAAAGCATAAATAGTACAATTTCTTTTTTAACAGAGCAAATAGATTTGTATGATTTAGAATTTACAGAATTTCAAGATAGTGTAAAGCAAATAAAAATTTCAACAGGATTTATAGATCCCACTTTGAATACCCAACTTTTATTAGATAGAATTGAACTTTTTGAAGAAGCCCTTTTAAATCTTAAATATTCTAATAAAGGGTTAAATTGGTTAAAGGAATATCTGGGCAGTAATAATAATTTAGCATCAATTTCTCCCATGTTGGTAGATGGGAATATAGATGGCTTTACTTCTAAAATTGCTAGAATTACTGAATTAGAAAGAGATAAAGAATTGAAGCTTTTGGATGTAACAGGAGATCATCCTCAAATTATCATTATAAATAATGAATTGAGTGATTTAAGGTATAACCTTTACAACCAAATAAATTTAGTGTATCAAAAAAATATTGATGAATTAGAAAGAATTTCTAAAGAAAAAATTAAACTTTATATAGACCTTTACAATAATCCAGATAAAGAATTGCTATATAGTCGTATTCTGAATGAAAATTCAATTCGTAAAGCTTTTTTAGATGACTTAATACAAAGAAAATCAGATTACTTAATAGCAAAAGCAGGTATTTTTTCTGATTATATTTATTTGCAAAAAGCTACAAACCCCAAGTTTCCGATTGCGCCTAAAAGAATGTTTATTAAAGTCATTGGAGGGGTGATAGGTTTATTGTTAGGGATTTTATTTATTGTAGCAAGATATCTTACACATACAGAAATAGTTTCAATTGCGGAAGTTGGAGACAATTGTAACGCAAATGTTTTAGGGGTAATACCTAAATTTAATGCATCTCTAGAGACCTCTAAAATTGTTGTAATAGACAATCCTAAATCTGCAATAACAGAATCTTTTAGATCTATTAGGTCTAATCTAGAATTTATAGATAAACAAAATAATCAAGATTCGAAGTTGGTTGTTACTACATCAACAGTGCCCGGTGAAGGAAAAACATTTATAGGAATAAATTTGGCAACCATTTTTAGCTTGTTAGATAAAAAAGTTATTATCGTTGATTTTGATTTAAGAAAACCAAGACTTGCAAAAATATTTAATGTGGAGAATCAAAAAGGAACTAGTACTATTCTTATTGGCAAAAGCACGATAGAAGAATGTATTTTTTCTTCTGGCACCCCAAATTTAGATTTTATTCCTTCTGGTCCTATACCTCCTAATCCATCTGAGTTAATTTCAGGTAAAGTGACTAATACGCTTATTCAAAAATTACAAAAAGAATATGACTATGTCTTTATTGACACACCTCCTATAGGTTTAGTAATAGATGCTTTGTCTTTGTTAAAAAAAGCAGATTATCCAATTTATGTAGTTCGTGCAGATTATTCTAACCGTCAATTCTTAGACAACGTAAACAAATTAATTTTTGATAATAAGATTAGTAAATTATCTGTTGTTTTAAATGATTTTGGAAGAGGAGCTTCTGGGTCTACTTATAAATATGGATACGGGTATGGTTATGGCTATGGATACGGGTATGGTTATGGCTATGGAAGTGGCTATGGAAGTGGATATTATTCTGATGATGTCGAAATAGAAAAAACTTGGTCTTTTAAAATCATGAATGTGTTTAAAAAATAAGTATGAATTTAACTATAGATATTACTATTTATCTGTTTTACTTTTTGGTAAGTACAATGATTTCTTTTTTAATAAATTGGTTGTTCTTAAGATTTGTTAAGAACTTAAAGGGTGAAAATAATACAGATCACAATCAGGAAAGATGGAAATCTGAAGTAAAACCAGCAATCGGAGGATTTTCTTTTTTTATTGTTTTTCTGATTTCTATTTCTATGCTGAGCTTATTAAATGTTTCTGAACATATTTTTGTAAAGCAAATAATTGGAATTTTGGCAGCATCTACTTTAGGTTTTATTATTGGCTTGGCAGACGACACCTACAATACAAACCCTTTAGTAAAGTTTATGGGACAATTGACTTGTGCCTTCATTCTAATTCTAATGGATGTCTATATCCCACTTACTAATAACCCTGCAGTTGATTTTGGCATTACTACTTTTTGGATAATAGGATTAATGAACTCTATCAATATGTTAGACAATATGGATGGAATAACTACTACATCATCTATGATTATCTTACTTTCTGCTATTATTTTTGCATTGTTTGGTGGTGCTTCAGATGAAATTTATTTAGTGCTTTTAATTGGTGTTTTTGGATCTCTTACAGGTTTTTTATACTTTAATTGGACGCCAGCGAAAATTTATATGGGAGATAGTGGGAGTCAGTTTTTAGGCGTATTCTTAGCAGCTATTAGTATTATTTTCTTTTGGAAAAAGAACGATAGTTTTGGGGGTGTTTTTCAAATTAAGCAATTTGTAATTCCTATGCTAGTATTTATAGTGCCGCTTATAGATACATTTACTGTTTCCATAAGAAGGCTCATGAAAAAACGATCTCCTTTTGTTGGGGGTAGAGATCATACTACCCATCATTTAGCTTATTTTGGTTTATCAGAAAAACAAGTTATCTTAGTTTTGATGGCGTTGGCATTAATTTCTATACCATTTGTTACGGTTTTATATCTGGACTTAATTGAGTGGACATTGCTTATTAGTACTTTAGCATTTGTCTATTTTTTGACTGCTTTTGGTTTAATGCAATGGATTTACAATATCGGTAAAACTCGTCAAGACAAAAAAGAAGCTTTGGAAAAATGAATTATTTAGCAATATTTATTGGGGGTGGAATTGGGAGTCTTTTAAGATATGCTACAACTATCCTTTTTAAAAAACATAGCCTTTTTAACCTTCCTCTAGGCACTTTAGTTTCTAATATATTAGCTAGTTTTTTACTAGGAATATTTGTGTCTTATTTTGCTACAAAACATTTTGATAATAAAATAGTGATTAATTTTTTAATCATTGGTATTTGCGGTGGTTTCTCTACTTTTAGCACCTTTACTTTAGAAAACTATCGTTTCATTTCAAATAATCAATTTATGACTATGTTCTTATACATGTCATTATCTATAATAGTCAGTTTGTTATTTATTTATCTTGGGTTTATTATATCTCAGTTTAGTTTTAAATAACTAAAATAAGTATTTAGAAATCACCAAACTTTTCTGTATAAATAGCTTTCAAAGTAAACATTACATCTCTTAATCTTGCAGCTTCCAAAAAGTCTTGCGTTCTAGAAGCCTTCATCATTACTTTTTTAGTTTCATCTATTGTTTTCTGTAAACTTTCTTTAGTATAATAGGTTTCATTGCCTTCTGCAGCCATACTTACTCTGTCTTCAGGCATTTGGTAAGTATTATCTTTAACATAGTCTAATATAGAACCAGACTTCATTATTTCTTCTCTAGATTTGAATACCGTTTTAGGCGTAATGTTATTTTTGATGTTATGTGCAATTTGTTTCTCTCTACGTCTTTCGGTCTCATCAATTGTTAACTGCATACTGTTCGTTACTTTGTCTGCATACATAATAACTGTTCCGTTTACATTTCTTGCTGCTCTACCAGAAGTCTGTATCATAGAACGTCTATTTCTCAAAAATCCTTCTTTATCGGCATCCAAAATAGCTACCAATGAAACTTCCGGAAGATCCAAACCTTCTCTTAAAAGATTTACCCCAATTAACACATCAAATTTTCCTAAACGCAAATCTCTAATTATTTCAACGCGTTCTAAAGTGTCTACGCCAGAATGAATGTAACGAACACGCACACCAACTTTATAAAAATACTTAGTTAATTCTTCTGCCATTCTTTTGGTTAAAGTAGTTACTAAAACACGCTCTTTCAATTCACGCCTTTTAGCTATTTCCTCTAATAAATCATCTATTTGGTTCAATGTTGGTCTAACTTCAATTGGCGGGTCTAAAAGTCCAGTGGGTCTAATAACTTGCTCTACAAATAAACCTTCTGTTTGCTCCAGCTCATAATCGCCTGGCGTTGCACTGACATATACCACTTGATTTAAAATATCTTCAAATTCATTAAAATTCAATGGTCGATTATCCATTGCCGCAGGTAATCTAAACCCAAACTCTACCAAATTAGATTTTCTAGATCTATCACCTCCATACATTGCTTTAACTTGTGGTAATGAAACATGACTCTCATCTATTATCATCAAAAAATCGTCAGGAAAATAATCTATTAAGCAGAAAGGTCTGTCTCCCGGATTTCGTTGGTCTATATATCTAGAATAATTTTCAATACCAGAGCAATAACCTAATTCTTTAATCATTTCCAAATCAAATTCTACTCGTTCTTTAATTCTAGCAGCTTCTAAATGTTTTCCTTCACTATTAAAGTATTTTACTTGCTTTGCTAAATCTTCTTGAATATTAATCAAAAAATCTTGCATTCTATCTTGTGGTGTTAAATACAAATTAGCAGGATAAAGTACTAAATCTTCTAAAGTCTCTAAAGTGTTGCCAGTTTGAATGTCAAAACTTTCAATCTCTTCCACTTCATCTCCAAAAAATATAATTCTATAAGCCCAATCAGCATAAGGAATATTAATATCTACCGTGTCGCCATTTACTCTAAAAGTACTTCTGTCGAAAGTAGTAACCGTTCTACTATAAAGCACTTTTACCAAAGTCAATAAAAAAGCATCTCTATCTATATTTTCTCCAACTTTTAAATTAATAATACTTTCTTTAAATTCTTTTGGATTTCCCATACCATAAATACACGAAACAGAAGCTACAACTATTACATCTTTCCTACCAGAAAGAAGGGCAGAAGAAGCAGAAAGTCTTAATTTTTCAATCTCCTCATTAATAGAAAGATCTTTTTCTATATAGGTTCCAGAAGAGGGAATGTAAGCCTCTGGTTGGTAGTAATCATAGTAAGAAACAAAGTATTCAACAGCATTATCAGGAAAATACTGTTTAAATTCACCATAAAGTTGTGCCACTAAAGTTTTATTGTGCGTAAGAATTAAGGTAGGCTTCTGCGTTTGTTCTATCACGTTTGCCATGGTAAACGTTTTGCCTGAACCCGTAACACCAAGTAATGTCTGTGCTCTATCCCCATTGTTTATTCCTTTCACCAGTTCTTTTATAGCTTTTGGCTGGTCACCTTTAGGTTCGTACTTTGATACTAGTTTAAGTTTCACAATTATAAATTTTTACAAAACTAATAAAAAAAGATACTAAGCTATAAAAGCAATTGGTATAATTCATTTCTTAAAATATTAAATAAAAATCCTTCAAAAAGACTTAGAAATAAATAAACTAATTCATTACATTTGTGAAACAAAATAATATAAATGAATTTAAGAGAGATTTTAGCAATAAGTGGAAAGCCAGGTTTGTACAAAACAGAGACAAATAGAGATAATGGTTTAATCGCAAGTGAATTAGGAAGTAATAAAAAAAGTTTTTATCCTTCTAGACAACACATGTTTACACCTTTAGAAAATATTACTATCTATACTGAAAATGACGCTATTGAATTAGTAGAGGTTTTCAAAATTCTTAAAAAAGACGAAAAGGTTTTAATTAAAGCAAATAGTAGTGCAGACGAATTGAGAGCTTTCTTTGTAAAAGTTGTTCCCGATCACGATCAAGAAAAAGTTTATACTAGCGATATCAAAAAAATTATCAAATGGTATAACATGTTAAATGAGTTTGGTTTCTTAAAAGAAGAAACTAAAGAAGAAAAAGAGGGTGCAAAAAAAACTACAAAAAAAGTTGTGAAGAAAGCAACTACAAAAAAAGCACTAAAGCAAACAGCAAAACCAAAATCTCAAAACGTAAAAAAAGTAGAAAAAAGAGGTTCACAAAGAGGAACTTAGAAGATTTGAAATAATTACTTGAACGTTTTCGTTTAAGTAAAAGCTTGTTAAAACTAAAAAAGCTTACATTTAACTAGTTTTTGTATTTATACAGTAAGGGAATGATAAAAAAGAATAGAATTTTTGGAATAGTAGTACTAGTATTGACTATACTATTTATATTCTCTTGTGAAAAACCTGAAGCCACTTTCCCTAATTCTAATGAAGCCATTTCTTTTGAAAATATAGATTCTACAACTATAGAACGAAAAGCAGGAGAAGATCTTTTAATTGATCTTGTTTTAATTACAGATACTATCATAGATTCTTTAAAGGTTGGTTATTTTTTAGACACGTTAGGGATTACAACTAATTTAACTTTTGAAGATATTACCACTTTATCTTTTTCCACAGGATTTACAGAAATAAATAATAAACATCAGTATGCTGCTACAATTAAGCTACCAGCTAATGCTTATGGAATAAGACCTTTTAGACCTTACGTACAAGGCGTAGGAGATTTTGTTAGAATCATTTTTAGAATGGAAGCTGGCACTAGATCTTACGAAAAACAATTAAAGGTAATAGTAGAACCTTAAACTCCTTTTATGGAAAATTTACACGATTTCCGAAAAAGTTATACTAAATTCGAATTAGATGAAGGGTTAGTAAATTCCAATCCTTTTTTTCAATTCAGTACTTGGTTTAAAGAAGCTTTAGAAGATGGCACTTTTGAAGCTAACGCTTTTGTTTTAAGCACTGTAGATGAAAATGCCAAGCCTAGCTCAAGAGTTCTACTATTAAAACAAATAGTAGAAGAAGGCTTTATTTTTTTTACAAACTACGATAGTAGAAAATCTCAAAATATAAAGGTAAATAATCAAGCAAGTATTTTGTTTTTTTGGGAAAAACTTGAAAGACAAGTCAGAATAGAAGGTGTAATAGAGAAAATTCCTGAAGAAATGTCTTTAGCATATTTTAAGAATAGACCACTTACCAGTCAAATAGGATCTATAATTTCAGCGCAAAGTGAAATTATTTCTAGTAGAAAAGTGTTAGAGGATAAGTTTGCTGAGTTATCTAAACTAAAATCTGTAGATAAGCCAGACAATTGGGGTGGTTACATCTTAAAGCCTAATTATTTCGAATTTTGGCAAGGAAGAGCCCATCGTTTACACGACAGAATAATTTATATTCAAGACAACAATTCGTGGACTATAAAAAGGCTAGCGCCGTAAAGGCTTATCCTAATTACTTAAATTTACAATAATATTTTTATTATTTCTTAACAGCTTTTTTAGCTTTAGGCGCTATCTCTACTTTAGTTCTTTGTGGTCTTGAATTACCAAATGAACCTGCAAATATTTTTCCTTTTTTTGTTCTTTTATCGCCTCTACCCATGGTTGTATATTTATATTATTAATTAAGAGTTTGCAAAAATAAAAAAATCCTGCTTAAAAAAGCAGGATTTTCCAATTTTATCTTTAAATTTTTTTCTTAGTTAACTTGACTAGATAATTCTTTTCCAGATTTAAATTTAACAACGTTTTTTGCAGCGATGTTGATTTCAGCACCAGTTTGAGGATTTCTTCCTTTTCTTGCAGCTCTTGCAGAAATTGAAAAAGTTCCAAACCCTACTAATGTTAATTTGTCTCCTGATTTTAAAGCTCCAGTTACACCATCAATAACAGATTCTAATGCTGTTGTAGCTTGTGCCTTAGTTAAAGAAGCATCTTCTGCCATTTTTGAAATTAATTGTCCTTTGTTCATAATTTTTATATTTAATTTAGTTTAAAAAAAATTTAATTGTTCAACAAATATAACTACAAATGCTGAACGTGCAAGGCTTTGCCGCTTCTAAAGTGTTGATAAATTTCATTTTTGAAATTAAATAGATTAATATAAAAACGTAAAATGCTAAAAATCAATTAGTTATATTTTTGCATTTTTTTATTAGTCTTGTTAATATGTTTGCTATTTTTTTAAAAATAAGAGGTGATATGTCAAAAAAAACAGGGTTAAACGGCTTTAAGGTTGTATGTTTGTACTATATATTCAGAGAAGATGAAAGAGGAAAATGGTTTTAAATATATTGAAAAAGGAGAAGGCGAAATTCTTTTTTTATTACATGGTCTTTTTGGTGCTTTAAGCAACTTTACAGATGTTATAGATTATTTCAGTAAAAGCTATAAAGTAATCTTTCCGTTTTTACCACTTTATGAATTCCCTTTAAGACATTCTACAGTTACAGGTATGGTAAAATATATTTCAGAGTTAATAGAACATAAATCTTTAACAAATTTAAATATTTTAGGAAATTCACTCGGTGGTCATATAGCACAAGTATATGCATTAGATAATTTGGATAAAGTAAATTCTTTAATCTTAACAGGTAGTTCAGGGTTATTTGAAAATTCTTTAGGAGATGGGTATCCAAATAAAGAAAATAGGGATTATATAAAAAAGAAAACAGCCTTTACTTTTTATGATCCTAAATTTGCTACGGATGAATTGGTAGATGAGGTTTTTGAAACAGTAAATAATAGACAAAAAGCAATTAGAGTAATTACCATGGCAAAATCTGCTGTCAGGCATAATTTGAGAGCTGATTTGTTTAAATTGACAATGCCCGTGAAATTAATTTGGGGAAAAAATGATACTATTACACCACCATTTGTGGCTGAAGAGTTTGAAAAGTTATTACCAAATGCCGAATTGACACTGATAAACGAGTGCGGACACGCTGCGATGATGGAAAAATCTTCCGAGTTCAATACCGTTTTAGAAGTATTTTTGTCATCTTTATATAAACAACAATAATTTATGATTGCTAGAGATGCCATAGAAGAAAGTATTCCCTTTGTAAAGCTTACAGATAAGGCCTACTTTGTATTAGACTTAATGGAAGAGTTTAAGGTCTTTCATTTACCTGTGGTTGAAGAAAATAAATTAGTTGGAATTATATCAGAAGAGCAGCTACTAGAAGTTGATGCCGATTTATTGATAAAAGAATTAGGTTTTCCTTTAATAAAGCTTGCAGCGCAAGAAAACTTGCACATTTTTGATGTCATGAAACTTGGTTATGATACCAAATCTTCTGTTTTACCAGTTATTGATAAGAATGAAGATTATTTAGGATTAATTTCTCCTAAAAGCCTTTTAGAACAATTAGATCAATTTAGCTTTGCTAAAGAAACTGGCGGTATTTTTGTATTGGAAATTGATATAGTACAATACTCATTAGCAGAAATTACTAGAATAATAGAATCTAATAAAAGTATTGTTTTAAGTGTTGCTACGGCTCACTTGAAAGACAATATCGACAAAATAAATGTTACCATTAAAGTAAATACGCTGGATCTTACTTATATTATAGCAAGTTTTGAAAGATATAATTATGTAATTAAACATGTCTTTCATCAAGCAGAACAAATAGATCAATTAAAAGAAAGGTATGATGCTTTGATGCATTTTATCAATATTTAAGATACTTTTTGGAAAGCCCCTATTTCTGTAGATTGTTCTAATTCAATAGCTTATTGTTTTCATTCCTTAGTGTACCCATTTAGATAATTAAACTTACCTTTGTATTATGGTAGTAGCTATATATGGAAGAAAATTAAAACCAGTAGTAAAAGAAGGCGTAGTTCTTTTGTTTCAACTATTAAAAGAAAATAACATTCAGTTTGTTATTTATGAACCATTTTATAGGCATATAAAAAATTTGTTTGACTTAGATATTGAAGCAACAACTTTTAAAACTAGAGAAGAATTTCAAAAAGATATAGAGTTTGTTTTTAGTTTAGGTGGAGACGGTACCATTCTAGATACCATAAGTTGGGTTGGTGAGTATGAAATACCTATTGTAGGTATAAATATGGGAAGATTAGGCTTTTTAGCAAGTATTCCGATCAATAAAATTACTGAAGTCGTAGACGCTTTAGTAAACGGAACGTACGTAATAGACAAAAGAAATATGCTTTTAGTAGAAGCAAACCGCCCATTGTTTACAGATTCTCCTTTTGCTTTAAATGAATTTACGATACAAAGAAGCGATACTTCTTCTATGATAACGGTTCATACTTATTTGAACGGGCAACATTTAAACTCTTATTGGGCTGATGGATTAATCATTTCTACTGCTACAGGTTCTACTGGGTATTCTTTGAGCTGTGGTGGACCAATAATCTATCCAAATAATGATAATTTTATTATTACTCCTGTAGCACCGCACAATTTAAATGTAAGACCGCTAGTAGTTTCAGATGATGTAGTCCTTACTTTTCAAATAGAAGGTCGTACAAAAAAATTCTTAACCACATTAGATGCTAGAGTAGAATCAATAGATAATACGTATGAAATTGCTGTTAAAAAAGCACCATTTCAAGCAAGTTTAGTTAGATTAAACGATATGAATTTTTTAAATGCTATTAAAGAAAAATTGCATTGGGGAGAAGATCTAAGGAACTAAAATTGACATCAAATACTTTTTAAAAGACTGGTTTTTTATTAAATTTACAAAAAAATAGACTTCCTATGCAAAAGATTCAAAACTATATCAACGGAGCTTTAGTTGCTCCATCAGCAAATAGTTATATAGATAACTATGAGCCTGCAACAGGGAAAGTGTATTCGCAAATTCCAAACTCAGATGAAGAAGATATAGAATTGGCCGTACAAGCAGCAAAAGCAGCTTATAAATCATGGTCTTCTTGTGGTATTGCAAAACGATCGCAGGTTTTATTGAAAATTTCAAACCTTATAGAAAAGAACTTAGATAAATTGGCTTTGGCAGAATCTATTGATAACGGGAAACCGGTATGGTTGGCTAAAATGGTAGATATTCCTAGAGCAGCATCAAATTTTCATTTTTTTGCGACAGCTATAGAGCATTTTTCTTCGGAATCGCATTATATGGAAGAAATAAAGGCCATAAATTTTACAACTAGAAAGCCAATAGGAGTTGTTGGGTGTATTTCTCCTTGGAATTTACCTTTATATCTTTTTACATGGAAAATAGCGCCCGCGCTAGCCGCTGGAAACTGTGTAGTGGCAAAACCGAGTGAAGTAACGCCAATGACGGCTTATTTACTATCAGAAATCTGTATAGAAGCAGGTTTACCAAAAGGAGTGTTAAATATTGTGCACGGTTTAGGTCATAGTGCTGGTTCTGCTATCGTTTCACATCCAGCAATAAAAGCAATTTCTTTTACAGGAGGCACTAATACAGGTAAAGCTATTGCTAAAGTAGCTGCACCAATGTTTAAAAAATTGAGTTTAGAATTAGGGGGAAAAAATCCGAATATCATTTTTGATGATGCAGATTTAGACAAAGCAGTAGAAGTTTCTTTGAAATCTAGTTTTTCTAACCAAGGGCAGATTTGTCTTTGTGGTTCTAGAATATTTGTGCAAGAAGGTATTTATGATGTTTTTAAAGAAGAATACCTATCTGCAGTTGATAATTTAAAAGTTGGCGACCCGAACGATAATGATACTAATTTAGGTGCGTTAGTTTCAAAAGATCATTACGAAAAAGTATTGTCTTATGTAGATATTGCCAAATCTGAAGGGGGAAAAGTTATATCTGGAGGGGCTAAAGTTTCTGTGCCTGGTAGATGTAAAGACGGTTATTTTATGAGACCAACAGTTATAGAAGGTTTAGAATATACTTGTAGAACAAATCAAGAAGAAATTTTTGGTCCAATTGTTACTATTACACCTTTTAAAACAGAAGAAGAAGTCTTAAAAATGGCAAATTCAGTAGATTATGGTTTATCTGCAACAATCTTTACACAAGATATAGATAAAGCACATAGAGTAGCAGACGAAATTGAAGCAGGAATTGTTTGGATAAACACTTGGTTATTGAGAGATCTAAGAACACCTTTTGGTGGTGTAAAAAATTCAGGCGTTGGTAGAGAAGGTGGTTTTGAAGCTTTAAAGTTTTTTACAGAGCCGAAAAATATTTGTATAAAACATTAAAGCCAAAAAATCCATTAAATCTGATACTTTGGTAAAATAAATGGGCTAGATTGGATCTGATGTAATATTCTCCGAAATTTTGTTGGAAGAATTTTAGAAATCATAAGTCATAGATACATGTAACTTAGGCTTTGTTA
>CAWVRT010000047.1:0-17014 GCA_963932515.1 uncultured Chitinophagales bacterium
TTTTATTGGAATGCAAATATATATTAAAATATAGAACCTAGTATTAATTAATTGAGAAGTTTTTACAAAATGTGTGTAACTATTTAGTTAGATGTAATAATTGGTCAGACTTACATGAGAAGATAAGAGCTGTGAATATGGAAAGCCTATTTTGCAAGGGATGGGTAAAAGATTTACTTAATGAGCCTTTGTTGTTTTCTATTAAAATAAGCATGTGCAAAAACAGAAATAATTACAATTAAAGTACCAACATAAAACCATTCGTTAAGTAGTTCATTTTCCTTAAATAAAAAAATAGCAACAAAAATACCATATACAGGTTCAAGGTTTAAGATAATACTAGAAGTAAAAGCTGACATATTCTTCAAAGACTCCATTTCTAACGAAAAAGCAATATTTGTGCAGGCTACTGCTAAAATCACTAGCCAAAGTCCATCTATAGCAGAAGGAATTGATTGAAACGGAATGCTATTATGTAAAACCAAAGGAATCATTAAAGTCAAAAATAAAAAACCACCAGTCATTTGAGCCCATGTAACAACCATTGGGTTGTATTCTTGAATGTATTTTTTATTGATAATAGTAAATACAACAGCAAAGAAAGAGGAAATTAAAGCTAGAACAATTGCTTGGAAATATTTTGAACCTAAAGAAAATGAACTATTTGAATCAGCAAATGCAATAAAAGCTAAACCAATCAATACAATAAGACCTAAGATTAATTCAGATTTCTTAAATTTTTGTTTTAAAATTAGAGGCTCTAGAACAGCCGCCATAGCACTTACGGAACCAAAGCAAGCTAAAGTTAAAGAAGCATTATTGTTCACCTTAATACTTCCATAAAAAGTAACCCAATGTATAGCGACTATCACCCCATTCAAAAAGAAAATACCTAATATCTTTTTCGGAATTTTATGAATATTCTTCCAAAAAGCAGGTATTAATAAAAATACAAAAGAGGTAATAAGCATCCTGTGCCATACCATATTAAACTCATTTAGCGAAATTAGTTTACCAATAATTGCCGTCATTCCAAATAGAAAAGTTGCAATATGCATGTATAGAAGGGCTTTGTTAGTTTGTTTCATATTACAATCATCAAAACTATTTATTTTTTTGTTCTAATTCAAAAAAGTTTTATTTAAAACTTTACCTTCGCAGTAACAAAATATTTTAAAATGAATAATAGAGCAGAAAGATTAATAAAATTTATAGATCAGTGTCCAACCGCTTTTCATACCGTTGAAACCGTTGAAAATCAATTAAAGGAAAAAGGTTTTTCAGCATTAAATGAAGACCAGGATTGGAAAATTGAAGAAAATAAAAAATATTATGTAAAAAGAGCTGATGCGTCTATTATTTTATTTACAACTCCTAAGAAAATTTCTAATGATACTACTTATAAGATAATTGGTGCACATACAGATTCTCCTTGTTTAAAAGTGAAATCTAATCCTACTTCTACAAAAGAAGGTTATCAATTATTAAATATTGAAATTTATGGTGGTGTATTATTAACTTCTTGGTTCGATAAAGATTTGAATTTAGGTGGAAGAGTTTATACTGAAAATACGAAAGGTGAATTAACAAGTCATTTAGTAAAATTACCACAAAAATTAAGAATTCCTAGATTAGCTATTCATATGGATAGAGGCGTTAATCAAGAAGGCTTTAAGCCTAACCCTCAAACACAAATGTTTCCGTTTATGGGATTAGGAGAGATGGTAGATTTTGAAAAAGAATTACAAAAACAAATAAAAACAACAGAAACAATATTAAGTTGGGATTTGTACATGTATGATACAGAGCCTAGTTCACTAGGTGGTATGAAAAATGAATTCATTTACGCACCGAGATTAGATAATTTAGCTAGTGTTCATGCTTCTTTAGAAGCTATTGCAGAAGCCGAAAATGCAGAGAATGATGTTTTAATGGCTAGTTATTTTCATAATGAAGAAGTAGGTTCTAGTTCACAAAATGGTGCTGGTTCTAACTTTCAAGAAGCTGTCTTGAAAAGAATCAACTCATCTTTAGGGAAAACAGAAGATGAATTTTATCAAACGATTTCAAAATCTTATTTTATATCTGCAGATATGGCTCATGCTATTCATCCTGGATATACACAAGTACACGATATCAACCATAAGCCAAGATTAAACAAAGGACCAGTTATAAAGAGTAATGCTAATGTAAGATATGCTTCTGACGGATTATCTATAGCTAAATTTAAACAATGGTGTAATGCAGCGAATACGGCTTATCAGTATTTCAATATCAGCAACGATATGGGTTGTGGTTCTACAATAGGACCGATGACAGCTTCTAAATTAGGAATTCCTACAATAGATATAGGAAACCCAATGTTATCTATGCATAGCATTCGTGAAATGGCAGGAACGGAAGATCATGGTATGATTATCAATGTTTTTAAAGAATTTTATAAATAATTCTAGTAAAAAATATTTATCTAACGCTAGGCTATTTTTTATCTTAGAATAATAGTTAAGTTGTTTTATAGTTTTCTTACACACTTCTTGCAAATAGTTTGCAAAGTTGATTGAAAAATCAAAAAAAGATACAAGGTAAGCGCAATTTTTAATAGATTTGTCATTGTATTGAAAAAGAGAGCATACATATCCTATTTTTTATTAGCCGTATTTGCGTTAATATACACGCATCAGCTGATTCCTCATCATGAGCACCATCATGAACTTGAAGAGAAAGTTTCTTGTAGCCATCATCAAGCAGTCGTTTGCCATACAGAAGAAACTGCTAATTTTTCTCATTTATTAAATCATTTATTTGAAGGAGATTTTTATGTGGAATTTTCTTGCATAGATGTATTCTATAAAAATTTAAAGATTAATAAAACCTTTAAAACTCTATACACTCAGACAATAATTTATATTAGCTCACAAAGAGAATTAATATCAAAATCAACAGATTATCTCAATTTTATAAGCGTAGATAATTTTCTATTAAATACCTTTTCGCATAGAGGCCCTCCACAAGCTGTTTAGTAATTTAAAAATCGAACTAAATTAATAAACAAAGTAATTAATATCTTGAAAAAAGACTTAATTATAATCTACTAGATATTTTAAAACTTATACAGTGTATGTACTATAGTTTAGGATTCTCTTTAGATAAAAAATCATACTCAATGAAAAATATACTAATAGGTCTGAGCATACTAATGCTCTTCTTAAATAGTTGCCAGCATCAACACCCTGAAGGGGATAAACATGGTCAGCTCTCAGTAGAAAAAATAGATAATCATGGACATAGTCATGTAGAATTAGATCCAATTTCTTATACTGTTTACACTGAAAAGACAGAAGTTTTTGTAGAGTTTAAACCTTTTGTAAAAGGAAAGCAGAGTAGATTAATTGCACATTTTACGCAATTGGGAACTAATTTCAGAGCAATAAAAGAAGCTAGTTTAGAAGTCACTTTTGCAGATCAAACAGTTACTAAAAGTAAAATTGATTCAAGAGGAATATTTAAGATAGATTTAAGCACAAATAAAATAGGAAAGTTTCCTTTAATCTTCAAATTGAAAGCAAAGGATTATACTGATGAAATAATTATTACAGAAGTAGCAGTCTTTACCAATACAGATGAAGCAGCACATGCTGTTGAATATCCTAAAGAGCCAGGAATCGTATTTTTAAAAGAACAAGCTTGGAATTTAGCATTTGCTAATGAAAAAGTTATTTTACAAGATTTTTATCAAATTATTAAAACTAGTGGAGAGATAATACCAGCACAAGGTGATGAACAAGTTATTGTTGCTAAAACCAATGGTATTATACAGTGGAGTAATTCTAGCTTAGTTGGAAACAAAGTTTTTAGCGGATATAGAATTGCTAAAATTGTGAGTTCTGGATTAACACAAAAGAATTTCAATACAAAATATCAATTAATAAAATCTGAATTTGACAAAGCCAAAACTAATTACGATAAAGCCGTTTTATTGGTTCAAGATAAAATCATTTCTGAAATTGAATTTCAAAATTTTAAAACAGCATACTTTCTTACGAAAACAAAATTTGAATCTTTAGGCGGAGATAATTTCTCTTCATCAAAAAAGGTATTTTCAAGCAGTAATGGTTTTATCAAGGATTTATTGGTAAACAATGGCGATTATGTTGAAATAGGTCAAACTTTGGCTATTATTTCAGAAAACAAAAATTTGACATTAAAAGCACTTTTACCACAAAACTGCTTTGATCAATTAAATGATGTCCAAACAGCCAATTTCAAAATGTCATATGGTCATACTATTTATGAAGCCAAAGAATTACTTTCTAGGTCTAAGACTTTAAGTAAGGGAACCTATCAATTACCTATATTCTTTAAAGTAAACAATACCAAAGAAATTATTCCTGGTAGTTTAGCAGAAGTATTCTTGAAAGGAAAAAAGATTAAAAATGCGATAGTAGTTTCCAATGAAGCCTTAATAGAAGAGCAAGGTTCATATTCCGTATACGTTCAAACTTCTGGAGAAGGATTTGAAAAAAAACCTGTAAAATTGGGTTTGTCTGATGGCGAAAAAGTTCAAATTCTCACTGGTTTATCTATTGGTGAAAGAGTTGTTTCAAAAGGAGCTTTTCAATTAAAATTAGCTTCTATGTCTGGTGAAATGCCAACACATAGTCATTAAAAAGGAAAAATATGTTGAATAATATAATAAAAATTGCTTTAAACAATCGACTAATGGTTGTTATATCGTCTATATTTTTACTTCTTGGCGGAACCTATATTGCTTCTCAAATGGAAGTAGATGTTTTTCCAGATCTAACAGCACCAACGGTAGTAATACTTACAGAAGCGCATGGCTTAGCTCCTGAAGAAGTAGAAAAATTAGTGTCTTTTCATATAGAAACAGCTGTAAATGGTGCGACTAATGTAAGAAGAGTTCGTTCTTCTTCCAGCGCTGGCTTTTCAATTGTTTGGGTAGAATTTGATTGGGGAACCGATATATATAAAGCCAGACAGACGGTCAATGAAAAACTGAGTATTGTTTTAGATAAAATGCCCAAAGGTATTTCGAATCCAATAATGGCTCCGCAATCTTCTATAATGGGAGAGATGATGATGATGAGTTTGAGTTCTGATAGCTTTTCACCTATGAAACTGAGAACAATTTCTGATTGGGTTATTAGACCTAGGTTATTAGCTTTAGGAGGCGTTTCTCAAGTTATTACTATGGGTGGCGAATACAAACAATACCAAATATTAGCAGATCCATTGAAAATGCAATATTTTAATGTTTCCCTAAATGAATTGAAAACTGCTTGTACTGAAAGTAATTTAAATGCTTCTGGTGGTTTTATGAATCAACATGGCAATGAATATATTATACGTGCAATTGGCAGAACAGAAAATATTTCTGAAATAGCACAAACATTAATTAAAACTAGCAATGGAAATGCAATTACAATTGGAGATGTAGCAACGGTGGAAATTGGTGGTGCAAGTCCAAAAATTGGAAATGCTTCAAAAAATACTTTACCTGCTGTTATGTTGACTGTTGCAAAGCAACCCAATACAAACACACTTATTCTAACAAAAAAAATAGATGATGCTTTAGTTGAAATAAAGAAAAGTTTACCAGAAAATGTCGTATTAAATTCTCATGTTTTTAGACAAGCAGACTTTATAGAAGCTTCTTTGAGTAATATTAAGAAGGCTTTATTAGAAGGTTCTATTTTTGTTGTAATTATCATGTTCTTTTTCTTAATGAACTTTAGAACTACCATAATTTCTTTATTAGCAATTCCTATTTCATTGATTGTTTCTATATTGATATTAAAATACTTAGGTTTCTCATTAAATACGATGAGTTTAGGTGGAATGGCTATTGCTATTGGCTCTTTAGTTGATGATGCCGTTATAGATGTAGAAAATGTTTACAAGCGTCTTAGAGAAAATGCTGTCTTGTCAAAAGACAAAAAAAAGCCTACTTTAACGATTGTTTTTGATGCTTCCAAAGAAATTAGAAGTTCTATATTCAATGCTACTTTAATTATCATAATTGCCTTTATTCCTTTGTTTTTCTTAAGTGGAATGGAAGGTAAAATGTTACAACCTTTAGGCGTTTCGTTTATCGTTTCATTATTTGCTTCTTTGATCGTTGCAGTTACTTTAACTCCAGTTTTATGTAGTTTGCTATTAACTAATGAAAGTATGTTACTTAAAAAATCTACAGGAAGTTGGGTAGAAAACAGTTTAACAAAATGGTATAAAATTGCTTTAGAAAAAGTATTTACAGTTAGAAAAATAGTTCTTTTATTAGCGATTGTATTATTTGTTTTGTCCACTATCGGATTGACAAATTTTGGTAGAAGCTTTTTACCAGAATTTAATGAAGGTTCTTTAGTTATTGAAGTTTCTACATTACCAGGAACTTCCTTAGTTGAAAGTGAAAAAATTGGAACTCGCGTAGAAAAACTATTATTAGAAATTCCAGAAATAGCATTAACTGCCAGAAGAACAGGTAGAGCTGAATTAGCAGAACATACACAAGGAGTAAATACTTCAGAAGTTGATGTTCCTTTTGATTTAAAAGAACGCTCTAGAGAAGAATTTATGCTAGAAGTAAGAGATAAACTTTCTCATGTTTCGGGAGCTAATATAACGATTGGGCAACCAATTGGTCATAGAATAGACCATATGCTTTCAGGAACTAGAGCCAATATTGCTTTAAAACTTTTCGGTACAGATCTAAATGAAATGTACAAAACTGCTAAGAAAATAGAATCAGAAATTGAAGGTATTTATGGCTTAGTAGATTTAAGTGTAGAACAACAGGTAGAAATACCACAAATTCAGATAAAAGCCAATAGAGAAATGCTGAAAAAGTATGGTTTAACAATTGGACAGTTCACAGAATTTGTAGATGTTGCTTTTGCAGGGGAGACGGTAGGTCAGGTTTATGAAAAAGATAGAAATGTCGATTTAGTACTGCGTTTTAAAGAAGAATATAGAACAAGTATAGAAGCTATTAAAAATGTATTGATAGACACTTACGATGGAAAGAAAATTCCTTTGTCGTATGTTTCAGATATTGTTTCTACTTCTGGACCAAATACAGTAAACAGAGAAAAGGTTCAAAGAAAATTAGTGATTTCTGCTAATGCGGCAGGAAGAGATTTAAGATCGGTAGTTAACGAAATTAAATTAACTATTGAAGATAAAATTACTTTACCAGAAAATTATAGACTAGAATATGGTGGTCAATTTGAAAGTGAAGAAAAAGCATCTAAAACATTAATGATTACTTCATTAGTTTCTATTTTTATTATCTTTTTACTCTTGTATCAAGAATTTAAAAATTTAAAATTAGCGAGTATTATCTTATTAAACTTACCGCTTGCATTAATTGGTGGTGTTTTTAGTATTTGGTTGACGGGAAATGTAATTAGTATTCCTTCCATAATTGGTTTTATAACCTTATTTGGAATTGCAACACGTAATGGAATATTACTAATTTCTAGATATGAGCAATTAAAAACAAAAGGCGAAAACTTGTACGAAAGAATCGTAAAAGGGTCTGTAGATAGGTTAAATCCAATAGTGATGACAGCTTTAACAACTGCTCTAGCTTTAATACCATTGGCCATGTCTGGAGATTTACCAGGTAACGAAATACAAAGTCCTATGGCTATAGTAATACTTGGTGGTCTATTAACAGCTACCATTTTGAATGTATTTATTATTCCAATCGTTTATTATCAAATGAATAAAAAAGAAGAAAATGAAAAATAATATAAAAATATTAATTTGTTTTTTATCGCTTTCCATTACGCCAATATTTACGCAAAACGCTATTGAAAATGTATTGAAAATTATAGAAAGTAATAACAAACTATTGAAAGCAAAAAGTTATGAATTTAAAGCAACACAAGCAGGATTCAAAACTGATAAAACACTTCCGAATCCTACAGTAGAATATGATTTATTAATAGGGAATCAAAATTCAGGTGTTCAGCATGATTTATTAATTGCGCAAGAACTAAATTTTTCAGTCATTTTAGGAAAGAAAAAATCTTATGCAAACGCACAATCTATCCAATTAGATACTTTGTTTTTAGCAGAAAGACAAGAAATCTTGTTGCAAACTAAAAATTTGTGTTTAGAATATATTTATTGGTGTAAAAAACAAGATTTAGTAAATCAACGATTTATAATGACAAAGCATCTCTTTAAGCAATATGAGAAAGGCTTAGAAGTTGGCTATGTGAGTATACTAGATTTAAATAAAGTCAAAATAGAATTATTGCATATTGGAAGTAAAACAAAAGAGATAGATAGAATACTTTGGAAAGTAAAACTTCAAATAAAAGAAAAAAATGGGGGAGAACCTATTGATTTAACAGCTTTAGAATATGATATACTTTCTGAAGTTGGCACTTTTGAAGAAGTTTTAGAAAAAGCAGAAATTAAAGATTATGATTTAAAAGTCCTAGAACTACAATCTAATATTAATGCTGCTAAGAAATCCATGACGAAATCTTTGAAATTACCTAAGATAGAATTGGGTTATAGGTATCAAACTTTTTTATCGCAAGAATTTAATGGCGCACATATACAAATGGCAATACCTTTGTGGGAACAAAAGAATAAGTTAAATCAAATTAAGGCTGCAGAATTTCAAAATGAATTAGAATTAGATCATTATCATTCTATGCATAAAGTGGAATTACAGAGTAAATACGATAGATATTTACAATTGACGAATACTGTTTCGGAATATCAAAGAACACTAGCAACAATAGATAGTGAGCGTTTATTAAATAAAGCCTTAGAATTAGGACAGATCAGTACAATTGATTATTTTAATGAAATGAATTTTCTATATGAAAGTAAAATGACCTTGATCTCTTTGGAGAAAGATATGTATTTGTTGAAAGCTGAATTACAAAGATTTAATTTATAAATATTGATAGCAAAACAATACCATCTAAAAATCCCTTTAAGAAATTCTTAAAGGGATTTTTAGTGACTCCGACAGGATTCGAACCTGTAATCTCAACAGCCGTAATGTTGTGCAGTATCCAGTTATGCTACGGAGCCTAATTGTTAGGATTACAAAGATAAAACAATCTTATTATTTTTATCTTTTTAAGAATGTTTTTTATTTTTCTCTATAATAGATACTCAATGGTACGCCAGTGAAATCCCACTCTGTACGTAACCTGTTTTCCATATAGTTTTTATATGCAGGTCTAATATACTTTGGGTGATTACAGAAAAAGACAAAAGCGGGTGTTCTCGTTTTTAATTGAGTAACATATTTTATACTTACTTTTTTTCCTTTCACCATCGGTGGGCCATATTTTCTCATTGACTCTTGTAAAAAGTCATTCAATTTTGAAGTAGTTATTTTTAGATTTCTTTTATCATTAACTTCTAAAGCAATATCCAAAATTTTCATCAATCTCTTTTTCTCTAAAACAGAACTGAAGATAATAGGCACATCATCAAAAGGTTGCATTCTTCTTTTTAACTCTTCTTCATATTCTTTAGCAGTATTTGTTTCTTTGTTTAAAACTAAATCCCATTTATTTACAACAACTACAACACCAACTCTTTTTCTTGCAGCTAAGGCAAAAATATTAATATCCTGAGAAGTAATTCCTTTAGTTGCATCTATCATTAAAATACAAACATCTGCTTTGTCTAAAGTTCTAACAGCTCTAATTACAGAATAGAATTCTAAATTCTCATGAACTTTAGTCTTTTTTCTTAAACCAGCAGTATCTATAATCGTTAAATCTTTTCCAAATTTATTAAAATGTGTATCAATAGTATCTCTTGTTGTTCCTGCAATATCGGTAACTACATTTCTTTCTTCTCCTAAAAAAGCATTAATTAAGGAAGATTTTCCAGCATTTGGTTGTCCTAAAACAACAATTCTTGGAATTTCAGAAGGTTCAACATTATCTTCTTCGGGATGCATATCTTCTATGATAGCATCCAATAACTCACCTGTACCACTACCATTAATAGAAGAAAGAGAATATAAATCTTCAAATCCCAAACTATAAAATTCTGTAGCATCAATTAACCTTTGACCATTGTCAACTTTGTTTACTACAATAAAAACTTTCTTATTTGATTTTCTTAAAATTGTAGCAACTACGTCATCTATATGCGTAATACCCGTTGTTACATCTACAACAAACAATAGGATAGAAGCCTCTTCCATAGCAATCTTTACTTGTTCTCTAATTGCTGCTTCAAAAATATCTTCTGAATCTGGAACCCATCCACCGGTATCTATTATATTGAAGTCAATTCCACCCCAATTTACAAGCCCATATAATCTATCTCTAGTTACACCACTTTGATCATCTACGATAGATTTTCTTTCTCCTGTCAACCTATTAAAAAGGGTAGATTTTCCAACGTTTGGTCTTCCTACAATTGCAATTGTTTCCATATGTCTTAATTTATGTGATTTACGCTTTCTTCAATTTATTTGAAAATAGTAAACTCAGTTATAAAATTTATTTAATTCTCAATATTAGTATTAAGAATATATTTATGATGATCTAAAGAAGAAAGGCTATTAGTATCCAAAATTCTTTAAAGCACTATCGTTATTTCTCCATTTTTCTTTCACTTTTACAAAAAGCTCCAAAAACACTTTTTTATCAAGGAATTTTTCAATATCCTTTCTAGCTAAAGTTCCTAGTTTCTTTATAGATTCGCCACCTTTACCTATTATAATAGATTTTTGTGTAGCTCTTTCAGTATAAATTACAGCTGATATTTTAACTATCTTTTTTTCATCTTTAAATGATTCAACATCTACTTCACATGAATAAGGAATTTCTTGCTTAAATAATAAAAGAATTTTCTCTCTTACTATTTCTGATACAAAAAATCTTTCGGTCTTATCTGTAAAAGCTTCTTTGTCGTAATATGCCGGATGAGTAGGTATTAATTGTTTAATTCTATGAACTACAGAATCTACATTAAACTTATTTAAAGCTGAAATAATAAATGTTTCTGCATTAGGCAAAACTTTTTGCCATCTAGTAATATAATTTTTAGTCTGTATTTCATCTCTTGCTAAATCTACTTTATTGACTAAAAGTAAAACTGGTTTATCAGTCTTCTGCAATTTCTCATAAAGTGTAACTTGCTTTTCTAAAGCTGTTCCTAACTCTACTATAAAAAGGTAAATGTCTGCATCCTTCAACGCTGAATGGACAAATTCATTCATTGATTCCTGCATTTTGTATGCTGGGTTTTCAATAAAACCTGGTGTATCTGAAAATATTATTTGAGATTCTTTATCATTTATTATTCCTAATATTCTATGACGAGTTGTTTGCGCTTTTCTTGTTATAATAGAAAGCTTTTCTCCGATAAGTACATTCATTAATGTTGATTTGCCTACATTAGGTAATCCAATAATATTTACAAATCCTGCTTTAAATTCTTTTTCCATAGTATAAAGATAAAAAAAGCCGAAACACAGTGTTTCGGCTTTACTAGTAGCGGGGGCAGGACTCGAACCTGCGACCTTCGGGTTATGAGCCCGACGAGCTACCAACTGCTACCACCCCGCGATATATGATGCAAATGTACAGCAGTTTTTTTTACTAAAAAAGTTTTTCCTGAAATAAAAATAAATTAATTTCTCTCAATACTATTTTATTAAAAGAATAAGCTGGGGTTGTTTCAAAGTTGAATTCCAAACTCTATAAAATTAATGTTTTTTATAAATAAAACATTCAATGTATTCGGGTTATAGTGTTACTTACTTTTGGATTTAAAAGACCATGTAAAGTTGAAGTTAGAAATTACATTTCCTTCCACATCTTTACCGATTACTAAAGCTTTAACTGTTTGCCCTTCGCCTGTTTGTACTGCATGCTCTACCGCATTTAGAATTTTAGCAACATCTTGACATTCAAATATAGTAAAACCAATTGCTTTTTTTACAAATTCAGCATCCATATTTACAACTAGCATAGAAACTCTTGGTTTTCTATTATTTATAGCCATTATTGCTGGCAAACCAGTAGATAGTTCTGCTGCCATTGCTTGACAAGCAAAATAAGTTGATTTAAAAGGATTTTGAGAAAACCATCTATAAGGAACTGTTATAAAACAAACTTCATTGTTTAATGATCTTACTTTTACACCTGAAAAGAAAGCAGAAGGGAGTTTTACCAATAAATAAAGTCTAAATTTAAAACTGACCACCGTTTTCTGAAAAACTTTAAATGTTTCTAATCTACCTTTACTTGCTAGTAATTCTGCCATAATACTTTGTTTTGAGGTGTAAAGCTATTGAAAATTACAAATAATTGAGATTTTATAGCCTGAATTTTAAAATTTTAGTATTAGTTTTGCGATAATCAAAATACAAAAAATGAAAAATATACTTATATTATTGTTGCCAATCATTTTATTTACTATCTCTTGTAATTCTTCTTCACAAGAAGGAGGCACTGAAGTGAAAGAAATTACTGAAAAATCTATTCAATCAATTATTAGCGATTTGAAAAAAAGTAATACCATAGATAAAATAAAAGTTTCTGAACTAATAGAAAATATTGATGTTTTTGCTAAGAACAATCCAAAAAATGAAAATACGCCAAGGCACTTAGAATTAAAGGCTAAGTATTTAGGTGCCTTAGGCAATAATAAAGAAGCAATAGAAGTTTACAATAACTTATATCAAAACTTTAAAGGTTCTGAAAATAGTTCAGATGCTTTATTTATGATGGCTTTTTTACATGAAAACAATATGGGCAATAAAGAAAAAGCAAAAGTATATTATCAAAAGTATTTAGATGAATTTCCTACAAAAGAATTTGCTAAAGATGCTCAGTTTTCTTTGGATAATATAGATAAAACACCTGAGCAATTGATGGAGATGTTCAACAAACAAAACGCTAATACTACTGAACAATAGTAAAAGCTTTATTAAGTCTTCTTTTTAATTGACTTAAGGTAATGTCTAATTCTAGATTCCCATTTTCTGTCACTGATATTTTACCAGTTTCTTCTGAAACAATAAACGCCATAGCATCACTATGCTCTGAAACACCCACTGCTGCCCTATGTCTTGTTCCAACTCTTTTAGGTAAGTTTTGACTTTCCGAAAGTGTTAAAGTACAACCTGCAGCTAATATTTTATTGCTAGAAATGATCACTGCACCATCGTGAATAGGTGATTTTTTCTCAAAAATACTCTCTATCAATTTTGCACTAATATCGGCATTTAGAGATACTCCCGTAGCGCAAATAAATGGTAATTGAGAACTTCCAGATATTACTATTAAAGCACCAGACTTTGTGTTTGCAAGGTTCTTCATTGCTAAAGAGATACTATCAACATCTACGGAACAATCTTGTTCTTTTTGTTGGAATACATTCTTTAAAATATTTGATTTGGCGATTGTTCTCCCTTTTCCAAGCATTAATAAAAATCTTCTAATTTCTGGTTGAAACAGAATTACAAACGCTAATACACCTAGTTCTATAAATTGACCAAGAATCCTAGATAGCATTTTCATGTCTAATACTTTAACAAAGTACCATGCTAAATATAAAAAAGCAACACCTATGAAAATGTTAAAAGCGATACTTCCTTTTAATAGCCTGAACATTTGAAACAATAGTAATGCAACCAATAGAATATCTATGATGTCTAAAATCCTAAGTTCTAAAAACCCAATGTGTATAGCAAGTAATTCAAACATATATATGTAAAGATAGTCTAAATAATTATTTATTGTTTAATGCTAGAAATAACTGGACAATTTCTTTAGCTTCTTTCACATCATGAACTCTTAATATTTTACTACCATTTTGTAATGCTTGTAGGTTTAAAGCAGAAGTTCCATTCAATGACTCTTTTGCATTGATATCCAATAGTTTACATATCATACTTTTTCTAGAAATACCAGCAATAATTGGTAAGTCAATGATTTGACTCATTATATTTAACTCATTCAATAACTGATAATTCTGAGAAATTGTTTTACTGAAACCAAACCCTGGGTCAATAATTATATCATGAACATGTAGACTTTTTAATTTTCCAATTTTAATAGATAATTCTTGAATAACATCAATAGTTACATTATCATAATCTGTTTTAGATTGCATCGTTTCAGCAGTGCCTCTCATATGCATTAAGATATAGGGACAACCCAGGCTTGCAACAGTTTCATACATGTTTGAATCTTGATCTCCACCAGATATATCATTAATCATACAAGCACCAGTTTGAATAGTTTCGCTTGCAAGTTCTGAACGAAAAGTATCTATTGAGATTAAAGTATTTGGAAATTCTTTTAAAATAGCTTCAAGAGTTGGTATTATTCTTTTTCTTTCCTCTTCTAAATGTATAATTTCTGACCCTGGCCTAGAACTCATTCCACCAATATCAATAAAGTCAGCGCCTTCAGAAAGCATTTTTTCTGTTTGATTTAAAGACGTATGAATTTTGTTGTTTTTACCTCCATCATAAAAGGAATCTGGCGTAAGATTTAAAATACCCATGACTTTAGGGATTTCCAAATCAACTATATTTCCGCTACAAGTTATTGTATACTTTTTTGTCATAAGAAATGTGAAAAATACCTATTTAACTAAAAAAGTTTTTAGTTAAATTTGCTTAGTTTGTTTGCTCTTTAAAGCTTATCAATATTAAAATGCTCTATTTTTTGAATAGAATTTATTTTTACAAATTTACACTGTTTTTTATTATTAAAACACGATGGCTTGCAAAATACAATCCAATTCTGGATTATTTTTTTTAAAATTGCGTATTTTTACGAACTAAAATCAAAGAAAATTGAGTAAAACATCAGAACAATACGATAAAGCAATTGATAAATGTCGCATTATTTTCGCTTTAAAAGTTAAAGATTACGGAACTTCTTGGCGTGTCATGCGTTTAAAATCTCTAACAGATCAACTTTTTATTAAAGCGAATAGAATTCGGAATATAGAAGAAAATGATGTGCAAATGATAGATGAAGGTATAGAGCCTGAATTTATAGCTTTAGTAAATTATAGTTTAATTGCAATGATTCAAATTGAGTTGCAAAACGAAGAACCTAGAGAATTAGATGTGGAATATACTTTAAGTTTGTATGATAAATATGTAAAGCAAACGAAAGCATTAATGATGAATAAAAATCATGATTACGGAGAAGCTTGGAGAGATATGCGTATTAATTCATTTACTGATTTAATATTAATGAAATTGAATAGAGTTAAACAAATAGAAGACAATCAAGGAGAAACTCTAATTTCTGAGGGTATAGATTCTCATTATAGTGACATTTTAAACTATTCCGTATTTGCATTAATAAAAATTGATGAAGAGTCGAATGAATAAAGAATCACTAATAAGTTAAAAACTTGTTAAATTTAAAAATGAATTGAAATCATTTTTAAATTTGTAAAAAATAAAAGAAAAATATGGAAGACATAATAAAAATATTTGGCGGATCCCTTATTGCAGGAATAATAATTACTGCTTTAATAAATCAATTTAAACAGCATGGATTTGGTGTGGTAAATATTATAAAAAATACTTTTGGCGCCTTATTCTTATTTTCTGCAATAGTAAAAGCAATAGACCCAACTGGTACCGCTATAAAAATGGGAGAGTATTTTGAAGAACTTCATCTTCTTTTTATGGAACCTTTTAGTCTAACCTTTTCTGTGATTATGATTGTCATGGAATTCTTGTTAGGATTAGCACTTATATTAGGTTGGAGGAAAAAATTGACACTGTGGCTACTTATATTAATGAATGTATTTTTCACTTTCTTAACGGGCTACACCACCGTAACTGGTAAAGTAACAGATTGTGGCTGTTTTGGAGATTTTATTAAACAAACGCCAATGGAATCTTTTATAAAAGATTTGATTTTACTAACTTTATTATTAATTATCTTTTTAGGAAGAAAGAAGATAAAGGAAGTTTTTATAGATTCTAAAGGAATGATTTTATTAGGAATTGTTGGTTTAGGGTGTTTATATTTCAATTTTTCTAATTTTTATTTTGATAAACCAATAGTTGATTTTAGACCTTATGCGGTAGGAAAAGACATCAATGCTCAAAGAGTGGAAATTGCAGACAAATTTGATTATGGTTTTAAATTTAAAAACACAAGTTCTGGAGAAGTGAAAAGAGTTGGCATGAGTGATTATGCTAAATTTAAAGAGGATGTAGCTTGGGAGTTTACCGGAGAACAAGATAATATTGTATTAGAAAAAGGAATACCCGCAACCATCAGTAATTATGCCGCTTTTAATAAAGACGGAGATGAAATGACTGATGAATTACTAATGGATGAAGCTTATAGTATTTGGGTGCTTTCTAAAAATGTAACTAAATCTTATAATGATGCATGGTCAAAAATAGCAACTTTAGAAAAATATGCTCAGGAGAATAATATTAGAATGTATGCATTTACTTCTAATGTTTTTGAAGAGTCAGATAAATTCAAAGCAAAGCACAATTTAAGCTTCCCTTTTTATGAAGCTGATGAAACACTTATAAAAACAGTTATAAGAGCTAATCCAGGTGTTTTATTGTTGAAAAATGGTAAAATACTAGGGAAATGGCAGCACAATCACATCCCAGAGTTAACTAAGCTCAGTAAATTGGTGAAATAATTAATCAATCTACAGTTAAAAGTCCCTATTAAAATCATTGTATTTTAATAGGGACTTTTTGTTAGTTGTTAATTTTTTAAAGTCAATTAACAACATGATGAATTTTACAGTATTATAATTGTTAAAAACCATTAGTAATTGTTGAAAACTATTCAGTTTTAGTGCTTAAAACATCTTAATTGTCCGTATTTTTGAGCATCTGTTAAACAAGGTAGTTAAGCCTTTGATTTAATAATAAATTTAAGAAATAAAACAAATTAGAATATATGGCTGAAGATGGTAAAATAATTCAGATTAATATTGAGGATGAAATGAAAAGCGCATACATTGATTATTCAATGTC
>CAWVRT010000048.1:0-16335 GCA_963932515.1 uncultured Chitinophagales bacterium
AAAATTGTTGTTTTCGAATATTTTAGAACTTAAAAATTCTTTGATTACTTATACCCTTTTGAGTGAATATTTTTAAAAAATAAATGCCTTGTTCCAAGCTAGAAATATCTATTTTAAATTTGTTCTCTTGTAAAACTAATTGCCCATTGGTTTGATAAACCTCAACTTTTAAAAGTTGATTATTTCCCTTTAGTTCTATATTAACAAAAGAAGTTGATGGATTTGGGAAAACATTGATTTCTGTATCATTTATAATATTATTTATTCCTAATAATGGAGATTCAGGACAAAAGAATTTCCAGATAACTTCTGAAGCGTTAAAATCTAAATTGGTAACATCTCCTGGAATAAGGTATTCAGATCCTGGCCAAGTATGCCCACCGTTTTCTACTTTGTAAAAAACAACTTCGGCATTATCATCACAAGAAGTATTAAAATCATAACGGATAACTGTTGAATTGTCAGTCATGTTTATATTTGGAATAGCAGATTCTACAAAAGTAGAATCACAGTTATTATGGTTTACCCAAAAACCTACTACTTTTTCAATAGCTTCTGTTGTAGCATTTCCATTATAGTTAACTGTTGGATCATTTGTACCATGTATTTGCAACACGGGTATTGGGTTTTGATTTGTACAGTTTGCATATTGAAACTTAGTCATAGAACCAGTAACTGATGCAATTTTTTTAATTTTATTAGGCAACTCACAAGCTAGAGTATAACTCATAAAACCACCATTAGACATTCCTGTACTAAACACTTTTTGTGCATTAATGCTATATTTTGCAGAGATAGTATCAATCAAAGCAGAAAGAAATCCAACATCATCTACGGCAGCAGCACCAAAACCTGCATTCCAATACCTTAAACCGATGTCATTTTTAGTTCCATTGGGATGACAAATAATAAAATTTTCTACATCTGCAATTGGTAAAAAATTTCCGTAAAACTCTTGTTGCCAATTTTCAGAACCATAACCGTGTAAATTCAATAATAAAGGAACTGCTACAGAAGGATTATCTAAATATTTTTGAGGAACATATATTGTAAAAGTCCTTGTACTGTCTTGAAAAACAAAAGAAGACGAGATGTTTTGTTGAGCATTTAAGAAGCCACTTAATACTAAAAATACTATTAATACGAATTGTTTCATTTGGAAATTAATTTTCAACAAAGTTATACAAAAAAAAAACGTTTTAGCGCTTATTATTGGCAAAAAAAATGCATTATTGTTTTGAGAATTTATTACATTTGATTAAAAACATAAACTAACTAAACCAAATGTCCAAAACGAAAATAAAAATAATACCTTATATTGGTTATGGGCATAAAAATAAAATTTACTGCAGAGGACGTATTATTGAGAATGAGAACATCAAAATTTCTCAAAAGGATTCCATATTAAATACTTTAATTAATAGCTACAAAAGAGTTGAAACTGATGAAATTCCTCATCAAAAATTTAAAGTGAAATTTGGTACATTTGAGCAAGAATTCAAAACAAACAGTGAAGGTTATTACTTAATACTCGGAACTCTAAACGATTTCACACCTAGCAAACCGTTTGAAAAATTTGAAGTTTGTATTGACAAAGAAAATTATAAAAAAGACTGGAGTAAAGCGGCTATTTCAAAAAAAGGAAAGATTCTTTTTCCTTCCGAAACAGCTAAGTTTGGAATAATAAGTGATATTGATGATACTATTTTACAAACAGATGTATTGTCTACCTTGAAATGGAAAATTTTCTACAATACTCTTTTTATAAAGGCTTCAGATAGAATGCCTATAAAACATGCCAATATTTGGTATCAAAAATTGAAAGGGAAAGATGATAAGAACCTTAATCCATTCTTCTATGTTTCTAATAGCCCTTGGAATTTATATGACTACTTACAAGACTTTCTAAAGTTGAATAAATTTCCAGAAGGGGTTGTTTTACTGAGAGATTTTGGAAGAAATAAGAAAGATAGACTTCAAGCTTATAGCAAACACAAGTTTTATGAAGTTGAAAACATATTAAAGATGTATCCTAAAATGGAATTTTTATTGATTGGAGATGGTGGTGAAAAAGATGCCCTAATTTATTTAAAACTAAAGAAGCTTTACCCAAAACAAGTTAAAGCCATTTTCATACATAGATTGGGAGATAAGAAACACCAATCTAAAATTGAAAAAATAGCAAAAGATCATGAAGAATACTTCTTTTTTGTAAAAAATGCGGATGAAGGCATAGAGATATCTAAAAAATTAGGCCTAGTATAATCTCCGTACTTTAATTTACCACCAAACGATAAAAAACTTTTCATAACTCCCCTTTGGGTTTTTCAACCAAACTAGTGGGCTTTTGTTTTTAGACAAAAATAATTCAATACTTGATTGAATATCATGATAAGTGTACCAATTCTCACAATACTTTGGATTTACTTGCCAATCTTGTTTTTCTGGAACAAAGAATAACTTATTTTGGTATTTCTTCTGCTGAAACTCACTTTGGCTAATATAAAACCCTTCAACATTATCGCTAGCTTGATTTCCTTTATAAAGGTTAATTGGTAAAAAAAGTTGCGTATTGAAGAGGATTTTTTGTTCTAGCTCTTTAACATCAATACCTAAAGTATTTAATATTTCAATGGTTTGGTTATGATATAACAAAGGAAATTGCTTTTCGTCCAACTTTTTAATCTTTCGCATTAAACTATCATTCCTATTTGGACCAATCCATCTTTCTACTCCATTTAAGATATTATTATCATATAAATAAAACTTATTGGCGAGTTCCAAATGAAAAATAGAATCATTGCTATTGTCTTGAATTATATAATCTAATTCTCCTAGTGTAATTTTATTTTCTACAATTTGAATATTTTTGGCTAAAATGCTAAAATCATTTGAAAGCTTTAAGCTAAACGATAAAAAATGTTCTAACCTGTTTCCTAATCGTAAATTTGAATTGATTTTTAGTGTAGAAATTTCTTTTTCACCAAGTTCTTCAAATATCTTTTGAAAAGGAGTGATATCAATAATAGCATTTAGAAAAATAAGATTTTTAGTAGCAAGAAATGCTTTGTATTGAATTTCTAATCTTAATAAAGAATCGTTGTTTTTCAGGAAGGTCAAAATGTTTTAATTAGATTTAAATTTCTTATAAATTTGAAACAATAAAAAACCTACTGGACCTAACATTAACGTCAGAAATAAAATTGAACTCAATAAGTATTTATTCATCGCTAATTTAACGGCTTCATTCGCTATCCAAACGCCTACAAATAAATCAAAAACTAAATAATGAACCCAAGCGGCTAAAAGTATCTTGTCATTTAAAAAGCCAATTCTTAACTGCGCTAAACTTCCCATTCCATCACCTTCTATAGCAGCATTTTCTTGCATTCCCCAGAAAATAAATACGGTGTAAAGAACAGCTAAAGCAGTATGCCAAGCATAAGATTTTACTAACTTAGTTGTAATGGTAGCTTTTGGAAAAAATGCTAATAAAACCCATGCTGGTATTACAGACACATTCGCTATGGTAAATAAGTATTCCATTTTTATTTAACTTGATCTAAAGCTTGCTCTATATCAGCAATTAAATCTTTATGATGTTCTACACCAATAGATAATCTAATAAGTTTTGCTGTCACATTCAAATGATCTTTTATTTCTTGATCTACATCTGCATGCGTCATAGTCGCTGGATGTTGCGCTAAACTTTCTGTACTTCCTAAACTAACGGCTAAATGGATTGCATTTAAACTATTTAAAAACTTAAAAGCTTCTTTTTCTCCACCTTTAATATCAAAAGAAATCATAGCTCCAGAAGATTTGTATTGTCTTTTGATAATACTTTTTTCAATATCTGAGCCTTCTTTTTTCATGAAGCCTAAATAATATACTTTTTCAACTTTTGGATGGTTCTTTAAATACTTAGCAACCTTTTTAGCATTTTTAGCTTGCTTTTCCATACGGATTTTCAAAGTTTCTAAACTTCTAGTCAATAACCAAGCTGTATTTGGACTTGCCATATTTCCCAAGAAAGTTCTCATTCCTTTAACTCTTGTCATTAATTCTGTATTTCCAGAAACAGCACCAGCTACAACATCACTATGGCCGTTGATATATTTTGTTGCAGAGTACATAACAAAATCTGCACCTAATTGTAAAGGATCAGACCAGATTGGTCCCATATAAGTATTATCTACTGCTAAAAGAACTTTCTCTTCTTCTCTAGAATATTCATCAGCCAATTCTTTCATTTGCTCAATATCAACTAAAGCATTAGTTGGATTTGCAGGCGTTTCAATATGAATCAAAGCCAATTTATTTTTATGCTCAGAAGCTTCTAGTAATGCTGTGATTTCTTCTTTGGTACTTCCTGCTTTAAAACCAATAGAATGAATGCCCCATTTCGGCAAAATCTTATTGATGAAAAAATCTGTTCCACCATAAACTGGTCTACTGTACAATAATAAATCTCCAGGTTTTAAAATTTCTAAGAAAACTGTCGTAATCCCTGCCATACCACTTTCAAAACAAGCAGACATTTCAGCATCATCCCAAAGTGCAATTCTTCCTTCTAATATTTCAAGATTAGGATTATTTAAACGACTATAAATAAGTCCCAACTCCTCTCCTTTTTCTTGCTCCTTTAAACCATAAGCAATTTCAAAAAAATTCTTACCATCTTCTGCACTTTTAAATACAAAAGTAGATGTTTGAAATATAGGTGTTTTTATAGCTCCTTCAGAAAGTTCTGGTTTATACCCATGTGACATCATTAAACTTTCAGGATTTACTTTTTTATTTTTCATTATTACTTGGTTTGGTTTAAAACACAAAGCTACAGCTATTATCAAACAAGCAAAATGATTTTAAGAATAAAAACTAGACTTTCCCAAAAAAAATAACAGCAAACTAGTAAGACATTTTTACAATTTTTTCTACATCTGAAGGTTTTAACGTTCTGTGCTCACCAAGTGCGGTCAATCCTCTGTTTTCTAATCTTTTAGCAATCAATTTTGCAGAAGATAAATAATCATCTGTGTATTCAGATAATTTAGTTTTTATACCTAAAGAATGAAAAAATTCTGTCGTTTTTTGAATACCAATTTTCGCTTTCTCTTCTAAAGAACCTTCCGTAATTCCCCACACTCTTTCAGTGTATTGAGCTAATTTTTCTTTTTTCGTATCGAAACTGTAAGTATAGTGACTTTCTGTAAGGATCGCCAAAGTCCTTGCATGATCAATACCATACAAAGCAGTCAATTCATGTCCCATAACATGTATCGCCCAATCATTTGGAACTCCTTTTTGAATAAGCCCATTTAAAGCCATCGTACAATTCCACATAAAGTTTGAAGCAGCCTTATAATCTGTAGTATCTTTTAAGATAGCAGGTGCTACTTCTATTATTGATTGTAAAATACTTTCTGAAAAACGGTCTTGTAAAATCGCCCCAATTGGATAGGTCATATATTGTTCTAAAACGTGCGTAAATGAATCTGCCAAACCATTAGCTATTTGTCTTTGAGGAATAGAAGCTACCACCAAAGGATCTAAAATAGAAAAAACTGGAAACAATCCTGCTCCACCCATTCCTAATTTCTGTTTAGTTTCTCTTCTTGTTATTACTGCGCCAGAATTCATTTCTGAACCTGTAGCCGGTAAAGTTAATACCGTACCAAAAGGCATTCCTTTTAAAGTTGGAATTCCTTTTTCTAAAATAGTCCATGGAGTTTCGCCTTTATATAATGCCGCAGAAGATAAAAATTTCGTTCCATCAATTACAGAACCCCCTCCAACAGCTAAAAGAAAAGTGATTTCTTCTTTTTTAATTACTGCTAAAGCTTCCATTAAAACTGAATATTCGGGATTTGCAGGAATACCAGCAAATTCAAGCATTTCAAAACCAGTTAAAGCTTGTATTACTTTTTCATAAATTCCATTCGTTTTGATAGATCCATTACCATAAAGCATTAAGATTTTAGCATTTGCAGGAATTTCTTCAGCTATTTTTTCAATTTGATCTTTACCAAAAATAATTTTTGTAGGATTCTTAAATTCGAAATTATTCATGATTACTGTTTTGAATTATTGAATACAAAGATAATTTAATAAATTTAGAAATCTATTTCAGCGAATTTAAAAGTCTGTTTAATTTAATTTAACGTTCATTTCTAGTACTATCTTTTTAATTAAATAAACTTACACCAAGCGATAACCCCTGTGCTTTATCAAAATTTCATTATTTTTACACCATGCAAAACTTATCAGACTTTCAATTTATTTTAGCTTCTAATTCTCCTAGAAGAAAAGAGTTGTTAGCTTATGTAATTCCTAATTTCACTGTTAAAACAAAGGAAGTAGCAGAAATTTATCCTGAAAAAATACAGAAAAACAAGGTAGCTGAATATTTAGCTACACTAAAAGCAAGTGTCTTTGAAGGAGAAATCGCTACAAATGAAATTTTTATAACGGCAGATACGATTGTTTTATTGGGGGGAAATATTTTTGGCAAACCAAAAAACAAAAAAGATGCTATTCGTATTTTACAACAATTGTCAGGTAAAAAACATCAAGTTATTACAGGTGTTTGTATAAAGTCAGCTACAAAAGAACTTACTTTTAGTCATTCTACTGAAGTTGTTTTCAAAGAATTAAGTCTAGCAGAAATTACTTTTTACATAGATAAATTTAAGCCATACGACAAAGCAGGAGCATACGCTATACAAGAATGGATAGGGTTTGTTGGTGTAGAAAAAATTAATGGAGACTACAACAATATCGTCGGTTTACCAGTTCAAGAATTATTTAAGAGATTGAAAAATTTTGTTTCAAGTTTCTAGATATTGGCTTTAATTAAATCTATAATTATAAAAAAAACTATCTATAGTCTTCCTTATAATTTCCAATAGACAACATAACCAAGGTACAAGCTATTTCATAAGAAATATTATTTTTCTTTAGAATTTCTATCAATTCATCATTTTCCGTACCAGGATTAAAAATAACTCTTTCGGGGTTTACAGATAGTATATAATCATAGTATTCTACTTGTCTTTTGGAGTTTAGATACAAAGTTATAGAATGAATATTTTCAAACAATATTTTCTCTGTTTCAATATGCACGTTAGCGACAGTTCCTTTTCTTAATCCATATGCTACTGTTTCAATATCATGGTTTACCAAGCTTTTTATAGCTTTATTAGAATACCTATCTTCTTTTAAAGAAGCACCTAGTACTAATGTTTTAAAATTCATTGCTTACGTTTTATTTTTAGACAACTCAAAATTAGAAATATTACGCATATTAACAAGTGTTAGTTACTTTACAGAAAATCAAGTAATCTTACTTTAATTTTGCAACAAATAAAAAACATTATGAAATTTTACATAGATACAGCAAATTTAGAACAAATAGCAGAAGCACAGGCTTTAGGGGTATTAGATGGTGTAACAACTAACCCATCGTTAATGGCAAAAGAAGGCATTTCTGGAGACAGAGCAGTTACGCAGCATTATTTAGACATCTGTAACATAGTAGATGGACCAGTAAGTGCAGAAGTGATTTCTACTGATTTTGAAGGAATGGTTAGAGAGGGTAACATATTAGCAGCTTTACATAAAAACATTGTAGTAAAGATTCCTATGATTTCTGAAGGAATTAAAGCAATTAAATATTTTACAGACAAAGGAATTAAAACAAACTGCACATTAGTTTTTTCTGCAGGGCAAGCTTTATTAGCTGCAAAAGCTGGAGCTACTATGGTTTCTCCATTTATTGGGAGAATTGATGACATGAACTGGGATGGTGTTCAATTGATAGAACAAATTGTTCAGATTTATGAAAACTATGGTTACACGACAGAAGTTTTAGCTGCATCTATTAGAAACCCTTTACATATTATAAAATGTGCTGAAGTTGGTGCTGACATTGCAACTTGTCCTTTAAGTTCTATTATGGGTTTATTTAAACACCCTTTAACTGACATTGGATTAGCGAAGTTTTTAGCTGATCACAAAAAGAACAATAACTAATTTTTTTTATAAAAAAAGTAACTTAATATTTAAATTACTATATTTGTAAATAATCAATAATCATTTAACTAAATAAAACCAACCTTTTATGAAAAAATTAAACTTATTATTATTAGCAATTGTAACATTAGTATTATTCTCTTGTGAAGAAGCTGAAAAAAAAATAGATGAAGCTTCAACTGTAATTGAAACTGTAAACGATGCTATTGAAGAAGCAGTAGAAGCTACTACAGAAGAAGTGGAAACTGTTATTGAAGAAGCTGAAGATGCAGTTGAAGAAGGAGCTGAAACTGTAAACGATGCAGTAACGGAAGCTATTGAAGAAGTTAAAGATGCTGCTGAGGAATTAGCTCACTAAGAACTATTTATAAAATTATAAATTTAAAAAAGGTTTAAACAAATTAGTTTAGACCTTTTTTTTTACAGTATAAACAAGGTTTAAAACGATTCCCAAAACAACTAATCCCATACCAAAAAAAGCATAGTAATTATATTCTTCATTAAAGAATAAATAACTATAGACAATAGCATAAATAATTGTTAAATATCTAACTATCGAAACTTTAGCAATCTTTTCCATCTGTAAAGCTTTAGTCATATTTATTTGCGCAAATTGCGTTGAAAGACCAATCATCAAAAGGATTAACCAATCATAGCTCTTAGGCATTACAAAATTGAAAGCTGTTAAAACGCCTGTAATTGGCAAGGCAACAAAAGGGAAATAAAAAACCACTACCAAAGGGTGGTCTGTATCTTTCAACTTACGAATCATATTGTAAGCCAAAGCACTTAAAAAAGAACCAGAAAGTGCAATAAGTAGTAATTTAAATGAAATATTAGTATCAAACCCTTTTATAAAAACTACTCCAATAAAAGAAAGTAGAAAGAATAATAATTGAATTGGTTTTATCTTTTCTTTTAAAATAACAATGGCTACTAAAGTCGTAAATATGGGTGATAATTGCATGATAGTTACAGCACTAGCAAATGGCATGTTTTGTATAGAATAAAAATAGAGTGAAAGTGCTATTACACCAAAAAAGCCCCTTAAAAAAAGAATTTTCTTATTATTCCCTAAAGGATTTATTTTATACCTCTTTAATAAAGACAAGGTAATTATTATCATTATTAATGCTCTGATAAACACTATTTCTAAGACTGGAATATGTCCCAAAAGCTTAACACCTAGGTTCATAAATGAAAAGAATAATCCCGCCAAAAACATGTGTTTTAACCCTTTGGAAAACATAAACTACTTTTTTGTTGCAAAGATGAGGTTTAATTATAAATAATTTGTTGTAAAAACACAATAGCGCAGTAATCGGCTATAACAAAGCCGAATAAAATGTTTTCCTATTATTTTTCATTACTTTTGTATTAGTCATGAAGAAAACCTTATTATTATTTTTTGTTGTTTTCAATTGTTTACATACTACTGCTCAAGAGAGTCTAATTGTTGGGTATTTACCTGTTTATAGATTTAAAGTAACCGATAAAATTGATTTTTGTAAATTAACCCATTTGAATATTTGTTTTGCCAACCCTAATAAAGATGGTCAAATTATAGACATTGATTCTTTGTCAGAGATTTTGACAATTGCACGAAATAATAATCCTGCTTTAAAAATAAATCTTTCTTTAGCTGGAGGCGCTTTATTGCCAGAAGAAGCCAGCATTTGGAAAGAGTATGTAGATATCCCTAATAAAAGACCCATTTTAATTAAAAGTATTATAGCCTTTATAGAAAAATACAATTTTGACGGTGTTGATATGGACTTAGAATGGAAAAATGTAACAAAAGGCTACAGTCCTTTTGTATTAGCACTAAAAGAAGCATTAGATAAAAGTAACAAAGCCTTTACTGTAGCTTTTCCTGCTATTAAAAGGTATAAATATGTTAGTGATGAAGCATTAGCAGCATTTGACTATGTAAACATAATGGCATATGACGAAAAAGGTTCTTGGTCACCAAAAAATGCAGGACAACATAGCTCATTTGAATTTGCGCAAGAAAGTATTTTCTTTTGGAATGAAATACAAAAAGTTCCCGCTCATAAAATCACCTTAGGCTTACCTTTTTACGCTTATGATTTTACAAATCCTAAAAAGACAAGCTCTTTTATGTTTAAAGAAATTGTAAGAATGGATCCAAATAATATTCAAAATGATTCAGTAGGCTTGATTTATTACAATGGAATTCCTACCATAAAAGAAAAAGTTGCTTATGCTATAAAAAACACTGCTGGTGTAATGATTTGGGAGCTTGGTCAAGATTCTACCCAAGAATTTTCGCTACTATCTGCTATACACCATAAAGTGAAGGAATTAGGTGCTAATGATAATTTAGAAAATTGTAACATTTCGAAAGAAGCTATTTATGGCTTTGGATTAAAAGATTTTAAAAACAGCATTGAATTTTCTACAAATATCCAAGATAGGACTTTTACGGTAAAATCGAAAAATCTTTATTTAATCTCTATTGTATTGACTAACAAAAAAGGTAGAAAAATTAGATTACATTCTCAGAAAAAAATAAATCAGAACACCTACCAAATTAAAAAAATACCTGAAGGGATATATAAAATAGAAATCAGCAATAAAACTTACCATTTCGCGAAAAAGCTGACCATAGAAAAAAAGAAGCAATAATAACCTTTACATTATCCATCATATTACAAACAAAGACACTGGTCAATATATCCGTATCTAATTACTTCAGCGTTACTAAAATATTTGTTGATATTGTAACGTGTAATATCTTGGATTTTCAAGCATTCCTGGTCTAGTAGAGTATTGTTCATTAAACATATTTTTTACAATAGCAGAAACTTTAATTTTCTTAGTTATATCAAACCTAACTCTTGAGTCAAACAATAAATACCCATTTTCATCCATATCTCTATGCTCAGAAATACCAGGAAAATTGTTCTGAATATCTGGCATGTTAATCATGTGACTATTGTATAGTGTAGCAAACCCTAGTGTAAATTTCTTATAACTTGCTTCTATATCAGCCTTTACAGAATGTAAACTTCTATAATTTAGAACATTTTTTTGCGGTAGAGTTTTAGTGTTTTTTATACTTAAATCTATCGGGCTAGTAAAAGTATACCCTGCTAAAAAGTTTAAAGGAATATTAAACAATTCTCCTTGTCCTAGTGCAGATAATTCAAAACCACTAATTCTTGCTTTTTCATTTTCTAAATTCTGCGCACTAAATGCTATTCCATAAATAGCATGCTTGCCTGGTAAAAATTCAATATAATTTCTATATTCTGTAATAAAACCTGCCACATCAAAATAGCCTTGCCACTTACCTTTTTTAACGGCTTGTTTTATTCCTATTTCTGCACTCCAACCACTTTCAGGTAATAAATTTGGATTTGGCACTACAGTAGCACCCCTAGCAGTAAAAACGTATAATTCACTTATTGTAGGCACTCTATGTCCTTCACCGTATGAAGCTCTAATAAATGTACCAGGTGTTGGTTCATAATTTAAACCTACTCTAAATAATGGTTTTACGGGAGAATAGAAATTTCCAGAATCTTTCAATAAAGAAAATAATGGAATTTCATTATCAGGAATTTTATCATCTATTTGATTAAACTCTAATCTTAATCCCGCTGAAATGGTTAATTTTTTAAAGAATTTTTTATCTACTTGCACAAATGCCCCCGCATTAATTGCCGTATGAGCTTCATCATTAAAAGTTTTACCTTTTGTATGTGTGTAATAACCTGCAGCCCCAGCGATCAAATTAATACCTAACTTTTCCATTTCTCTTGAGAAAGTATAATCTCCATAAAAATGATTGGTTACTAAAGACTCATAGCCAAAATTGGTGTTATAATTATTATAATATCTAAACTTCAAACTGTGCTTATTCTCTTTTTTATCATAATAATGAATAAAAGGATTTAAAGCAATAAATCTGTTTATATAAGTAGTTCGTTGATCTACATTTGGTAATAAAGGAGGGTTAGGTGAACCATCTTCATTAAACCTCACCAAAGTAGCTGAAGGTATGCTTGTTAAACTATCCGTTCCACTCCACATAAAAAAATCAGCACCACCTTCCCAGGTTCCATTCCATCCCAAGCCAACAGTTAAGCCTTCAATTTTCTTAGAAATATGTCTAATTTTTCCGTTTAAACGGACTCTTTGCAATTCATTATTCTTTCTAAAACCTTGATCATTTCTATAGTGTGCACCAAAAACTAAATCAATTTTTTTCAATTTTTGCCTATGCTCATAAGTGATATTGCCAAATAAGGGTAAATGATTTTCTTCACTTTGCCAGTTATCAATATTCTGTAACCTTTTATCAGAAGTATTTTTACTTTTAATTAAATTACCATCATATCTTTGATAATAACCTCCTGACAAAGTAACTCTACTATATATTTCTCCTTTTTTTGGCCAAGCTGTTCTAAAATTTATAATACCATTTAAAGCAGAAGAACCATAAATTGCAGAAGATGCACCTTTTATAATTTCTACTTGTTGTAAATTTTCAATGGGTAAATTAGCAAAATTAATTGCGCCATTTTCAGCACTTAAACTAGGCATATCATCTACTAAGACAAGCACTCTACTTGAAGCACCTCCAGCAAAACCACTTCCACCTCTAATACTTGCATTCTTACCAATTTTTGTATATCCGGGAACTTTTGTAAGTGCCTCATCTGCTTGCGAAGCACTATTTTCTATTATATTAGAAGGTAATACTTCCATAGAAACTACTTCCTCTCCAAATTTCTTTTCATACTTCCCTCCTGTTACCGTAACAATACCAAGCTCTGTTTCAGTAGTCTCTAAAGTAATATTGATGTTTTTAGTTTCTCCGGCTACTAAATGAACCTCTTCTATTTTATTCTCTTTACCAATATAAGAGTACAAAATAAAATAATGCCCTGCAGGTATAGTTAATGAATATTTCCCATCAAAATCAGTCTGAGTTGCCTGTCCTTTTACAGCATCTATTATTACGTTTGTAGCAAATAATGCTTCACCTTCTGTATCTATTATTGTTCCTGTTATAGTTCCATCTTGAGCAAACAAATTTGTACTCAAAAGACTAATTGTTACAATAAGAGTTATTATTACTACATTATTAATTCTATTCATGTTTTCAAAAATTTATTTGTTCTTCTTATGTTTAATGTTATATGTAAATTTAATTTGTACTTGTAATGGGTCTCCCATTATAGCCGGTCTAATAGCATAATTCATGTTTAATAGGTTCTTAGCAATCAATGAAATGGAAGCATTACCACTTAAATGATAAGAAACTCTTGCATCTAACAATGTTACTCCTACTCTATCTGCTGTTCTTTCTTCATAAGATCTAATTCCTGAAAAAGCAGTAGTTTCAATCCCATCTTCCATTGTTCTATCATCTGGACCTAAGAAAGAATCTGGCTTACCAGTTTGTAAAGCATCTACAACTGCTTGAGCAATAAAATCGTTTGGATCTACATTAGTAATATCATCAGTTAAAAATGGACTTATAAAAAAGTAATCTATATTTTCAAATCTTGATCTAAACTGAACACCTACACCAAAATCAAATTTTTTGTAACTAGTTTGCGCATCTAAAGTAAAAGTATGTCTACTTCTATATTTCAACACATTTGTAGCAGATGAAGAAGTTCCTGCATAAGTTGTCGCCCCCCCATTTGATGCAGAAGGTAAATATTCTTGAATTGGTAAATTTTCAATAAGAATAGGTCCAGTTCCAAGATCTATTACATCAGTAAATAATATTTCTCCTGGTTCAATTTCTTTACCATCTTTGTTGTATAAAGTAACTTCTTCATCCCAATCTAATGATGTTGGATGCGTATAAGTATAGCCCATTAATACTCTCAAAGGGAAGTTTCCAATTTTACCTTCACTAGCAAATGTAAAATCACCGCCTAATATTTGTGTATTACCAATGTTTTGGAATGAGAAACCTATTCCAAATAAATCATCAGATGAATTACCAAACTGTCCAAACTGAGCTTCTATCATATCTTCATATCTAGAAAAGAAAAAAGCAGCATCTCCATATCCTTGCCAATCTCCCATTTTAAAACCTTGCTTTACGCCCAACTCTCCATACCAACCATATTCCGACTGTAATTCTGGATTAGGGAAAACCTGTATTCCTCCTAAATTTAAGTTTACAAAAGATTCAGCCACAGAAGGGAAACGATAACCTTCTCCAAATGAAGCTCTAATAAAAGTAGCTTTTGCAGCTTTGAAGTTGGCCCCTGCTCTAAATAAAGGTCTTTCTAATCTATTCTTTTCATCTAAACTTGTTTTCTGTAAGCCATTTGTTTCAAACTGAACAGATTTCAAGTTGAAATACTCATATCTAGCACCAAAAGATAAATTTAATCTTTCCCCAAAAAGTTTTTTCTCTAATTGTATATATGGCGCCAAATTAAAAGCATTAAATTCTCCTGTTAATGTTTCAGTAGCATTTCCACTAGAAGATCTAATGGTAGAATAATTAACAACCATACCAGTAACAATATTAAATTTCATTTTTTTAAAGTATCTATTGTATTGAACTTCACTAAAATAATTTAAAGGAATTGACCCTTGTCCTTGCCCTTGTTTATTGGTGGCATTAAAATATCGAAACTTATAAGAGAATTGATTTCCTTTATTATCTCTATAGTTAATAAAGGGATCAATTGTCCATCTAATACTTTGATATTTTGTGGAAGTTCCTGGCATCGGAGTTCGTTGTTTTTCATAATCGCCATTCCATAAGAAAAAATTAGAGCCCCAACTTCTATAAAAATTACTATTTAACCCAATTGATAAACCTTCTAATTGCTTAAACCTATATCTTAATTTTACACCAAAACGTGCATAGCCAGAGTCATTATCCTTTAAAGTACTTTTTTTCTGATCTATACTCGTATTTAACACTAAATCGAATCTTTTTATTTTTCTCTTATGTAAAATAGTAAATCCAGCCTTAAAAGGAATTTGGTTTCCTTCTTCTAACCACCAAGCGCCTTCATGATTTGGGGGAGCCGCAAAAGCTCCTGCATACATACTGATTCTAGTTTCAGGGTCTTTTTTAGCATAACCTGTTCTAACATTAATGACACCATTTAAAGCGCCCGAACCATAAATTGAAGATGCTGCACCTTTAATCACTTCAATTTGCTCAACATTTTCTATAGGAATAAAGGCCCATTTTGCATCTCCACCTTCTGGAGAAATTAGTGGTAAACCATCATATAATACCATCACTCTGGAACCTGCTCCATAAGACCAACCAGAACCGCCTCTAATATTTGCTTGCCCTTCGGTAACCGTTACACCAGGTACTTTTGATATCGCATTTTCTGCATCTGTTATATTATTACTTGTAATAGTTTCATTACTTAATACTTCTACGGAAACTGTTTCTTCACTTAATTTTTTGGCGTATTTAGACGCAGTTACCACTACTTGATTAATCAATTCAGCTTTATCTTCAAGAGTCAAATTTTGAATTTTAGTTTCACCAGTTTTCAATACTATTTCAATAGTTTCATCTTTTTTAGAAAGAGATCTATATAAAACAGAATATTTACCTGCAGGAAGTTTCAATTCATAATCACCATCTATTCCTGTTGTAGTCGCTTGACTTTTTGAAATATCTATAATAACACTCCCTTGTATTATTCCTTCCCCATCCTCATCTGTTATAACACCTTTTAAAATAGCATCTTGTGCATTTATAATCGAAAATAGTAATGTAAAAATAATTACGAAAGTAATTCTAGGATTCATATACATATGTATTGTTTAGAATGCTAATGTATTAATTAAATCAAGATTAAATAAAAAATAAATCGCTTTTTTTAACTTTTTTTAAGTTTTGAATAAAAATTTTAAAAGAAAAAAAAGAAAAAACATCTTCTTTTATTAGAGTTTACACAATAAAAGCCTCAACACTAAATACTTTTATGAATAAAAGTATTAGAATTACTATTTTTATTTTACCTTTGAAACTAACCAATTAAAAAAATATGAAATTTAATACCTTTACTCTTTTGTCATTTTTGACATTTTTGAATTACACAAGTTTTGGACAATGTAATCCAAGTACTGTTATTCCAGCAATATGGGGAACGCCTGCTTCAACAGCTTTAGGTTTTACTATAGATGCTAATACTTCAGATGAAGATACTGCTAGAATTACACAAGGTATTGATACTGTTATAACTATGCAGTACTTATTACCTAAAACACAAGACATTACTTCTCCTATTACAGGTACTGCTACAGTAACAGAAGTACAAATTC
>CAWVRT010000049.1:0-16025 GCA_963932515.1 uncultured Chitinophagales bacterium
GGTTACTTAACAAGAAGATTAGTTGATGTTTCTCAAGATGCTGTTATTAATATCGAAGATTGCGGTACCTTAAGAGGTGTTACTACTACTGATTTAAAAAATGAAGATTTAGTAATTGTATCTATGGAGGATAGAATTATAGGTAGAATAGTGTTATTAGATTTATTTAACCCAATGACTGACGAATTGTTAATTGCTGGGGGTAAGGAAATAACTAAAGAAATTGCTGCTGCAATTCGTAAAGCAGGAATCGAGAAAGTTGATATTCGTTCAGTATTAACTTGTGAAGCTAAAAGAGGCGTTTGTGTTAAATGTTATGGTAGAAATCTTGCAAATAACAGAATGGCAGAAAAAGGTGATGCTGTTGGTATTATCGCTGCACAATCAATTGGTGAACCAGGGACACAATTAACTTTAAGAACATTTCACGTAGGTGGGGTTGCATCTGTATCGACTACAGAGTCTAAATCTCAATCTAATTTTGATGGTTTAGTAGAATTTAACGGTATTAGAACTGTTATCTTCACAAATAAAAATGGTGAAAAATCTAATGTAGTTATTGGTAGAACTGGAGAAGTTAGAATTATTAAAAAAGGTACTCAAACTTTATTAAATACAATACATATACCTTACGGTTCTACATTGTTTTTAACCGATGGTGATGAAATTAAAAAAGGAGATGATATTTGTGAGTGGGATCCATTTAACAATGTAATCGTTTCAAGTATTGCTGGTAAGGCAGAACATGTAGATTTAGTTAAAGGAATTTCTTGTAAAGAAGAAATGGATGATCAGACAGGATATAATGAAATGGTAATTATTCAATCTAAAGATAAAAAGGTGATACCAGCTATTCAAATTGTATCTACCGGAAGTGCTGATCCAATGACTTACAATTTACCAGTAGGGGCCCATGTTGCTATTAAAGCAAATACTAAAATTAAAGCAGGGGAAATTATTGCTAAAATTCCAAGAGCAGCTGGAGCATTAAAGGATATTACAGGTGGTTTACCAAGAGTAACAGAGTTATTTGAGGCAAGAAACCCATCTAATCCTGCAGTAGTTTCAGAAATTGAGGGTATTGTTAAGTTTGGTGGTATCAAAAGAGGAAATAGAGAATTAATTATTGAATCTAAAGATGGTGTTAAAAAGAAATACTTAGTTAAGTTATCTAAACATATTCTAGTACAAGATAATGATTACGTTAAGTCTGGTATGGTTTTATCTGATGGAGCAATTGCACCAAAAGATATCTTAGCTATTCAAGGACCAAAAGCAGTTCAACAATATATTGTGAATGAGGTTCAGGATGTATATAGATTGCAAGGTATTCCAATTAACGATAAGCATGTTGAAGTTATAGTTCGTCAAATGATGAGTAAAGTAACTGTAACAAATCAAGGAGATTCAGAATTATTAGAAAATGAAGCCGTTGATAAAGTAGTATTCTTAGAAGAAAATGATAGAATTTTTGATAAAAAAGTTATTATTGAAGTTGGTGGATCTGAAGATCTTGTAATTGGACAAATAATTTCTTTAAGAAAAGTTCGTGAAGAAAATTCTAAATTGAAAAGAAATGGATTAAAATCGTGTAAATTTAGAGATGCAGTTCCAGCAACAGCTTCTCCTTTATTACAAGGTATTACTAAATCTTCTTTAAGTACATTTAGTTGGATTTCTGCAGCTTCTTTCCAGGAAACTACTAAAGTATTAAGTACTGCTGCAATTGCAGCTAAAACGGATTACTTAACAGGATTAAAAGAAAATGTAATTGTAGGTAAGAAAATACCTGCAGGAACGGGATTGGCTGATTTTAATAACGTAAAAGTTTACTCATCTGATGAGATTAAACCTGTCGCTATTGTTGAGGATGAAATAGCAGAATAATATTTATTGATTTGCGCATAAAAAGGGCTCTGATTTTTAGAGCCCTTTTTATGTAATAGAACTTAATTAATTTCTTATAGATTTTTGAAAATTCTCTTTTAGACATTTAGCACAAAATGAGTAAAATCTAGTTAAGTCGATCACTCGAGTGATATGTTTTCATTTACTATTGTATAATTATAATGCTTAGTTTATTATTAGCACCTAATTTACTCTTGTATTATCACCTAAATAATTAATAAATCAGCTACTTTTTATACGAGATTTATTCATATTGCTATTCTATTAAAACTTCAAACATTATTTATAAAAACCATAGAATGTCTTAATCATTTTTTAAAATTATCAATCTATTTTTGAACATATCATCTTCATTAAAAAAGGCTAGTAAAAAATTACTAGCCTTAAAATTTATCTTATTTCAGGAAATTAGTCTTTTAAGCCAATTTTTACTAAAACGTCTTTTTTACCTTTAATATAAACTTCTAAGAAAAGTTCATTTTCATTAGCCAATAATAATCTAGAAGTTTTAAATTGGTAGGCATTTAAGCCATCCATGTCTCTAGTGTCTAAAATTGATTGTTTTTCAACATCTCCAGTTTCGCTATCTATTTTATAAGCAGTCAAGAAACCACCTCTACCATCTTGATGTTCTTTGGGTACATCATTTACACCTAATGTTAAATTTTTAACATTATCTAAAAACATCAAATAGATATTGTCTCCTTTAGCGGCATACTTGAAACTCATTCCACCTCTACCTCTTGTTCCTTTTTGAGTTTTAGGTAATTTTTTCATCCAAATCGTGTTACCATCTTTATCTATTTTTGTAGCTACAATATCTGCATAATAGAAATATGTTGTAGAACGTGTTCCATTATAAACAACTTTTAAATAGAATTGCTCTCCGATTACAATAGTATTTCCATCTTCTTGTTCAATTACTTCTCTCAATACTAAATCTCTAATACCTAATTTACCATCAGCTTCTCTTTTATCATTTTTCTTTTGCGCTCTTTTACTCTCAAACTGATTAATTAACTCTGCAGGAAATTCAATCTTATTGTCAGATATAATTTTACCAGTTTTACTCAAACTAAATTGTAAAATACCATTTACATTTATTTGAGAAGATAAACCACCTGTCCAGCTATAAGTGATTTCCATACCGTTCGCATAATATCCAGAGCAGTTTAAATGACCGTCACTATCTTCTTTAATTAAAATTTTACTAAAATACATTGAACCATCTAAATCAATAGTGTTTGTTTCTACAGAACTAGATTCTTTAGTTATTTTTAATAATTCAAATTTCTTTTCTTCATTTTTATAGGCAATCATAAAAGCATTACCTTCACTAGAAACAGTATAAGTAATATTATTCATTTTAGCTTCGGTGTATGGCATCTTTGCTTCTTTTCCCCAAACTTTAGATAGGTCTTTCATTTCAAAAACATAAAAACCTAATTTATCAAAACTATCTTTATCTCTTTTTGTTGTAGGTTTAACTCTATATTGAATCATAAACTTGTTGTGATCAAAAGAATTGTAAAAGCTAAATTTTGGACCTGCTCCATATCCCCAGAAACCAATATCTTCAGTTGAAACTTCTGGAATTACTGGGCCTGAAGTGTTGAAAAGGAATGTAGGTTTCTCAAAAGTTCCATCATTAACATCTATTTCTCTAACATAAACCGCTTCTCGTTTGTTCTTTTTATCATAAACAGCATAGAAGTAAAACAATCTATCTCCAAACTGAGATACTTTTTGGACCTTAGTGTATTTTGGGAAATCTTTATATTCTTTTCTACTAACTTCTTTTTGCGTTGTAGTATTTATTTTTTGAATAAATACTTCTTCTCCATCTGTTTTTACAGTAATAACATGTCCTTTTCCATCTGAGAAATACTCTTTACTTCCAGCGTCAATTACTTTATAAGGTAATCCAGCCTTAACGTTAAATTTTTTAGAGAATTGAATCTCTTGAGCAAATACAGTTATTGTAAAGAATAACACGGTAAATAATAATATTTTTTTCATAATAATTTTTTAAGTTTCGAACAAAGATAATAATTAAATATGTTTTATGAATTGAAGTGTTAAAAAATACTTTAAACATGAATTTTTCACTACTTTTGCAATCTATTTACTAATTATGAAACAAATTAGCCTTATTATTTTATTATTTATTAGTTTTTTTTACGCGCAAGCTCAAAGACCTATTGGAGGATCAGGCTCTACAGGTAAATATTCTGGATTTTCCGTAAGTGGTAAAGTTCTTGAAGCGAATACTTCTCAAGCTATGGAATACTGTACAGTATCTATATTTGATGTAGAAACAGCTAAGTTGGTAAATGGCACTATCACTAATGACTTAGGTGTATTTTCTTTAGTGGTAAAAGTCCCAGGAAAATATTTTTTAAAAGTAAGCTATATTGGCTTTGAAACAAAAGAAATAAAAGCAGTTAATTTAAATTTTAAAAATCCTAATTTTAAAGTAAAAGATATTTTACTAAAATCTAATGCTAGTAACATCAATGAAGTTGAAGTAACTGGAATGAGATCTACTGTTCGTTATGAAATGGATAAGAAAGTTGTAGATGTAAGTAAAAATATAGCGGCAACTAATGGATCTGCTGTAGATGCTTTAGAATCGGCACCTTCTATTCAGGTAGATGTTGACGGTACGGTAAAACTTAGAGGAAATAGTAACTTCTTGGTTCTCGTAGATGGTAAACCAACAACGTTAGAAGGGAGTGAAGCCTTACAACAAATTCCAGCTGCAAATATTAAAAATATTGAAATTATTACAAATCCTTCTGCTAAATATGAAGCGGGTAATGCTGCAGGTATAATTAATATTATTCTAAAGACGGAAAAGAAAATTGGAACTTCTGGATTGGTTAGTATAAATGTAGGAACCTATAAAAATTATGGAGGGAACATCAATATAAAACACAATATCAAAAAGCTTAGTTTTGAATTTTCTGCAAATTTGAGAAATAGAGCAGGACCTAGAATCATATCTGATAGTTTGTTTACTTCAAATTCTGATGAAATTTATACTTTAACAGCAGGAGAAAAAATTTGGACATTTGGTGGTTATAGTTTCAATTATGGAATGGGATACAAGCTTGCAAAAAATCATGGTATTAACTTAGACATGGTTTATGGAAAATGGTATATGTTGGTAGATGATGAAAGTAGTTTATACCAAAATAATACAACTAAAAATGAGATAAAGGAAGTTAATACTATTAATGACACTTATAGAGGTGCGCCATATTTTGGACCATCATTGAGTTATAATGGTTCTTTCAAAAATAAAAGTAATTTAGCTGCTTATGTTGGGTATTCGCAAAGGGATTTTTCTGAAGAAGTATTAAATGATAACTTTAATGCGGATAAAAGTATTTTAAGCGGTTCTAAAACTGCTGAAAAAGCCTCTAATAGAAAAATAACTGCTAAAATAGATTATACATTACCTATTAAAACGGGCAAACTAGAATTTGGGTTTAAAACAAGAAATGTAATTAGTTCCACGGTGAGTAAAGCATTTGATTTAAATTTAGCTGATTTAGCGTATCTTGAAATAGATTATTCTAATCCGAAAGTGGATTTTAATAGAAGTGTTCATGGTGGATATATTAGTTATGGAGATAAAATTAAAAAATTCAGTTATTCTCTTGGGTTTAGAGCAGAATACACGGATAGAAAATTAAAACTAGCGAATAATTTAAATTCATACGATTACTATAAATGGAATTATGTTCCTACTGCAAGTGTTGGTTATAAGTTTGATGATTCACATCAAATATATGCCAATTACTCTACAAGAGTACAGAGACCAATGGGTTGGCAAATAGAACCTCAAATTATTAAAACCGCTGTTAATTCTTATTTTAGTGGAAATAAAGATTTAAGAATTTCTGAAATTAATAGTGTTGATGTTGGTTGGGTAAAGTCTTTTAAGAAGAAAAGTACTAGAGTTTCTTTTGAGTTTTTTTATGATTTATATCAAGACAATATCGAATTTATTACAGAATCATATTTAAATGGGAGTACATTAACTAAACCTGAGAATGCTGGAAGGATTAATAATTTCGGACTAGAAGGGAATTTTGGAACTAATTTTTTTAAGTGGTGGAACGTTGAATTGTCTGCTACAGGATTTTATTCTATTTATGATGTTAACTTAGAGAATACACAAACACAGCGAAGAAGATTTGAAGGGAACGTAAACCTGAATAATTATTTTATTGTATCCAAATCTACTAAGCTACAATTAACTACAAGGTTTAATAGCTTAGAATCTACTGCTTTAGGTTATAATAGTGCACAAATTAGATTTGGTTTAGGGATAAAACAATCATTTCTAGACAAAGCACTTAACCTAAGTTTAAATGTTAGAAATCTTTTAAATACCGCTAATAATTTTGGAGAAGATACCGCTGATAATTATTATTATTACCATTCAGCAAAACCAGTTTGGCCAAAAATTACGATAGGGTTAAGCTATAAGATTAATAATTATAGACAAACAAGAAGACAAAACGAAAGTTCACAAGGGCAATTGTAAATTAGCTCAATAGTTTTTTTCAGTTTTTCGTTTGATTAGCCTCTTCTTCTTTCCAATAATAGCATCATCATAGAACCTAAAAGAATTCGTAACTCTTCACCGTTTTCAAATGAGTCTATTTTAGCTATTTTAAATTTTCTTCCCCAGAAAGACTTCTCTTTAGAAATTCTAGCGACTAATTTTCCATCGGGTCTTTTTATAGAATAAGTAGGATTAAATAAATAGCCTGTTAAAAAACCTAGTAAAGGAATTTCACCAAGCATAGAATCCATGACTTTTGCAAATGGATTTTCTTCTTCTACAATTAAATCTTGAACATCTTTTTCATTATACAATTCGTATTTTGCTTTCCATAAAGAGGCCCATCCTTTTCTTGCAATTTTTCCTAAAGTTTCTCCAGAACTTGCTGTAAAATTATAGACGGTATTAAAATCTAACCACTTATTAGCAGAAATTTTAAAATTCTCTTTCGTTCTACTTTCATCAGAAAAAACAATAACTTCTTCTTTTAGTTTAAGCATTTTCTGTCTTACAAAAGCCAAAGTATTTCCGTCGCTATCTGTTGCTATAAAGTCATTGGCAAAAGTTCCAATCTTAAATTTGAATTGTAAAGGGTAGTTTAAAGTCGTTTTCATTTTTAGTCGTTTATTGTTTTTAAATAATAACCACTTAAACTGCTAAAACCACCGACTAATCCGCCGATAGTTGCTGTTGCTAGTATGGTTAAAATTGCATTTTTAAAAGGTAAAAGATGGGACACTCTGTTTACCAATATAAAATCATTATTGATAGAATTTATAGTCGTTAAGCTAATCCAAAGTAAGAATATTCCAAAAAATCCTACTAAAAATGACTTCCAAGTATTTTCTCCAAATGCAAATGAAATGAAAAAAGCAACTAAAGAAAATAGCCACCAAAATGGTAAGTATAAATGAACTAATAGAGCTAAAATTGCTATTAATATGCTACTGATAATTGTTCTCATGTTTCTTTGTTTTTGATTAAGTTCTTATTTTCCTATAAATAATACTTTATTAAAAATAGCTTTTTCATAAAAAGCTTTATTACCGTTGTTTTCTAGTCTGTGATATTTTTCTGTAGCCCAATCGTCTACAAAATTATCGTAGAATTTACTGCCAGGGTTTCCACTTTCTCCACCAGGAAAAACACCAATGCCGTTTATTTTTCCACCATCAAAATCTAAAATCATTCTCCAACTAGGACCAAAAGTCGCTCTTGTAGCATTTACAACATGGTTATTTCCACCAGCTTCAACTTTTCTAGCAAAAGCATCTAGTTTGGCAATATGCGCAAAAGTTACTTCATTAAATTTCCCCCATGTTTTTATAGCTCCTTTTGAATAGCTTTCAACAGAATAATTAAATGCTTGCACAATTAAATCTTTTTGGGTTTCAATTTTTTCAGTTGTTTTATTGTCAATAAACTCATGCACTACACTGTCTTCCAATAAAGTTAAGGTCTGAATAATATTTGGCGTAACTAATCCATCTCCAAATTCATCCCAAAGCAGTTTTTTGTATTTTTGAAAGAAGACTTCAAAATAAATTGATTCTTTAGATTCTTTGTTGTTATAACAATCCCACTTTTTCAAAGCATTAAAAATGTCTTGATGATCGAAATCGAAATCTGAATTGTCAATATAAGCTAACATTAACGGTAAAGCCTCAAAAGCAATCAAGTTAAAATTATTCATTTGTAAAGCTTTCATGTCTTCTACTGTAGCTTCAGAAATTTTTTCTAATTCATTATTTACAACTCTGTTTCTATAATGCTCAAACCAACCAGTATAATAATATGGATAAGAACTATCAGTACTTTCTTGGTTTGCCGAAGCTACAAATCCTCTTTTCGGGTTGTGTTGCATTGGATTTTCTTCAAAAGGAATAAATTTATCCCAAACTTTTCCTTCATTACTAGTCTGTAAAAATAAACTTTGTTCTTTTTTGTTGATAGGGAATTTTCCTTGATTTCTTAAAGCAATATCACCATCTATGCAGGCAAAAACCATGTTTTGAGCGGGACTTTCAAAATGTTTAGTTGCTTCTTTGTATTGCTCAAAATTTTGTGCGTTATTTAATTTATAGAACATTAAATATTCTTTACTCCCTCTATGTGGCATCCATTGAATAGCAATATCTTTTTTACCATTTTGTGTTTGAAAATCGGTATAAGCTACTGGACCAAATTTGGTGTAAATAACGGTATCAAAAACACTTGGAGCACCTTTTATTTTTATTTCTTCATATTTGAATTCACTTTTTACCCACTGATTTTGATAATGATAAAGTTCTTTAGTAGTATCTTTATATTCTACAGTATAAAAATCTTTTACATCTCTACCAGAATTTGTCATTCCCCAACCAATTTTTTCATTGAAACCAATCGTAATTCCTGGAGCACCAGGGAAGGTTACACCGTAAGCATTAGATTGTGGACCAACTAAATGCATCTCTATCCAAACAGACGGAAGACTAAAGGCTAAATGCGGATCATTACTCAATAAAGGATAACCACTTTTAGTTTTAGAACCTGACACCGCCCAGTTATTACTTCCAACATGATAAACGGGTTTCTCTTGAACTTTAGCTAATTTTATAGTAGATGTATTTTTAATAAAAGCAATACCTTCATTAACTACTTCGGCTAAAGTGTCGGCTATTTCATTTTTCCAACCATTGTGCGGAGTAGGAATTACTGGTTCAATTTTTAAATCAGTTTGATAAATTTTATCGAATAGTTCTTTGCCGTACTTCGCTACAAAATTGCTATTCTCGATATCATTTCCTGTGTTCCCCAATATTTTAGACATATTCATAATCACCAACATGGTTTTTTCATTTGACCAAAGTTCTGGTTTATAACCCATCAATTTATATTCAATTGGTAAACCTTTATCTTTCAATTGCGTAATGTAAGCATTAACTCCTTCTGTGTACGCACCCAATAAATCGTTAGACAACTTATCGTTTTCTACTGCATTTAATTTGTTTCTGGCCCCATAAGTCAAGCCCAATCTTCTTTGATTTTTATCAAAATTGATATACTTTTCATCATTTCCCAATATTTCAGAAATTCTTCCTTGAGCAGCTAAAACTTGAAACTCCATTTGCCACAAACGTAAACTAGCGATGATATAGCCTTGTACATAATACAAATCATATTCATTCTCCGCAAAAATGTGAGGAATACGTTTGTCGTCAAAAAAAACTTCTACATTATCCTTTAAGTTTTCTAAAACTAAAGCTTCTGGCAAATAAAATTTTTCATCTTCAGCATTTTGCCAAAATCCAGTAGTCGGGTTTAGTAAAGAACCAAATGCTGGTAAATTTTTTATGCTAATATTTAAGGTCGTAATTAAAGATATAGTGATGAGTAAAGAGAATGTAAATCTTACTTTTTTCATGGAAAGGTATTTTTTTGTGCTAAGATACAATTTAGTTTAAAAGTTTAAAAGTTTATTTAACTCAGTATATTTGCAAAAATGTCTAAAATTCAAAAAAAATTATTCAATAACATCTTACTATTGGTACTAATCAATTTTTTGATTAAACCATTTTGGACATTTGGCGTAGAAATAAAAGTCTTAAATACAGTAGGAGCAGACGCATTTGGTTTCTATTATGCTGTATTTAATTTTTCTTTCCTATTTCATATATTTATAGATGTTGGTATTAATCAATTTCACAATAGAGAAATAGCACGAACACCAGAAAAGTTTTTGACACAATTTTCTCAATTGTTTAATCTCAAAATCTTCTTTTCTTTCCTATATATAATAGTAACTTTAATAGCCGCATATGTAGTTCGTTATAATGAAGCCCAATGTAAACTTTTGGTAATTTTAGGACTAAATCAAATTATACAGTCTTTTGTTTTATATAATAGAGCAAGTTTTACCGCATTATTCAGATTTAAATTAGATACTTTTTTCTCTATTTTCGACAAACTATTGAGTATTATTATTTGTGTATTTATATTCTATTTCAGCCCAATTAAAGATTCACTTTCAGTAGATTTTAAAATAGAATACTTTGTATATGCGCAGACTTTTTCTTTACTAATGTCATTCGTGTTGTCATTTAGTATATTACTATTTAGTGAGAAAATGAATTGGTTAAAACTAGAGTTCACTTCTTTTTTACCTTATTTAAAAAAGACATTACCTTTTGCGGTAGCAGTATTGCTCATGACATTGTATACCAGAATAGATGCTGTAATGATAGAAAGATTATTACCAGATTCCGGAGCTTATCAAGCAGGTGTTTATGCAGCAGGTTATAAAATTTTAGACGCACTAAATAGAATACCTTATTTGTTTGCTAGTTTTTTAATTCCTGTTTTTGCGAAGCTTTTAAAAGATAAAGAAGATTTTAAACCAATTTTTTCTGCGGCATTAAAAATGCTTTTAGTTATTTCAATTGGTGCTACAGTCGTTTCTCTATTCTTTGGCGCAGATATTCTAGCATTAATGTATACAGATTATACACCAGAGTGGAATAGCTCTTTTATTTATTTGATATTGAGTTTCAATACTGCAGTATTAATTTATGTAACAGGAGGATTATTAACAGCCAATAATAATTTAATTACCATCAGTAAGATGTCATTAATTGCATTGTTTATTAATATAGTGTTGAATTATTTTTTAATAAAACAAAATGGTGCAGCAGGAGCTTCTTTAGCAACATTAATTACGCAATCGGCTATGGCGCTTATGCAAATTGTACTTGTATTGAAAGTATGGAAATTTAATTTCTCTATTCAATATTTTATTAAATTTTGCGTTTATACGTTAGTATTAGTCCTTGCATCATTTTATTTGCAATCTAACTGGAAAAATATAGCTATTATTGTATTTTTGGCATTAGTAATGTCTTTCGCTATGAATTTAGTAGAATGGAAGATGTTTTTAAGGAATAAAAAAGTTAATTCAGAATTATAAATTAATGAGTAAAGAATATAATTTAATAGAGGTTGTCAGAACATTATTAAAATGGAAATGGCATATTTTGTCTTTAACAATCTTGGGAGCTATTTCAGCTATCGTTGTTACCTTATTTGTAATGAAACCCTATTACCAGAGTTTTTCTTTGGTTTATCCAACCAATCAATCTGCGGCCGATCGTTCAGCTCTTTTTTCTTTTGAAGGAAATTCAACTGGCGAAAGTACTTTCTATGGTACAAAACATGATGCGAACAGAATTTTATCAATTGCAAATTCTTCTCTTTTAGTAAACTATGTTATTAAGGAATACGGTTTGGTAAATCATTACGAAAACCAAGATAAAGAATTTGCCAATTCTGATACTTATGAAGAGTATATGAAAAACTATTCTGTATATAAAACAGATAAAGATGCGATAAGAATAAACTTGATAGATACAGATAAAGACTTAGCTGCAAAAATTGTTAATGATATTGTTGGTACGATTGAGTTTGAAACTTCAAAACCTATAAAAGCCAATAAGAAAAAATTGTATAAAACTTTTCAAAAGAAAGAAGTTGAAAAAAAAGCTGCTTTAACAAAAGTTTCGGAAACTTTGAAAAAAACTAAACAAGGTACAATAGATTATACTTTGGTAAAAGAGGAGTACGAATCGGTAAAGGAGAGTTTTGTAGAAATAAAAAAATTGAAAGAGCAATATCAAATTGCTTCTGAGCAAGAAATGCCAGGAATTCAAGTAATCGAAAAGGCTTATCCTGCAGAAAGAAAGATAAAACCTGTTCGTTCTAAAATTGTTATAGCTACAACTTTAATTACTTTCTTTTTTGCTATGATTGGTGCTTTATTTATTGAAGAAGTGAAATATATTAAAGAACAGTTGTAATTCATTTCAATATTCATTTTTAATTAAGAATCATGAAAAACCTATTTATATTAACTTGTTTATCATTCATATTTTTTTCTTGTGAGAAAACTGTGGAATGTCAGTCGCCTAGGAGTATTATTGAAACTTTAAATTATGAAATTACGAATTCAAGCAGTCTTGCAGAAGATGATGCATCTTTATCAGAATTGTATACAATTATAAAGACTATATCAGAAAGTGAAACTTGTTCTGAAGGCAGTAGTTGGAAGTTTTCTGCATATGGATCTAAAGCTTGTGGTGGGCCAATTGGTTATATAGCATATTCAAAGTGTATCAATACTGCTGACTTTTTAAATAAAATAGCTGTTTTTACAGAATTGCAGGGTCAATATAATAACAAACATGAAGTTTCTTCTACTTGTGATGTTCCTCCTCCACCAACAAGTGTTAATTGTGAAGATGATAAACCAGTTTTAGTTTATTAAAATAATTTGCAAAAAATCACAAAAATATCATCCCAAGAATCAAAGCTATATTATGCTTATGGTTTCCTAACAGTCATTTCAGTATTGTTATCTTTTGTTTTTAATCAAAAAGCTTTATTAGTTGTGCCTGCGATTTTTCCTTTGGTGTATTTAGTTATTGCAGATCTTAAAAAGATTTATTTTGCTTTATTATTTCTAATTCCTTTGTCATTAGAATTTCAAGTAACAGAAAGTTTAGGAACAGATTTACCCACCGAGCCATTAATGGTAGGTTTAATGCTTACCTTAATATTCTACTATATAAAAAACAGCAACAAGATAGATTTTTCCTTTTTCAAAAATCCTATCATGCTTCTGTTAGGCGTTCATCTTTTTTGGATATTTATAACATCTACAACTTCTTTAACGCCAGTATTTTCTTTTAAGTTTTTATTGGCAAAAATCTGGTATGTTTTTTCTTTTACACTAGCTACTGCTAATTTTATTAAGCGTAAAGAAGATTTAAGAAAACTATTTTGGACAATTTTCATTCCGCTAACTTTTACCATCGTTTGGGGATTAATAAGACATTCGTTTACAGGTTTTCATTTTGATGAAATCAATCGTTCCATTGTTCCTTTTTTTAGAAACCATGTAGTTTATGCTAATTTGTTATCTATTTTCTTGCCTTTTTTATTCTTGGCAAGAACATGGTACAAATCGGGTACAAACAAAAGAAGAATTATTAATTTGGGTATTCTTATTTTCTTAGCTGGAATTTATTTTGCTTATACTCGTGCAGCTTATTTAGCAGTAATTGCTATGTGTGCAGCTTATTTTATTATCAACTTCAAAGCAATGAAAATTGCTATCATTTCTAGTATAGTAGCTGTAATTTTTATTTTCAATTTTATTACTACTGAAAACTATTATTTAAAATATTCGCCTTCTGTTAAAACAGTTTCCCAACATGAATTGTCAGATATAATTGATGCTACTTTAAAAGGAACAGATGTTTCGAGTATGGAAAGAATCTACAGATGGATAGCTGCTATTCATATGGTAAATGATAGACCAATTGCGGGTTTTGGTCCAAATGGTTTTGTACCAAACTATAAAAATTACACCGTATTTATTTTCGAAACTTGGATAAGTGAAAATGAAGAAAAATCAGGTGTACACAACTATTTTTTAATGACACTGGTAGAACAGGGAATTCCTGGTTTATTAATTTTTGTTGCTTTGTTAGTTGCATTTTTCATTTTCGCAGAAAAATTATATCATACTATTAAAGACAAAGAATTAAAAGACACCACTAAAGCAATTATGCTTTCGATGGTCGCCATAGTGGTAAGTTTAGTTTTTAGTGATATGATAGAAGTAGATAAAACGGGTTCATTCTTTTTTATCAATTTAGCTTTGATTATTTTGCTTAGTAGAAATTATAAACCACTTATAAAAGAGTGAAAATATTCTAAATCACTAATTATTTTAGCATTATTTTTGTCTTATGAAAAACTCAGAAAATAAAATATCTTTCAAAAACACTGAAATTGCATTTAGACATTATTCAGATGGTGAGTTATCAAAATCTTACAAAATTTTCAAATTATTAGGGAACGATTTATTAAATGATTTAGGAATAAGTTTAACACAATTTGCTTTAGCTATTCATTTACCAATCGGGCCAATTGTAAAACCTTTAATTTTTACTTCATTTTGTGGTGGAGAAACTTTCGAAGAATGTAAAAAAACGGTTAGTAAATTGGCAGAAAGAGGAGTCTTTGTAAGCCTTAATTATGGTGTAGAAGCGGAACATAACACCGATGGCATAAAACATACAATGGATATAAATACACAAGCGATCCAGTTTGCTGGAAAAAATGAAACAGTAAAAGTAATTTCTAGTAAACCTTCCGCTTTTGGATTATATGTATTGTTAGAAAAGAAACAAAAAGGTCTTGCTTTCACAGAAAAAGAACAAGTGAAATTCAATGATTTGGTGGAAATAATGGACTTGATTTGTAAAGTAGCTGCAGAAAACAAGACTAAAATTTATTGGGATAGTGAAGAATCTTGGGTGCAAGAAGCAATAAATGAGATTGTAGATGACCTAATGGAAAAATACAATAAAGAAAGTGTTATTGTTTATAATACTTTTCAAATGTATGTTCATTATAAAATGGCGTATTTAGAAAAGTCTATAACTCGTGCCAATGAGAAAGGGTATCTTTTAGGTGCCAAAGTTGTAAGAGGAGCTTACATGGAAAAAGAACGAGAAGTTGCTAAAAAAGAAGGTAGAGAAAGCCCAATTCATAAAAACAAAAAAGCTACCGATAAAGATTATGATAAGGCAATAAAATTATGCTTAAATAATGTAGACTTAGTTTCTACTTGCGTTGCTTCTCATAATGAAAAAAGTAATAAAAAAGCAGTGGAACTGTTAGCTATTTTTGCAATTCCAAAAAACCATAAACACGTTTGGTTTTATCAATTATATGGAATGGGAGATCACATCACTTTCAATTTAGCAGAATATGGAGTAAATGCAGGAAAATATCTTCCTTTCGGACCAGTTAAAAAAGTAATTCCTTATTTAATTCGTAGAGCAGAAGAAAATTCTTCAATGGATGGGCAAATGGGTCGTGAATTAGGCATGCTTAAAAAAGAACGTAAAAGACGTAAGAAATCAGCTAAGTAATAATTTGCTTATTTGTTGAAGGCTAATAAAAGAGTAACTATTTTTTCTAGTGAAAAAATTTCGCTAATTGCTAAATTTATGTAGAATGCTAACATCTTCAATTTATTTTTAATTCCAATGTATTCCTGTTATTGTGAATAATAAGCTGATGTTTCTTTTGTATTAAGACAAAAGAAAGTAAATTATGACTGTTCCATTTTTGTTTCAGTCTAATAAGGCTTACCCATTATTTAAATGAATTATTTTTTAGGCATTAATTTCTTCATTGAGGCACTGATCTAGAAATTCATTTTATATACTATATAGTATAGATAATTTCGAGTATTATTTATATAGTCTTAATTTCGATTTAAGAAGTTGAATTATTAAATTGAATAAAAATGAACAATATTAATTTATATATTAAGAACCAAAAAATAAATAAAATATTTTTTCTCCGTCTATCCTTTGTTTATTGAATTAAGTGGTGCTTTTTTTCTTAAGCTTCTGTATTTATTAAATAAAAAAGTATAAAAACCCTAAAATCTTAGTTAGAAAGGAATAAAGTTATTACATTTACAATC
>CAWVRT010000050.1:0-15911 GCA_963932515.1 uncultured Chitinophagales bacterium
AATCTATGATTGGCCATATTCTATTAGTTTAAAGATGCTATAGAGATTAAATCACTTACTAAATTCTCTTGAGCTGATTTATCTGAAAGTTCTGAAACTAAAACCTTTTCAGCAATTTCTACAGCTAATTTAGCAGAAGCATTTTTCAATTCTTCCATTACAGCATTTTTTTGTGCTTCAATTTCAACTTTTGCAGCTTCCAATTCTTTAGCAGCAGCTGTTTTAGCTTCACTTTTTGCTTCAGCAACAATCTTATCTTTTACATCATTAGCTTCTTTTAGGATACTTACTCTCTCTTCTCTAGCTTGTCTCAAAATTGCTTCATTATTAGCAGTCATCTCAGCAACTTCTTTTAATGCTCTTTCTGCTTGCGCTAAAGAATCAGAGATTGTATGCTCTCTATCTTTTAAAGCTGTTACGATTGGTTTCCAAGCGAATGCTTTTAACAATACTAATAATAAAAGGAAAGCTACTGCTGTCCAAATAACTAGTCCAAAATCTGGTATTAATAATTCCATTTAATTTATTTTTGTCTTTGTCTAACTTAAATTATAAAATAGCCATAAGCAATCCTTATGGCTATTTTATTTTTTTTAATTACTTAGCTAAAAATGCTGATGCAACAATACCGAATAATGCTGCACCTTCAATAAGTGCTGCTGCGATAATCATTGCTGTTTGGATTTTTGCTGTTGCTTCCGGTTGTCTTGCGATACCTTCTACTGCTGATCCACCAATTTTACCAATTCCTAGTCCTGCGCCTAAAACTGAAAGTCCTACGCCTAATGCTGCTACTGATCCTGTCATAATGTTAAATTTATAATGGTTAAAAAAAATACTTATTAATGATGTTCGTGTTCTGCTACTGCCATCCCTATAAATAGTGCTGCCAATAAGGTAAAAATATATGCTTGTAAGAACGCTACTAACAATTCTAATACATTCATGAATAACATAAATGGTAGTGAAATTACTGACATTCCTATTGAGTTAAATATAAATATCAAAGATACTAAACTCAATATTAAAACATGCCCTGCTGTAATGTTTGCGAATAAACGTATCATCAATGCAAATGGCTTTGTTATAATTCCAATTAATTCAATGGGGGCCATTACTAATTTCATAGGTATTGGAACACCTGGCATCCATAACATGTGCATCCAATAATCTTTATTGGCACTTAAGTTTACAACGACTAATATCGTTAATGATAAAACAAATGTAAATGCTATATTTCCTGTTACATTCGCACTAAATGGGAAAATTGGAATTAAGCCCATCAAATTGTTTATCCAAATAAAGAAAAAGATTGTTAATAATAAAGGTAAAAACTTATCAGCTTTTTTCTCGCCAATATTTTCTACTGCAATATCATTTCTTATATATAGTATAAAAGGTTCTAAAGCAGAATAAATTCCTTTAGGAACCATATTTCCTTTTTTGTAGAAATTACCCATTCCTATAAATATAAATAATAGAATAAAAACTGCTAAAAACATAGAAAATACATTTTTAGTGATTGAGAAATCGTAAAATGAAGTCTTTTCTATAAAAGTTGATTTCCCTTCTGTAGCATAATGAGTTCCATTAGCAACTACTTCTCCATGATGAACTGTTACCGCTTGTTCTCCTGCAGGAAAATCACCAACAATTTTTCTAACTAGTCCATGATCCATAACATAACCATCTACAGCTGTATGGCCGTGATGAAACTTACTAGACATAAACATTTTAAAACCTGCTACTTTATCATATAATATGATAGGCAAAGGCATTGTTAAATTTATAGATGTGTTTTCGTTTCCAATAATATGAAATTCGTTAGCATCTGCAATATGGTGCATAATCATTTCAACAGGATCAAAATCATTTTCATGAGCTTCTTCTACATGAGCAGCTTCAGAGGTATGCGCCTTAGTTTTAGTATGGTCGTGACCTGTGTGATCATCATGATTATCTCCCTTTGCAAAAGAGATAGAAATCATACTAGTAAAAGCTAATAGCAATATAAAGTTGATGTATTTTTGAATCATTTCAGAAATCATTTTTTTAAATTCGATGCAAAGGTAAGTTTCTTTTATTTTAATAGGAAATAGTTCTTAGTTTTTTTTTTATTTTTTTTGTGGATAACATGAAAATATGACTAAAAATAGAAATCTATTGTGATTGGTTTCTTTTTTTATTTGCATGGGATTTGTTAAATAAACTTAAATTACCTAATTTTGAGCGAAATAAAAAGAGCATGAAAAAAATAATATTACTAATTTTAACAATTAGCGCATTACAACTATCCAAAGCGCAATTACATATGGGTTTACATTCTGATAATTATGCAGGAATTTACAATATTAATTTTCAGCCTGCTGACATAGTAGATAGTCGTTATCGGTTTGATATGAATATTTTTGAAACAGAATTCACACTAGCTAATAATTATATTGGTTTAAAAAAATTAGCTTTACTGCAAAGTGATTCAGCTTTTTCGGATCCAAACTTTACTGACAACTATTTACATGAGAACCTAAACGGTAGAGCAAAGAAACTATATATGCAATCAAACACAATGACTCCATTTTCTTTTTATTTCCAATTCGGAAAGAATATGAAAAATGCATTAGGATTTAGTTCAAGAGTAAGGTTTAACACAAATATTGATGGTGTAGAAGAAGGGTTTGCTACGCAAATATATAGCGACCTAACAATTACAGACTTATTAGATAAAGATTTTAACAATAAGAATTTATCTATTCAAACTGCCGGATGGGCAGAATATGGAATTACTTATGGTAGAGAAATAATTGATTTAGGAGCGCATTATGTAAAAGGAGCCTTTACTGGTAAATTAAACCAAGGTTTATATTCTGTTTATGCTTATTCTGACAATTTAGATATCAAATTCCCTACAGGTTCTTCTGCTTCTGTAAATAATTCTGATTTAGCTTATGATATAGCTGACAACTTCTTAAATTTTGCTGACAACCCATCAGAACTAACTATAAAACCTGTTTTTAGACCTACTTTTAGCGCAGACTTAGGTTTTGTATATGAATGGAGACCAAATGTTGATGATTACAAATATGAATTAGATGGGAATCCTGATATTTTAGACAGAAAAAAAAATAAATATAAATTAAAAGCGAGTTTATCATTTACTGATATTGGATTTTTAAGGTTTAAAAGAAGTACACATAGTGGAACTTTACAGGCAAACTTTCAAGACGTATCTACCAATGAGTTAGGCAGACTAATAGAAGATTTTGGGGATAACGGTTTAGGTGCTATCGATTCTGCATTTAACAATGGTCCTACTTTTTTAGGCACAAGTTCAAACTATACTGATGGCTTTTATTCAATGAGATTGCCATTTAAAATAAATGCTATGGTAGATTACCACATCTGGGAAGGTTTTTATATCAACGCGACAGCATCTATTGCACCTACTTTTAAAAAGGATGAAAATAAAACTATTGGAATTTCTCAATATAGTATTACACCAAGATATGAGCATAGATGGGTTGGAGTACAATTACCAATCTCTTATGATGGTGTTGGTAGAGGACATGTTGGACTAGGCTTAAGAGCAGGACCTATTGTGTTTGGAACCAATGATATTATTCCATTGTTAGCAGGAAAAAATTACAATATATATGGTGCTAACTTTTATGTTGGAGCTAGAATTCCAATTTTTGCAAGACATAAAGACCGAGATAAAGATCATGTTTCGAACAAAATGGATAACTGTAAAAAAGACAAAGGACCATGGGAAACCAGAGGTTGTCCCGACACAGATTTAGATGGCATAACTGATGATGTAGATAAATGTCCAAAAACACCTGGAATTAAAGCTTTAGAAGGTTGCCCAGATTCAGATTTAGATGGCATAACTGATTCTAATGACGAATGTCCAGAAATTGCAGGAATCGCTGAATTTAAAGGCTGCCCAGACACCGACAAAGATGGTATTAAAGATAGTGCTGACGAATGTCCAGAAATTGCTGGAATTGCAGTCTTTAATGGTTGTCCAGATACAGATGGTGACGGTGTGAAAGATAATGAAGATAATTGTCCAGAAATTGCAGGACCTATTGAAAACAAAGGTTGTCCTTTTAAAGACACTGATGCTGACGGCATGAAAGACATAGATGACAAATGTCCAGAAGTAAAAGGACCTGCAGAGAACAACGGTTGCCCTTATACTGACACAGACAAAGATGGCGTTTTAGATAAAGAAGACGATTGCATTAATACACCTGGACCTATTGAAAATAAAGGTTGCCCAGTTATAGAAGAAGAAGTGAAGGAAGCTATTAAAACAGCATTTGAAAATTTAGAATTTTATTCTGGTAAAGCAGTAATTAAATCTTCATCTTATGCTTCTTTACAGGATTTAGCGCCAATTCTTAAAGAGCACCCTGAGTTTAAATTAAGAATAGCAGGACATACAGATAGTGATGGTTCTGAATCTTCAAACTTATTACTTTCTAGAAAAAGAGCTATAGCTGTTAAGGGATATTTGAAACAATACGGAATCAATGAAGGAATCTTTATTATAGAAGCTTATGGAGAAACACAACCAATAGCAAGTAACAACACCTCTGAAGGAAAACAAAAAAACAGAAGAGTTGAAATGGAAATAGTTACTGACTAATTTCTATGTTAATACACTTTTTAAGCCGAACGTTAACGTTCGGCTTTTTTGTTTGTAGAAAAATGGACTAAGACACCGTATGTTCCCCCTTGAATTTATTAAGTAAAAACACTTGATAGTGTGTAAAATACAATACACAATTTTATTTTACTATTTTAACTAAAATATTAGCCTAATTATCGCTGACAATTTGGCATATTTCCTTATATTTGCGCTTATGAAAGAATTTGACATAAAAGATCTTGAATTGAATTTTGGTAACAAAACAGTTGATGAATCACGTCAAGGAGAAACTATGGAAAGAGCGGTTCCTGAAGGAATAACACCTAATGGAAAGAAGTATTTCATAGAAAGTTATGGCTGTGCTATGAATTTTAACGATAGTGAAATTGTTGCATCTATACTAGCTAAAGAAGGATATGCGTCTACTAGAGATTTTAATGAAGCAGATTTAGTTTTAATGAATACTTGTTCTATCAGAGAGAATGCAGAAGTGCGTGTTAGAAATAAACTGGCCAATTATGCGGTTATCAAAAAAAGAAATAAATCTGCCCTAATAGGGATATTAGGTTGTATGGCAGAAAGATTGAAAGACAAATTATTAGAAGAAGAAAAAATGGTGGATATTGTTGTAGGACCAGATGGTTATAGAACTTTACCTCAATTAATCGCTGAAGCTGAAAGTGGACAAAAATCTGTAAACGTTCTGCTTTCTAGAGAGGAAACCTATGCAGATATCAATCCTGTTAGATTAGTTTCTAATGGTGTTTCTGCTTTTGTCTCAATAACTAGAGGTTGCGATAATATTTGTTCTTTTTGTGTCGTTCCTTTTACAAGAGGGAGAGAAAGAAGTCGTTCACATTTATCTATTTTAACAGAAGTAAAAGATTTATATACTAAAGGCTATAGAGAAGTTACACTTTTAGGGCAAAATGTCGATTCTTATCGTTTTTCTGAAGATAAAAAATTGCTTGGTAAAAAATTAATTGATCAAAAAGATGAAGAGCATGTAGTAAATTTTGCCAACTTATTAGAAATGACTGCGCAAGTTGCACCAGATTTAAGAGTTCGTTTTTCTACCTCTCATCCAAAAGATATGGGAGATGATGTTTTATATGTAATGGCTAATTACAAAAACATTTGTGACTACATTCATTTGCCAGTACAATCAGGGAATAGTGAATTATTAAAGAAAATGAATCGTTCTTATACTAGAGAATGGTATATGAATAGAATTGAGGCTATTTGGAGAATTCTACCAAAAGCTTCTATTTCTTCAGATATGATAGCTGGTTTTTGTAGTGAAACGGAAGAACAACATAAAGAGACTTTAAGTTTAATGAGAAAAGTGAACTATAGTTTCTCTTACATGTACTATTATTCTGAAAGACCTGGAACATTGGCAGCTAAAAAATATGATGATGATATTCCTTTAGAAACTAAAAAAAGAAGATTACAAGAAATTATTAATCTACAAAACGAATTATCGTATGCTAACAATCAAAAAGATGTTGGTAAAACGGTAGAAGTTTTAATTGAAGGATTTTCTAAAAGATCCAAAGAACATCTTCAAGGAAGAAATAGTCAAAACAAAACAGTAATTTTCCCAAAAGAAAACAGTAAAATTGGAGATTACGTAAATATTAAAGTTACTGGATTTACACAGGCTGTTTTATTGGGAGAAATAGTTGATTAAAAGAAAAAGCTAGCAGCTAAAAAGACTAAGAAATGGATATTCAAAGTATAAAACAAAGATTTGCAATTATTGGAAATGCGCCAGCTTTAAACTATGCTATTAGTATAGCTGAACGTGTTGCGCCTACAAACTTGTCTGTATTAATTCAGGGAGAAAGTGGTGTTGGAAAGGAAGTTTTTTCTAGAATAATTCATACTTTGAGTCCAAGAAAGCATAATAAATTTATAGCTATAAATTGTGGTGCTATTCCCGAAGGAACAATAGATTCAGAGCTTTTTGGACACGAAAAGGGGTCATTTACTGGAGCTCAAGGAAAACGTGAAGGGTATTTTGAAACCGCCAATGGTGGGACTATCTTTTTAGATGAAATCGGTGAGTTACCCTTAGGAACACAAGCAAGACTTCTAAGAGTCTTAGAAAATGGAGAGTTTATAAAAGTAGGGTCTTCTACAGTTCAAAAAACAGATGTAAGAATTGTAGCAGCAACTAACAAAAATTTATTAGACAAAATAGAAACAGGAAAATTTCGAGAAGATTTATACTATAGATTAAGTACTGTTCCAATCGAAATTCCTTGTTTGAGAGACAGAGGAATGGATGTAGAACTGCTTTTTAATAAATTTAGTTCTGATTTTGCTGAACAAAATAGGATACCAATGGTAACTTTAACCAAAAATGCCTTAGATTTATTATACAGTTTTAATTGGCCAGGAAATATTAGACAGTTGAAAAATGCTGCTGAACAAATTTCTATTCTTTCAGACTCTGATCAGGTAACTGCTGAAGATTTTGTGAAAATTATTCCTAGTATTCGCAGAAGGAATTTACCAAAAATGCTAGATGGAAACATGCCTAAATCCTCTTCAGACAACTCATTTACAGAGAGAGAAATTTTATATAAAATCATGTTTGATTTAAAGCAAGACATGAATGATTTAAAGAAGTTTGTTTTACAAATGGCAAAAACTGGTAATTATTCTACAGAACAATTAAATAATATTGTAAAAGATGACAATGAAGGCGCTAATAATTTTCAAGGAAATCAATTTTCTACTAATAAGTTTGAAGAAGACAGAAATAACAACTATTCTAAGGATAATCAGATAATTATTAAAAAAGACGATCGTAACATGCGTAATTCAGAAGTAATTGAAGAATCTTTATCACTAGCAGAGATGGAGGAGAAAATGATTATTAAAGCTTTAGAGAAATATAATGGTAAGCGTAAAAAAGCTGCAGACGAATTAGAAATTTCTGAGAGAACTTTATACCGAAAAATAAAAGAATATAATATCTCCATTTAAAAAAATAAAAATTGTGCGTAAAAATACAAACTACATTTTCTTGAGCTTTTTTGTCCTAATAATCATATCATGCAAAGTAAATTATTCATTTTCTGGTGCAGATATAGATTCAAACTTAAAAACAGTTTCTATTGGTTATTTTGAGAATTTAAGTGGAAACGGACCTGCTAATATGAGTGATTTGTTTACCAATACTTTAAAAGAAAAGATCTTAAATGAATCTAATTTAATTTTAGTTAATCAAGGTGGAGATATTGAGTTTAAAGGATCCATTAACCGATATTACTATACAGTACAAGCCCCGACTGGTAACGAGACTTCAGATTTAAGAAGGATTACAATGGCTGTAAATGTTAACTATGTCAATAATCAATCCGATGATAAAAATGACAAGTGGACAAAAACTTTTCAAAGTAATTCGGAACATAGTGTAGATATAGATTTGAGCAGTGTAGAAACTGAATCAATAGAAATAATAAATAGATTACTCGCAGAGGAAATATTTGTAAAAGCATTTGTGAAATGGTAGTATTTGATAAACATATATTTTTAAATAGTATTACTACTTTTGAAATACCTGCAGACTTATCTCCTAAAGATTTAAGTTATTTATTAAATCAATATCCTGCTTTTAATTCCATACAACTTCTTAATGCAGTTTTAACTCATAAAAAAGACCCTGAGTTATTTAATAAAAAATTAAGTAAAGTAGCAACAAAAGTAATTGACCGAGCTATTTTACATGATTATATTTTTAAAAATAAATTTACTTTTAAACAAGTAAACTTATCTACAGCAAAAGAACAAGCGGAAATTTTAGTTGAAGATGTCAATAAATCAACAGGGGAATTAGTTGATACACAAACAATTGAAGAAGTAAAAGAAGAGCAATCAGATTTAGAAAAAATTAGATTAGCGAAAAAATTAAAAACAAAAAATAACATTGCTAAACTAAAAAAGAAAGCTAAAAAAGCTATCATTGTTCAAACAGAAGAAAAACAAGAAAAGAAACTTTTTTCAGATCAAGCGCCGCATGCAAAAAATTCTGATTTCTTAAAATGGTTGAAAGAAATTAACACTAATAAACCCGTTTTCGCTTTAGAAACAAAGAGAAAAGCCGTTGAAAAAAAGAAAGCAATAGAAGAAAAAGAAGATTTAATACCTTTTGAAAAAGTATCTGGAATAGAGCACGAAATGCATCAAGAGATTAAAAAATCTACAGACCCTTTAGATGATTTCATTAGCAATCAAATTGCCAAGAAAAAGGTTGTACGAACAAAAAACACTACTAAAGTATCAACTAATGTTGGTTTAATTTCTGAGACTTTAGCTCAAATATTGGTTGTGCAACAAAAATACACAGAAGCAATAGAGGTTTATAATACTTTAAGTTTGAAATATCCAGAAAAAAGTATTTACTTTGCGCATCAAATTGAAAAAATAAAAAATTACTAATCAATGTACACACTAATCATTATATTAATATTAATCACAGCAATTTTATTAGGGCTTGTAATTCTTATCCAGAATCCAAAAGGTGGTGGATTAAACGCATCTTTAGGAGGTGTAAGCAACCAAGTTTTTGGTGCAAAAAAATCTACAGATATCGTTGAAAAAACAACTTGGTACTTAGGTTTAACAATTTTTGTATTGTGCTTAATTTCAGTTACTCAAATCAATTCTGGAAGTAGCGTTGATTTTGAAGTAGAAGATACTAAGATAGAACAAATGATAGATGAATTACCTACGGAAGGTGATTTACCGAATGGTCCCATTGGAGAATAATATACATTAGAAATAAATAAAAAAAGGTGCAAATTTAATTTGTACCTTTTTTTTTACACTACCAACTAAGTATTAAAAAATACAAAAAGTCAGTATAAAACAAGTACTACTTAAAAAATAAGAAATCTTGTCATTAAAAAACTGACAGTATAGCAATAGCAATACTTGGCACAAAAAGTGATAATAAGAGAGTAACTGAAACTTCTTTGGACTAAAGTGTTTCAAACAAAATAAATTAAACAACTAAAAATATACTAAAGATGAGTAAAGTTAAAATTAGACCATTGAATATGAGAGTGGTAATAAAGCCAACGGAAGCTGAAGAAACTACTGCTTCTGGACTATATATTCCTGATTCTGCTAAAGAAAAACCACAACAAGGTAAAGTTGTTGCTGTATCAAAAACAACTTCTTTAAAAGAAGGAGAAACAGTAATTTACGGAAAATTTACTGGAACAGAAGTTGAAATTGATGGAGAAAATTATTTGATTTTAAAAGAATCAGATGTTTTTGCTGTAATTGGGTAATTAGCCTTTAGCTTATAGCTCCTGGCTCCTAGCTAAAAAAGAAACAAACAAAAATTAAACAATCGCAAATTGCTAATAGCCAAAAGCTAGTCGCTAATTGCCAAAAAGAAAGATATGTCAAAAATTATAAAATTCGAATCAGAAGCTAGAAAAAAAATTAAATCTGGGGTAGATCAATTAGCTGATGCTGTAAAAGTAACATTAGGCCCAAAAGGTAGAAATGTAGTCATTCAAAAACCTTATGGTGCACCACAAGTAACTAAAGATGGTGTAACAGTTGCCAAAGAAATAGACTTAGAAGATCCAATTGAAAACATGGGAGCTCAAATGGTTAAAGAAGTTTCTTCTAAAACAAATGATGCTGCTGGTGACGGTACAACTACTGCTACAGTCCTAGCTCAAGCTATGTTAACGCCAGGATACAAATCTTTGGCTGCAGGTGCAAACCCAATGGACATTAAAAGAGGAATAGATTTAGCCACAAAACACATTATTGCAGACTTAGCTAAACAATCTGAAATAGTAGGAAACAAAATTGAAAAAATTAGGCAAATTGCTACTATCTCTGCAAACAATGATAGTACAATTGGTGACTTAATAGCTCAAGCTATGGAAAAAGTTACTAAAGAAGGTGTTATTACAGTTGAAGAAGCAAAAGGTACAGAAACTTATGTAGATATCGTAGAAGGAATGCAATTTGACAGAGGATACATTTCTCCATACTTTGTAACAAATACAGAAAAAATGGAAGCTGAATTAGAAAGCCCTTATATCTTAATTCACGATAAGAAAATTGGTGTAATGAAAGATTTGTTACCTCTATTAGAAAAAGTTGCTCAATCAGGTAAGCCGTTATTGATTATCTCTGAAGATTTAGAAGGTGAAGCTTTAACTGCTTTAGTTGTAAATAAAATGAGAGGAACTTTAAAAGTAGCTGCTGTAAAAGCACCAGGTTTTGGTGACAGAAGAAAAGCTATGTTACAAGATATCGCTATTTTAACTGGCGCTACAGTTGTTACTGACGAAAGTGGTATGAAACTAGAAACAACTGAATTGGAAATGTTAGGAACTGCAGAAAAAGTAGTTATAGACAAAGACAATACAACAATAGTAAATGGTGCTGGTAAAAAATCAAACATCCAAGCTAGAGTTAAACAAATTAAAGCGCAAATAGAAACAACTACGTCTGACTACGATAGAGAAAAATTACAAGAACGTTTAGCTAAATTAGCTGGTGGTGTTGCTGTACTTTATGTAGGTGCTGCTACGGAAGTAGAAATGAAAGAAAAGAAAGATAGAGTGGATGACGCTTTAGCTGCAACAAAAGCTGCAATTGAAGAAGGTATTGTTGCTGGTGGTGGTGTTGCTTTAGTTAGAGCAATGGTTTGCTTAGAAAAATTATCTGGAGAAAATGAAGATCAAAACACAGGTATTGATATCGTAAAAAAAGCGATTCAAGAGCCTTTAAGAATAATTGCAAACAATGCAGGTGTTGAAGGATCAGTTGTTGTAAACAAAGTAATCGAAGGAAAAGGTGATTTCGGTTATAACGCTAGAACAAATGTATACGAAAACTTAAAGAAAGCAGGTGTTATTGACCCTACTAAAGTAACTAGAGTAGCATTAGAGAATGCAGCATCTATTGCTAGTATGTTAATCACTACAGAATGCGTAATTGCAGACAAACCAGCAGATGCTTCTGCCGCTGCCCCAATGGGAGGAGGCGGAATGCCAGGTGGAATGCCAGGTATGATGTAATATACCTAACAATAAATAAAAAAGCGCAATTCAATTGAATTGCGCTTTTTTTTGTTCTATAACACCAAAGACTAAAGCATTATAATTTCGACTTTAAATAAGCGCTAAGTAAGTAAATATTGCGTATTAATAAGTATTGCTAAACAAACTCTTTGTTATATATCCTTTACATTATTTTAATAAATACTTACAATACAAAAAAATAAAGGAAAAAATAAAATGAATTTTCTCTTTTATCGTAATTTTAGTTAAAGATCCAGTTCCTATTTTTAGAAATAGTGCTCAAAAAACCAAATTAAAAAGAATTTATTCTTGAATAAATTTGATTTCTGCATCTAAGGGATTAAAACCATCAATCAATACATCAAAAAAATCTGCACCATATTCTACATAATAAGGCAAGAAATTATGATGTCTTTCTTGTAATTTTCCATTCGGAAATAGACTGTCTTTTACAGCTGAAATTTTACTAACAAACTCCTCCGAATTTCGCTTTTCGGCTCTTAGCATTTTTGACTCAATATTACGTAAAGTATTGATCGCTTTTTTATGTTCACCTAAAATATTTCTTTCCAAAGATTTGTCAATTTTAACAACCTTTTTAAGCAATGAATTGTACATTTTTTTTAATATGTTTAGTTCATTTTCAATAGTTAAATCATTACTTGAATATTTTCCGATTAATTCACTGATTAATAGCTCTTTATTTAAAAATAGACATTTTTTGTCAAGTGGTATTTTATCAATATTTTTAGCAACTTTTTTAGAAATAACCAAACCCATATCTCTAAGCAATAACATAGGAAAATTGCACCGCTGAGAATCGAATAGAGATTGTAATTGTAGCCAATAAGCTATCTCTCCCCCACCTCCGACATAAGCTAAATTTGGCAAAATAGATTCTTGATACAAGGGACGAAATAGCACATTTGGACTAAACCTTTCTGCATGATTTTTAAGCTCCTCTAAGAGCATTTTTTCACTAAAAACTATTTCTGTATTATTAACAAAATATCCATTATCATTTTTTATAATTCTTTCGCGCAAGCCATCAATCATATAAAATAAATTTATATTTCTGGGTTTTGCTTGAACTTTGTATTTTTCATCAATAAATGATAATTCTTCCTGAATACTACTTTCAACAATGTGATTAATCAATTCATTTTTGATATTTTCAGAAAAAAGCTCTTTAAACGCCCTATTATCTTGTTCCAAAACAACTAAACCATACTGCCCAAACAATAAATGTAAATATTCAACATAAGATTTTGCATAATTTTTATTTTCACTAAATATTCGCCTCAAATTATTGACTAATTCATTTTCTTCATTTCTAAACAAAACTTCCGACAATTTATCAATTGTTTTTGAAATATTCTTATTCGACATTTTTCCAACAGCTCCAAATTGGCTTCTCTCCCACTCAATTGTTCCACCAGCTAAATTTAAATGATTTATTTCTTCAAAATCATGATCTTCTGAACCCATCCAAAAGACAGGTACAAAGCTAAATTCAGGATATTCTTCCTTTAAAATTTTACACAACTTTATAGCAGAAATAGTTTTATAGATAAAGTACAACGGCCCTGTAAATAAGCACAATTGGTGAGCTGTAGTTACTGTAAAGGTCTTCTCATCTTTCAATAGCTCTATATTGCTAACTACCAAGTCTTTATCATCAATATCGGCATATTGTTTTAACAATTCAGCGCTCAATACTTCTCTATTTATTTTTTGTTTTGATTTATCTTCAATTACGCGCTTAAATTCGCTTAAGGATTTTTTATACTTATATAAGTGACTGAGCGCTGCTTTCTCTTCAATATAATCTTGTATAATTTTAGATACGATACTCAGATCCTTTATCGCTAGTTTTTCAATATTCATTTTATAAAATTTTCTATTAGACTATAAAAGTCATTATTTATTACAGAAAAGGCTTTTTACTTAATAACAAGTTGTTAAGCATCATTGTAAAAGCGCTTGTGATAGTTTGTAGATTTGTATTTCAAAAGAAACTTAAGCAATACCAGTTAAAAAAACTACTATTCCTCCTTTTCAATCATTTTGGTCAAGAAATAAAAAGAAACGATAGCTACTACTAAATTAATAACACCTAATACTGGTTTTAGCATTAAAAAGTAACCAATCGTAAACAAGCCAGTAAAACTACAAGTTAAACCTAGCAACCACAGACCCAAAGAGTAAATAAAGCCGGTAATAGCGATTTTCTCAATTCCTTGACCTTTCCATAAACCAATCGGCTTACACCTTGCTATAAACTCTGCTAAAGTCTTCTCTTCTACCGCTGGCGTAGAAAAAGTAACTATAATAGAAACCACAAAACTAAAGCCCGCAATTCCAACCAAAGCATAAGTATCAAAATGAGGAATAGTCGCATATTGACTAAACAAGACAGGATACAGCATAGTAGCCAGTACAGCAGAAACCATAGAAGAAATTTCTGTCCAAGCATTTGCTCGCCACCAAAACCAACGAATCAATTGCGCTATTCCTAAACCAGAAGCTGCATTAATAAAGAATTTCCAAGCACCCGCAATCGAATCCATTTGACTAGAAACCAATACAGCCAAAATTGTAATAATAACAATCATAATTCTAGAAAATTTTACTAAATCTTTTTCTGCTGCTTCTGGCTTGATAAATCTTCTGTAAATATCATTCGTTAAATAACTTGCGCCCCAATTCAAATGCGTATCGACCGTACTCATGAAAGCCGCCATTAAGCTAGTAAAAGCTAAACCAACTAAACCGACTGGCAACACTCTAGCCATTATAATAGGATAATAAGCCTCTCTGTCTCCCAATATTTCGCCAGAAGCACCATATTCCAAAGGAAATAAAACCAAAGAAACTAAGGCTACTAAAATCCAAGGCCAAGTTCTTAAAGCTATAAAGGCAATCGCAAATAACATAGAACCTTTTTGGGCATCTTTTGGTGATTTTGCGGTATTGATTCTTTGTGCTATATAGCCAGAACCATCCGAATCATAGCGAACCCACCATTGCACAACGACATAAATTAAAAATACTTGAAAAGGAATTAACGGATTATTGAAGGAGGGGACAAATTCGGTCATAAAACCAGCCTTTTCTGCTCCGTAAATATTCACTAATTCTAATTGTAAATTCCCTAAACCACCAACAGCATCTACTGCATAATAAGCAAAGACAATAGAAACAACTATTGCTATGACGAATTGAAATAAATCGGTTAAAATAACCCCTCTAATACCACCAATAGAACTATAAACCATCACAATCAATAGTAATGCCAAAATGGTTAAACTCGCATTTATATCACCTTTAAACAACATAAAAGACGGGAAGTTTTCTGAGATTGTTTGAAATAACGTAGGACTTAAAATATCTTGCCATTTGATGAAAGAACCTGCAATTTTTACGGCTGCTGTGATAACCCAACCCAAAATAAATACATTGATAACAATACCATAAAAGAAAGCTTTAAAGCCTCTTAAAACTGCTGCTTCCTTACCAGAATAACGGAGTTCTATAAACTCAACATCTGTTAATACTTTAGCATTACGCCAACGTTTGGCAAAAAAGATAGACACCGTAATATAAGTAGCCGCCCATGCCCACCAAAACCAGTTACCTGCAATACCTGTTTTGGCTGTAATACCTGTAACCGCCAAAGGTGTATCTGCGGCAAAAGTAGTGGCAATAATAGAAATACCTAACCACCACCAAGGCAAACTTCTATCTGCTACAAAATAAGATTCTATACCGGTACTGGCTTTTTTAGAAACCCATAAGCCAATAATTAACACCAATATTAAGTAAGTAATAAATATAATCCAATCTAAAGATGCCATAGTGTTAAATTTGACTTAAATATCTTTTGATTTTGGGAGAAAGAAGTTATTTTTTGGAAATAGTTATTAACGAATGAGAAAAGCTACGATTATGACTGTAATTATTTAAAATAAGCAGCCCATAGCTAAATCATAGATGCCTAATAAATAAATACCATAACACTTGATTTAAAACAAAAACAGAAGACTTTCGTCTTCCGTTTTTTATTTTACTTTCACTAACCTTATGCTAAGCAATTAACAGAAATTATACCAAGCATAACAATCTATTTATGACCCTGTACCAAATTCCAATCTACCCATGCATCCATTTGACTTACAGAATTGGGA
>CAWVRT010000051.1:0-15725 GCA_963932515.1 uncultured Chitinophagales bacterium
CCTTCTTTACCAAAAAATGGTGAGTTGTTAATTGTAAACAACATACTCATTGTTGGCTCATCAATAGTAATAGGTTCTAAAGCTTCAGGGTTTTCAATATCAGCAATTGTATCTCCAATATCAAAACCTTCGATTCCTACTAATGCACAAATCTCTCCAGCTTCTACTTCTTCAGTTTTTTGTTTTCCTAAACCAGTAAAAATTAATAATTCTTTTACTTTAGTTTTTTTAATCGTTCGGTCAGCTTTCATTAAGCTAATTGGTTGACCAGCTTTTAAAGTTCCTCTATGTAATCTACCAATAGCAATTCTACCTACATAAGAAGAATAATCTAAAGATGTAATTAACATTTGAGTAGTACCTTTATGTACTGTAGGAGCAGGAATATGCTCAATAATTTGATCTAATAAATAAACAATATCTCCAGTCGGTTCAAAAGGTTCTGGACCCATCCAACCATTTTTTGCAGAACCATATACTACTGGAAAATCTAATTGATCTTCGGTAGCACCTAGGTTAAACATTAAATCAAATACTTTTTCGTAAGCGATATCTGGCGTACAGTTTTCCTTATCTACTTTGTTTACAACAACGATTGGCTTTAAACCAGCTTCAATTGCTTTTTGTAATACAAATCTAGTTTGAGGCATTGGACCTTCAAATGCATCTACTAAAAGTAATACACCATCGGCCATGTTCATAACACGCTCTACTTCACCACCAAAATCCGAGTGACCAGGAGTATCAATAATGTTAATCTTAGTATCGTTATATACAACTGATACGTTCTTAGAAAGAATAGTAATTCCTCTTTCTTTCTCTAAATCATTGCTATCCATGATTAAATCACCTGATGCTTTATGATCGGCTATTAAGTTTCCGGCCATAATCATCTTATCTACTAAAGTAGTTTTACCGTGATCGACATGGGCAATAATTGCAATATTTCTTAAGTTGTTTGACATTTTTCTTTTATTAGCGTGCAAAGGTAATCTTATTTGTTTATTATTTTCTTATTTTATCTTTAAAATGGCGTGTTCTGCACGAAAAAATGGATTATGTATCCTTTAAACGGTTGGTGAAGTATAAAACCTGATTATCCTGTACTTTTATAATGTCAAAATGCTTAAAAACTTGTTCCCAGTTTTTAAGCAACTTTACTCCGTTTTTCAATGAATTCATTAACACTTGACCATTAGGACTAATAGTTTTTTTCAAACCTTTTAGAAAGTCTATTGTTTGAAATGTAATCGGAACTTGGGTATCTATAAATAAGTCTACAAATACTAAATCATAAGATGCTGTATTTGTTTTTACAAATTCTAAAGCGTCTGTATTTAAAACTGTCGTTTGCTTTTTCAAATTGGTAAAAAAATATTTTTTAGACAATTTAATAATTTCATTATCTAATTCAATTCCTGTAATCGTACAGTTTAAACCATTTTCATTAATTAAAATATTGGCAATACTACCTGCGCCAAATCCCAAAATAAGGACTTTGTACTCTCGTTCTTGACTTAAGTTTAATTGATAAATGGCTTCTTGGAAAATTAAATGTAAATTCCCGAAAGAGTAATTGGCTGTTTCTGTATCGACAACTAAATTACCGTATTGTAAGTTTACTTGAAGTTCACCGCTGATAGAGGAGTTTACTTTTTCAATATTTAAGGGATAAATCCAACTAAGTATTGTTTGCCATATAGGAATCATTAGATGTCTTCTTTTAATTCAGTTAAGAAATTTCTAATCCTTGTTAAAGATTCTATTATTTGATGGTTGTCAACAATCTTAGTATTACCATTTTTAATTGCTTTTTTTGCTCCTTCTAAAGTGAATTTTCTTTCTTTTACTAAATGAAAAATTAGTTTAAGGTTTTCCAAATCTTTCTGTCGAAACATTCTGTCTCCTTTGCCATTTTTCTTAGGTTTAAGAATCGAAAATTCTGTCTCCCAGTATCTTATCAAAGAAGTTTTTACGTCAAAAATTCCTGCTACTTCTCCTATGGAATAATATAGTTTCTCTATTTTAAATTCTTTATAAGCCATTTGATGTGTATTTTACTTCAAATATAGCTCAGAAAGATTAGATAGACAATAAGTTACAATTTATTCTTTGCACAAAATAATAAGGAGTGTATTTATTTATAGACCTTAGCTAATTGCTTCAGAAACTAATCTATAAAGTTCGTTGTCTTTACGTGTAGTGTTTTCAATAATCTTATCTGCTTTGACTAATAGTGAAGCTTTCCATTCTTCATCTTTTAGGTCTACCATGTTTACTTTTATATTCATGTATGCGCCAAAAACAGCTGTTCTAATACATAAAGCACCCACGCCTGCATCTGTAATTGAATTTGGATTGCCTATTTCAATCATTTTCTCAATAACTTCAAAACATTCAAAAGAAGTTTTCATAACGTCAAATGGAACTTCTATCGCAAACTTAGTCGCTTCTTGAATAGCATTTGCTTTAGTTTCTTTTTCAGCATCGCTACCTTTAGGCATTCTAAATGCCGCTATTATTTTATTGAAGGCATTGGTGTCTTCATCTACCAAAAACAATAATTTGTCTTTTAGTCTTTGACCTTTTTCTGCCCAAACAGAAAAACCTTCCCATTTATCGTCCCAGCCTCTTTTATGAGAAGATAAATTGGCTACCATTGTTGCTAAAGATATACCTAAAGTACCAACATAAGCAGAGATAGAACCACCACCAGGTGCCATACTTTCACTAGCAGTTTCATTAGCAAAAGACCTTAAGTCCATTTTTACCAAAGGAGTAGCATTGTCATCCGCTATCATATATTCTATGATGTTTTTTTTTGGATCGAAAAGGGCTAACTCATCAAGTCCCATAGATTTTACAGCAATTTTTATCAATTCTTCTTCAGAAACGCCAATAGATCTTTGTTGTTTTAATAAAAAGTATCTTCCAGCATCTAATAAAGATTTTAAAGGAACTAAACCTACCAATTCAGAACCTGTAACACGCATTCCTCTGTTGTGTGCAGAATTTACACACTCATCAAATGCTTTGTGTAATGGTGTATCTGTAATATTGGTAATGTTCATAGAAATTTGAGCTACAGCATATTCTTCAATATACCAGCCAATGGCTTTGACTCCTTTACAAGTTCCAGCAACTCTTTCTGGTTCGCCGTTTTCTCCTACGATTGTTTTTCCTGTAATTGGACTACCCAATCTTTTTAATCTTCCTTGTTCTCTTACGTCAAAAGCAATAGAATTTGCTCTGCGAACAGATGTTGTATTTAAGTTTACATTATATGCAATTAAGAAATCTCTTGCACTAATGGCAATATTTCCACTTTTAGGGTTGAACTCTGCTTTACCAAAATCTGGTTTCCATTCAGCTTGAACTATTTTATCGGCAATACCTTCATATTGTCCAGCTCTAATAGTTGCTAAGTTTTTTCTTTTAGGTTCGGTTGCTGCATTTTCATAGAAGTAAACTGGAATATTTAATTCATTACCAACTTTTTTGCCTAAAGAACGTGCGCATTCAATGCAATCTTCCATAGTGGCGTTTGCGACAGGTACAAAAGGACAAACGTCTGTAGCTCCAAATCTTGGATGCTCACCTGAATGTTTAGTCATATCTATTAACTCAGAAGCTTTTTTTATTAGAAGAAATGCTGCCTCAACGACTTGTTTAGGCTCTCCTACAAAAGTTATAACTGTACGATTAGTCGCTTTCCCTGGATCTACATCTAACAATTTAACACCTTCTACGGTTTCGACTACGCTATAAATCTCTTTTATTTTAGCTTCATCTCTTCCTTCAGATATATTAGGTACGCATTCTATAAGTTTCTTCATTGGTTCTTTGTTTTCGGTTGCTAAATTATGAAATTTGAATGATAAAATGAAAGAATATGATATCATAAGTTATTATTTTTCATTTTCTGTAAGCTTTGATTTCTGTAATCATTATTTTTGCAAAATGAGGAAGTTTGAAATAGGCGATAAAGTTTCTGTTCTTGATAGAAATATTAAAGGAAAAATTGTAAGTTTAACGGTTTATAAAGCTATTGTGCTTGATACTGATGGCTTTGAAGAAGAGTTTCAAATAAGTAAGCTAGTCGTTAGTTCTATAAAAGAAGATTACGAAAATGCTATGCATAATATGCTAGTAGAAAAAGAAATAAAAACGACAGAAAGAATTAGTAAAAGTCATTTAGTTAGAAGTGTAAAGGAAATTGACTTACACATGGGCGCTTTATCTGAAAGTAAAAGCGGTATAACAAATCATGAAATAGTCATGTTTCAATTAAATGCAGTAAGTAAAGCCATTCAAGAAACTAATAAAAAATATTTTTTTAAAATTGTGTTTATTCACGGTATTGGTAAGGGAAAATTAAGATACGAATTGGAAATCCTTTTAAAGAAAAAAGAGATCTATTTCCAAGATGCTAGTTTTCAAAAATATGGGAGAGGAGCGATTGAGGTAATTCTCTAAAAAAGTCGGGTTATAAATTCTAAATAAGATTTTTTTAAAAGCGCGCCATATAAATAGTAATGAGTTATTTAAATTTTTTTTTCTTTCCTTTTAAAGTTTTTCTAAAATAATCATCATTCTTTATAAATAAGAGTTCGCCGTATTTTCCATTTTTTAGGCTGGAATCTACACCAAATATTTTATCGTCATATAAGCTAACGACTTTTTTATGGGAGCAATGTCCTACTACAATGTGCTCCGATTCTGTCAATTTTAATATTTGAGAAATCTCTTTGTTTTTTAGTTTGTCATTAAAGTAACCCCTGTACCATATTAAACTATTTCTACCATAATAGATATCATAAAAGGTAGAAGATTTCATTTCAGCTTTATCTCTTTCTATGGAAGCCCTCATGATGTTGTTTGTACTTTTAATATCAAAATCATTACTAGAAAGAAAGTCTTTTGAAATACCTCCATGAACAAAAATATTATTATTTAATTTGATTATAGTAGGTTTAGAACGGAGCCATCTGCCAATAACGGTCTTATTGCTATACAAATCATTGTAATCCAAATTTAGTAATTCCGAAGCTTTTAAATACTTATCACTTACATATCTTAAATCTTTATGAAGTATCATGAATTCATGATTGCCGAGTAAAAAATGTACTCTTCCTCCTTTGTTTTTTGCTTGATGTTCCAATTTATATATTAATAACAGCGTTTCATGGACTTTATTTCCTCTATCGAAAACATCTCCAACAATGACCAGATGTCCTTTACCAAAAATCCAATTTAATTTTTCATCAATAATTTCATTGTTGATGAGTAACTTAAGAGCTAGTTTATATTGCCCATGAATATCACTCAATGCGGCAATTTTTTTCACATGGGTATACACTTCTTGATTAGGAACGAAATGGGTATCGTATGAATTAGTGGCTAATTTTTTTGTAAATACTTTACCATTGATAATCTCTTTTTGAATCAATTTATTTTTTTCTATAAAAATATAAGGTCCATCATTAATTTTTGAAGATTTGTTTTTTTTGTTATTAGCATCTTGACAATAGATATTCAAGATTGATGTGAATAATATTATTAGGTATAAATAGATTTTAGTCATTGTTCCTTTCTTTACCATCAACATGTTGATATGCTGTTGTTTTTATGCAATAAATATTTGGTTATAATAAATTTGCCGAATGATTGTGAATTATTAATGATAATGAATTAATGTTCTTGTTCCTACAAAACATTAACCTCCATATCCAAACAAATCTCATACTTCTTTAAAATATCAGTTTGAATATCTTGAGCCAGATTAAAAATATCTTTTCCTTTTGCATTATCATAATTCACTAAAACCAAAGCTTGATTTTTATGAACGCCATAGTTACCAAAAGTTTTTCCTTTCCAACCGCCATTATCTATCAACCAACCAGCAGGGACTTTTACTGTGGTGTTAGAAATTGGGTAAGAAACAATATTTGGATAGTCTTTTTGTAGTTTCTTAAAATGAGATTTGGTAATCATTGGGTTTTTAAAGAAGCTTCCAGCGTTTCCAATTTCTTTAGGGTTTGGCAATTTAGATTCTCTTATAGAAATGATAGCATTACTTACATCTTTAATAGTCGGAGAGCTAATCTTTTGTTCTTCCAAAACCTGTTCAATATCGCCATAAGAAACGTTTACTGCAGGCTTTTTAGTTAACTTAAAGATAACACTTGTTATAATGTATTGACCTTTTAATGTCTTTTTAAAGATGCTTTCTCTATAACCAAATTCGCAGGCGGTATGTAGGTAGGTGTCTATTTGTCCAGATTTAATATTGTAAGCTTCTAAGCTATGAAAAACATCTTTTATTTCTACGCCATAAGCGCCAATGTTTTGCATAGGAGAAGTTCCTACTTGCCCGGGAATTAGCGATAAATTTTCTACGCCACCCCAATTATTTTCTACACAAATTTGAACAAATTCATGCCAGTTTTCCCCAGCATTTACTTTGATATAAATTCCGGTATCAGTTTCTTTTACAATACCAATGCCTTTAATAGAATTCTTAATCACTAAACCATCATAATGTTTGGTAAACAAAATATTGCTACCACCAGATAAAATTAATTTTGGCTGATTGAAAATAGCTTGTTTCCTTATCGCATCAATATCTGCAACGTGCTTTACTTCCGTAAAAAATTTTGCTTGTACATCAATACCAAAAGTATTGTAAGGTTTTAGCGATATGTTTGTTTGTAGTTTCATACTAGCTAATTACTATCCAGCAATAGCATCAATTAAATCATACTCTGTAATTACGTGCATCATCCCTGCAATGTCTTCTACGATCACTGCTGAATTAGTTTTGTTTATTTTTTTAGAAATAGCACTTACTTTTTCGTTGATATGAATTTTTTTGAAAGGTAAACTCATTATTTCTTTAACTTTTACTTCTTTTGTAATGTTTTCAAGTAAAGCATTTAATAAATCTTTCTCAGTAAGACTTCCAACTACTTCATTTTTCTCTTGAACAGGCATTTGAGAAATATCAAATTCTTTCATTTTAGCAAAAGCTTCGCTTAATGTAATAGAAGCATCTACAGTTATAAACTCTTTGATTTTTTTAGTTTCAACGATACTTTTAGCAGTAGGTTCAGCATCTAGCCAACCTCTTTGTTTCATCCATTCGTCATTGTAAACTTTCCCAACATATCTACTACCATGGTCATGCAATAAAATGATAACGATATCACCTTTCTTGAATTTATCTTTCATTTGGATAACGCCTTTAATTGCAGAACCGGCAGAATAACCTGCAAATATTCCTTCTTCTTTCGCTAACCTTCTAGTATAAACAGCACCATCTTTGTCAGTTACTTTTTCAAAATAATCAATGACAGAAAAATCAACATTTTTAGGTAAAATATCTTCTCCAATTCCTTCTGTGATGTAAGGGTAAATTTCGTTAGGATCTAATTCTCCTGTTTCGTGATATTTTTTCAATACTGAACCATAAGTATCAATTCCAAACATTTTGATAGCTGGATTTTTCTCTTTAAAGTATTTACCACAACCAGAAATTGTTCCTCCAGTTCCTACACCTGCTACAAAATGTGTTATTTTTCCATCCGTTTGATCCCAAATTTCAGGAGCAGTAGATTCATAATGTCCTAATGAATTATAAGGATTATCATATTGATTTACATACCAAGCGCCAGGGGTTTCACTAGCTATTCTAGCAGAAGTAGAGTAGTAGCTTCTTGGGTCTGAAGCGTCTACGTCAGTAGGGCAAACAATAACTTCTGCACCAACTGCTTTTAATATATCAACTTTTTCTTTAGACTGTTTATCTGTTGTAACAAAAATACATTTGTACCCTCTAATTATAGCAATAAGAGCTAGTCCCATTCCAGTGTTCCCAGAAGTTCCTTCTACAATTGTTCCACCTGGTTTTAAAGAACCATCTTTTTCAGCAGCATTTACCATGCTTAAAGCCATTCTATCTTTTACAGAATTTCCTGGGTTAGTAGATTCTATTTTCACATAAACATCTGCTTCAACCTCTTTACAAATATTGTTTAATTTAACAATTGGTGTGTCTCCTATGGTTTCTAATATATTATTATAAACTCTTTTCATGCTTAGTTTTTTTTGCAAAGGTAAAGAAACTTATATTCTTTGGTTAAAGCCTAAGTTTTTAAAAAATAAAAATTATATTTGTAATGATTTGAAAGTTCAGTTGACTAAATAAATCATTATAATAGTATGAAGAAAAATATTTTAATTTCAGGAGTAATTGGTGTCCTTATAGGTGCTTTTGTCGGATATGCTATGTATAATAAACCGCATAGAAATATCGCTGAAGAAAAAACTAATTTTAGTATTTCTGCCAATGATTTATTTGATGAGTTTGATACAGATGAAAAATCGGCTAATGAAAAATATCTAGATAAAGTTATTGAAGTTTCAGGTTTTATAGTAGGAATAGAGACTAATCAAGAAGGGAATAGCGTTGTAATTTTAGAAGCAGAAAATGCGATGATTGGGGGCGTTTTGGGTACTCTAGTAAATGGAGAAAATTTAAAAGGAGATAGTGAAGCTACTTTGAAATGTAGATGTACAGGATTTCTAGATGATGTAGTTTTAACCAATTGTACTGTTTTAAAATAAAATAATGAATAGAATATTTGTATTAATTAGTTTGATTTTTTTACTTGCTTCTTGTAAGCATGATTCTTTGATAGAAATTTCACCAGAGATTATAGTTGCTTGTGATTCTACAGTTGTATCATTTTCTGCTACTATTGCACCTATATTGAATGCATCATGTGTTAGTTGTCATAAAGGGAGTAATGCTGCAGGATCTATTTGGTTAGATAATTATACTGATGTAAAACTAGTGGCGATCGATAACTCTTTGTTGGGGTCTATAAAGCATTTGTATGGTTTTGCAGCGATGCCGCAAGGAGCTTTAAAATTAGATGATTGTAAAATTGCTAAAATTGAAAATTGGATATCGGAAGGTATGTTAAATAATTAAAAGAGATGAATAAATTATTGATATTAAGTTTAAGTGTGTTTGTTTTAAGTTCTTGTTATAACGACAATGAAGAAGACTTGTATGGAGTAGAATGTGTGACGGAAAGTTTAACTTATGCTAGTAATCTTGAACAAGTGATTAATGAATCTTGTGCAACAGCGGGTTGTCATGCTGCGGGTACTTATAATCCAGATTATACAAACTATAATAATATTATTGCCGATACTGGAATAATATTTGAAAGAAGTATAATACAGAAAAACATGCCACCAAGTTCAGTGTTGTCAGATTGCAACTTTAAATTATTGCAAACCTGGATAGAACAAGGTGCTCAAGAATAAATTATTAATTTAAAGTAAAATTATGAAAAAAATAGGTATCATATTAATGGTAGTATTTTCAATAAATACAATATTCGCACAAAAATATTTCACTAAAAATGGACATATTTCATTCTTTTCTACAACACCAATTGAAGATATAGAAGCACATAATTATCAATCTGCTAGTGTCTTAAATTACGAAAATGGAGAAATAGTATTTTCTTTATTAATGAAAGGTTTTGAGTTTGAAAAAGCCTTGATGCAAGAACATTTCAATGAGAAATTTGTAGAGTCTGACGAATTTCCTAAAGCTAAGTTTATAGGAAGAATTAAAGATTATAAAGCTTTTGATTTATCTAAAGATGAAACGCATAAAGTTGTCATAACTGGCAAAATGACTATTCATGGAATTACTAATGCTATTGAAGCAGAAGGTGTTATTGTGGTTGAAGGTGGTGAAATTAGCGCACAAGCAAAATTTCCATTAGCTATTGAAAAGTATAAAATTAATATTCCTTCTGTAGTGAAAGATAAAATTGCTAAAGAGGTAAGTATTTCTGTCGGAATAGAATATAAGGAATACGTAAAAAAGTAGTTGCCAATAAATAATAATTAGCCCAAAACCAAACCCAAAATTAAGTTTGAATGAAGAAACATTTACTTTTATTATTAAGCCTAGCTTTTACTTTACATACTTTCGCTCAAGAAGATTTAATGGATATTTTAGATGCGGAAGAAAAGCCTGAAAAAAGTTTTATTACGGCAACTTTTAAAACTACAAAAATAGTCAGTTCAAATTCTGTTGAAACGAATGGGGAAGGACAATTAAACTTTATTATTCAACATCGATTTGGAGATATTTCAGAAGGTGTAAATACTTTTTTTGGCTTAGATGATTCTAATATTAGAATAGCTTTAGAATATGGTGTTTTAGATAATCTAGATATTGGAATCGGTAGAAGTTCTTATGAAAAGAAATTAGACTTTTTTATTAAATACAGATTTTTAAGACAAAGTAAAGGCGCGAAATCTTTTCCTTTAACTTTAGCTGCTTATGCAAGTATGCAAATAAATACTGGACCATTTTCTAATACTAATAGACGAAATTATTTTTCATCAAGAATGTCTTATGCTTATCAATTAATGATCGCTAGAAAATTTGGAAAGTGCGTTTCTGTTCAGCTTACCCCAACGATGGTGCATAAAAACTTAGTGACTTCTGCACAAGATAAAAACAATATTTTTTCTTTAGGGTTTGGAGCGAGTGTTAGAGTTTCTGGTAGTGTACGTTTGAATTTAGAATATTATTGGACACCAGAAGGACAAGTAATATCTAACTATAATCAAAAAAAGATAGTGAATGCTATTGGAATTGGTGCAGATATAGAAACAGGGGGACATATTTTTCAAGTTCATATAGGTAATGGTAGAGGGATGTTGGAAAAAGAATTAGTTGCAGAAACAACGGGAAATATTCTAAAAGGACAGTTAAATTTAGGTTTTAATATTGCCAGATATTTTACGATATATGATGCCAAAAAAATAAAACAGAAAAAGGCTTTGAAGAAAGGTAAGGAGTAGCCTTTTATTGTTTCATAAACTTCTCCTTAGAAAGTAAAGTTTCTCCCGTTAATACTTGAATAAAGTATATCCCATCAGCTAAAGGTTCGGTGGAAAATGATAATTCATTCAAACCCTTTTTTACTTGATTAAAAATGAATTGTTTCATTAAAGAACCTTTGGAATCTGTAATATTAATTTCCACAGGACTTGCTTCTGCTAGTGTAAATTGAAAAGCCAAAATATCTATAGTTGGGTTTGGAAATAAAGTAAAAGGGTTTTGTTTGTCAGTTAAACAGGTTTCATCACTTAGATAAGCCTCTCCAGAAATATTACAACTTCTAGTATCTCTTAAGGTAAATTTTGCGGAATCATTAAAAGCAAAATAACTAGAAGTCAGGGTTGTATTTGTCGAGTCATTATTCCATTCTACGGAGTATGGTCCAACGCCACCGTAGGGTAATAGGTTTATTTGTTTCCTACAACTATCGGCATCAAATAGCTCATCAAAATTGTAGCCAATAAAATTAGTATCAGGACTTATAACTTCATTTATCCATCCATAATTTCTTTCAGTATAATCTGCGATCATGCCAAATGTATAAACTTTACCTGCTTCGTTATATTTTCTTTGCATACCAAAGTAATCACCCCAACGCTCATAACCGCCAGCTAACCTATCTACAATTCCTTCCCCTTTTTTTAATTCAATTACTTCAGAATAATTCCCTTCATTATCAAAGTAAATAGCAGAAATTCCAGCAGAATCAACAAAAGAAGTATGATTAAAACCGATCATTGTTTCTCTATCGCAAGCTTCATTTCCTGTCCAAGCTAAGTTTGGATAGCCAAAGTCTTTGACTTCATCACTAATAATGGTAGCTGTAATGCTTGGGTTGGTATATAAGTCAGTTAAAACACCATGATAAATTGCAGCAAAGCCATTTATAGGATTTAAAGTAGTTGATACAAATTGTATTTGATCTTCAAATTGAATAGCTCCTAAAATTCTGGCGTCATTGGTTTGTAATCCTTCTGTAGCATCTGAAGTGTCTGTGTCTACTTGTCTTCCATTTGGAGGAACACCATATTTAATGTTAGAAACTAAAGCATTTACTTCTAAACGAGAAGTGTCATTTTCTTTTATCAAAGAGACTAAAAATATCGTATCATTTTGAATGTCGAAATTTCGATTGCTGAATAAATGTAAATTTTCTATATTACCATCCGCACCTTGTACACAGTGAAGGTTTCTAATATAATTGTCGCCATGTTTTATATCGTGATACAGTTTTGGTTCAATAGTAATATCTCCGTTGTATCCTGCAAATTTATTCATTTCCCAAAGGATAGAACCATCAAAACCTACTTGCCAGCTTACATTAGGTACTATTAAATTCCCAGTAAAATATAATGAACTATCAGAAAGTGCAATGCTTGGAAAATCTGTCCATCTATTATTGTTTAAAGGATTTCCTGGTAGACTATACACATTCCAGCCGTCAATAGGATTGTTTGTTTTAGAAAACCCAACCATTATTTCATTGTTAGAAGGAAATTTATCTTTTAAAAAGACCATAACAAACCGATCTAATTTATTGTCATAGATAACTTTTGGATCAAAATAACTTGCATTGCTTAGACCAAAAGCGTTTCTCAAAGTTAAACTTTCATTTGGGTAAAGAATACTGTCTTTCTTTATATCATACAAGTAAACAGTTGAATTCATTGAAAGTAAAAGAATTCCATCATTTGAAATAGCAGCTGTATTATCGTTAGGTAAGCCACCATAAATTGGTGTCATTTGATTGGCTCCATTTATATGCATCATTCCAAAAGACTTTGTAACGATAGGGGTTTTCGTAGAGTTTGTACTTGTGGATGATTTTCTTGAAACAATATTTTTATATGGAAATAGTTTTTTAGATTGCTCTTTTTGTCTTAGTAAAAAAGATTTATAAGAAGTTCCATTTGGACTAGGAGCTTCAAGATTTATGATATTGGCATTGAATTGCTCGTTGTCAGTAATGTCAAAATTTGATTTGACTTGATTTATTTTAAAATTCTTAGTTTCAAAAGTTGTTTTTTGAGAAAAAACTTGAGAATAAAAAACGAATAATATATAGATTGGTAGAATAGTTTTAAACATTTTTTTGTTTTTGACAAAAATAGAAAAAATAATGTACTTATTATTCCTATTTTTGGAACTTGTATCACATTAAATTGCCTGATTTTTTTTATCTCAGTAATTTCCTTAAATTTATAACAGAATTGTTTGTATTTTAAACTATTCGAACTTATTGATAATTAACAATCTATTCTATGAAGACGATATCTTTCAAGTTTTTTTTAGTAACTGTTTTTTTACTGTCTTTTAGAGCAGGGGTTTCTCAATGTACTAATTTTGTAAATCCATGGCCACCTACAACACAAAGTACAACATCTCCTTCTTTAGTAAGTATTTCTACTTGTATGATTGGTGGAGAATATACCGAATGTAATGTAGTTTTAGGAACCACATACACTTGGTCTACTTGTTCTTCTACTGGCTTTGATACACAACTTTCACTCTATAATACAATTCATACGGTTTCCTATGCGTACAATGATGATGCTTGTGGAGTTCAATCTGTTATTACTTGGACAGCTACTTTTACTGGGCTTGTTCATGTGTTACTTTCAGAATTTAATTGCATTAGCAATGGGGAGTGTCAAGGTTTAGATTGGTCTGCATCACCTCCTGCGGCACCTATTACTATTACAGCTTGTACTGGTAGTTTTACCGATTCTGGAGGTCCTACGGCTAGCTATAGCGACAATGAAAATGAAGTGTATATTATTTGTCCAAGTACACCGGGAATGGTTGTTCAATTAAATTTTTCTCAATTTGAATTAGAAGATAATTTACTAGGAGGGTGCTATGATTACTTAGAGGTTTATAATGGTAATTCAACAAGTTTACCCTCTTTTGGTATTTACTGTGGAAACACTATTGCACAAGCACCTGGTAGTGGAATTATTACTTCAACAGCTGCAAATGGTTGTTTGACAGTAGCTTTCACTTCAGATTTTGTAAATTCAGAAGCTGGATGGGAAGCCGCAATATCTTGTGTTTTGCCAGGAAGTTGTTCTGGTGTAACGCCAAGTTGTTCTGTTTTTCCTGATGATTGTTCCAATGCATGTGCTTTAGGAACTTTATCTACGCCAATAGCTTGTCCAAATACTTCAGCAATACTAAATTCTTTTTGTTTAAGTAATATTGGAGCTACAAGTGAAAGCCCATATAGTTCCTTAGGTAATTGTTCTCCTGGAGTAAATATGGCAAGTCCTTCTGCAGATGTTTGGTATTCTTTTGTAGCAACTACAAGTAATGTTGATGTTGAAATTATTGGATTGAATACGCCAAATGTTGGGTTTTATGAAGGAACAAATTGTACTAATTTAATTGGTAGAGGTTGTGATGTTGCCGTAGCTGGTTTGGGGAGTTTATTGACAACTTTTAGTCCTATTGTTATTGGAAATACGTATTATTTACAAATAAGTGGAGAAGACACTACAGATGTTGGAGATTTTCAATTAAATATTTACAGCTATAATTTATGTGATCCATGTATTATTGAATCAAATTTGATTGTAAGTCCTTTGCCTATAAATGGTGTTTATCAAGCAGGTCAAGTGATTGAGTTTTGTTATGAAATTGCTAATTGGTCTAGCACTGCGTCCAACTGGTTACATGGTGTAGAGCTTGATTTTGGTTCAGGTTGGGATGTATCTTCTTTAACTACTGTTTCTCCAGCTGAATGTTCTGCATATGGAGGTAATTGGGCTTGGTATAATGCTGTTACAAGTTGTTTTAATGGCAATACTTATGGTCCGGGGTTTTTCTATGATGCTGACTTTGGAGACCCTGGTTTTGGAATATGTAGCCCAGCTTTTGGAAATCCAGGAAATAATTATGGAGATGATTGCTTTGGTGATGCTTCAAATTGGGTTTTTTGTTGGACTATAACTGTCGATGATTGTCCACCAAATACAGAGGGAAGTGATCTGAGTATCCTAATAAATCCTCTAGGCGATAGTGAATCAGGAAATTGGAATGTTATTGCTTGTGCTGCCGATTCACCTTATTCTTTTCTGGCTTCTGCCACTTGTTGTTTGCCTCCCACATTAGCAATAGTTGATCCTTTATTATGTTATGATGATTGTCTAGGTCAAATTAGTGCTATTGGAAATGGAATTGCTCCTTTTGATTATTCTTGGAAAGATAGTACCGGGAATATTATTAGAACTCAAAATGGAATATTAGGACCTGATACTATTGATGGTTTATGTTTTGGATGGTATTATATTGAAATGATAGATGGTGTTAATTGTTTTACTACCGATTCAATAGAATTAGTTAATCCAAGGGTAATAAATTCATATTCTGATATCAGATTATGTTCAAATGATTCAATTATTATAAATGGGACTACTTATAATGCATCTAATTTATCTGGTGCAGAGATATTTATTGCTTCAAATTTATGTGATTCTATTGTTGAAATAATGATTTCATTAATGAATGCTGATAGTACTTTTGAAAATAATACATCATGTAATCCTTCTGATACGGGTATTGTAGTTGAAGATTTATTTAACCTGAATCTTTGTGACTCTGTGCATACGATTTATACTTTGCTATTAGCTTCTGATTCTACATTTACAACAATAACATCTTGTTTTCCTATTGATACTGGTTATATTACTACGAATTTTACAAATTTGAACACTTGTGATTCTACACATACTATTCACACCTCACTTTTATACTCTTCGATAGGTACTGATGTAATTACCAGCTGTGA
>CAWVRT010000052.1:0-15694 GCA_963932515.1 uncultured Chitinophagales bacterium
ACCTTAATAAGTCGTTTATAATTTTCCTTGATTGAAATGCGAGCTAAGTCTAACTTTACATTTTTTTTACAATTCATTGTTTGCATTTCTTATTTTTTTGTTTAGCTTTATGCTTTATTAAAGTAATAAACTTAAAACAAAATTAAAATAACGATGAAAAAATTTTTACTTAGTGGTTTTTTAACCGCAATGATTTTCTCTATTTATGCGCAAACGCAAGTAGGTAGAACAAGATACGATTTACAATCAAATAATGCTGCTTGTAGAAGAATAGCTGTAAACCCAGCAGGAGAAACTACAGTAACATATACGAGAAGTCATATGTTTGCTCCAAATTTTGACGATAGAGGTACAGGATACAACTATTCATCTGATAATGGTGCTACATGGTCTGAAACTAATTTTACAGGTGCTTTTAACAGAGTAGATACTGGAAGAACTGGGTGGCCAAACATTATTTACACTAACAGTAAAGAAGTTGTTATTTCTCACCTTGCAGATGATAACATGAATGGACTTCAAGTATTAAGTAGAGATTTAAATACTACAGATGCTTGGGATAAAGTGCTTTTAAACTCTACTAACTCAACAACTCCTGCAAATAATCAATTTGCTGATGATGCTACATGGGCTAGAGCTAGTTCAAATGGTGATTCTATATTTGTGATTTATGGTTTAATTGATACTGACATGCCAGGAATGGATGGTGGTATGTTAATGTACCGTTCTATTGATGCTGGAGCTACTTGGCAAGGACCAGACAATATTCCAATGGTAAACTCTACGAATTTTGTAAGAAATGGCGGTGATAACTATGCAGTGGATATGAATAAAAATGGTAAAATTGCTATTGTAATGGGTACTTACCAAGTTGAAGTTTTAACTTCTACAGATTGGGGAACTACTTTTACAAAACAAACTGTTGTTGAAACGAGAGATCTAGATGGAAACTTAAACCCATTATATGATGGTTTATCTGGAGAAACTTTAGATACAATTAACACTACAGATAGATCTTATTCTTTAGTAGTTGATGATACTGATATGGTTCACGTATGGTTTGGAAGAACTAGATCTTCAAAGGTTGAATCTACAACTTCCGGAACTAATTATTTTCCATTAACAGTTGGTTTAGCATATTGGAATGATGCAATGAGTGAAGCAACTATTATACACGAATCTAGATTAGCTGCTCAGCAATTTGAATTATGTAATCCTTTATTTACTGGTCAAGTTTTTAGTAGTACTACTGGTTTTGGACCACAAGTAGATTTATACAGAGCTTCTTTAACTTCTATGCCTTCTGGTGGATATGATATTTCTGGAAATATATTTGTTGCTTATGCAGGGATGAAACCAGCTACATTTGATGATGTTACTGACTTAACAACAACAAACAATGTTAATGCTGAAGGACTTCACTATCGTGACATCTATTTATTAAAATCTTCTGACAATGGGGCAACTTGGGAAGGACCTTTAAATGTATCGGATAATCCTATTAAAGAATGTGTTTTTCCTGCTGTTCCAAGAAAAATATATGGTACCGAGATTCCAGTTATCTGGCAACAAGATTCTTTACCAGGTGTAAATTTACAAGTTCCTGCTGGAGTTGTTCACCCAGATGTAGAAAATAAAATAATGTACAACAACGCTTCTATCGCTGCTATTGTAACACCTGTAGATATTACGTGTCCAACGTTATTTGAAAACGTAACAGGTCAGAATGATGTAACTGCATTTATAGGTTGTGATATTGATTATACTCTAACTTTTAATAATGACGATGTTCCTACTGGACCTGATGCTTTAGATTATTTAATGGTAGGTTCTCCTGTATTAGTAGTAGGAAACAACAATGTAGATCTTTATATAGTAGATGCTGGAGGTAACTCTTCAGATACTGTTTCAGCTATTATTGTTTTGGTAAATGATGTTACTCCACCAGTTGTAACGTTAATCGGTCCTAGTACAGTTGATGTATTAGTAAACACTTCTTATACTGATCCAGGAATTACTTTTTCTGACAATGCTTGTGAGCCAACAGCTGCTCCAACTGAGACAGATAATGTCACTCCTAACATTGCAACTATAGGTACTTATACTTACGATTATGAAGTTGTCGATAACAACTTGAATACAACTACAGTCTCTAGAGATGTAAATGTAATTTCAACTGATAATATTGCTCCTGTAATTACAGATTTAGGTACACAAAATGAAAACGTTGAAGCCTGTGATACATGGATTGATTCAGGTGTTACTGCATTTGATAATATTGATTTTGATGTAACAGGATCTGTAACTTCGGTTATTACTTTAGCTGGAGATACTGTTACTAGTGTAAATACAAATTTACCAGGTGTATATATTATTACTTACACTGCAGTAGATGCTATACCAAACACGGCAACATATGTAAGAACTATTATTGTAGCCGATACTCAAGCTCCAGAGATTACATTAAGTACTACTGACCCAACAATATATGTTTGTAAGGGCGGTGCTTTTGTAGCTCCAAATGCAACAGCTACTGATTGTGTTACTGCTTCACCATCACTATCTAACAACGGAGGAACTGTAGTAGATGTAAATACTACTGGAACTTATATAGTTACTTACAGTGCAGAAGATGATGCTACAAACGTTGCAACAAAAACTATTCAAGTAAAAGTTGGTGAAGCTCCAACGCCAGATTTTACTTTTTCTGTAACAGGAAATAATGTTGCAGTAACTTCAACTTCTACTGGTGCTTCTAACTGGGATTGGGATTGGAGTGATAATACATCTCACAAATTCTCTCCGACAGCAAACCATTCATATGCTTCAGAAGGAACTTATACTATCTGTTTAAAAATTACAAATAACTATACAGTAGCTTGTGGTGTATCTGAAGAAGATCAAAAAATTTGTAAAGAGGTAGTTACTGAAGTAGGAATTGCTGAAGTTGAAAAATTAAATTCTTCTATAAGTATTTATCCTAATCCTACTAATGGTTTAGTAAATATTGCAATAACTCAAGAAAACTTAACGAATGTAGAAGTAAGTATTTTAAGTGTAATTGGAGATGTAATTTCTAAACAAACAATTGATAATACTTCTAAAAATTCTTTAGTTAAATTTGACTTAGGAGAAAATACCACAGGTGTTTACATTGTAAATATTAAAACTGAAAAAGCTAATACTTCTAAAAAAGTTATTATTAAGTAAATATTTTTTAGAAAAATAATTCAAAAAGCTCTGATGAAAATCAGGGCTTTTTTTTGTTTAAAAATTGAAAACATAAGTTTATTAAAAAATTAAATAATATTTGTTATATTTATACAACTTGAATACTTATAATAGATATATTAATGTTCCTTTGGTTAAACTACTAGCTCCATTTATTAGTGGGATTTGTTTTGGTATCTATTATCATTCATTTAAACTTCTACTCGTATTTGACATAATTACCCTATTGTATTTATTTTTTGTGTTTGTCTTATTTAACTCAAAAAACCATACTCAACATTCAATCCGCAAAAAAATGATTCCTTATTTTACAGGATTTATTTTTATTATCATTGGTTATAATTTAAGTTACTTCCATAAGCAAAAAGAATATTCAAATCATTATTATAGACATATAGAAGCAAAGAATAAAAATAGCTTTCAGGTTAAACTTTTGAAATTACCCATTGAAAAGAAAAAATCATATAAACTAACTGCAGAAATAGTAAAAGTTCTACATACAAATAACCACATACTAACAAGTGGTAAAATTATAATTTATCTAGAAAAAACTGCCAGAATAAAGAGCTTAAAAATTGGTGATAGAATAAACATAAAAAGCAAAATAAGTAAAATTCCAGGGCCGAAAAACCCTAACGAGTTTAACTATAAAAATTATTTATATTACCAGAACATTAACTATCAAACCTATGTAAAAAAGAACTTTTGGAGTAAAATTAAAGAGAAGAGAAAGCTAACATTAATCAACCATATAAATAAGATAAAGCACGAGCTACAAGCGTTAATAAATACTTATATCTATGGAGTGGATGAAAGAGCAATAGCCAGTGCATTATTATTAGGGAATAGATCTTTACTAAACGAAGACGTACTAAATGCATTTTCAAGTAGTGGAGCTACACATATTTTAGCAGTATCAGGTCTTCATGTTGGCATATTTTATACCTTAATAAGTTTTTCATTAGCATGGATGAAGCGTTACAAGAAATTGAGAAGATTACATCCAATTGCAACTATTTTAGCTATTTGGTTTTATGTACTACTTACGGGTGCATCGCCATCGGTAATGAGAGCTGCTACAATTTTTACATTTTATGCTTTTGCTAAATCGTCTAATCGGTATTTTAGTGTTTATAATATCATTGCATTCTCTGCATTTATTCTTATCTCATTAGATCCTTATATTATTACAGAAGTAGGTTTTCAACTTTCTTATATCGCTGTAATCGGTATTATATTTCTTCAACCAAAAATTTATAAACTATTTATTACCAAGAACTATTTACTAGATAAAGTTTGGGCAATTACTGCAGTATCTATAGCGGCTCAAATTTCAACAGTTCCTCTTATCGTATTATACTTTCACCAGTTCCCTAATTTATTTTGGATTTCAAACCTGATAGTTATTCCGGCTGCTGCAATTATATTATATAGCGGAATTATTCTTTTTTTGGCTTCTTGGAGTACAGCGTTATCGACTATTATTGGTCATGCCTTAAGTTTCATTATACTCTATTTAAACAAAAGTTTACAACTAATAGAAAACATACCTTATGCATTAAGTAAAGGTTTGTACATATCTCATATTCAAGCAGTACTCATATATTTATTTATCATTTGGTTTTCAGTAAGTTTGGCTAAAAGAAGTAAAATACTATTAAAATATTCACTTGTCACATTATTAATTATAAGTGCTAGCATCAGCTATAAATATGTCAAAACTAACAAACAAACGTATTTTACGGTCTACCATACGCCAAAAAATTCTGCTATAGAAATAATTTCTAAAAACACTTCACATGCAAAAATAGATGCTAGTTTGAAGAATAACAAAAATCAAATGCTATTTAGGATAAATCATAACTGGTGGGAAAAAAGTATAAATCATCATAAAAAAATAAAAACAATCCTACTGAATGATAATAAAATAAGTAATTTTAAAAACAATAAAATATTATTCATTGATAGTTTTCCAATGTATTTTCAAGCTTCGATTGAAGTGGATTATGTTGTAATTTCTCATTCCACAAAACTAAATATGCAAAAACTAGTGAAAAACATAAAAGCAAAAAAATATATTTTTGATAGCTCAAATAATAAATGGCAAAACAGATATTGGTATAAAGAATGTATTCAATTAAGTATAAATTGCTACTTCGTATCAGACACCACTGCTTTTGTAACAAAACTTTAATACTTTTGTGAAACAAAATTAAAAGTATGAATTACCAATACATTCAATACAACACAAAGGAAAGGCTTACTTACATTACTCTAAACAGGCCTGAAAAAAGAAATGCATTTAACGAACAGTTAGTTAATGAACTTAAACACGCATTTAACACAGCTGAAGAAGACGCAAACACAAAAGTTGTGATATTAAATGCTAATGGGGAAGTGTTTAGCGCAGGAGCAGATTTAACCTACTTACAGACTTTGCAAACTTATTCTTATGAAGAGAATTTAAGAGATTCAAATAATTTAAAGGAACTCTACCAGCATATATATTCTTTTAAAAAAGTGGTGATAGCTCAAGTAGAAGGACATGCAATAGCTGGAGGATGTGGATTAGCAACAGTTTGTGATTTTACTTTTTCGATTCCTGGAATAAAATTTGGTTATACAGAAGTTAAGATTGGCTTTGTACCAGCCATAGTTATGGTATTTCTTCTAAAAAAAATTGGAGAACTAAAGACTAAAGAATTACTCCTAACCGGTAAATTGATTAGTGCAAAAGAAGCTTTAGGCATTAATCTTATCAATAAAATATATCCTAGGAAAACAATTAATGAAGAAGTTTATCATTTTGCAACAAGACTCTGTAACGAAACTTCAGGTGAGTCATTGGAGTTAACTAAAAAAATGATTGCAGATATTCAAAAAATGAATTATTCTGACGCTTTTAATTTTGCTGCTGAAATGAATGCAAAAGCTAGAGTAACTGTTGATTGTAAAAAAGGAATAGCTAGTTTTTTGAATAAAGAGAAATTAAATTGGTAAAAATAATTATCTTAGTATTTTAAATCTGATTTCAATGGAAAAACTATTACTACTTGGTGCTTTTTTATTAATAAGGCACTTTGTTACGTCAAGTTTTAAGAAGAAAAACAATAACGCGCCTAATGCTGCTCAAAAGAAGTCTAAGCCCAACAAAAACTTGGAAGATCTATTGGGTGGTTTTATGGAAGAATTAGCACCAAAGGCAAAGCCAATTATGGCAAATACCGACACACATAAAGCTGAACTCGATTCTGCTGAGCGATTGGATTGGCAAAAAGTAAGCACTTCAAAATTTACTGAAAAGAAACAATTACTTAAACACAGCGATTACAATAAAGTTTCTCATTCGAATGAAAATATAGAAACAATAGATGTCTATGAAGAGGATATAAATGAAACTTCTTTTGAACTCGAAGAAATAGATTTAAGAAAAGCCGTTTTGTATAAAGAAATTCTTGACCGAAAATATTTTACGATTTAAAATATTTATTAAATTTTTCTAATTTCCATAAACTAAAATTTATTAAAACCGATTTATCTTTTGGATTAAATTTGGAATAGAATTTAATAAAGCCCAAAGTATGTTTCAAAGGCGAATTATAGAATTTTATTAACTTGAGGTTTTCTAAATCTTTTTTATACAATTCATTTGAATAAATTCTTGCTAAGTTTTTTATTGCTTCTTCTTGTTTTCTGTAAAAAACACTTTCACTATCAAGACCAAGATGTAACACTGGGTTTATGATATGTTTTATTTTAAATTTAGACTTTTTTAAAGTCAAACCAAATAAAGTATCTTCATGCCCATAATGTGCAATATTTGAATTGAATTTTATAGTATTAAAAATTGTTTTAGTCGTAGCAAAACAATTTGTCATAAAAGATTCATAAGGATTTTTAAGTCTTTTTTTTATACCTTGAACTTCTACTTTAGAGCCATACAGCCAATGAAAGTATTTATTAGAATTTTTGGGTGGATTTTTAGCGTAAACATGCCCACCGACAACAATATTATTATCTAGATTCTTAAAATAATCTAACAAAAAAGTATCTGAAACTATTTTAACATCACAATCCATTATAATACACGATTCAAAGTTAGCTTTTTCAAAAAGTAGGTTTCTAATTCTTGCTCTTCCTATATTTTCTTCCAAAAAAGAAATTTTTATCTTATCAGAAAAATCTACTAAATTCGTGTTTTTTTCAATAAATATCTTTTCCGATTTATCGTCTATCAATAATATTTCGAAATCAAGAGCCAATGCACTCGACTGTTTAAGTAATTCTTTAACTAAAAAAGTTACATTGAAATTAAAAACAGGTATTAAAATACTAAACCCTTTATCTATCATATTTTGAAATATTACGCAGAGACTACAGGCTCTTCATGAAGTCCACCTTCTGCACAACGAACTATTCTTGCAGGAAATTTTTCTAAAAGATGATAATTATGCGTTGCCATAAAAACTGATGTATTCTCCTCTTTATTTATTTTTAGCAGAAGATTCATTATTTTATCTGAAGTATCAGGATCTAAACTACCTGTTGGTTCATCGGCAATAATCAACTCAGGATTATTCAATAATGCTCTAGCTATAGAAACTCTTTGTTGCTCTCCACCTGATAATGTCCAAGGCATTTTAAAGTGTTTACTTTGAATACCGACTTTTACTAAAACTGAATCAATTCTTTCTTTTATCTTCTTTTGATCTTTCCAACCAGTAGATTCTAAAACGAAACGTAAATTATCATCAACAGAACGGTCCATCAATAATTCAAAATTCTGAAATACAATACCCATTTTCCTTCTTAAAAAAGGAATTTCTGAATTCTTTAAATCAGCCAAATTAAATCCTACAACACTTCCAGCACCCGACTTTAAAGGTAATTCAGCAAACAAAGTCTTTAATAAAGAACTCTTCCCCGTACCGGTTTTACCTATCAGATAAGCAAACTCCCCCTTCCTTACTTTTAAATTTACTGAATTTAAAATAAGAGCTTCTCCATGGTAGATGTTTCCATTTTGTATATCTATTACATTTTCGTTTTGACTCATTGTTTTTAGTTTTCTTCTTTATTATACTACTGATTAAGACTTTTAAGTTACTAGACATTAGAATTTACCAAAATCTGGTTTTCTTTTTTCTAAAAAAGAATTTCTACCTTCTTTTGCTTCTTCTGTACCATACAATAATCTTGTCGCCTCCCCAGCAAATATTTGCTGACCAACCAAACCATCATCTGGTAAATTTAAAGCAAATTTAACCATTTTAATAGCAGTAGGAGATTTCTCTAATATTTCTAAAGCCCATTCGTAAGCAGTTTCTTCCAATTCTTCATGGGGAATTACAGCATTTACCATTCCCATTTCAAAAGCTTCTTGTGCAGAATAATTTCTTCCAAGAAAAAATATTTCACGTGCCTTTTTTTGCCCAACCATTTTAGCTAAATATGCAGAACCATACCCACCATCAAAACTGGTTACATCTACATCCGTTTGTTTAAAAATAGCATGTTCTTTACTTGCTAAAGTCAAATCACAAACAACATGTAAACTATGCCCTCCTCCAACAGCCCATCCAGGCACAACACATATGACTACTTTTGGCATAAATCGTATAAGACGTTGTACTTCTAAAATATTTAATCTATGAACTCCATCTTCTCCTACATATCCTTTTTCTCCTCTTATACGTTGGTCACCACCACTACAAAAAGCATATACACCGTCTTTTGAAGAAGGTCCTTCTCCACTTAATAATACAACACCAATAGAACTATCGTCTTGCGCATCTCTAAAAGCTTCCAAAAGTTCGGCTACTGTTTTAGGTCGAAAAGCATTTCTTACTTCAGGTCTATTAAAAGCAATACGTGCCACCCCTCCACTTTTTTTATATGTTATATCTTCAAAATCTACTATTGTAGTCCATTTTATTTTATTCATAATTCTAATTTTTAAGCAAACATTTTTGTTTTTAAAAGTTTCATTTTATTCAATTTAAAAATAATTGACACCCATATGCAACCCATTCCATATACTGCACTTCTTTTTAAATTAATAGAACTTGCATCATCAAAATATTTTGTTGGGCAAGTAATTTCAGCTATTTCAAAATCTTTATAAATAATTTGAGCTAACATTTGATTATCAAATATGAAATCATCTGAGTTTATATTGTAATTAATTGATGATAAAACTTCTTTTGTAAATGCTCTATAACCTGTATGGTATTCTGAAAGCTTCTGCCCTAGCAAAATATTTTGAATAAGTGTCAATATTCTATTTGCTACATATTTATACCAAGGCATTCCACCTTTTAAAGCACCATTTCCTAAAATTCTCGATCCTAAAACAACAGGATAAAGATTTTGTTCCATAATACTTACCATAGCTGGAATTAGTTTTGGCGTATATTGATAATCAGGATGTAACATAATGACTATATCTGCTCCAAGTTCTAAAGCTTTATTATAGCAAGATTTTTGATTAGCTCCATAACCTTTATTTCGATCATGTTTTATAATATGTTGTAAACCTAATTTTTCAGCAATTTCTATTGTGTTGTCTCTACTTGCATCATCTGTTAATATAATTTCATCTACGCAATTTGGTACTTCTGCTAGAGTTTTCGCCAAAGTCAATGCAGCATTATATGCTGGTAAAACAACAACTACTTTCTTCTTTTTCAATGGTTTCATTTAAGTACAAAAGTACTACTTTTCAATTTCTAAATTAATTTTAGTTTTTCTATTTTTTTATACTATATAATTTAAAAAACCGTTTAGAAATAACTTACCTTTGTTTGCCAAATTAAAACCAATTCCTTTATTAAGAATATAACTTATTAAAAATAAAAAAAAACGTTAAGCACTTTATGAATATTCTTCAATTCAGTAAAAAAACACCAATTCCAACTAAAGATGGGGAGGCTATAGCAATCAACCAACTTTCAGAAGGGTTTAATACTAATAATTGCGACTTACATGTCTTTTCTCTCGTAACAAAGAAACATCCAAAAAGCAAACAAAAAAACCTATACCCTAAAGGGGTTACTTATTCTTTTGCTGAAATAGATACAACAATCTCGTATTTTTGGTTATTGAAAAATTTACTATTTAGTAGGAAACCTTATATAGCTAAAAGATTTGAAGACTATCGAGCAGAAAAGAAATTAATAAAATTATTAAAAGCTGGAAAATTTGACATTGTTCAGTTAGAAGGTCCTTTTTTAGGGAATTATATTCCAATCATCCGTAAATATTCAAAAGCTAAAATAAGTTTAAGAGCGCACAATATAGAATCAAAAATCTGGAAAAGATTGGCTGAACAAACAACAGGGCTTGAAAAAATTTATTTAAAATATTTTATGGCTCCTAGAATGGAAAGGTTTGAAATGAAAATAGCAAAGACAGTTGACTATATTGTTCCAATATCCAAAATAGATGAAAAAATTTTTAACGAACATTGTAAAAGCATACCAACCCTTACAATTCCCGTTTCTTATAAAATAAAAAACTATATCGGAGATATACCGAAACAATTTAATGTTGGATTTATTGGTGGCTTAGACTGGCTTCCAAACCAAGAAGGGGTGAAATGGTTCTTAAAAAATGTCTGGGCAAAATTTGTTATTAATAACCCAGAAACGTTTTTTAATTTAGCTGGAAGAAATTTTCCTAAAAAATATTACGACCTTAAAGATACAAACCTTTATATTTATGGAGAAATAGCAAGTGCTGAAGAATTTACTTTACAAAATTCTTTAATGATAGCGCCTATTTTTAGTGGTAGTGGGATGAGAGTGAAAATTATAGAAGCATTGGCTTTAGGAAGAACTGTAATTTCTACGAGTATAGGTGCTGAAGGAATAAATTATGAAGATAATAAAAATATATTTATTGCCGATACAGCAGAGGAATGGATAAGTATTTTAAATAAACTATCTAAAAATAAACAATTATTAATAGATACAGGAAAAGCAGGACAAGATTTAGTTAAAAAAGATCATAACATAACAAAACTAGCAGCTGACCTTATCGATTTTTATACAAAAAACTAGAGTGGTAATTTTTTTTTACATAATCTTTTGGACATCTTTTATTTTACTATTCCATAGTTATATTTTCTATCCTTTTATTATGAAAATATTAGCCCTGTCAAAAAAAGACAACTTTCAAATTTTCTCTAAATTTGAACTTCCAAAAATAGCCATTATTATTGCAGCCTATAATGAAGAAAAGGTAATTAAAGAAAAGATTGAAAGTACACTAAAGACCAACTACCCAAAAAATCAGTTTCAAATTTTTATTGGCTCAGACAATTCCACTGACAAAACAAATGAAATCATAACGTCTTTTGCTAATAAAACAGATAAAATTATTTTTAAGAATTTTACCGAAAGAGGAGGGAAACAAGAAGTCCTCAATAAACTTTTTGAAGACCTTGTTCCGAAAAATGAATTTGACATTTGTATTATGACAGATGCTAATATTATTTTTGAAGAAGATACTTTGTACCACCTTATAAAACATTTTAAAAATAAAGAAATAGGAATAGTCTGTGGGAATATTAAAAATAAAAACATTAAAGAAAGAGGAATTTCAAAACAAGAGCAATTCTACATTTCCAATGAAAATAACTTAAAGATAAATGAAGGGAAAGTTTTTGGGTCAAGTATTGCAGCTTTTGGTGCGTGTTATAGTATACGAAGAGAATTAGTACCAAAAATTCCAAAAAACATACTAATGGAAGATTTTTTTATTAGTATGTCTGTTTTAGAAAAAGGGAAACAAATCATTACCGAAGCTGCAGCCATTTGTTTTGAAGATTTACCTGAAACTATTTCTGAAGAATTTAAACGTAAAAAAAGAATATCTACAGGGAACTTTCAAAATTTAGCTATCTATTTTCCTTTCTTGTTTAAATCTAAATTTGGTATTTCTTTTAGTTTTTTATCGCATAAAATAATTAGATGGATTGGGCCCTTTCTACTCATTTTCGCATACCTAAGCCTATGGTATCTAAGAATACATCCATTTTACAATAATTTATTACTTTTCAGTCATTTCATCTTATTTTTAGCAATTCTAGATTATATTTTGATGCTGATAAACATTAACGTAAATTTGCTGCGTTTTATAAGATATTTCCTAGTAATGAACATGGCACTGCTAATAGGATTTTTTAAATATGCCCAAGGTGTGAAAACCAATATTTGGCAACCAACTAAAAGAAATGAGTAACAAACTAAACACAATAGCAGAAGCTATTGAAGACATAAAAAATGGTAAATTAATCATTGTCGTAGATGATGAAAACCGTGAAAATGAAGGTGACTTTATAACTGCGGCAGCTAATGCTACTCCCGAAATTATAAATTTCATGACAAAAGAAGGAAGAGGCCTGATTTGTACTCCTTTGACTGCCGAAAGATGTGAAGAGCTCGACTTAGACTTGATGGTAGGTAAAAATACTGTTTTACATGAAACACAATTTACCGTTTCTATAGATTTAATTGGAAATGGATGTACTACGGGTATTTCCACTTCAGACAGAGCTAAAACAATAAAAGCATTAGTTGATAAAAATACTAAACCTGAAGATTTAGGTAGACCAGGTCATATTTTCCCTTTAAGAGCGCAAAGTGGTGGTGTTTTACGTAGAGCAGGCCATACCGAAGCTTCTATAGATTTAGCAAGGCTAGCAGGGTTTGAACCAGCTGGTGTTTTAGTAGAAATCCTAAAAGAAGATGGAGAAATGGCTCGTTTACCCGATTTGTTTAAAGTAGCTAAAAAACATAATCTTAAGATAATTTCTATTGAAGATTTAATAAAACATAGATTAGAAAATGAAAGCTTAATTAGTCAAGAAGTTGAAGTAGATATGCCTACTAAATATGGTCATTTTAAATTGATAGCTTTTTCTCAAAATAGTAATGGCGAAACACATTTTGCACTTAAAAAGGGAGATTGGAAAGAAGGAGAGGCTGTATTAACAAGAGTTCACTCATCTTGTGTAACGGGAGATTTATTAGGTTCTATGCGGTGCGACTGTGGAGACCAATTGGCAGAGGCTTTAGAAAAAATTGAAGAAGAAGGGCAAGGTCTTTTATTATACATGCAGCAAGAAGGTAGAGGTATAGGTTTATTAAATAAATTGAAAGCATATAAATTGCAAGAAGAAGGGTTAGATACTTATGAAGCTAATGAAAAACTAGGCTTTAAAATGGATGAAAGAGACTATGGAATAGGTGCTCAAATTCTGCGTAAATTAAAGATATCTAAATTAAGACTAATGAGTAATAATCCAGCAAAAAGAATTGGATTAATTGGATATGGATTAGAAATTGTAGAAAATGTTTCTTTAGAAATTCATTCAAATAACCACAATAAAAACTATCTGAACACCAAAAAATCGAAAGGTGGGCATGAGATTATGAAATAGTTAAATTAACTCAAAATAAAATAACAACTCATCATAGCATCGGTTAAATAAATTTTTAGTAAATTAGTAAATCATTAAGAAATATTAAAGAATAATTATAAATATATATTATGGGAAGACCATCAACAAGAGAGAAGAAATTAAAAGACGGATTTTATATAGAAGTTAGAAATAAAGGATCTAGATCTGGCATTAAATTAAGAAGAGAAACTGTAGAAGAAATGCATGAAGCTGTACAAAGCTATACGCTATCTAAAGACATAGTAGTATTAGGTGAAAGTGCTAATGGTAAATGGGTAGAAAAAGAATTGGCTAAGAAAAAAGCGAAAGAAGCTGCCAGAGCTAAAAAAGAAAAAGCTAAAAAAGAAAAACTAATTGCTGATAAATTGAAAAAAGAAGAGGCAAAAGCTGCAAAAAAATAAATTAATTCTAAGAATTACAAAACGTCAACATTAATTTGTAGGCGTTTTTTTTGTGCTATTTTCAATCACGTCCACTAGAAAATTGCTCTAACTTGTGCTCTTCCAGTATGTACTATAGTTGAAGTACCTGTTTTCCTTCCATCATATAAAACAGAAATTTGAAAATTCTTAGCAATCGTTTTATCTATAGAAATAGACCATAAATAATTATTTCCATTTTGTAAACCCTGTAACATATCTATTTCTAATTGTTCATTTTTCATAGAGCCACTGCCATAAAAAACAGATGAATAGGTAAAATTCGCTAAAACATTAAAGTTTCCAGCAATCGTATATTTACCTTCAAAACCTGTTTCATTGACAACAGAAAATTGTCCACCATTCATTTTTAATAAATTAGAGCGAAAAGCGTACTTATACCGTACAGCTATCCTAAATGCCGTTTTATACAACCACTTAAACTTACTTTCTAACTCATTCATTACAAAAGAATATTTTCTATCGTAGTAAAAATCCGAATCATTTTCTTTAACACCATTTGTATAAACTACACTAGTACTCAAAGATTTATTAATATTCCAACTGAGTTTTAAAGCATGAGTTAATAATTTTCTTTTTTCAAAACCACTCGTCAATAAGGTAGTTCCTTCGTTTAACTTAAAACTATAATCAAAGCTATAAACTCGATTATTCCTATTAAAAAACAAGGTGTTTCTAATAGTATTGGCATTTGAAACCAAAATAGTATCCTGTACTGCTACAGAAATAGGATTTACAATATCTATAAACTGAACATTACGACCAGCAAAAATTTTCTTGTTTAGAATAATACTGGTCACATTAGAAAAACGACCCAAAAAGCCTCTTACACCTTTTTTATTATGCCAAATAGCTTTGGGATTAATATTTAATATTTGATGAAATTTCGTAAAATTAACTGCTTGAAATTCTAAAGAATTACTGATAACTCTTAAAAACTGATTTTCATTAGCAAAGCTTGAAACATAAAATTCATTCAATTCTTGAATACCATTATCGTTGATGTCTTTCCAAGCATAATTTCCTTGTCCGTCTGGTGATTGTAAATAATTATATTGAATTTTTTGTTCTCTTCCCGAACCAATTTCATAAAGACTATTTCCTTTAAAAGTACCTTTCAAAAACAAAAACTTATAAGAAATTCTTCCTAAATAAAAATGTTGTAAATCGTCTGATTTCTTGAGTAAAGTATCTTGTTGTAGGTTTCTATAAGTTAAATCCCAAGAGATCGTCTGATTTCTTTTAGCATAAACTTTTCCTGTTAAAGAAAGTGTATTTGCCATTAGATAATATTTATCAAAACCTGTTTGATTTGGCAAATGCTCAAAACGTAAATTATATTTAAACTTTAACTTATTTTTAGTGCTATCTGCATTTGCAATAAAAGCAGTATAGTCTTCCCACCAAAAAGATTGCTTTAATAAAGTATCTGTTTCTACATCATTTATTCTATTTATTTCATTAAAAGCGTTTACACCAACTTGCAAACTTTTTAAGGATTTAAAACTTTTAGTCAAAGCTATTTTAGGTCGTAAAAAATCTGTTTTTTGTTCTTTGG
>CAWVRT010000053.1:0-15342 GCA_963932515.1 uncultured Chitinophagales bacterium
GTAATATTTTGTCAGGTTTATGAAAAGTTAATAAACTCATTTAATTTTTTTTTTAATTATTATTTAGAGTAAAGTTCTACTATTAAGTGTTCTTGAATATTTTCTGGAATAGATTCTCTAGCAGGTATTTCTAAAAACTTACCTTCTAATTTTATTGAATCAAACTGAATCCATTCAAAAGAATTAGTTGAAGCTGCTACCGCATTTGCTACTGCCTCCATAGACTTAGATTTTTCTCTTACAGCTATAATATCTCCAGCTCTTACATTAAAAGAAGGAATATTTACAACTTTACCGTTTACAGTTATATGCTTGTGCCCTACAAATTGTCTAGCTTGACTTCTTGTAGAAGCAGCACCCATTCTGTAAACTACATTATCTAATCTTGATTCCAAGAATTGTAATAAAATAGTACCAGTGATACCTTCTTTTCTAGAAGCTTTTTCAAACAAATTTCTAAATTGTCTCTCTAATAATCCGTAGATAAACTTAGTTTTTTGTTTTTCCTTCAACTGAACACCATAATCAGAAAGATTTCCTCTCCTTCTTGCATTACCATGTTGCCCTGGAGCATACTTTCTTTTTTCAAAGTACTTATCATCACCAAAGATTGCTTCACCAAACTTTCTTGAAATTTTTGTTTTTGGTCCAATATATCTTGCCATTACAATTTCTTTTCTTTATTTTTAATATTATACTCTTCTTCTTTTCGGAGGTCTACATCCGTTATGTGGAACTGGTGTTACATCTCTAATTACAGTAACATCAATACCATTTTGACTAATTGTTCTAATTGCAGACTCTCTTCCCGAGCCTGGCCCTTTCACAAAAACCTCAACCTTTCTAATTCCAGCTTCATGTGCAACTTTTGCAGCATCTTCTGCAGCAACTTGCGCAGCATAAGGCGTATTCTTTTTAGAACCTCTAAACCCCGCTTTACCAGCTGAAGCCCAAGAGATAGCTTGACCTTGCATATTCGTGAAAGTAATGATTATGTTATTGAAAGAAGCTTTAATAAAAACCTTTCCAACTGAATCAACGATTACTTTTCTTTTCTTTACTTTATTTACTTTTGCCATTATATTCTTTTTTAAGACTATCTAACTGCTTTTTTCTTACCAGCAACAGTTTTCTTTTTACCTTTTCTTGTTCTAGAGTTATTTTTAGTTTTTTGACCTCTCAAAGGAAGACTTTTTCTATGACGTATGCCTCTATAAGATCCAATATCTTGTAGACGTTTAATGTTTAATTGAATTTCAGAACGCAACTCACCCTCTACAGTAAGATCGTCTCCAATAAACTTATTGATACTTTTGATTTCATCATCAGTCCATTCGCTTACTTTCTTGTTCTCATCAACTCCTACCGCATTCAAAATTTTTGATGCTGTTGTTCTTCCTATACCAAAAACATAAGTCAAAGCGATTGCTCCTCTTTTGTTCCTTGGTAAATCATTTCCAGATACTCTTGCCATAATTTAAATATTAACCTTGTCTTTGTTTAAACTTAGGATTCTTTTTATTAATAATATATAATTTTCCTTTCCTGCGGACTACTTTGCAGTCCACACTTCTCTTTTTTATTGATGCTTTTACTTTCATTTTTATTTTAGCTTTTAGTCTTTGACATTTAGCTTTTAGCTTTTGAAATCTAAATACTAACTGCTACAAATAGTTTACTTATATCTATATGTTATTCTTCCTTTATTCAAATCATACGGAGACATTTCTAAAGAAACTTTATCTCCTGGTAATATTTTAATATAATGCATTCTCATTTTTCCAGAAATATGAGCAACAATAATATGCTCATTTTCTAACTGAACTCTAAATTTCGCATTTGATAATGCTTCAATTACAGTTCCATCTAATTTTATCAACTCTTGTTTTGCCATATTTAATCTACTACATTATGTAGTTTACTATTTTTTCTTATCTCTTCTTCAATAATTTCAAAATTTGAAAGTATCTCAGCTTTTTCTTTTTTTACTACAACATTATGTTCAAAATGAGCAGATGGTTTTCTATCTTTCGTTACCACTGTCCAATGATCATTTAATGTCATTATTTCTCTTGTCCCCAAGTTTATCATTGGTTCTATTGCTAAAACCATGTTTTCTAACAATTTAGCTTTCTGACCTTTTTTACCATAATTTGGTATCTCTGGATCTTCATGCAAGTTCTTGCCTAAGCCATGACCAACCAATTCTCTTACCACACCATAACCATGTTCTTTCTCACAATATTGTTGAATAGCAAAACCAATATCTCCGGTTCTTTTTCCAACTATTGCTTGTTCAATTCCTTTATATAAAGAATCTCTAGTTACTCTTAACAATTTCATTACATCTGCTGTTACATTATTAAATGCAAAAGTATATGCATGATCTCCATGATACCCATTCATTAAAGTACCACAATCAATAGAAATAATATCACTATCTTTAAATTCTACATTAGTTGGTATTCCATGAACTACTGCATCATTAATTGAAATACAGAGTGAATTCGGAAAACCACTATAGCCTTTAAAAGCAGGAGTCGCACCATTATCTCTAATAAACTCTTCAGCAATTGCATCTATCTGTAAACCAGTCATTCCTGGCTTTATTATTTTCGCAATTTCTGTTAGTGTTTTTGAAACTAACAAAGAACTTTCTCGAATTAAATCAATTTCTTCTAACGATTTAATCATATCTTTTTTAAATAGCCGCCCCAACACTGTGACGTCCTTTTATTCTACCTGATTTTGTTAAACCATCATAATGTCTATTCAACAAATAAGATTCAACTTGTTGTAAAGTATCTAAAATTACCGCTACCATAATTAATAAAGATGTACCTCCAAAAAAGTAAGCAAATCCTTGATTAATCCCAGCCATTAACGCAAAGGCTGGTAAGATTGCAACTATTCCTAAAAAAATTGAACCTGGTAAAGTAATTCTTGAAACAACACTATCTATATAGTCAGTAGTCTGAATTCCTGGTTTAATACCGGGTATAAAACCACCTTCTTTCTTTAATTGATCTCCTATTTGTTTAGGATTAATAATCATTGCAGTGTACAAATATGTAAACACTACAACTAAAAGAAAACTTAATAAATTATATCCAAATCTTCTAGGGTCTGATATTGAAATTAACCACTCATTGTTTTGTGCTCCAGTATTGAATAAACCAACAACATAAGCAGGTAAGAACATTAAAGCTTGAGCAAATATTATCGGCATTACACCCGAAGCATTTACTTTTAATGGTAAATATTGTCTAACACCACCAGCCTGCGAAATTTTACCGTCTTTCACTATATTTCTTTTAGCATATTGTACAGGTATTCTTCTTACTGCTTGAACTAAGCCTATCGTAGCCATTACTATTACAAATAATATTGCTATTTCTAAGATAAACACCATACCTCCACCAGCACCAGAACCCCCAAACTTAGAAGTAATCTCGTTTAAGATAGAACCAGGAAGATTAGCCATAATACCCACCATAATTAATAATGAGATCCCTTGACCAATACCATTATCGGTAATCTTCTCACCTATCCACATGGCAAATAAAGTACCTGCAGTTAAGATAATCATTGTGGTTATTTGGAAAAACAATACACTTCCAATTACAGGGTTTAAACCAATACTTTTTAAATAAGTAATATAAGCGAAACCTTGGAACATGGTAACTACAATAGTTAAATATCTAGTAATTTGGTTCATTTGTCTTCTACCACTTTCCCCTTCTTTCTGTAGTTTTTGAAAATAAGGTACTGCAACAGTTAATAATTGAATAGCAATTGAAGCAGAAATATAAGGCATAATTCCTAAAGCCATAATAGACGCTCTAGAAAAAGCACCCCCAGCAAAAATATTTATTAAACCAAGAATTCCTCCATTAGCATTAGAAGTTAAACTATCTAATTCTAAAGGATTTACTCCAGGAAGAACTATATAAGAAGCAAATCTATATACAAAGATTAATAACAATGTATATCCGATCTTATTTCTAAGCTCTTCAATTTTATAAATATTTTTTAATGTTTCAATAAATTTCACAATCTATAATATTATATTTTAGTAAATGATCCACCAACTTTTTCAATCTTATCCAAAGCAGATTTACTTATTCCATTTGCAGATATAGTTAACTTAGAAGTAATTTCTCCACTACTAAGCACTTTTACTAAATGTGTTTTTTGAATAATATTTTTTTCTCTTAAGAAATTTACATCAATAACAGTTGTATTATATTTATCAGCAAAATGTTGAATTAAATCTAAATTCAAAGCTATATAATCTACTCTATTAATATTAGTAAACCCTCTTTTTGGTAATCTAATTTGAATCGGCATCTGACCACCCTCAAAACCCATCTTTCTAGAATATCCAGATCTTGATTGAGCTCCTTTATGTCCTCTTGTAGAAGTACCACCTCTACCTGAACCCTGACCTCTACCAATTCTTTTTCTAGAATGTGTAGATCCTTTTGCTGGTTTTAAACTGTGTAAATTCATCTTTATATCTCTTCTATTTTTAACAAATGTGCTACTTTCCCAATCATTCCTTCAACTTGAGAACTTAATTCTTTCTCAATTGAATGATTCATTTTTCTTAATCCTAAAGCAATCATAGTATCTTTCTGACGTTTAGATCTATCAATTACGCTTTTAACTTGTGTTATTTTTACCTTCTTCATAATATTATCCATTAAAAACTTTATCTAAAGTAATTTTTCTTTCTCTAGCAACTGTATAAGGGTCTCTCATTTTTTTAAAGGCGTCAATTGTTGCTCTTATAACATTTGCTGCATTTGATGATCCTTGTGATTTACCTAAAACATTATGTACACCTGCAGCTTCTAAAACCGCTCTCATACCACCACCAGCAATTACTCCGGTACCTTTAGATGCAGGTCTCATTAAAACTTTTGCTGCTCCAAATTTTCCAATTTGCTCGTGAGGAATCGTTCCGTTTAAAATTGGAACTTTTACCAAATGTTTTTTGGCATCATCAATAGCCTTTTGGATAGCACCAGTAACCTCTCTCGACTTACCCATACCATGACCTACTACGCCATTACCATCCCCTACTACGACTAAAGCTGAAAATCCAAATGTTCTACCACCTTTAGTTACTTTCGCAACTCTTCTGATATTAACTACCTTATCTTTAAGGTCTAATTCAGCTGCTCTTATCATTTTACTGTTATCTGACATCTATATCTCTTTACTATTAGAATTTTAAACCGTTCTCTCTTGCACCTTCTGCTAGTGCCTTAATTCTACCATGATATCTATACCCGTTTCTATCAAAAACGATAGTATCAATACCTAAATCTTTAGCTGTGTTAGCGATTAAAGCTCCTACTTCTTTAGATTGATCAATTTTAGTAGCTCCTTTTACTGAAGAATTATTTGAATCTATTGCTGCAATTGTATTTGCATTTAAATCATCAATTAATTGCACGTAAATAGATTTGTTACTTCTAAAAACACTTAATCTTGGGATAGTGCTAGAACCTGAAATCTTCTTACGAATAGATCTTTTGATTCTTTCTTTTCTTTGTATTTTACTTAAAGCCATTATTTATTATTTAGCTGCTGTTTTACCTTCTTTTCTTCTAATTACTTCGCCTACAAATCTAACACCTTTTCCTTTATAAGGCTCAACTTTCCTTGTTGCTCTAATTTTAGCTGCAACTTGACCAATTAATTGTTTATCTATAGATTCTAAAATAACTTTTGGTGCTTTACCTTTAGTCATTTCTGTTACTATTTTGACTTCACCTGGTATTCCAAATACTATTGGATGTGAATATCCTAAAGCCAACTCTAATAATTGACCTTGATTACTACATTTGAAACCTACACCAACTAATTCTAATTCAAGTTTATAACCCTCATTAACTCCAGTTACCATATTATTTAATAAAGATCTATACAAACCATGCATAGCTTTATGTCTTTTTTGGTCTGATGGTCTAGATAAAACAATTGAATCATCTTTAACTTCAGCAGTTATCTCTTCTAATAATTTCTGAGATAATTCTCCTTTTTTTCCTTTAATAGTAACCATAGAACCATCAATTTTAATTTCTGTTCCTGCTGGTATAGCTATTGGTGCATTTCCTATTCTTGACATTATAAAATCTTATTTAAATTTAATAAACTTGGCATAAAACTTCGCCACCTACATTTAATTTTCTTGCTTCTTTATCAGTCATTATACCTTTAGAAGTAGAAACTATTGCAATTCCTAGACCATTTAATATATGAGGTAAGTTTTCACAACTTTTATACTCTCTTTTACCCGGTCTAGAATATCTTTCAATATTTCTCATTATCGGTTCTCCAAAAGAATCATATTTCAAAGCAATTTTTATAACTCCTTGAGTTCCTTTTCCTGCTTCATTATCAAATTTATATTTCAAAATATAACCTTTGTCATATAAAATTTCTGTAATTCTTTTTTTAACATTTGACGATGGAATGTCTACCATTCTATGTTTCGCCATTTGAGCATTTCTTACTCTTGTTAAATAATCTGCTATCGTATCAAAATACATATCTTAGTTCTTTAATTCTTTGTTTACCAACTTGCTTTTACAACTCCAGGAATCTTTCCAGCAGAAGCAAAATCTCTAAATTGATTTCTACTAATACCGAACATTCTCATATAACCTTTAGGTCTTCCCGTTAATCCACATCTATTTTTCAATCTTACAGGTGATGCATTTTTAGGAAGTTTATCTAAACCTTCGTAATCTCCTGCAGCTTTCATTGCTAATCTTCTTTCAGCAAATTGTGCTACTATTCTTTCTCTTTTTGCTTGTCTAGCAGTTACCGATTTTCTTGACATAATTTATTTTTTGAATGGTAAACCCATTAATTTTAATAATTCAAAAGCTTCTGCATCAGTTTTAGCAGATGTTACAAATGTAATATCCATACCACTAATTTTAGAAATCTTATCAATATTGATCTCTGGAAAAATAATTTGCTCAGTAATACCAAATGTATAATTTCCTCTTCCATCAAATCCTTTAGGGCTAATTCCTCTAAAATCTCTTTCTCTTGGTAATGAAATAGAAACTAATCTATCTAAGAACTCATACATTTTAGTTCTTCTCAAAGTAACTTTTGCTCCAATAGGCATCCCTTCTCTTAACTTAAAGTTAGATACAGATTTTTTTGCGATTGTTGCATTAGCTTTTTGACCTGCAATATCAGTCATCTCTTGAACTGCAGCATCAACCATTTTCTTATCTCCAACTGCACCGTTAACACCTTGATTTAAACAAATTTTTGTTAATCTAGGTATTGCCATTGGTGTAGTGTAACCAAATTTTTCCTTTAAAGCTGGTGAAATTTCTTCACTATACTTTTTCTTTAATCTAGGTGTGTAACTCATAATCATATAACTTCTCCTGATTTCTTAGATATTCTAACAACTTTTCCTTCATCTCTCTTAACGCTAATTCTTGTAGGTGTTCCTGATTTAGGATCTACCAACATAACATTAGAAATATGAATAGCTGCTTCTTTTTTAACAATTCCACCATCTGGGTTTTTAGCATCTGGCTTTTGATGTTTACTAACCATAGCAACATCTTCTACTAATACTTTACTTTTTTTGTAAAGTACTTCTAAAACTTTTCCTGTTTTTCCTTTATCATTTCCAGCTACTACCATTACAGTGTCTCCTTTCTTGATATTAAATTTAGGTGTAAATCTATTCTTTCCCATTATTAATATATTAAAGCACTTCTGGTGCTAATGATACAATCTTCATATATTGCTTATCTCTTAATTCTCTTGCTACAGGTCCAAAAATACGAGTTCCTCTCATATCTTCACTCTCATTTAAAATTACAACAGCATTATCATCAAATCTAATATGAGAACCGTCTTTTCTTTTAATTGCTTTTTTTGTTCTTACAACTACAGCAGTATGAACAGTACCTTTTTTAATGCCACTATTAGGCATTGCTTTTTTTATAGTAACAATTACCTTGTCACCAATAGAAGCATATCTTCTTCTAGATCCACCTAATACTTTAATTACAAGTATTTCTTTTGCACCGCTATTATCGGCAACATTTGCTCTTGATTCTTGTTGTAACATCTTATTTAGCTCTTTCTATGATTTCTACAATTCTCCATCTCTTATTTTTACTCATAGGTTTTGTTTCCATGATTTTTACCGTATCTCCGATATTACAATCATTCGTTTCGTCATGAGCAGCAAATTTCTTAGATTTCCTAAGAAACTTTCCATAAAGTGGATGCTTTACTTTTCTTTCAACTAAAACAGTTACTGTTTTTTGCATTTTATTGCTAGTAACTACCCCTACTCTTGTTTTTCTTAAATTTCTTACTTCCATCTTAATTTTAATTTTCAGAAGTTTCAAGTTCTCTTCTTCTAATCTCTGTTTTTAATTTTGCAATATCTCTTCGCAAACTTCTTATCACTAAAGGATTATCTACAGGAGAGATAACATTGTTAAATTCAATTTTCTTTAAAATTAACTTTGTATCAATTACCTTTTCGGTTAAATCGGTAGGCGATAATTCTTTTATATCTTCTTTACTTAATGCCATTTTTATATTTTTTTAAGCTTCAACGTAATCTCTACGTATTACAAATTTTGTTTTAATTGGCATTTTTTGAGCAGCAAGCCTTAAAGCTTCTTTAGCTACTTCAGTAGGGACACCATCTAATTCAAACATTATTCTTCCTGGTTTAACAACGGCCACCCATCCTTCTGGTGCACCCTTACCTTTACCCATTCTCACCTCTGCTGGCTTGCTAGTAAAAGGTTTATCTGGAAATATTCTAATCCAAACTTTACCTTCTCTTTTCATATGTCGTGTCAAGGCAATTCTAGCAGCTTCTATTTGTCTGTTAGTAATCCAAGAACCATCAACAGCTTTTAAAGCAAATGAACCAAATGAAATACTAGATCCTCTCTCAGCATTACCTTTCATTCTTCCTTTCTGTTGTTTTCTAAACTTTACTCTCTTTGGTAATAACATCTCTCAATTATTTTCTCTTGTTGAATTTTCTTTTAGGCCCTTTCCCTTGATCTTTGCTCTGTACTTCAGGAGACAAATCTCTTTTACCTAAAACTTCTCCTTTACAAATCCATACTTTCACACCTATCTTACCATATATAGTATTAGCCTCTACTAAAGCATAATCAATATCTGCTCTAAAAGTATGTAAAGGCGTTCTTCCTTCTTTATATTCTTCAGAACGAGCCATCTCCGCTCCTCCTAATCTTCCAGAAACTCTGATTTTGATACCCTGTGCACCCATTCTCATTGTTCCTTGAATTCCCATTTTAACGGCACGTCTAAAATTAATACGAGCTTCTAATTGTCTAGCTACTCCTTCACCTACTAATTGTGCATCTAACTCAGGTCTTTTGATTTCAATTATATTAATTTGAACATCCTTTTCAGTAAGTTTTTTTAACTCTTCCTTAATTCTATCAACTTCAGAGCCACTTCTACCGATTACGATACCTGGTCTTGATGTATGAATTGTAACTGTAATTCTTTTTAATGTTCTTTCTATTACTAATTTAGAAATTCCACCTTTATTAATACGTGCTCTTAAATACGTACGAATTTTATTATCCTCAACGATCTTTGGACCTGCTGATTTGTCTACGAACCAGTTAGATTCCCATCCTCTGATAATACCGAGTCTATTAGCTATTGGATTTGTTTTTTGTCCCATTAATTTTATTCTTTTTTCAAAAGGATTGCAAATGTAATGAATTATTTCTTACTAAAAAGATAAAATCCATTTTTTTATACAAATGCAATTTATTTGTTTATTTTAAATTTCTATTCCGCAGATTTTTCTGATACCGCTATCTTACTGTCAACGATTAAAGTTATATGATTAGATCTTTTTCTAATTCTATGCGCTCTACCTTGAGGAGCTGGCTGAAATCTTTTCAACATTTTTCCACCATCTACCCAAATCTCTTTTACGAATAAATTATAATCTTCTGGGCTCAACTCATTCTTTTGTTCCCAATTATTAACAGCTGAAAGTAAAAGTTTTTCAATCTTACCTGCTGATTCTTTTTTTGTGAATCTTAAGATATTAATTGCCTTATCTACTTCTAAGCCTCTTATCAAATCAACTACCAACCTAGTTTTCCTAGGAGAAGTCGGATTCTTTTTTAATTTTGCTATTGCTTGCATAATTTTAAATTTTTTAAATTCATCATTAAGTTAATGATTATTTAATTTTCTTACTTGCGTGTCCTTTAAATTGTCTAGTTGGAGAAAACTCACCTAACTTATGACCTACCATGTTCTCAGTAACATAAACTGGAATAAATTTATTTCCATTATGTACTGCTATAGTTAAACCTACCATATCAGGTATAATCATTGAACTTCTTGACCAAGTTTTAATTACTGTTTTTTTACCAGATTCATTCATTGCATCTATCTTCTTTAGTAGATGATGTGCAATATACGGTCCTTTTTTTATTGATCTTGCCATGTCTTATTTCTTTCTTCTGTTAATGATTAATCTATTTGAAGCTTTCTTTCTATTTCTAGTTTTTTGCCCCTTAGCCATAATACCGGTTCTTGATCTTGGATGACCACCTGAAGCTTTACCTTCACCACCACCCATTGGATGATCTACTGGATTCATTACAACACCCCTAACTCTTGGTCTTCTTCCTAGCCATCTTTTTCTACCTGCTTTACCAAGTACTTGCAAGTTATGATCAGAATTCGAAACAGACCCAATAACAGCTATACAAGTTAATAACACTAATCTAGTTTCACTAGACGGCATTTTAATAATTGCATATTTTCCTTCTCTTGCATTTAATTGAGCATAAGTACCTGCACTTCTTGCTACTTGAGCTCCTTTACCTGGTTGTAATTCAATACCATGGATTATTGTGCCTAAAGGAATATCCGCTAAATACATTGCATTTCCAACATCTGGAGTAGCTGTTTTACCTGACATTACAGTATCGCCAACTTTAATATTCGATGGAGCTACAATATATCTTTTCTCACCATCTACATAATTCAATAATGCTATACGTGCTGTTCTATTCGGATCATACTCTATAGAAGCAACTATAGCAGGAATATCATGCTTTTGTCTTTTGAAATCAATAATACGGTATTTTTTCTTATGACCACCACCCATATAGCGGTTTGTCATTTTACCCTTACTGTTTCTACCACCTGTTCTACGCATAGGTGCAATTAATGATTTTTCTGGATCGTTACCCTTGGTAACTTCAGCAAAATCACTACCTACTCTATGTCTCGTACCAGGGGTAACTGGTTTAAATTTTCTTACACCCATTTTCTTTTATTTTGTGGTTATCTTTCTAGACTAAATATTAGAATAGAAATCAATTGTATCGCCGTCCACTAGACTCACAATTGCTTTTTTATATGCTTTTTTTCTTCCGTTTGCTACACCTGCTTTCGTAAATCTAGTTTTTGCTGTTGCTGGCATAATCATTGTCCAAACCTTATCAACACTTACACTATACATACTTTCAATAGCTTTCTTAATAGATAATTTGTTTGAGTTTTTTGCCACTACAAATACAAATCTATTTTGTGTTTCAGCTAAATGATTAGATTTTTCTGTAACTACGGGTCTTATTAATATTTCTTCTATTATATCCATGATATTAATTATTTTTTAAAGTATTCTAAACTACTTTCAGAAAAAACTAATTTCTTGCAATTTAAAATATCATAAGTGTTTAATTTACTAACTTCTGTAATTCTTGTTGATTTTACATTTTTTGAAGATAAAAACAAGTTACTATCAATTTCATTTGATACATAAACTGCTTTATCTGCTGCTCCAATGTTCTTAAATATATCCATAAAACCTTTTGTTTTAGGAGAATCTAAAATAATATCTTCAATTACAATTATTTCATTAGCTTTTGCTCTATATGTTAAAGCAGATTTTCTAGCTACCGTTTTTAATTTTTTATTCAATTTAAAACCGTAATTCCTATCTGATCTTGGTCCGAATGCTCTACCACCACCTCTTAATAATGGAGATTTCACACTACCAATCCTAGCTGCACCAGAACCTTTTTGCTTTCTCAGTTTCTTAGTAGAACCTTTTATATCAGCTCTTTCTTTTGCTTTATGAGTAGCTTGTCTCTGATTTGCTAAATATTGTTTAACATCTAAATATATAGCATGATCATTTGGCTCAATACCAAAAAAATCTTTTGATAACACAACTTCTCTTCCTGTTGCTTTACCGTCTATTCCTAATACTTTTACTTTCATGGTCTTATGCTTCTATGATTACAGTTGAATTATTGTGACCTGGAACACATCCACTAACAATAATTATATTTTCCTCAGGCATTAATTTTAATATTTCTAAGCCTTTAACTTTTACTCTATCCGTACCCATTCTTCCTCCCATCTTCTGACCTTTCAGTACTTTAGATGGTGTAGATGCCATACCAATAGAACCCGGAGCTCTACCTCTATTGTGTTGCCCGTGAGTTGCCATACCAACACCTCTAAATCCGTGTCTTTTAACTACCCCTTGGAAACCTTTACCTTTAGAAGTTCCGATAACACTTACCAAGTCTCCTTCTTCAAAAATATCTAAATTAATTTCTTCTCCTAAAGCTTTTTCATAATCAAAATCTCTAATTTCAATTAATTTTCTTTTAGGTGCTGTATTAGCTTTATTGAAATGCCCTTGCATAGCTTTTGGAGTATTTTTTTCTTTCTTTTCTCCAAATGCAATTTGTACAGCATTGTAACCATCTGTTTCGATAGTTTTTACTTGTGTAATTACACAAGGTCCTGTTTTTATTATTGTACAAGGTATTCTCTTACCACTTTCAGAGAAAATGTTGGTCATACCTTTTTTGATACCAATTAATGCTTTCATTTTTATATGTTTTGTCAGCGGAACATTAAAGATCTTAAAGTTCGTAACTGTTGTTAAATTATTATTTTGTACTTACTTGATAAAAGCCTTAAACTTTTATCTCAACGAATACACCACTTGGCAATTCGATTTTCATTAGTGCATCAATAGTTTTTGCATTTGAACTATAGATATCCAATAACCTTTTGTAAGTTTTGTACTGAAACTGCTCTTTAGACTTAGAGTTTACGTGCGGAGAACGTAATACAGAAAATACTTTTCTTTTAGTAGGTAATGGAATTGGTCCACTAATTACCGCTCCAGTATTTTTTACTGTTTTATAAATCTTTGCTGCAGATTTATCAACTAATTGATAATCGTACGATTTTAATTTTATTCTGATTTTTTGATTCATCTTTATAAGTTGAGTAGGAATTATTCTCCCCCGTTTGCTTTTTCTATTATTTCTTTTGACACTCCTGATGGTACTGGTTGAAAACTATTGAATTCCATAGAAGATGTAGCTCTTCCTGAAGACATTGTTCTTAAATCAGTTACATAACCAAACATTTCTGATAATGGAACTTTTGCTTTAATAACCTGCGCACCTGCTTTTGCATCCATACCTTCCATTACACCTCTTCTTCTATTTAAGTCTCCTACAATAGATCCCGTGTAATCATCTGGTGTTACAATTTCTAATTTCATGATTGGCTCAAGAATTACTGGCTTAGCTTGTAAAGCAGCTTTTCTAAAACCCATCTTTGCAGCTAATTCGAAAGATAATTGATCCGAATCAACATCATGGAAAGATCCATCAATTAATTTTACAAATAAACTTTGAACTTCATATCCTGCTAAAGGACCATTTTTCATAGCTTGTTTAAACCCTTTTTCTACAGATGGAATAAATTCTCTTGGAATTGACCCACCTGTTATCGCATTTTCAAATTGTAAACCATCTTGAATTATACCATTTTCATTTGGCATAGCTGGACCCATTTCAAATATAATATCTGCAAATTTACCTCTACCACCAGATTGTTTTTTATAAGTTTCTCTAAATTTGATTGTACTACCAATAGCTTCTTTAAAGTTTACTTGAGGAGCTCCTTGGTTACATTCAACACCAAACTCTCTTTTCAATCTATCCACTAATATTTCTAAGTGCAACTCTCCCATTCCTGAAATAACTGTTTGAGCAGTTTCTTCATCATAAGACACTTTAAAAGTTGGATCCTCTTCAGCTAATTTATTTAAAGCCATTCCTAACTTATCTACATCTTTTTGTGTTTTTGGTTCAATAGCTAATCCAATAACTGGATCAGGAAAATCCATACTTTCCAATATTATAGGATGTTTCTCATCACATAATGTATCTCCTGTACGAATATCTTTAAAACCTACACCTGCACCAATATCTCCTGCTACCATTCTATCAATAGCATTTTGTTTATTAGCGTGCATTTGGTATAAACGAGAAATTCTTTCTTTTTTGTCTGATCTTGTATTCTTAACATAAGAACCTGCATTTAACACTCCAGAGTAAACTCTGAAAAAACACAAACGACCTACGAAAGGATCAGTAGCAATTTTAAAAGCTAAAGCTGCGAAAGGCTCATCTTCTGATGGCTTTCTAAACTCAGGCTTCTCAGTGTCAGGGTTAATTCCTTCTATCGCTTCTACGTCTAATGGAGAAGGTAAGAATTTAATAACTGCATCTAACATTGTTTGAACACCTTTATCTTTAAAAGCTGAACCACACATCATTGGAATAATAGACATGTCAATTGTTGCTGCTCTTAAAGCTGCATTAATCTCATCAACAGTAATAGAATCTGGATTTTCAAAGAATTTCTCTAAAAGATTTTCATCATATTCAGCAACCGCTTCAATTAATTTTGCTCTATACTCTGCAACTTCTTCAAGCATATCTTCAGGAATTGGAACTTCTGTAAAAGTCATTCCCCTATCCTCATTATCCCAAACAATTCCTTTATTTGCGATTAAATCAACAACGCCTTTAAAGTCATCTTCTGCACCAATAGGTAGTTGTAAAGGAACGGGATTAGCTCCTAACATACTTCTAATTTGGCTGCATACTTCTAAAAAGTTAGCACCTTGACGATCCATTTTATTAACGAATCCTAATCTTGGAACTTTATATTTATTTGCTTGTCTCCATACTGTTTCTGACTGAGGCTCAACACCATCAACGGCAGAGAATAAAGCAACCATACCATCTAATACTCTTAAAGAACGCTCAACTTCTACTGTAAAATCAACGTGACCTGGAGTATCAATAATACTTACTTCATAATTTTCATCTTCAAAAGTCCATTCACACTTAGTAGCTGCAGAAGTAATTGTAATACCTCTTTCTTGCTCTTGCTCCATCCAATCCATTGTAGCAGCACCATCATGTA
>CAWVRT010000054.1:0-15015 GCA_963932515.1 uncultured Chitinophagales bacterium
AGTTAGGTGGTGTTCGTTTAATTATGTAATATTTAAACTACTAACTAATTTACTGCATGCTTCTAGTTAATTTAAAATTTCTTTTCCTTATTAAAAGTTAAGTATGAAAAAATGTATAGTCGCTTTCATCTCTATTAGTTTTATTTCTTTGAGTTTTACTCAAAAAAAAACGGCTTATGTAATTTATAATGCTAAAGGAAAAAAACTTTCTTACAACAAAATGATTAGAACTTTAGCTAAAAAAAATGATGTTTTGTTGTTTGGAGAATTTCATAACAACCCGATTTCTCATTGGCTGCAATTGGAAGTGACAAAAGATCTATCTAGTGAAAGGGATTTAATACTTGGCGCAGAAATGTTTGAAACCGATAATCAAGAGCAATTAGATGATTATGTTACTGGGCGTATTGATGCAACGGAATTGGATACAACTGCCAGATTGTGGAAAAATTACAAAACAGACTATAAGCCGTTAGTTGATTTTGCGAAAGAAAATAAATTGAAATTTGTAGCTTGTAATATTCCTAGAAGATATGCAAAATTGGTATATCATGATGGCTTGGAAGAATTAGAAAAATTACCAAATAATGAAAAAGCTTGGATTGCTCCTTTGCCAATAGCGTATGATTCTGAATTACCTGGCTACCAAGCTATGTTAGAGATGATGGGTGGTCATGGTGGAGAAAACTTACCAAAAGCACAAGCAATAAAAGATGCAACGATGGGATATTTTATCATGAAAAATAAGATTCCTGGCCAATTGTTTATTCATTACAATGGCGCTTACCATTCAGATAATTATGAAGCTATTTTCTGGTATTTAAAAAAGATAAATCCTGGGGTTAAAGTGCAAACTATCTCAACTGTTTCTCAAGATAATGTGTTTAAATTATTAGAAGAAAATAAAATGAAAGCTGATTTCATTATCTGTGTTGATGAAGATATGACTACAACTTATTAGTAGGTTTATTTTTGTGCTTTAAAAACTAAAACTAAAGCAACACACATAAAAACAATATTGGGCATCCAAATGCCTAGAAATGGGCTTAAGTCTGCATTTGTAGTTAATGTAGTAGAAAACTTCATGGTTAGTTCAAATAAAGCACCAACAATAATGGCAGCGACTAAATGTATTCCCATACCACCTCGCATTTTTCTAGAAGCTAAACTAAAGCCAATTAAGGTTAGTATATAAATACTAAAGACGGAAGAGGTTCGTCTAAATTTTTCTAATTCGAAATATTCTAAACCGTCTAACCCTGCATCTTTAAGTTCTTGAATATAAATCTTTAATTCGGGGGTTGTCATTTGGTCTTTAAAATATATTTTTTGATTAAAATCTTGGGGAAGAATATTTAAAACAGTATCCATAGATTCTCCTCTTGTCATTATTTCTTTATCGTTAAAAAAATCTCTTGAAATATATTTTTTAAGTGTCCAATTTTTAGTTTCTGTATTCCAAACTAGTTTATCTGCTAATATTTTTTTTACTAAACGACCATCCTTATACTTCTCTAATGAAACTCTATTTCCAATAGAATCTATTAAGTGAAAATTTGAAAGATAAATCATCGTGTTATCGTTTAACTTTCTATGTATATTGGGTTGGTATTTTCTAACCCAGGTAGTTAGTTTTGTTTCTTCAAAATTGATTCTAGTTTTATTCAAATCTGGAATCCAATAATTATTTAAGAAAAACATTAATATTGCTAATAATGTTGCCGAAACAAAGTAAGGAAACATTAGGCGATAAAAATTAACCCCTCCAGAAATCATGGCAACTATTTCTGTTCTAGAAGCTAGGGTAGAGGTAAAAAATACAACAGCCACTAATATGAAATAAGCACCTAGTAAAGTGGCAATGTATGGAATGAAAGTTGCGTAGTAGACAGTAATTATTTCATGAAGCGTTGCATCACTTCTTAGAAAAGAGTCTATCTTTTCTGTGATATCTATTACCACTGAAATAATAACCAATAGTAGTAAAATAAAGAAAAACGTTCCTAGGAACTTCTTAATAATATATAAGTCTAATTTTTTCAATCTTTAGAAAATTAAAGTCTTTGCATTATAGTTTTTAAAATATTCTTCTTCCATTCATAGAAAGCACCTACTAAAATCTGTTTTCTAGCTTCAGAAACTAACCACATGTAAAAACTTAAGTTATTAATAGAAGCAATTTGCCCCCCTAATCTTTCTTTAGAAATAAATAGATGTCTTAAATACGCTTTAGTATGAAATCGACTAACATGAGCCTCTGAAAATTCATCAATTACTGAAAATTCTGCTTCCCACTTTTTGTTTTTGATATTGATAATTCCTTGCTTAGTAAAAAGCATTCCATTTCTAGCATTTCTTGTAGGCATAACACAATCAAACATGTCTATTCCTAAAGCAATGTTTTCTAAAATGTTTGCAGGTGTTCCTACGCCCATTAAGTACCTTGGTTTGTTTTCTGGTAATATATCGCAAACAATTTCTGTCATAGCGTACATTTCTTCTGCAGGTTCTCCTACAGAAAGTCCACCAATGGCATTGGCTTCTTGGTTTGTTCCTGCTATATATTCAGCACTTTGTTTTCTTAAGTCTGTATATACACTACCTTGTACTATGGGTAAAAAAGTTTGTTGGTAGTTATAAATAGGTTCTGTTTCTGATAGCCTTGTTATACATCTTTCAAGCCACCTATGTGTCATATGCATAGACCTTTTGGCATAATTGTAATCGCAAGGATAAGGAGTACATTCATCAAAAGCCATGATGATGTCAGCACCTATTGTTCTTTGAATATCCATTACTCTTTCAGGCGTAAATAAATGTCTAGAACCATCAATATGAGATTGAAAGTTTACACCTTCTTCTTTAATTTTCCTTCTTCCAGAAAGAGAATAGACTTGGTAGCCACCACTATCTGTTAATATTGGTTTGTCCCAGCCAATAAATTTATGCAATCCACCAGCTTTTCGTAAAACATCTAATTTTGGTCTTAAATACAAGTGGTATGTATTTCCTAAAATTATTTGCGCATGTATTTCTTCATCTAATTCTTTAAAATGAACAGCTTTTACACTTCCAATAGTGCCAACGGGCATAAAAATAGGTGTTTTTATATTTCCATGGTCAGTTTTTATTGTTCCGGCACGTGCTTTTGAAAACTTATCTTTACCTTGCAAGCTGAATTCCATAATTTGATTTTTACTATTATTTCTATATTATCTTTAATTGGGCTGCTAAGTTATTACATTATCTTTAGTAGAATAAAAATATCATCATTTGATATAGATAATTCTTCTTTTAATAAACCAGTTTCTATAGTTGTTTGCGCTAAAAATGAATTAGAAAATCTAAAAAAACATGTACCTTCTTGGCTAAGTCAAAGTTATAGTGATTTTGAAATAATCATTATTAATGATGAGTCTACGGATGGTTCTTGTGAATTTTTAACGCTTTTAGCAGAAGGAAACAAAAAGATAAAAGTTATTCATATTGATAAAACAAAAGAACCAAATATGGATCTGGTTCTTTTAAAGGGAAAAAGATATGCTTTGCGTAAAGGCGTTTTAGCCGCAAAAAATAATTATTTATTATTTACAGATGCTGATTGTTTCCCACAGTCTAAATATTGGATTACTGAAATGACTAAAGCTTTCTCTGACGAGCATATTGAAATAGTCTTAGCTTATAGTCCCTATATAAAAGAGAAAGGATTTCTCAATAAGTGTATTCAATTAGAAACTTTGTTAACGGCTTTTCATTATTTTGGTTTGGCGAATTTAGGTTTGCCTTATATGGGAGTTGGAAGGAATATTGCCTATAAAAAATCTGTTTTTAACGATGAGTTATTTATTAAAAGTAATCTTTCAATAAGTGGAGATGATGATTTAATTGTACAGCAATTGGTGTCACAAAAAAACACCGCCTATATCACTAGTTATAACTCTAGGATGATGAGTATTCCGAAAACAAAAATAAAAAACTACATAACGCAAAAGAAGCGTCACCTTCGCGCAGGACTAAGTTATTCGATTAAAATAAAGTTGATATTGAATTTTTTTCCTGTTTTTTTACTATTATTTATAATTAGTACTTGTTTTTTATTTTTCCATGGTTTTTTAGTGGCATTTTCTTTATTTACCTTACATTCATTAGCTGTTTTTTTCCTGATTAGAAAAAGTGTATTAGTAAAATGTTGAAAATAGTATAATAAAAACATTTATTCTGCTAAGACCTACATTTTTTTAAGTACTTTTGATGGTGTTTAATCAAGTGTGTATTTTGTTAATGTAGCTTGCATTAACATGACTAACATCTAACTAAGGCGTAATTATTCAAATAGCGATAAGAAATATTAGCTAGAATTAATAAGGCACAGGATGATGAAGACGATATTGTTTAAAGAACCCGTAATATAGATCAAAAACATTATTAGCAGAAATACTACAAAGACATAAAGATAAATTTAATGGAGAAATTACTAAAGCACTTTCCTGATCTTAAAAAGAAACAAATAGATCAGTTTGAACACATGGTTGAATTGTACAAGGAATGGAATCAAAAAATCAATGTAATTTCAAGAAAAGATACTGAAAATCTACTGAATAAACATATTTTACATTCTTTAGCTTTAGCAAAATTTAAACATTTTAAAAGAGATGCTTGGACATTAGACATTGGTACCGGAGGTGGATTTCCTGGAATTCCTTTGGCAGTAATATTTCCTAAATCTAATTTTCACTTAGTAGACTCTATTGGTAAAAAAATAGTAGTTGTTAATGAAATAGCTGAAGCACTTAAATTGCAAAATGTAAGAGCCGAAAAACAAAGAGTGGAAAATTTAGAAGGCTCTTATCATAAAATAATTTCTAGAGCCGTAGCACCTACAGAAAAGTTGATATTCTGGACAAAGCACCTAACGGTAAGAGCTACAACAGAGTATTTATTTTTAAAAGGAGGAGATTTAAAAGAAGAGTTAAAACCTTTAGGCTTTAAAGCCTCTGTGAAAAATATTTCTGAATATTATAAAGATCCATTTTTTGAAACAAAAAAAATCGTTTGGATAAAGTATTAAGTACAGTTAATTGTAGTTAAATACTAAAAATTAGTAGAAGACTTAATATTAAAGTATAGATTTGTGCTTGACTAAAGTAAACCAAACCGAAAATGATGAAGATCATTAGCTATTTTTTTTCAAGTATATTCGTTATATTTTTTTCCCTAGTATTGATAATTTTCCATCCATTACAGTGGTTAGGCTTAAAATTATTTGGATACAAGGGACATAAATTTTTTGTAGATTTAATGAACCTCATGTTAATGAGAACTACCTTATTCTTAGGCATTCATACTAAGTTTGATAATGAATTTCCTTTAAAAGAAGGCGTTACTTATCTTTTTGTAGCAAATCATCAAAGTACATTTGATATTGCACCTCTAAGTTGGTATTTTAGAAAACATCATCCAAAATTTGTTTCCAAGGTTGAATTGTCAAAAGGAATTCCTAGTGTTTCTTTCAATTTAAGACATGGAGGATCTGTGTTGATTGATAGAAAAAAAGGAGGTTCTGCTTTAAAAGAATTATTAGGATTTGGAAAAAAACTTAATAAAAATAAATGGTCTTCTGTTATTTTTCCTGAAGGAACAAGAAGTCGTAATGGAGTCCCAAAAGAATTTTCTGCTAATGGATTAAAAGTATTAACAAAAACTAATCCAGAAGCATATGTAGTTCCGATTACTATTAATAATTCTTGGTGTGCTTTCAAGTATGGAAAATTCCCATTAGGATTATTTAAGACGATTACATTTAAAACGCATGAACCAATAAAAGTAAATTCAATGAAATTTGAGGAACTTTTAGAAAAAACCGAAACCACGATTAAAAAAAATATAAACCAAACTTTAAATGTCAAACCAAAATCAAAACATTAGAAAAGAAGTGATGAAATCCTTAGAACCTGAAATAGACGGTTTGATTGGAAAATATTTAACACCAATAGAAAAAATTTGGCAACCAAGTGACTTCTTACCAAACTCACAAAGTGATAATTTTTTAGAAGAAGTCAAAGAAATTCAAGAAATATCTAAAGAATTGGGAGATGATTTTTGGATTGTATTAGTAGGAGATATGGTTACAGAAGAAGCTTTACCAACCTATGAATCTTGGATTATGGATATTGATGGCGTAAACCAATCACCTGAAAATGGATGGGCTAAATGGGTAAGACAATGGACGGGAGAAGAAAATAGACACGGAGATGTTTTAAATAAATACTTATACCTTTCTGGTAGAGTAAATATGAGAGAAGTAGAAATTTCTACGCAACATTTAATAGCTGACGGCTTTGATATAGGAACAGCAAAAGATCCTTATAAGAATTTTATTTACACAAGTTTTCAAGAATTAGCAACTTATATTTCTCATTCAAATGTAGGAAAAATTGCTACTGAAAAAGGTCATATGACTTTAGCTAAAATGTCTAAATATATTGCTGGAGACGAAATGCGTCATCACATGGCTTATTCTAAGTTTATTAGCAGAGTCTTTGAGGTGGATGCTAGCGAAATGATGATTGCTTTTTCAGACATGATGAAATATAAAATTATTATGCCAGCAATGCATATGAGAGAGTCTGGTGGAGAACAGGGCGTAGTCTTTGATGCATTTGCTTCTGTGGCTCAGAAGATTGGTGTTTACACTGGTTTCGACTATGTGGATATTATGAATAGACTAAACAGTATGTGGAATATAGATCAAATGTCAGGATTAACTGATGAAGCAGAAAAAGCAAGAGACTATTTGATGAAATTACCAGATAGAATGTTTAGAATTGCAGAAAGATATACTCCAGAGGTTTCAAGTCATCAATTTAAATGGATGATTCCTGCTTGATTATATTCTTTGTTTATTAAATAAACTAATCAATTTTATTTAATTTCACTTTTATGAACTGGAAAATAAGTTTTTACTTTATTGGATTTCTTTTTACAATAATAAATTTCAGTTGCTCCCAAAACATTCTTGATGCTCAGTTGTTTGGAATTCCAGTAAGTAATACTGGATTAACAAATTTAGCGTGTAATACGGATTGTAAAGATGTAAGCATTACTTCAAAACGTTTTAGTAATAAAGAGATTGGTTTAATGAAGTCATATATTAATACCAAAGTGTTTGACGAAATCCTTGAAAACCCATACAAGCAAAATCTTTTAATAAATTCTGAGGGAGTTTGTGCGGTTATTATTGAAAACGTGCATACAAAAAAATACCATCTAGAAACTTTTGATACAAAAGAAGCTGCGCAAAGGGCAGGAGCTATTGTAACACATATAGATGCTTGTGGCGCTTGTTCTACGCTTAAAGATTTAATTGTGTATGCAGAGAGGCTTGATTTAGGTGCTGATGTAAGAAAATGTGCTATTCAAAATCTTACAAAACCATTCGATAGTTTATTAGTCTGTATAGAATCATTAGGTTTTACAAAATCTTGTGCTCAAATATGGGCTTACAATGTTAAAAATACACAAGCAAAATGCTTTACGGTCTGCATAAATAACAATAGATACAATAAAAATAATGGTACGCTAAGTAAATGTTTACAATGCGATGAAAAGAAAAGCGGACCAGTTTTTAAAGCTGTAGCAGGAAGAACTAGAAGAAATACAGGGATTGCAAATGCAATTTGTAGATTTTGTGATGAAGTTGAAGTTGTAAAACACAACTATTTACTTGAATAATGAAAAGTTTTATTCTGAAACCACCGTTCCGTACAAGTCAAAATCTGTAGCTTCTGTAATTTTCACCTCTGCAAAATCACCGATTCTAACATATTGTTCTTTTGCAGAAACTAATACTTCATTATCTACCTCTGGCGAATCAAAAGCTGTACGACCAATAAACCAATCACCTTCTTTTTTATCGAAAATAACTCTTAAAGTTTGTCCAATTTTTTCTTGATTTTTTTCAAAAGAAATTTCTTGTTGAACCGCCATTACTTCTTGCGCTCTCATTTCTTTCTCTTCCTGTGGAATATTGTCTTCTAATTTAAAACCTGGAGTGCCATCTTCATGAGAATAAGTAAAAATACCCAATCTGTCAAATTTCATTTCTTGAACAAATTCTTTCAACTCTTCAATATCTTCATCCGTTTCTCCTGGAAAACCAACCAGCATAGTAGTTCTTAAACAAATATTTGGAATAATAGAACGTATTTCTTTAATTAATTCAGTTGTTTTTTCTCTAGTAATTTTTCTATTCATTGCTTTCAACATGTTATTACTAGCATGTTGCAATGGAAAATCTAAATAATTACAAACCTTATCTAAATCTTTCATTTTATGAATAATATCTATCGGGAATTGTGCAGGGTAGGCGTAGTGTAATTTTATCCACTCTATTCCTTCTACTTTAGATAATTCTTCTAAAAGTTCTGGCAACATTCTTTTTTTATAAATGTCTAAACCATAAAAAGTTAATTCTTGCGCAATTAGCATCAATTCTTTAACACCTTTTTTCGCCAAAGATTCAGCTTCTGTTACTAATTTTTCTATAGGAACAGAAATATGTTTTCCTCTAATAGTAGGAATAGCACAAAATGCACAGGTTCTATTACAACCTTCAGAAATTTTTAAATAAGCATAATGAGGTGGAGTGGTTACATAACGTTCGCCAATCAATTCATGTTTATAGTCTGCATTAAATTTTTCGAGCAAATGAGGTAATTCTTCCGTCTTAAAGAAAGCATCAACTTCAGGAATTTCAGTAATTAATTTCTCTTTATATCTATTTGGCAAGCAACCTGTGACGTAAAGCTTGTCAATTTCTCCTGTTTTTCTATAGTCAGCATATTGAAGTATCGTATTTATAGACTCTTCTTTTGCTAAATTAATAAAACTACAAGTATTTATTATGATGATATTACTATCGTCATTTTCTTGCTCATGTGCTACCACAATATCATTGGCAGCTAACTGACCCAAAATTACTTCTGAGTCTACTAAGTTTTTTGAGCAGCCTAATGTTATCAAATTTACTTTGTCTTGATTAACTGTTTTAGTTTTCATAAAATCTAATTGAATACAAAGATAGCTTTGTATTCTGTTAATAATTAAAAAATACCTTAATTATTACATTTTAATACTTAAAATTTATTTATTTTTGCAGCTTACAATTTATGAAAAAGAACCTTAGTTTTACAACGAAAAATCTTACTGATGGATTTATCATTTCTTTATTAGCGGGATTTGTTCTTAGTTTAATAAGGATACAAGAAAGTTTTTATTTAGAAACGAATCTTTACGATAAATATGAGGCCTACAATTCTCTCATAGATACTAGTTTTATTGATATAAAAACAAGTATTATCTGTTCTATCATACTCCTCCCATTTATTTTTTTAAAGAAGGGTTTTAGAGGCTTAGCTATTGGGTTTTATTTATTCATTGTAGTTTCTCATAGTATGTTAACGAAATATTACCTTACAAATTTTGATTTAATTGGAGATGAATTAATGAAATTTGATTTATCTGAATTTATTTTTGTTGTAAATGCAGAAAAAGGCTCTATGAGTTTTTATGATATGATGCTGTTTTTCTTTCATCCAGCAATGTTCATTTTGTTAATAGTATTATTTTATAAGTTCTCTAATTTTATTGGTAAAAAGGCCAAAACAAGTTTACTACTAATCTATATTGTTTTTTTATTTGCAAGTGCCGTTGATTATAAATATTATTTACCAAATTTTTCTAATTATGAGTCTTACCAAAAATTCACTTTAAACAATAACAAATTCAGTTATTTTTTCTCAGAAATTATTACCAGAAAAATAAACAATTCTAAAACGGTTGTCATTGAAAATATAGAAGCTAAAATAGAAAATTATCAGCAATCTAGGCCGGAATTTAAATATATAGATCCGGAATATCCTTTAATGCACAATGAGGCTTATACAAATGTGCTGGAACCATTTTTTATTAAAAACGATACAAAACCAAATATTGTACTGGTATTAGTTGAAAGTTTATCGCGTTCTTTTTCTGGGCCAAATGCTGAGTTAGGTAGTTTTACACCTTTTTTAGATTCTTTACAAACAAAGAGTTTGTATTGGACAAATTGTCTTTCAAATGCAGAAAGAACTTATGGTGTTTTACCAAATGTTTTATCCTCTGCACCATTTTTTGAACAATTTGTTTCTAATGAAAAATACTCAAAACATTCATCAATAATTGCAGAGCTTAAAAGCCAGGACTATTATACTGATTTTCATTATGGAGGCTGGGAAGATTTTTCTTCCAGAGGAAGATTTGTAAAAGATAGTAAAATTGATGCTTTATATGCGGACAATTCTTTTGACACCACATTATTTAAACAGCATAAATCTTCTGAAAATGATTTTCATTGGGGCTTTGATGATAAAGATTTATTTGAACAATATTTCATTCATACTAAAAACATAAAAGAACCCTTTTTATCCATATTACTTACATTGTCTATGCATTCTCCTTATGATGTGAAAGAAGGTTATACCATGGAAGATGTAAAGAAATATCTTGGTAATGATTTATCTGAATATCAAAATAAATTGATGGCGATTCATCCAAAAAAAATAAAAGCTATTTCTTTTACAGATCAATATCTTAAAGCATTTTTTGAAACTTATAAAAAGAAGGAAGAATTTAAAAACACTATTTTTGTCATATTGGGAGATCATAATATTCATTCCTTACCGTTAAAGAATGAATTTGATTTGTTTCATGTACCTCTTATGATTTATTCAGAATTATTGACAACCCCTAAAAGTTTTAATAGCTTAGCCACTCATAGAGAAATTGCACCTACTTTACTAGGACTGTTAGAAAATAATTTCAACTTATCTTTTGAAGAAAATAAACATTGGTTAGGGAATAATTTAGATACGAGTGCTATCTTTAGAAGTGAGATAAACACTCCGATGTGTTTAACGAGTTCTAAATATATAAACTATATATATAAAGACAATTTTGTTTTCAAGGATAAAGTATATCAATTTGATAGTTTACTCAACATTTCTAAACAAGAGGATCCATTAATAGCAAATAAAGTGATGAAATTATATCTTGATTATTCTACGATTGAAAGTTTTATGATGGAAAATGATAGATTGTATAAATGATAAGGTTGATAATTTTTTAAGCGCTTAAGTTTCCACTAAAGAGTAGTGTCATTTTATTTCTTATAATGTATTAGTGGTTTTTTCTAAGAGTATTATGCGAAAACATTTCTTCTCCTTAGTTTTTTGTATTTACTCAGAAAAGTATCTAAGATGATGTAACCCTGAATCGCTCTTATTTAGACTTTATTTTCATTAATAATCACTAATCTAAATCAACTTTATTTGTCCTTCTTTTTCTTTTAATTTATGCAAAAAAAAGCCCCATCAATAAATGATAGGGCTTAAATAATTTATACAAATATTGATTTAGTATCTATATTCGTTATTTTTGTACGGTCCTTCAACAGGTACACTAATATAATCAGATTGTTCTTGTGTTAAAGTTTCTAACTCAACACCAATTTTAGCTAAATGTAATCTAGCTACTTTTTCATCTAAGTGTTTTGGTAAAACGTAAACTTTGTTTTCGTAATTTTTAGAATTATTCCATAATTCTAATTGAGCCAAAGTTTGGTTTGTAAAAGAGTTAGACATTACAAAGCTTGGGTGACCAGTACCACAACCTAAGTTTACTAATCTTCCTTCTGCTAATACAATAACTTCGCTATCATTTTTTAAAGTATAGATATCTACTTGTGGTTTAACTGTATTTTTTGTATGACCATATTTACCGTTTAACCAAGTCATGTCAATTTCATTATCAAAATGACCAATGTTACAAACAATAGCTTTATCTTTCATAGACTCAAAATGTCTATCTCTAATAATGTTGTAGTTTCCAGTAGCAGTACAAATGATATCAGCTTTTTTCACTGCTTCATCCATTGTTTTTACTTCAAATCCGTCCATTGCAGCTTGTAAAGCACAAATAGGATCAATTTCGGTAACAGTTACTCTAACACCAGCATTTCTTAAAGAAGCAGCAGAACCTTTACCAACGTCACCGTATCCAGCAACTACAGCAGTTTTACCAGCCATCATTACATCTGTTGCTCTTCTGATTGCATCAACTAAAGATTCTTGACACCCGTATTTGTTGTCAAATTTTGATTTAGTTACAGAATCATTTACATTAATAGCAGGCATTACTAAAGTTCCCGCTTTTTCTCTGTCATACAATCTATGTACACCAGTAGTTGTTTCTTCAGAAAGACCTTTAATGTCTTTTACTAACTCAGGAAATTTATCAAATACCATATTTGTTAAATCACCACCATCATCAAGTATCATGTTTAAAGCTTCTCCACCTTCAAAAGAATGTAAAGTTTGCTCAATACACCAATCGAATTCTTCATCATTCATACCTTTCCAAGCAAAAACAGGAACTCCTGTAGCTGCTATTGCAGCAGCAGCTTGGTCTTGTGTAGAAAATATATTGCAAGAAGACCAAGTAACATCAGCACCTAATGCAGTTAAAGTCTCTATTAATACAGCAGTTTGGATAGTCATGTGTAAACATCCTGCAATTCTTGCACCTGCTAAAGGTTTAGAATCACCATATTCAGCTCGTAAAGACATTAAGCCTGGCATTTCTGCTTCCGCTAATTTTATTTCTTTTCTTCCCCATTCAGCTAAGCTAATGTCAGCTACTTTGTAATTTGTTTTAGTACTTGTACTCATATTTATTGTTATTTTTCTTGTTTAAGTTGTGCAAAGATAATGTATTACTCTTAAATAGAAGAATCTTTTATCTTTGTTGACTAATATTGTGGTTTGGCTATTATTTTTCATTATCAACAATCAATATGTGATTTTTAATTAAAAAAAGAGTGAAAATACTTTGCTAACAAAAAAAAAATATAGATATTTGCAGTCCAAAATAAAAAAAGAATGTCAAGAATTTGCGAATTAACAGGAAAAAGAACGGTTTCAGGGAACAATGTTTCTCACTCTAAAAGAAGAACTAAGAGAAAATTTTACCCGAATTTACATAAAAAGAAATTTTTTATTCCTGAATTAGATAGATGGGTTTCATTAAAAGTATCTACAACAGCAGTACGTAATATCAACAAAAAAGGTATTTACGCTTACTTAATGGAGTTACAAAAGAAAGGTGATATTAAATTAATAAAAGAGGACTAAGAAGATGGCTAAGAAAAATAAAGGAAATAGAATTCAAGTTATATTAGAATGTACTGAGCACAAAGAAAGTGGGAAACCAGGTACTTCTAGATATATTAGTATGAAAAATAGGAGAAATACTCCTGAAAGATTAGAGATTAAAAAATATAATCCAATCTTAAAGAAAATGACTGTTCACAAAGAAATTAAATAATTATGGCTAAGGTATCAAAGAATGCGAGAACTAATCGTCAAGCACAAGCTGGATCGAAAGATCATGTAAGAGTAATCAAATCTGTAAAAAAAGAAACAGGTGGTTATTCTTTCGTAGAAAAAATTATTCATAAAGATAAAGTAAAAGAATTTTTAGCGAAAAACTAAATTATTCTCTTTATGTAGATATATCAAAGCTTCTCTTTTTTAGAGAGGCTTTTTTTGTGTACTAGTTTTTTAGTACGTAAAATATTTATAAAATTAACAAAGCACCATTTTTCTCATTAAATGCCTCTCTACCTTGCAAACCACCAGTATGAATAGCCAAAAGTTTATCTTCATTAGAAAGTAAGCCTTTATCTATCATATCAAAAATACCAAAAAACATTTTACCTGTATATAATGTACACAATGGAATGTGATAAGTTTCATAAAACGAATTGATAAAGTCAATTAATGCTTCATTGAAATTGCCAAATCCTTTAAAATGATAATCATGCTTCAATTTCCAGTTAGTATAAGTTTCATTATTAAAATCAGTTAGAAGATGCGTAATTTCTTTTTCGAAAAAGTTTCCTTTCAAAGCAGGAAAACCTAAAATATGCTTGTCTTTATCTACGCTTGAAATAATCCCTGCAATAGTTCCTGCTGTACCAATAGCACAACAAACAGTTTTATAATCAATTTCTTTAGCAAAATCTAAAATCTCTGATGTTCCTTTTAAAGCCAAAGTGTTTGTTCCACCTTCTGGAATTACATAAGTTTTGTTTCTATCTATTTGTATTTCATTCCTATTTAAAATTTCATAAAATTCAGCTAAATTATTTTCATTAACCAGTTTTCTAGCTATTCTAAAATCTGTTCTATTCAAATAAAAAATTTTCATACCATTATGGGTAGCATCTTGAAGGGTAGAAGTCGGTATCTCTAATTCGTCTCCTCTAATAATACCAATCGTTTTAAAACCTGCCTTTTTTCCTGCAATAGCTGTAGCATGAATATGATTGGAGTATTCGCCACCAAAAGTTAAAAGTGTTTCTAATTTTAATTCCTTTGCTTGTTGTAAATTGTATTTTAGTTTAAAATACTTATTTCCTTGTACTTCTGCTCGTAAAATATCTAAACGGAGGATATTTATTTTTACGTCTTTGTAGCTAATTTGTTGTAAATGGTTTTGCATTTGCTTGTAAAGTTAAGGGTTATAGTTTTTTAAATATTGATATTTAGCTAATAATTATATTGTATTTTAAATATTTTTTTCTAAATTTACTTAACACTAGATATGATTCATTAAAACGAAGGATATCTTTAAACCGTTACCCAACATTCTAAAACCAATAAAAAACCGAATAATATTAATAGCTTAGTACTTTAATTAAAGCTCGAAAAACTATGAAACAAAAAAAGACAATTGCAAGCGTTGCATTTATCCTATTAGGACTAGGTGGCTTGCACGCACAAGAAAGCCCAACTGCCACAGGAGGTGAAGCAACAGGAACAGGCGGAACAACCAGTTACTCGGTAGGACAAGTAGTTCACACAACTAACACAGGAAGCAATGGTTCAGTAGCACAAGGGGTACAACAAACCTATGAAA
>CAWVRT010000055.1:0-14652 GCA_963932515.1 uncultured Chitinophagales bacterium
TCTGAATGCGCTACACCTTGTATAATTACGGAATTAGAACCAAGTGAGTCGACTTTTTATAATATTTTGGTAACGGAAGATGGAAATACTTGTAAAGCAAATTTAAGCTTGGATATTACGGTGTTGTATCATCCAGAATTAAATGTGCCAAATACCTTTACACCAAATGCCGATGGTGAAAATGATGTTTTCAAAATCTTTGGAAAGGATTTGAAAAGTGTTTATTATGCTATTTATTCTAAGTGGGGCGAAAAGCTATTTGAAGGTAATGATTTAGAAAATTTTTGGGATGGAAATTTCAAAAATAAACCTGTAGAAAATGGAACTTATTTGTTGCAAATTGAAGTTGTTGGTTTAGATGGTGTTTCTATAAAGAAGGTTGTGAATATTAGTTTGTTAAGGTGAAATAGACTAAATAAATAAGTTCTATCGGGCAAGTTTTTACTTGATAGAATTATTTATTCACTAATGTTTCCTGATCCTTTGTCTCTTTCTACTGAATGAGATTTTATACCTAAGGTCTTAGAAATTTGAATAAAGTATCTATTTGTTATAAGAAAGCGACGGTAGAAAATTCTAGGATTTTTTGGCTTTTAGCTGTGGGGAGTGTTTTGCCAGAAGCTAGTTGCCAAAACTTATTTCAATAAAGTTATATTTCCTTTCAAAAAGAAATTTTCACCGTTTGGGCAAATGCCTTCTGTATGCCACCCATAAACATTTGGCGATAATTGAGCACCATTATGAGTGCCATCCCAACCTTCGGTTTTATCTTTCGTTTCAAATATTTTATTTCCCCAACGGTCATAAACTGCTAGATAAAAATCTTGAATATTTATAAGTGTAGTTCTTACTTTAAAAATATCGTTGTTTCCATCTCCGTTTGGCGAAAAAGCATTAGGAATAAATAATTTTCCATTTAAACATTCTGGAATAACAACATAAACAGTTACGAAATCTTTTTTGTAGCAAGCATTTGGGTCGCTATCGGTTATAACACTTACATTAAAAGTAGTAGTTTCTAATATGGTTTCAGCAGAAGGATTTGTAATACTTAAAGTGGTAAAATGATTGTTTTCTTCCCACAAAAACATATTCCCTTCAATAGATTCTGCTAATAATTCGGAACCCTGACCACTTTCTATAGTATCTGGATCGGCAAAAGATTCTAAATCTGGTAAGTTATTATAAGTGTTTATATTGGTGCTTATAGTTTCACTACAACCATCTAAGTCTGTTACGGTTAAACCAATTTCTTGTTGAATAGATTCTGCATAGATTGTAACTGTAGAACTTCCTTGTCCTGAAATGATGAGCGCTGACGGTTCCCATTGATATAAGGCACCTTCAATTTCTGTAGCACTTAGTGTGATATTAGATTCTACACAAACAGTATCATAAGGGGCAATATCTATATTTAACTCACCGACTATCACTTTTTGAATAAAAGTGTCTGTACAGAAGCCATTGGTTACGATTAATTGATATGTAGTATCTTCTGGAGTGTTTACATAAGGATTTGAAATATCGGTTGCTGAAATAAAATAATCAGGTGTCCAAGAATAAGTAATATTATCGCTAGAAAGAGGTAAAATACCTATTTGTATTAATTTGTTTTTACAGACGCCTATATCTTCTAGATTAGATAAGCTGTTACCAATAATAGTAAGCTGTTTTGAAACGGAATCCATAAAATTGCAACTTAGCGTATCTATCACTAAAAGTTGAATATCATAAACGCCTGAATTAGAAAATAAATAGTCTAAATCTTCGGACTGAAGAATTTGTCCATTTACAGACCAAATATATTCAATTTGAGAAGAAATAGTTTGACTTGTATTTTCAAAATGTAAAGTTAATGGGGCGCAATCAGTTGGTGGCAATTCAAAATCGGCAATTACAGAAGGTGGTGAAAAAGCATATTTAACAACCCCTAAATTACAATTTGTGCTACCATTATGCCAATTGCTATTTAATGGAACTACTGGAAAATCATCATTTCCTTGACAACTCGCACAAACTGCTTGATAAATCACCCCTTTTCTATCGAACCTGCTGGTACCACCATCAACATGTTCTCTACTTTGGTTTCCGCCAAAAAATGACCCATAAATTAAAGCAGATGCATCATCTTTTAACACCATAAAATAGAAATCATTATTATCTGTCGTATTATCTATTGCATCAACTGTTACATCTAAGCCAAGGGTTCCACTAATGTAATTTACGCCACCCCAGCCCCAACCAGAAAGGAATACTCTATCGCAGACATCTACTAAAAATGCAGTAGGGGAAATATCTGGAACGCCAGATTGATCTCCAAAACGAGTAGACCAAAGTAATGTATCTACATTTTGATTGAATTTCGATATTAGTTGACCGCCATTTGGTTTGTTGTAGGCTGAGTTAGTTATTAATTCATTGATTGGTGCTTTGGTTTGTCCAAAAACATAGACTTCATTATTATCATTTGTTTCTACAAAATATATTTGATCATAGTTTACGGTGCCAAAATAGCTACTGCTTAATAATGCTGCACCAGAAGAATGTATTCGAGTGATAAAACCATCAACACCTCCACCAAAGCTATTTTGATAAGCCTTTGTTATTGGAAAATCATCAGAATTTGTACCACCAGCAATTATTAAATTCTCTGCATTATCAAAATCTATAGAATAAGCAGCGTCATCAAATTGACCTCCTAAATAAGAGCTCCAAAGAATATTTGTTAAGTTCTCATCCATTTTCACTACAATGGCATCCAAGCCGCCACCATGATTCATTTGAACACTGCTACCTATTCGACCCGCTGGAAAATTGGTAGAATAGGTGCAACTTACTATGTAACAATTGTCATTTTTGTCTAGTAAAATTTCTCCTCTAATTTCGTCTGCATAATTATATTTTAAGGAATTAGAATAATTTAAGCCATCATTGTCAGCGCCACCAAGATATGTTGAAGCTAAAAGAGCTGTACCATCTTCTTTAAATCTAGAAACAAACAAATCAGAACCATTAATATAATTAACCGCTAGGCCGCTAAAATTTTGTGCTGTACCACCATTAAAAGAACTACTAAATGGAGTGGAAGTATTACTAGTTGGGAAATTTAAAGAACCTGTTGTTCCTAAAACATATAGTTCATCTCTAGAGTTAACGACTAAACTATGAGGTAAGTCAGCGTCAAAACCACCTAAATAAGTTGAAAATAACCTTTGTTGCCCATCTGAAGAATATTTTACAATACCAATATCTGTGCTTCCTCCATCAAAAGTAATATCATATGACCCTGATGTTGTAATAAATCCATTGGTAAAAACACTTCCTGCTCCGTAAGCATTTTCTTTAGAATCGTAAGTAGCAGTATATCCAAAATTGTCTGAAGAAGATCCAGAAATTCTTGAAAAAACAATAAATGGATCTATAATTAATTCTTTTGAATTATCAAATCCTTCAGGGAATTGAAAACTAACTTTATCATTTTTTAAAACAAAATGGCATTCAATAGTTCTTTTTTCTCCATCAACCAATTGGTAGGAGTAAGGTCTTTGTTCAATAATGTCATTTACAGAAGTTTCAATTCTTAAATTACCAGATTCTAAAGAAATTTTCTCTGCACCTAAGTATTCTATTATGATATCTCTTTCATTGGCAAAAGGTTTTACAATAAAATCATATTTATAGCCATTAGGTTTTACTTCTAATCGTAAATCAATATTGGTATATAAGTTTTCTAAAATTAAGCTTTGAAAAGCAGGAACTTTACTCGCCCATTTTTCTGGGTTGTTTCCTATGTAATAGTTTGCATATTCTTTAAGTTCATTCAAAGCTAAAACCTTTAAGTTTTTATTAGCGTGAATAAAATTTGTTTTCAAACAATGCGCTTTGATAATAATATCTTGCTGAGCTTCTACATACATTTGTTTTTTATGATGCGCTGACACATATTTATCCATGTCTTTAGTATCAAAAAAATTGTAGTTTAAAATCCCATCTTCTATATATAGTTTGCCGCTATTAAAATCAGATTTGTATAAAATTTCTTTTTCCCATTGCCCATTATTCTTAAAGAAAGCCGTTTGAGAATATACTCCAGAAGAATACAGTAAAATCATTAATACGGAAATAAAAAAGCTTTTATTAAACGCGTATTTTTTGTTTAAACATGTGTTTATTCTATTTTTCAAAGAGATGATATTAAATTTTAACAGAGAATAATATTCTATTTAGATGCATAAAGTTAAACAATCTGGTGAAAAGGAATGTCAAATTATTGTAGAAATTTGTTTCTAGAAAGTCATTCACATCAAATAGATAAATTGGAATGGTTGCTTATTGGCTTATTTTTCCATCAACTTCAACGCTTCCGCACTTGTTTTTACTGGTATTTTACATGCCTTGTTTTGACAAACATAAATGTAAGTGTCTCCTTTTTGTAATTTGTCTGTTAATAGCGTTAAAGAGCCCTCTGTTTTACCACCTAAATAAATTGCATTTGGAATATATTTAGACATCATTTCTTTACGAATAGATTCTGCATTTTCACCTACAATAGCTACTTCATAAGGTTGGTGAACTTGCCTGTCTAATACTTTTGCCCAATTGGCATAATATGTTCCGTATTGTAAAACATACTGTATCATATTGTTCAACATTCTTTCTGAGATTTCTTTATATTCTCTATTGTCATAATAATCTCCTAAAAGGAATAATGCCTTAGCCATAGAAGAATTAGAAGCCGGAATTACATTGTCTTGTACTTCTTTTTTTCTAGTAATTAATTCCACATCTATATCCGAAGTGTAAAAGAACATGGAATTACTTTCGTCATAAAAATGGGTAATAACATACTGCGATAAGTTATTTGCTAAACTTAACCAATCTTCATCAAAAGTAACTTGATAGAGTGCAATAAATGCTTCAATAGTTAAACTATAATCATCTAAAAAACCATTAATTGAAGAAGTCCCATTCTTATAATTCCTATTTACCCTAAAATCTTTTTGAATGGCTTTCTCTTTAATAAAGTTTGCATTTTTTAAGGCTAAATCAAGATATTCTTCATCTCCTAAATATCTATAAGCATCTATTAATCCTGTTAACATTAAAGCATTCCAAGAAACAAGAATTTTATCATCCAATCCTGGTCTAATTCTATCTTCTCTAGCTGTTAGTAATTTTTCTTTCCCAGATTGTATGATACTTTGTAATTCAGAAATCTCCATCTTGTTTAATTTGGCAAATTCTTTTAAAGTTTTAGTAGTATACAAAATGTTTTGTCCTTCCCAATTTCCTGTTTTAGAAACAGACCAATAGTATTTTAAAAGTTTTGCATCTCCCCCTAAAATAATATCCAATTCTTCATTTGTCCAAATGTAAAATAAACCTTCTTCATCTTCACTATCTGCATCTAAAGAAGAATAAAATCCATTCGATTTATCAGTCATTTCTCTTTTTACCCAATCAATAGTTTCTCGCACAACAGTAGCAAATTCTTCATTTTTTGTTAAGCCATAAGCTTTGGCGTAAGTAGAAACTAATTGACCATTATCGTACATCATTTTTTCAAAATGAGGAACTTTCCAAATAGCATCGGTAGAATATCTAGCAAAACCACCACCTACTTGGTCGTAAATTCCGCCCATCATCATATTATTTAATGTTACGGTAACAGCTTCTAGTTTTTGAGGATCTCTGGTGTGATAATAGTCTTGCATTAAATAATCATAATTATAAGACATAGGAAATTTCGGAGAACCTGTTCTTCCACCTTTCTTATAATCAATTTTTCCTTTCCAGTTATTCCAAGTCTGTATCAATTCATTTTCTCTAAAAAGGGGTTCTTCTGTACTTAAAGGAATATTCCCTTTATCTATAATTCCTTGTGTTAGTTGTTCAGCTTGAGAAATAGCTTCTTCTTTTTTAGCAGGATAGAAGTCTCCAAAATAATTCAGTACTTTCTTCCATTCTGCTTTTGGGGCATATGTTAAAGCATAAATTGGTCTTCCGTCGGGTAATGCAATAGCATTTAATGGCCAGCCACCTCTTCCTGTAATTAATTGGCAAGCATCCATATAAATAGCATCTACATCGGGTCTTTCTTCTCTATCTACTTTTATACAAATAAAATGTTCATTCATTAATTTGGCAACGCTTGTGTCTTCAAAACTTTCATGTTCCATAACATGGCACCAGTGGCAAGCCGCATAACCAACGCTTATTAAAAGTAGCTTATCTTCTTCTTTTGCTTTGGCTAAGGTTTCCTCATTCCAAGCATGCCATTCAACTGGGTTATGTGCATGTTGTAATAAATAGGGACTAGTTTCTTTAATTAAAAGATTGGTGTATTTATGATCTTTTCCTTCCATGTGGTGCTGTTGAGATTGACCACTACAAGAAATAAATACGAGTGCAAAACTCATGGCAATAGTATAATACAAGTTAGTTTTCATTTTGTAAAAATAAGCTATTTTATAACTTAGAGATTCTTCTTTAGAAAATATTAACTTTTAAAGTTTATGGTAGTGACTTTGTGAAAGGACTGGAATTAATTAAATTCAATTTTTCCTTGAGTTTGGTATATTTAATTTTTCAATATTTTTTGAACATAAAAACCTTTCGCATCAGATATTTTTAAGAAATAAAGACCCTTCGGAAATTCTTTTATTGAAATAGTTTCTTGTTTGGTATAAATATTACTTTTCAATAATAATTCACCAGAAATATTAACTATTTGAATCTCTAAATTAGTATCTCTTTCTTGAGAAATAGTAAGTAGATTTTTTGTAGGATTTGGAAAAACTTTTATTGTAGAAAAATTAGTTTCTTCAATAGCTAAATAATGTTTGAATTGAATATTATCTAAATATAAATTGTTGCCACCGCCAGATCTATTTTCGAATTTGAATCTAATTTTATCTATTTCAATACTATGGTTGAGTATTGGTGATAAATAAACTTCTGCAGTTTGGAAGTGTTGATTACTATAGAGGAATGGATAATTAGCAGTTTCATTATTACTTAAAGCTAAACCTTGTTTTTGCCAAAAAGGAACCCAGTGAGCTCCACAATCTAAAGAATAGTATGCAGTAAGCGTATCAGAAAAATTATGATTTACTTTATACAAATAGTCAAAACTTAAAGAAACATTGTCATCTAAAAAATTCAAATAATAATCAGAAGTTATAAAATTATCTATTTTCCCTATTTTAGTGCTATCGTTATTAATGATAATACAATTATTGTTATTCGTATAAAATAAACTCCAAGTAGTATCTTGATCTGGATTTTCAATATGTGAAAAGTTATTAGGGAAGGAATATATATCTTCAAAGTTATGCATCAAATTTGCTAGTCCTTTTCCTGTATTTACTGTATTAAACAAACAAATACATTCATTGTTTAAATTATATTCCAAAGGGATATCGTTTAATACAAATTTTGCACTGTGCGAAGTATTATCTGTATTTATAACACTAGCTTTTAAATAGCTTGTTTGGTTTGGTGCTAAATAAGGTATAGTTTGATCATTAAGCGCTTCTCCTGCTAATACATTGTCTAAGTAAAACTTAAAACCAAAATCAAAAATAGTATCAGTGCCAATATTTTTTATTTTCAGTGTAGGTTGAATGAGCGTTTGGCAAATATTGCCATTCGGATATACAATTTCTGTAATAATTAAATCCTTAGGAACTGTGCACGCTGTAGCGGTTAATAAACTAAGCCTAAAGCCATTTAAAACGGAGAGCATTTTATTTTTTTGATCAATGGTAAACATCATAGAACAATCAGCATCGGTATAATCCATGTAATTTATATACATGTCATTAGTTCCACATGAAATGGGAATGCCACTGGGGCAGTTTTGGTAAGGATCGGATTGTTTTGGTGTGTCGTCAATGCCATCATCTCCTGAGCAGTTACCATTGCCGTTGTTGCCGGAGTCTCCCCAGATATGAAATAGTCCTAACCAATGACCAATTTCATGTACTAAAGTTCTACCAATGTCATCAGATAAATCATTTCCAACTTTCGTATGGTTTAAGACAATGCCATCTTTCTTGAAGTTTGTACTGCTAAAAGGTGGGGTCGCGTATCCATTCACGTTATTTGTTGCTAAATTTCCTTCAAAATTGAAAATCCAAACATTTAAGTATTTATTTCTATCCCAAATTGTTTCTATTTTTGCTATATTATTTATATCATTTTCGTTCCAGCCAGTTTGTCCTAAATTATGATGAATAATTCCTGTAGTAAAATTTCCTAGCGTATCTTTTTTTGCTAAGCAGAATTCTATTCCTACATCTGCTAAAAAAGGCTTAAATTCAGTAGGAATATTCGCTGTGTCGAAGTTTTCTCCTCTAAAATCTAGATTTATTCTTTTTAGTTGTTCTAATATTATTGAATCTGAAATGTTTTCGTTTTCTCCTTCCAAATCACCATTATGGATAATGTGAAAAACTATTGGAATCTTAATTAAATTTACCGAACTTGTCGGAATAAATTGCATATCTTTCAGGGCCTCTAATTCTTCAATTACAGCCTGAGGGTCTATTGCATTATCTATTTGATCTTGAATAACCTTATACGATAAGCATTGTTCTTGCGAGAACACAATCGTGTTTATTAAAAGAGCCAATGTTAAAAAAGATAGTTTCATTGTATATTAAATTTACGACTTTTATTTGTTTTATCGTAATAAATCGGCTTTAAATGTAGGTATTTAATTGGTACTTCATCCTAAAATGTATAATAATTTGAATTTATTACAAAAAAAATCCATTCTGAATTTCAGAATGGATTTTTACTATTTACTTTAATAATAGTGTACTAAGTACAAAAATATTATTCAACTTCTTCAAAATCAACATCTTCTGCTTCTGCAGTTTCTGTTTCAGTATTAGCAGTTTCTGCTTCTGGTGCACCAGCACCTTCAGCACCTTGTTGTGCATACATTTCTTGGCTTATTGCTTGAAATTTAGTATTCAAATCTTCCATTCCTTTTTCAATAGCATCCATGTCTTTTGCTTCATAAGCAGTTTTTAATATAGCTAAAGCTTCATCAACGGGTGCTTTTTTATCAGCAGGAATTTTGTCAGCATTATCTTCTAAAAGTTTTTCTGTTTGGAAAATTAAGCTATCTGCAGCATTTAATTTTTCAACAGTTTCTTTCATTGTATTATCAGCTTCTTCATTAGCTTTTGCTTCATCTCTCATTTTTTGGATTTCTTCATCAGAAAGTCCTGTAGATGCTTCAATCCTAATATTTTGTTCTTTTCCTGTTCCTTGATCTTTTGCAGAAACACTTAAGATACCGTTAGCATCTAAATCAAAAGTTACTTCAACCTGAGGAACTCCTCTTCTTGCTGGAGGAATACCATCTAAATGGAATCTCCCTAAACTTCTGTTATCATTTGCCATAGGTCTTTCACCTTGTAAAACATGTATTTCTACAGAAGGTTGGTTGTCTTGAGCAGTAGTATATGTTTGAGATTTTTTAGTAGGAACAGTAGAGTTAGATTCTATCAATACGTTCATAACACCACCCATAACTTCTAATCCTAAAGATAATGGCGTAACATCTACTAATACGATATCGTCTTGTACATCTCCGTTTAAAATTCCGCCTTGAATAGAAGCTCCTAAAGCAACTACTTCATCAGGATTAACTCCTTTTGATGGTTTCTTACCAAAGAATTTTTCAACAACTTCCTGAACTTTAGGGATTCTTGTAGAACCACCAACTAAAATTACTTCATCAATTTCTGATTTAGATAATCCTGCATCTTTTAAAGCTTGTGCACAAGGCTTTAATGTTCTTTGAATTAAAGTGTCAGTTAATTGCTCAAATTTTGATCTTGATAATTTCTTAACTAAATGTTTTGGAACACCATCTATAGCAGTTACATATGGTAAGTTAATTTCTGTTTCGTTAGTAGAAGATAATTCGATTTTTGCTTTTTCAGCAGCTTCTTTTAATCTTTGATGAGCCATTGGATCTTTTTTTAAATCCATTTTTTCATCTTTCTTAAATTCTGCAGCTAACCAATCAACAATAATATCATCAAAATCATCACCACCTAAGTTTACATCACCATTAGTAGATTTTACTTCAAAAACACCATCTCCTAAATCTAAGATAGATACATCAAAAGTACCACCACCTAAATCAAATACGGCAATTGTCATATCTTTATCTTGCTTATCTAACCCATAAGCTAAAGCAGCAGCAGTAGGCTCGTTTATTATTCTTTTTACTTCTAAACCTGCAATTTGTCCTGCTTCTTTAGTTGCTTGTCTTTCTGCATCATTAAAATATGCAGGTACAGTAACTACAGCTTCAGTAACAGTTTGACCTAAATAGTCTTCAGCAGTTTTTTTCATTTTTTGTAATATCATTGCTGATATTTCTTGTGCCGTATAGTTTCTGTCGTCAATTTTTACTCTTACAGTATCATTATCTCCTTTTACTACCTTATAAGCAACACGATCTAAGTTTTTTACTTCGCTAAACCTTTTACCCATAAATCTTTTTACAGATGCTACAGTTCTTGTTGGATTAGTAACTGCTTGTCTTTTGGCAGAATCTCCAATTTTTCTTTCTCCGTTGTCCATAAAAGCTACAACAGATGGAGTCGTTCTTGCTCCTTCTTCATTAGAAATAACTACAGGATCATTTCCTTCCATTACGGCTACACATGAGTTTGTAGTACCTAAATCTATTCCGATTATTTTTCCCATTTTATATAATATTTATTGTTTTTTAATTTTTTATTACACTTTCTCTTATTCAATTACTATTCCAAGCCGGTTTGTATGCAATTTTGTCATTTTTTTACGATTAATGTCATTTTTTAGAGCAATTAATGTCATATTTACATTAAATTTAACTAAACTTTATTTTATGAAATACTTATTATTAACGATTGGAAACCTTTTCTTTTTTATTGCTATTTTATTTTCCCAAACAGATACTGTAACTGTAAATATGATAAAACCTGCAGATAGTATAGATTTCTTTATGCCTCAATTTGATACTTATATTTTAAAAGCCAAGGCAACTAAAACAGATACGAGCGCTGTTTATACTGAATCTTATTTTATGGTTAATGCCGAAAAAGTATTGGCTTATGAATTTGGTGAATATTTTGTAGGTGAGTGGACGCCTACTACTACAGGGAATTATAATGTGAGTTTTACTGCCAAAACTTCAGCTAATGGCGAAGCGTCAACGGAAGTTAATTTTGATTTAAAACAAAATGCTACAGATAAGACGTTTATTGCTTTTGAAGATGCTTTAGTGAAATTTGGTGGAGCAGGAAGAACAGTTTACAGAACAGCAAACTTACCGAATCACTTAGGAGCTTATGATAGTTTACATGCTGTGTTGGATGTAGTTTGCCCAACGGGTGACTGTGATCCTTGGGATAGAAAAGCATGGATAGATGCTAAAGGGCCAGATGGTAACTGGATAGAATTGATTAGATATATGACACCTTATGGCACAAGTTGTTCGCATACAATAGATTTGTCGGATTATATTTTTATGTTAGAAGGGAATGTAGATTTTAGAATATTTACTGATACTTGGGCTGGAAGTTGGGAATACAACTTAACTTTAAATTATTTTGCAGGCACTCCTGAGCACAAATATGGCAATGCTGTTTCTGTTTATGATGGAAATTATGCTTTAGGAGACTATGCCAACCTTCAACCATTTGAGGAAATGAATTTTGAATTTAACGATAATATTCAAAAAGCACAATTGAACATGTTGCTTTCTGGTCATGGTTGGGGACAAAATAATACCAATAATGCGGCTGAGTTTTACAATATCACCAACAAATTATATTTAAATGGAGATAGTATAGATCAAAACCCTTGGAATGATTGCAATCCAAACCCTGACGCTTGTACAGGACAAGCTGGAACATGGCAGTATAATAGAGCAGGCTGGTGTCCAGGTGCTATTACACTTCCTTTTAAATATGATTTAACTTATTATATTTCAGATGCTGAAATTAATATTCATTATAAATACCAAGAAGATTATGTAGATTTATGCCATTCTAATCATCCAGATGTAGCGTCTCTTGCAGGATGTGATCCAAGCGCTGGTGAAAATCCTTATTTTGTTTTTGGAACTGCCTTATTGACTTATGGAAATGGTTTTCCATTCGAAACAATATCAAGACCTATTGGTTTAAATGTTAAAAATATAGATCAATTTGATTTTGAAGTTTTTCCAAATCCAGCAACTGAGCAACTTATCATTGTTTTTGAAGATGTAAAGCAACCATTCATTTTAATACATAATATTATGGGCCAAAAAATGAAAAGAGTAAGTACAGCAACTATTTTAAAAAATAATAATAAAGTGATAATTGATTTAGCCACTTTTGAAAACGGAATCTACTTTGTAGATCTATATAACGGAAAAAATATTTCGACTAAGAAATTTATAGTTCAAAAATAAATAGTAAATAATGTCAGTACATTCAAATGTAAAAAGAGTAACCGTTCATACCGTACAGGCTATGAAAGATAATAATGAAAAGATATCTATGTTAACTGCTTATGATTATTCATTGGCAACCATTGTAGATGCTGCTGGAGTAGATATTATATTAGTAGGCGATTCTGCTTCTAATGTAATGGCTGGGCACGAAACAACTTTACCTATTACTTTAGATCAAATGATTTATCATGCATCTTCTGTAGTTAGAGCAGCCAAACGTTCTTTGATAGTCGTTGATTTACCTTTTGGTTCTTACCAAGGAAATTCGCGATCTGCTTTAGAATCTTCTATACGCATTATGAAAGAGAGTGGAGGTCATTCTGTAAAAATGGAAGGTGGTTCTGAAATAAAAGAATCTATTACGAGAGTTTTATCTGCAGGAATACCAGTAATGGGACATTTAGGTCTAACGCCACAGTCTATCTATAAATTTGGAACTTACACGGTAAGGGCAAAAGAAGAAGAGGAAGCAGAAAAATTATTGTCTGATGCCAAGTTATTGGAAGAGTTAGGATGTTTTGCTTTGGTATTGGAAAAAATTCCAGCACATTTAGCTGAGAAAGTAGCTAAATCTATTAATATTCCTGTTATTGGAATAGGCGCTGGTGCTGGTGTAGATGGGCAAGTGTTGGTTTTACACGATATGTTAGGAATCAATAAAGAATTTAGTCCTAGATTTTTAAGAAGATACTTAAATCTTTTTGATGAAATGAAAGGCGCTATCGAACATTACATTCAAGATGTTAGAAATGTTGACTTTCCTAGTGAGAAGGAGCAGTATTAGTCTTTTTAAGTTGTTGAAAATAAATAGGCTATTCCTTATTTATAATGGATTCGTATCGCTTAATAATAATTTATTATTTGCGCTATTGAAATAGCCCACCAATAAATCTTCTGAAAAGTAAGGATAGTTTAATTGTTGCGCTAAATCTAAATAGTTTTGTTTGTAAGTATTTTTTAATTCCAGTGAATTCGTTTCTGAGTAATTAAAAATTAGCATAAGTAAAGTAGTGTATTCTTCATAGCTTGATTGTAATTCAGTAATACTAAAAAGTTGCGCAAATTTTTTCTTTTCTACTTTGTTCTTTATTATTTTATAATAAAACATACACATTAGATAATAGTTATTTATGTGGTGCTTTTGATAGTAGAACTCAGGTTGAATAGTGGGGTCTATTTGAGTAATGATATAGTTCATTAATTCAATGTTTCGCGATGTAATTGCCGTAATCATCAGTTCGTAAGATATTTCAATTTTTCTCAAATTTTTCTCAAAAAATCGATGAAAATAAGGGTCTAATAAGGATTGAATTGTTTTGTAATTATGAGCTAATATTCTTACGGATAAAATTCTGCCTAATAGAATAGGGTGAAGATTAGGTATTTGGATTAAATCTGTAAATGTATCTTTTACAGGTTTAAGAGATAAGAAATTACTAAGCTGGGTAAGCGCTTCACAGAAATATAAAACATCAGTTAATTGAGTATTTTGAGATATAAATCTTACCCAGTCACTATAATAGCCTGATATACTTGAGTAATCTACAAAAGTCAAATAGACTAGACGTATAAAATTTGTATTTTTTTGCAATTGAAAATGCTGAAATGGTTTCTTTCTAATCAGTAAACCTATTGAGTTTCCAATATACAAAGCTTCGGTATAAGAAAAGGATTCATATTCTAATTCCTTAAGTGTAAAAAGTTGATCAAGTAAATCAAAGTCTTTTGCATAAATAAGTTCTCTAGACAAGCTAATGATAAGACTTGGAAAATCTGCTGAAGTTCTTTTGATTTTTTTTATAAAACGGAATAGTTCATTGTCGTCTGCCTTGTAAATTAATTTATAAATTTGGTTTTGAGTCCTTAACTCCTTGTGATAGAGGAAAGTGTTGGTAAAGTGATAATAATTATTGTAGCCATTAAATTGTGATAATATATTAAGTGTGGTTAATCGGGGCTTCACATAAGGAGCCAAATCCCACATTCTTCTAAGCGTATTATAGTTTAGGTCAGTATCTATTGCATTAAGAATAGCTTGAGATAAAAACTTGCAATCGCCTAATGTTTTAATTTTTAGGCCAATTTTAATTTCACACTCCTTTTTTAATAAATCTAGCATATGTACTTTTTATGTACCA
>CAWVRT010000056.1:0-14628 GCA_963932515.1 uncultured Chitinophagales bacterium
CTAAAAAGCTTTAAGGCTTCTAGTACAATGGTTTGTTCATCTAATTTTTGCTTTGCCATAATGATTATAGTTGTAAATGTAGTACTAATATCTTAATCTACCAAACGGTTGTTTGGTAGATTAAGATTAATAATATCTATTCAAAACGATATCTTTTAATTCTATTCAATACATTTGTTTTAAAATAATGTTTATGAAATACAATTTTGAATTATTGAAAGTGACTAGAACAAATATGCTTAACTCTGTCAAGGGTTTATCATTCGAATCTTTGACTAATATCCCTAAAGGTTTCAACAATAATATTCAATGGAATTTTTGCCATACTATATTAGTGCAACATCTTCTTTGTTATAAGTTAAGTGGAATTCCATTTGATATAGAGCCAGAGGTGATTAATAGGTATAGTAAAGGAACTAAGGCTAATCCTAATATGTTAAAGTCAGATTTTGAGTTTTTTAAAACAATTGCTTTGACTAGTGTAGAAGCGCTGGAAAGGCGCTATAATAAGAATGTATTTAAAGTATTTAACCCTTATTCAACTTCTTATAATATCACTTTAAATTCAATAGAAGAAGCAATCACTTTCAATAATGTGCATGAAGGCTTACATGTTGGATATATTCTAGCCTTAAAGAAAGCACTTTAGAAGTGTGTTTCGTTAAACTTAAATCTAAGTTGTAATTCATGAACAGAACCTAAATCTGTTCTGGCTGTGCTTAAGTTAAAGTCGTAAGCATAGCTTAATGAAAATCTTTTTGCGATAGTCATTCCTGCACCAAAAATCATAGTTGAAAGGCTTCTGTAACCAATTTCGGCAAAAAATGTATCTTCTAAACTATATCTAAGAGAAACTACTCCTTGAAATGGTGCGCCAATTACATAATGAACATTAGCAATAGGTTCTAAATACATTTTCTTATTATTTATTGCTTTTTTATTCAACAATATTTTATAAGAAAAGAATCCAAAATAATGCTGCATTTTCTTAAGTTCAGCATCTTTGTCTATTTGTCTACTAGTAATAGGCACATCTAAGTGTAATAATTGTGGAACAGATAAACTGGCAGTAACTTTTTTAGATTTGTAATAAATACCAAAAGCGGCATCTGGGTAAAATTGAGAACCTTTATATGCGTATAGTGCATCATCTTGTGGAATATCTAATTGTATTTTACTACCATTTATACTATATTGTACAACGCTTCCCGAAAGACCAAATGAAAGAGTTTTTCTTTCACTAACACCAGGTCTGTATTCACTAAAAATTAAATGATAAGCAAAAGATAAATTCAGGCCAACATAACTAGTTGGCCCAGTAAAGTCTGTTGTTAAAGATCCTCCTAAACCAATATGTTCATTTTTTAAAGCTTGGTGATAAACTAAATTCGCAGAAAAAGGACTTCCTTTAATTTTTGTCCACTGTTTTTTTGCTGTAATATAAACAACACTTGCTTCGTCTGTTCCTGCAACGGCAGGGTTGTAGTTAAACAAATTTTGTTTTGCTAGTGTATAATCTGGAAGTTGTTGTGCTTTTAATAAAGTAAAACCAATAACTAAAACACTTAATGAAAGAATTATTTTTTTCATAGCCTTATTTAATAATCGTTAACGGTCCTGTGTAAGTTTTAATGAGTTCTCCATTTTCTTTTATTCTTAAAATAAAATAATAAGTTCCTTCAGGTAAGTTTTGATCGTTATAGGTTCCAACCCAATTATTGTTGTATGGTCCTGCTCTATAAATAATATCTTCCCATCTATTTACAATAATTACTTCATTGTCTGGATATCTATATAACCATCTAATATACCAACTGTCATTAACACCATCTCCATTTGGCGTAATGCCATCGGGTATAAACATACCTTCTTCCTCAGAGAATCTTTCATCTACTGTAATTTTTACGGTATCAAAATCTGTACAATTATCATCATCTAAAACTTCCAAGACTAAAACTTGCGTAGTATCATCCCAAAAAAATGGTTCTGGACAGTCAGGACAAGAAACAGCTGGGGCAGGAGTCCAGTTATAATAATTTCCACCACTTCCTATAAGTTGAACAGTATCTAATAAGTAGATTGTTTGGTCTGCTCCTGCATCTGCAAAATGCTCTTTACCAAAAGCTAAAGCGAAATTTTCGGAATTGTAATTATTCCAATTATAGACTTCCATTAAATCCCAAGCTGAATTGTTCAATAAAGTATCTGCAGGTGCTTTGTACCATTTTGGTTCACCTTCCCAATGAACTAATTCGTTAAAATGAGAGCCGTCTATTACCGATTTGAAATAAAATCGTATATCTGAGCTGTCATTTCCTAGGTCTTGCCATATTTTATGATAGTAAACATCATTAATGTCACAAATTAATATATCTCTATTCTCTCTGTCTAAATTATCATTACCGGGGTCTTCATCTGTAAATCTTACTCTATATTCTTGCGGTGAATTTGTTGTCTTAATATCTATTGGTCTATATATTTTACCATAAATTGAAGAACCAACAGGAAATAAATAATCATCATTTTGGTTTGTGGCTCTAGATAAACCACCATTTACTAAACTACTCACAAAACCTTCATTATTGACTACTGCATTCAAATCTTCATCAGTAACATATACTATATTAGTATCTAAACTTAGCTCTAAGCTGTCTAAATCTAAAAATCCATGAACATAAACATCTAGGTCTCCATATTTTATACCAGTATTTCTTAGCAATAAATTATAAAAATGTGTTTCATCTGTGCCATTTATTCTTTCATTTGCTCCAATTAAATACACATAACCTTTATTTATAGGATTAAAACCTATGTTTCCAGCATTATTAGTAAAGTCTCCAGTAATTTTTATTGTGTCAGAATTATCAAAAATTCCATTTTTTTCAATATAAATGTCTCCTTGTACAGAAAGTAAAGCGCTGTTTTTAATAGAAACAAGTGCACTGTTATTACTTAGAAATGCTTGGGAAAAATTATTTTGAGTGATAAAAAAAATCAGCAAAAAAGTAAGTATTTTTTTCATTTAAGTGGATTAAACTTTAATTTAGACTACTATATTACTACGAAATACTTCGGTTTCAAAATTTATTTTTATTTAATAATTAAATTTGCATTTTAAATAAATAAATTTGTACATTAGTCGCGAATTTAACCTAAAAAAATAAGTTGTGATAAAAAAAATACTGTTAAGTACCTTTTTGGCTACTATACTATGTACTACTGATGCTCAAGTAGGTATTAACATACTGAACCCAGACTCTAGTGCAGTTTTACAATTAGAGTCAACGGATAGAGGGTTTGCGCTTCCTAGATTAACTACGAACCAAATGAATGCTATTCAAAACCCATTGAATAGTTTGATGGTTTATAATACAGAAGATAGTCTGGTGCATTATTGGAATGGTGATTGTTGGCTGAAAGCATATCAAAAAAATTGTAGAGAATGTGAATTTACAGCTTCTGTAAATCAAGGCTCTGCCATTATAGATAGAACAACAACAGATACAGCATACTTTGAAGTAGATATTGTTAAATTAAACGGTATTGATTCTGTTACTACAGTAGTTTTATCTTCTTTACCTAATGGAATACAAGTTATAGTCGAAAATCCAAATGTTGACTCTGTAGGAACTACTTTTATAAAAGTTTATGCTAGTATTTGGGCTACTCCAGGAACTTACCCATTGATTATTCAATCTGTTTGTGGGCAAAATGTATTTTTTCAAGGTATTAATGTCATAGTAGAATCCTGTTTACAAGTAGATATTGCTGCACCTTTAAATGATGTAGATTTACAAAGTGACTTTAGTTTACCTGGTGTTGGAACACCCGTTTGTGTAATTTTACATTTACATAGTAATGTAGAGATTTCTGCATCAACAACGAATAACAATGCTTTAACTTGGGGAAATTTAGATCCTGTATCTCATGTTGGTTTTTTAAATCAGGGCTTTGTAATTGGTAGAGGTGGAAATGGTGCTCCTTTAGGAAATTTATTAAATTTAGCTTCTCCTTTTCAAGATGGTGATGATGGTGGAAATGCACTTGAATTAACCTGTAGAACTACTTTTGACTTACAAGGTGGCGTATATAGTGGTGGAGGCGGTGGTGGTTCTGTAGGAACTAGTATTACTATAGGTCCATTTAGTATTCCAATTATCGGTACATTAGGCCCATTTATTTTGTTTGAAGCTGGGGTTACTGGTGGTGGTGGTTCTTCTGGTGGAATTGCACAATCAGCTTCTGGTTCAGGAGGTGTTTTGCTTGGTCCTTCGTTAACTGATGACGGCACAAATGCGACAACGGGAGCAAACGCTGTTCCAGGAGTTGGTGGCGTTTTAGCTTATTCAATTCCTTTATCTTTTGGTGTGTCTGTCGTAACAATTAGTGTTACACCTTTTGTTAGTTTAGATGCGGGTGATGGTGGTGATTTTGGTCAACAAGGTGGAGGTGCTTCCGGAACTGCTGGTGCACAAGTTACTGCTTCTGCTCAAGTTCCATTTATTGGTACAGTAACTTTGTTTAGTCAAAATATTTCAGCAAGCCTAGGTCTTTCTCAAGGAGGTGCTCCTGGAAATGCATTAGAAGTGAATGGCAACATTGTTCAAGATTTAGTTACGCCAAATTATTTAATAAAAGGCCCAATCCAACCTTAAAACATAGATTTAATAATATGAAAAAAATATTTTTATTACTAGTAGTTGTATTTACTTTAAATACAGTTTTCGCCTTTGAAGGTGTTATAGAACAAACTTATACAGATGTTCAAACCAAAACTCAACAAACTTTTGTTTGGTATATAAGTGGTGATGACGTTCGTTTAGAAATTAAGAATGGGGAAGAGTTGATTATCGTTATTCCAGATTTTAAATCGAATACAATATCTTTATTTGGAGATAAAGCAGATAATGATGGAAAGCTTTGGTATTCTAAAGTTTCAATTAATCAAATAGATGTAGGGACACCTAAAATGAGACTTTTAGAAGAAACGAAAAGTATCTATAATGGCAAAGCTGCTAAAGACATTAAACTAATGAGCGCAGATGGCATGTTGGCTGTTCAATATCTAAATGAGATAGACGTTAATATGAAAAATATGATGACTGTCTTTGCTGAAAGTAAAGAATTCGGAGCAATTTATTTAGCTGGAGACCAAGGTTTTCCAGTTAGTTCAATGATTATGACAGAAAATGAAGCTATTAATACACTTACAACAAAATCTATCGAGAAAAAAAGTCTAAGTTCTTCAATGTTTGAAGTTCCTAGTAATTATGCATTATTTACACCTGAATCAATTAAATAAGCTCCGGTAAAAATATTTTTTAAAAGCAACATACTAAAATGTTGCTTTTTTTATTTCACTATATTTACAGTTAAATGAATTTTATTTATCCAAATTTTCTTTGGGCTTCTTTATTTGTCGCTGTTCCTATAATAATACACTTGTTTTATTTTAGAAGGTATCAAAAAATGTATTTTTCAAATACGGCTATTCTTAATGAAGTGCAAAATGAAAAATCTTCCAGTAATAGGTTAAAACATTTATTAGTTCTATTAACTAGAATTTTAGTTATTTTATTCATGGTAATGGCTTTTGCTCAACCTTATTTTAAAGGAGCTAATTCGCAAAATAACAATGAGAAAAATATCAGTATTTATATAGACAACTCTTTTAGTATGAATGCTGAGGGGAATGGGCTCTTGTTATTTGATGAAGCTAAAGAAGTTGCAACTGCAATAATAAATTCTTATTCTGAGAATGAAAAATTCCAAATACTGAGCAATGATTTTGAAGGGAAACACCAAAGGTTAGTCAATAAAACAGAAGCGAAGCATTTTTTAAACGATTTAAAAATTTCCGCTACTTCAAGAACTAGTCAAGCTGTTTTTGAAAGACAAAAAACTGTTTTTAAATCTAAAGCTTCTGCTGCTATTGTGTTTCATTTGTCAGATTTCCAAAAAAACAATACTCTGTTAATTGCCGATTCTAATTATACTACCAACATAGTAAAGCTGAGTCCTGGTGAAAAGAGGAATGTCTTTATAGATAGCGTATGGTTTGAAAATTCTTTCCAATTGAAAGATGCTATGAATAATATGATTGTGCGTTTCAGAAATGAAAGTGGAGAAAAAACAAGTGGTAATTTTCAATTGACACTAAATAATGAAGTTAAATCTGTTGGAGAGTTTAATATTAATAAAAAAGATTTTAGTCTTGATACGATAAAATTAAAAACATCAAAGACTGGATGGAATACGGGAAAAGTTCAACTATCAGATTATCCAATAACTTTTGATGATATTTATTTTTATAGTTTTTTTGTAGAAGAAAAAGTAAATGTTTTAACAATTTCTGAAATATCAAAAAATAGCACTTTTAAGGCAATTTTTAAAGCTATTGAAAATGTGAATTTTGAAAACACGGTGTATACAACGTTAAATTATAATACCCTATCTCAACAGCATTTTATAATTCTAGACCAAATTGAAACTTTGCCATCGGGGTTAATTCAAAACATAAAACCTTTTATAAAACAAGGAGGTAGTGTGTTTATTGTCCCACATAAAAGTATGTCTGTAGGGTCTTACAATGTTTTATTATCGGCCTTGAATATTGGTTTGTTTTCTAGCTTGAATAAAACAAAAAGAAATATTGGTAGCATTAATATGGAACATGCTGTTTTAAATGATCTTTTTGAAAGCGTGCCAAAGAATATAAAACTACCAATGGTTCAGCAGTATTATGAATTAAGAACTAATGTAAATAGTAATGAAGAGCAAATTATGTCTTTCAATAATAAGGATAGTTATTTGTCTTCTTTTCAATTTGGAAATGGTACAGTTTATTTGTTAAACTCCTCAATAGAAAAAACATTTACTGATTTAGCTTCTAATACTTTGTTTGCACCAATTGTTTACAAAATGGCTATTTTGGGTGTTAATAATAAGACTATTAGTTTTAAAATAAATGGAAATACGACTATTAGCTTAAAGAAGAAACCAATTAATTTTGAAGATGTCTTGAAATTAAGCAATGAAAATATTGAACTTATTCCTCAAAAGAATATTTTTAGGAATGAGTTGGTTTTAAATGTAATTCACAATAATTTGGAAGCGGGTATTTATACTGTTTTTAATGAGAATAAAAGCTATCAAGCAAAAGTAGCTTTAAACTATAGTAGAAAAGAGTCTGTACTGGCATATTATTCTAAAACAGAGCTTGAAAACTTGTTCCCTGAGAAAAATATTAACATTATACAAGCTAATAAAGTAGCAATACAAGAAAATTTATTAAATAATTCAGAAGGAAAATCATTATGGAAGTGGTTTATTCTATTTTCTTTGTTATTTTTGGCTTTTGAAATATTGTTATTGAGATTTTTGAAAGAATAAGTAAGATTTTATTTGTTTTTCATTTCAACATCAAACATCAAAAAAATGAGCCACTTACTAAAGAACGTCCAAATAATAGACAAAAATTCTACTTTTCACTTAGAACATCGTGATATTCTAATTGAAAATGGAGTTATTCAGAACATTTCAAAAGCTATTCCAGTAAAAGATCATAAAGTTATTGAGGGAGATGATTTATCTGTTTCTATTGGGTTCGCAGATTTGAATTGCCATATTTACCAACCAGGTTTTGAATATCGGGAAGATATGAAAAGTGGATTATCTGCTGCTGTAAATGGTGGTTTCACGACAGTTTCTATCATGCCAAATACGGAACCAGTAATAGATACGAAAGGTCAAGTTGCTTATCTAAAAAGTTTAGCCTTTAATAATATTGTTGATGTTATTCCAGTTGGAGCTATTTCAAAAGATTGTAAAGGGAAAGATTTAGCAGAAATTTATGACATGCAAAGCGAAAATATCTTTTGTTTTTCAGACGGACATAAAAGTATTGGAGATGCAGGTATGATGGAAAGAGCCCTGCTTTATGTAAAGAAATTTAATGGAGTGGTTATGAATCATCCAGATTTAGACAATATTTCGCACGATGGCTTAATGAATGAAGGCGTCTTAAGTACAAAGCTTGGATTAAAAGCCTCGGCCAAGTTAGCTGAAGAGTTAATGGTAGCTAGAGATATTTATTTAGCAGAACATTGCGATTCTCGTATACATTTTATAAATGTGTCTACTTTAAACTCGGTAAAACAAATAAAAGAAGCTAAGCTAAAAGGTATAAAAGTAACAGCGTCTGTAAATGCTTACAATCTTTTATTAGACGATAGTTACTTAAATGAATATGATACCAATTTTAAAGTAAACCCACATTTAAGAACCAAAGAAGATATTAAAGGATTAATAAAAGGACTTAAAGATGGAACAGTAGATGTGATTTCTAGTGGTCACAATCCTAAACATACAGATGAAAAGAAAGTAGAGTTTGAAAATGCAGACTTTGGTATTTCTGCGCTAGATACGGCTTTCGCTGTGGCTAGAAAAGCAACAGAAAAGGACCTTTCAATAGAAGAATTGGTGAAAAAGTTCACAGACAACCCAAGAAAAATATTAAAATTAGAATGTCCTACAATAAAAATTGGAGAAAAAGCTAATTTAGTAGTCTTCAATGCTGAAAAGGAAAATATTTTCGATGAAAATGATTTAAAATCTAAATCGAAAAATACGCCATTTATTGGAATGGAATTAAAAGGTGAAATTATTGCAGTATTTAATAATAAAAAAGTGAAATAATGAGCACAAAAGATATTATATTGAAATGGGGGCTAATTGGTGGCACTGCAACAATTATTTTGGGTTTGTTGTCTTATTTATTAGCGATGTCTGACTCGAAAATAATGCAATACGCTGGTGTTGTCTTGATGTTAGCAGTTATTGTTCTTGGTCTTTTTGAATATAGAGATAAGTTAGGTGGCGGATTTGCTTCTTTCGGAGAGTTATTTAAAATAGGCTTAATGATAGGTTTGATAATTTCTGTTGTTTCTGTAATTTGGTCTTATATTTATATGAACTTTATTGATCCAGAATTAATGGGTAGAATTTTATTAAAAACTGAAATTGAATTGGAAAGCAGGGCTATGTCTGACCAAGATGTTAAAATAGCAATGGAGTACACTAAAAAATTCATGCAACCTACTTACATGGCGGTTGTTAGTTTAGCTTCCACTTTATTTATGAGTTCAATAATTTCTGTAATTTCGGCATTAGTTATTAAAAACAACAAGCCAGAAGCATATTTTGAATAATAAATAAGCTTAGTTTTATACTTCAGAGGCTATATTATTAATTAATTGATTTTACTATTTGTTTATTCATGTTACCTTTACCAATATAAATAATTATAAATGCAGCTATCCATAGTATCACCATTATATAATGAAGCGGAGTCTTTACCAGAATTACATTCTTGGATAAAAAAAGTCATGGATAAAAATAATTTTTCTTATGAAATTATTTTTGTTGACGATGGAAGTACCGATAATTCGTGGGAAATTGTAGAAAATTTATCTAAAAGTTTTCCTGAAGTAAAGGGAATTAAATTTCAAAGAAATTATGGTAAGTCAGCAGGCCTAAATAGGGGATTCAATGTGGCACAAGGAGATGTAATCATCACTATGGATGCTGATTTGCAGGATAGTCCAGAAGAAATTCCAACGTTATATAATATGATTATCGATGGTGATTATGATTTAGTTTCTGGTTGGAAAAAGAAAAGATTTGACCCTTTAAGTAAAACAATTCCTACAAAATTATATAACGGAACGACTAGGATGATGTCAGGTATTAAGTTAAACGATATGAACTGTGGTTTAAAGGCGTATAAAAAAGCCGTTATAAAAAGTGTAGAAGTTTATGGCGAAATGCATAGATATATTCCCGTATTAGCAAAACAAGCAGGTTTTGGTAAAATTGGAGAAAAAGTAGTTCAACATCAAGAAAGAAAATACGGAATCACTAAATTTGGCTTAGAAAGGTTTATAAACGGCCCTTTAGACTTAATGTCAGTATTGTTTATTACCAAGTTTGGTAAAAGACCGATGCATATTTTTGGCTATTTTGGAACAGCTGTTTTTGCATTAGGATTCTTTTTAACACTGTATGTTATTGGCTTAAAAGCTTATTATTTGTATCAATTACAAGAGCAAGCACCATTAGTTACCAATAGTCCACTTTTTTATATCGCACTAGTTGCTATGATATTAGGGACGCAATTATTTTTAGCAGGTTTCTTAGGCGAATTAATTGCAAGATCTTCAGCCGATAGAAATACTTATTTGATAGAAAAGGAAATTAACTTATAAATTATTTCTGTGGCTATAAAAAAGAAAATAGTATTATTAGGAACAGCATATCCTTTTAGAGGAGGTTTGGCATCTTATAACGAACGCTTAGCCAAAGAGTTTCAAAAAGAAGGCTATGAATTTATTATTTATACTTTCACCGTTCAATATCCTAATTTTTTATTTCCTGGAAAAACGCAATATTCTTCTAGTCCAAAACCAAATAATTTAGTTATTGAAAGAAAAATCAATTCAGTAAATCCTTTTAATTGGTTAAAAATTGGTTTAGAATTAAGAAGAATGAGACCAGCTGTGATTATTTCTAAATTCTGGATTCCTTTTATTGGGCCATCTTTAGGAACTATCAATAGAATAGCAAAAAGTAAAGACACTAAAATTATTTCTATTTTAGATAATGTAATTCCTCATGAAAAAAGGATAGGAGATAAATCATTGGCAAAATATTATGTGGGAAGTGTAGATGGCTTTGTGGCCATGTCAGATTCTGTGAAGGACGATTTAGCAAAATTTACGAACAAAACATGTTTGTTAAATCCTCATCCATTATTCGATAATTTTGGAGAAAAGATGGAAAAAAACAAAGCATTAGATAAATTAAAACTATCGAAAGAGAATAAATATATTTTGTTTTTTGGATTCATTAGAGATTACAAAGGCTTAGATTTATTGTTAGAAGCCATGCAAGACAAGGAGTTAGAAAACAAAAATGTAAAGCTAATAATTGCTGGAGAATACTATAGTAATGAACAAAAGTATCTTGATTTAATAGAAAAGGTAGACTTGAAAAATAAAGTGAGATTGTTTACGGAATTCATTCCAAATGAGGAAGTTGCAACTTATTTTTCTGCGGCAGATTTAGTTGTTCAGCCTTATAAGACGGCTACGCAAAGTGGTATAACGCAAATAGCGTATCATTTTGAAAAACCGATGATTGTAACAGATGTCGGTGGCTTAAAAGAAATAGTTCCAGAAGGAAAAGTTGGTTTTGTGGTTCAACCCGAACAGACAGAAATTGCTGATGCAATCAATAAATTCTATGAATCAACAATAGATTTTGATACACACATCAAAGAAGAAAAGAAAAAGTATTCTTGGTTGAAATTAGTAAATACTTTAGAAGAGTTGTTTTAAAATATTTATGATTATTTGTATTAAATTGTTCTTTTTTATTGAGTTATTAGTTCAATAGTTATTTTCTAACATTAAAAAACGCTAAAAACTTTATTATAATTTACACTTAAAATCGTAATTTGCAGGCGTAAACAAGTTTATACATGATAATTAGAAGCAAAGCACCTTTAAGATTAGGTTTGGCCGGTGGCGGAACAGATGTGAGTCCATACTCAGATATTTATGGTGGCGCAATATTAAATGCGACAATTTCTTTGTTTGCCAATGCAAGCTTAGAACCCTTAGATAATGGTAAAATAGAATTTGTAGCATTAGATAGAAATGAAAAAATTGTTTTTGATTCTGCAGAAGTTTTAGCAGTAGAAGATCTGTTGCCTTTACATATTGGCGTTTACAACAAAATCGTCAAATATTTTAGTAAAAAGCCTTTATCGTTTAGATTAACAACTTATGTAGATGCACCTGCTGGTTCAGGTTTAGGAACTTCTTCCACTTTGATGGTAGCAATATTAGGCGCCTTTGTAGAATGGTTAAATTTACCTTTAGGAGAATATGATATTGCAAAATTAGCTTACGATATTGAAAGAGTAGATTTAGCAATGGCTGGTGGAAAACAAGACCAATATGCGGCAACTTTTGGTGGCGTAAACTTTATGGAATTTTTAAATGATAACAGAGTTATTGTAAATCCATTAAGAATTAAACCAGAATATTTACATGAATTATCACACAATTTAGTATTGTATTATACAGAAACAAGTCGTTTTTCTTCAGATATTATTAGTGAACAAAGTAAAAGTGTAACGGACAAGAATGAGAATGCTATTAATGCGATGCACAAGCTAAAAGAACAAGCTGTGATGATGAAAAGAGCATTGGCCGTTGGTGATGTAAATAAAGTAGGCGAAATATTAGATTTTGGTTGGCAACATAAGAAACAAATGGCTAAAGGGATTTCAAATCCTATGATTGATGAATTATATGCTGCAGCAATAGAAAGCGGTGCAACTGGTGGTAAAATTTCTGGTGCTGGTGGTGGGGGCTTTATGATTTTTTATTGCCCAAGAAATACAAAATACCAAGTAATTAAAGCTTTACGTAAATTTGGCGGAAGCGTGCATCCCTACATTTTCACCGAAGGAGGATTAAGAACTTGGACTATTTAAAAATGCTTTTAGCTCTTAGCTTCTAGCTTCTGGCAATTTGCTAGTAGCCAGTAGTCAACAGCTAGTAGCCAAAACAAAAAAAATGTTTATAAAACAAAAAATATTAGCATCTATAGAAGTAAAAAGGATGTTATCTGAAGATGAGGTTTTATTGAAAGCAATCAATGAAGCAGCAGAAATATGCATTAAATGCTTAAAAGATGGCGGTAAAGTTCTTTTTTGTGGAAATGGCGGAAGTGCCGCAGATGCACAGCATTTAGCAGCAGAATTATCTGGTCGTTTTTATAAAGACAGAGAACCATTATTTGCAGAAGCATTACATGTAAATACTTCTTATCTTACAGCTGTTGCCAATGATTATTCTTATGATGAGATTTATTCTAGAATGGTGATGTCTAAAGGAAGAAAAGGAGATGTAATTATTGGATTAAGCACTTCAGGGAATTCTAAAAATATTGTTTTAGCTTTTGAAGAAGCTCATAAAAGAGGATTAATTAATGTAGCTTTAACCGGTGAAACTGGTGGAAATATGAAAGCTTTAGCTGATGTATTAATTAATATTCCTTCAACTGATACACCAAGAATTCAGGAGTCTCATATCTTAATTGGTCATATTATTTGTGAATTAGTAGAAAACGGAATGTTTGAATAATAGCTTATGGTTCTTAGCTTCTAGCTTCTAGCTAAAGGCTAAGAGCTAACAGCTAAAAGCCAAAATATGAAAGAAGCGATAATACTTGCCGGAGGATTTGGAACTAGATTACAATCTGTAGTTAAAGATGTACCTAAACCTATGGCGCCTGTTGCAGGAAATCCTTATTTGGTCTATTTAGTGCGTTATCTGAAGAGTTATGGTGTAGAACACATTGTTTTATCAGTAGGTTATTTATCAGAAGTTGTAGAAGATTATTTTAAAGCGGAATATTTAGGTGTTAAAATTTCTTATTCAAAAGAAGATGCACCGCTAGGAACTGGTGGCGGAATTCGTTTAGCTTTAGAGAAGTGTGAAAAGAAGAATGTAATCATCTTAAACGGAGATTCATTTTTTGATGTAGACATCAATAAATTAAAGAAATTTCATAAAAAACATAAAGCCACAGTAAGTTTGGGTGTTCGAGAAGTCGAAAATGTAGGTAGATATGGAGAAGTTGTTTTAAATGATGAAAAGGAAATTGTAAAATTTTCTGAAAAGTCTGATAAAGCAATAGCTGGTTTAATAAATGGAGGCGTTTATCTAATGAAAAGAAAAGCTTTAAATACGTTCGCCTTAAATACAAAATTCTCATTAGAACAAGACTATTTCCAAAAACAAGCGAATACAAGTAGTTTGTATGCAAAAGAGTTCAATTCTTATTTCATTGATATCGGTATTCCTACCGATTTTGAAAGAGCTAATAAAGATTTTTTGGATTTTAAGTATTGAATAAATATTTGAAAAATGAAAAACACCGTCCTTTTATTATTCTAAATAAGTGTTGGAATTATTGATAAAAGTTATTTAGATGATTTGATGCTGTACAATTAATAAATACGTTCCAGAACAACTAAATACTTTTAAACATTCTTCCTATATTTAAATTTTAAAATTAAACCATGAAACTCTATAACTCAGCAATAGAATCTTTACAAAACGAAATTTTTGAAAAGCAAAAACAACTAAAGGAATTGTCTTTAGCACAACCTTTAGAAGAAATAAGAGAATATATTTTCAAAAACAAACAAGGGAGGCTATTGGTCCAAACTATTTATTTGAAAAAGGAGATGAACTTTTAGTAATTAGCAATATGAGAAAGAAATGTCCTTATTTTACCATGTGGGCAGATGGTTTTAGAGGCTATTGAGAAATACTTTCAGATAGAATGCCTTGGGTTTTAACTTCTCCAGATAATTTTGAGACAATGAAATATTTTTCAGAATCTAGAGATTGTAATTTTAATATATTAAGTTTTAATGGAACCAGTTTTGCTAGAGATTTAGGTTTTGAATTCGAAAAAGAAGGAAAAATATATTATTGGCCAGCAGTTTCTGCTTTAATAAAAAAAAAAGGTAAACTTTTTAGAACTGCC
>CAWVRT010000057.1:0-14073 GCA_963932515.1 uncultured Chitinophagales bacterium
CCTAAAATTTGTACTCTTTTTCTATCAACTTCTACACCAGCTTGTACTTTAATAGCATCACATAAATGATGCGTAGTCACACTACCGAAAATTTTCTCAGTAGAACCAACTTTAGCACCTACAGTAATAACCATATCTGCCAATTTAGTAGCAATAACTTTGTAATCAGCTAACATAGCTTCTTCTTTCTTATGCTTAAATTTTAATTTATTATTAAGCATTTTCATGTTTGGTTCATTTGCAATTACAGCCATTTTTTGTGGTATCAAGAAATTTCTTCCATGACCATTTTTTACTGTTACTACGTCATCCAAAGACCCTACGAACTCAACATCTTTTATTAATATAACTTTCATGTTTCTAAATTTTAAGGATTATTTTTTTAATAAATCAGCTACGTAAGGTAACAATGATAAGTGTCTTGCTCTTTTTACAGCTTGAGCCACTTTTCTTTGATATTTCAAAGAATTTCCTGTTAATCTTCTAGGTAAAATTTTACCTTGCTCATTAATAAAATTCAATAAATAATCTGGATCTTTATAATCAATATATTTAATTCCATTTTTAAGGAATCTACAATATTTTTTTCTTTCTCTTCCTATCTTAATTGCAGATAGAAATCTGATATCTTTATTTCCTGCCATGTCTTATTTTTTTTCTGTTTTAGCGTTATCTGTCTTTACAGTTTTGTTTCTTCCAACAAGTCCTGCTCTTTTGTCATCATTATATTTGACGGCATATTTATCGCACCTTACAGTTAGAAAACGCATAATGTTTTCATCTCTTTTTAAAGACAATTCTAATTTTCCAATTAACTGAGTGTCTGCCTTGAATTCTACATGGTGGTAAATACCTGTAGTTTTCTTTTGAATTGGATAAGCCAATTTCTTAAGACCCCAATGGTCTTCTTCGACAACCTCTGCTCCATTGGATTTAAGAAATGCTGTGTATTGCTTTACAGTTTCCTTGATGCCCTCTTCTGTGAGAACTGGAGTTACAATAAATGTAGTTTCGTATTGATTCATATTGAAACGTTTTATTTTATTTGATTAAAAAATTTTATTCAGTCGGCAAAAGTAAGGCTAATATTTTAGAAATTATTATTTATACACTTTAATTAGCGTAAAAACTTAAATTTTAAGACATTTTACTTATTAGCTGCGAAAAAAGCTTGTTCTAACTCCATTTCCTAGCCTTTACATCAGCTAAAAGTCTTTTAATTGTAGCTCTCCGAAACCACAAATAGGTTCTTTTACTTAAATTATCGCTATTTAATAGCTGCTAAACTTTTAGCTAGTTTAATAATTAAAAATCCCACGTATCGGCATAGAAACCATAAATAGTATTCATTTCATTTTGCACTAAATACTTCTCATCTTTTTCAAAAGTTAAATTATAGACTATTGCTTTAATGTTATTTTCTTTCAAGTCTTCCAAAAAAGAACGATTATCTTCCATGTATTTTATAGAAAAAGTAACATAATCAATATTGTTTTCTACTAATTTTTCAATTCGTTGCTTCCCAAAAGAGTTTAATACTTTTTCGGAAGCTAAAATTTTCTTCAAACCTAATGTCTGAGCTTCCACAATAGCTTCCAAAGAAAATAATTCCATCATCAATCTATTTTTATCGATAAATTGATTTACTATTAAGTTCGGTTCATTTATTTTATCGCTCACCAAAACCGCATCTGGATGATTTTGAAACCACAAGTTTATTTCAACTAGACTTAAAGGTGTATATTTTGAAAGAATTTTATTTTCTAGAAAAATTGATTTACTAACAGGAACTTTGTCTACATAATTAGTTTGAGAACGCCATGTTTCCCAATCATGACAAGCAACTAATTGACTATCTTCAGTAGTAATAATATCTAACTCAAAAAACCTAAAACCTCTTTGATAATTTAAGTTTAACGCTTCTAGTGTATTTGTATATTTATTTCCATCAATACCTCCACCGGCATGTGCTAAAAAACGAGCGGTATCTTGTCGATAATCCGAATAATTGAGCATGCTTTCTTTTCGTAAATCTTTAGATTCTTGACAACTATACATTATCAATAAAAATCCTGCAATTTTAAAAAAAGAAACTTCTTTCATATTATATATGTCTATCTAGAATAATTTGGTGCTTCCTTAGTAATAGTAACATCATGCGGATGACTTTCTCTGATTCCAGAAGCTGTAATAACTGTAAATTGAGCATGTTTCAATGCAGTAATATCTTTAGCACCACAATAACCCATTCCTGCTCTCAAGCCACCAACAAACTGATGAATAACTTCAGAAAGAGATCCTTTATAAGGTACTCTTCCTACAATACCTTCGGGAACTAATTTTTTAATATCATCTTCAACATCTTGGAAATATCTATCTTTCGAACCTTCCTTCATCGCTTCTACAGAACCCATTCCTCTATAAGCTTTAAATTTTCTTCCTTGAAAAATAATTGTTTCTCCAGGAGATTCATCTGTACCAGCAAATAAAGAACCTGCCATTATTGCATCTGCTCCTGCTGCTATAGCTTTTACAATATCACCAGTTTCTTTGATGCCGCCATCTGCGATTAAAGGAACACCTGCTCTTGAACAAGCTTTTGCTGCTTCAAAAATTGCTGTTAATTGTGGGACACCAACTCCTGCAACAATACGTGTTGTACATATAGAACCCGGACCAATACCGACTTTTACTGCATCTACGCCTGCGTCTATTAATGCTTGCGCACCAGATTCCGTGGCTACATTTCCTGCTATTATTTGTAAATTACTATATCTTTCTTTAGCTTTTTTTACAAAATTTAAAACACCTGCAGAATGACCGTGAGCCGTATCAATAGCAATAACATCAACACCTACTTTTACTAAAGCATCTACTCTATCGTTCATGTCTCCTGTAACACCTACAGCAGCACCAACCATTAATCTACCCATTTTATCTTTACAAGCATTAGGATAATTTTGTACTCTTAATATATCTTTATAAGTAATCAAACCTACCAATTTAGCATCAGCACTTACTATTGGTAATTTCTCTATTTTGAATTTTTTTAGAATAATTTCTGCATCTTCTAAAGTAGTACCTTCTTTAGCAGTAACTAAATGTTCTGAAGTCATTAACGCTGTTACTTTTTTCTCTAAAGAGTTTTCAAACCTTAAATCTCTATTGGTTAAAATACCTACTAAAGTATCATTATTGTCTATAATTGGAATACCTCCAATTTTATTTTCACGCATTATTTTTTGCGCTTCACCAATGGTTGCATCTACTTTTAAAGTAATAGGGTCTACAATCAATCCACTTTCTGAACGTTTTACTTTACGAACTTCTGCAGCTTGTTTTTCTATACTCATGTTTTTATGTACAAAACCTATCCCCCCTTGCCTTGCCATAGCAATCGCCAATTGAGATTCCGTAACAGTATCCATCGCAGCCGAAACTATAGGGATATTTAAAGTGATTTCTTTGGTTAATTTTGTTTTAAGAGAAACTTCTCTAGGTAAAACTTCTGAGTAAGCAGGGATTAAAAGTACATCATCAAATGTAAGTCCTTTTAAAGCGAATTTGTCTGAAATATTCATGTTCGTATATTTCGGTGCAAATCTAAATATAAAATCTTAAAAAAAAGACTTTCACTACCACTTATTTATTCGACAATAAATTTTTGAGTATAATGATTATTATCATCATCATTAATTTTAAAGAAATAAATACCAGAAACCAAGTTTTGGATATTAATTTTTGCTGAAAAAATTAATATTTTAGTGCCTTTTTGATAAATCGTTCCTTTTGTATCGGTAATTATATAGTTAAAAAAACTTGGAACAAATAGGTCATTATTAAACTGAACATTAATATACATTTTTGCAGGGTTTGGAAAGATTGTAAATTCTAATTGAACAAATAATTCTTCACACAAATACGTAGTAGACTTTAAATCTAAGGCTTCAATCATTTGATTATTAACAATACATTGTCTCGTATTTATAAAATTAATAGTTCTTTCTTTTAAATTCATTTCCCACTCAGATAAACTTATGGGATAGTTCCACCTATCAATATGCTCATGTAAATGGTAGTTAATATCAGGTAAAAGCTCACTCAAAACACCAATCAATTTAGCTTGAGACAAATCATTACTAATTAGTTCTATATACCTCTTTACAAAATCAGTTTTAAAAGATTCATTATTCATTAACTTTCTAAAAATTAAATTAGATTCTGGAGGATTTGGCCAAGAATCACCTTCTTCAGTCAACATATGATTAAACATATTATAAGAAAGCTTATCTCCTTTAGTAAATATTGCTGCATCTAAATCGTATAAAACATAACGCCACTTGCCATTATTCACATTCCAAATTTTTAAATTATTTGAAGGCCAATCATAGTTATTAAAAAACATTTCTACAATATGATAATCAATAAAGTTCGCTATATCAATTTTTGACTCAACTTGAGTGTAATTTACATCATCACTTAAATCATGATATTCAATAAATTGCATGAGAATTAAAAATTCTTCATTTGACCCACTTTGCGCAGTAGCATTCTCCAACAAATTAATAGTATCTGAAGAATCAAACTCATATAACTCAGAAAGAAAATCGGCATCTAATCTTTCAGCTAAGTAATGAATACCCCAGTATTCCCCATTCAAAAAGAGAATTACTGGTTTTTGATTTTGCATTTCAAAATTAAAATTCTCTGAAGATTTAAGAGAAAAATAATCAGAAATCATAGTATTATTCCAAGAAGAAAAAATATTTTTCAAAATAAATTTATCATACTTCTTTCCTTCAAAATGTGGAATAGTAAAATCTTCATTTCCATATGACTTTCTTGCATAAACTCTCAATGATTTTTGAGGTTGTAATCTTGATTTTCCTCCATGAATCCTAACACCAGCATTTTGTTCAAAAATCAAAACCCTATTTTTATCAAAATAAGAAATTGATATTTCTTTTTCCCAAGCCCTTCCCCTCTTAGTGTAATTTCCAGTCCACTCAGGCCCTGATACATCCCAGTGAATTCCAGGAGTATATATCCCATAAGCTTCATCAAACAAGCTCAGAGAATCAATAATTATAGATAAAACGGGTAGCTCATAATGATCAATACCTACAAAAAATGTCTTAGAATTTGTTCTGCTTGTTTTAATCTGATTGGAAAAACTAGCAAATTTTAAAACATTCGTTTTATTAATATTCACTTTTGGATTTACATGTTTATGCTCTAATATAGGATGTTCTGCTGTTGTAATTACATTACAGAAATTATTATTCTTTAATGTAGCATTTTTTAGAAAATCATTCGACCAAATTTTATCTAACGTTGTAGGCTCTCTCCCATTTGTAGTATAATAAATAGTATGATGTGGTCTTAATGAATTGACTTCCAAATATATTTCTTCATCATAAAAACCAGACTCGTGAGAAAAGCTTAAAAAATTACTTTCTGCATTACTAAAATGTGGACTAGGAATATCTAAGATCGACCATTGATTACTGCTTTCTGCTATTCTCCCAAAACTATTATCAGCATTTAGTGCTGGCATGGAAATGCTATCTATCAAAACGTTACTTGATAAATATATACTTTCACCTTCACTTGTCAATTTAAAACTTGTGTGTAATTCTGGACTTACTATATTTTTTCCACTTGCAAAAACAACTAAAAAACTATCTGGTGCTAATTTTTTATATGGGAATTGCCATAATTGATAATTATCATCATCATCACTTAGATAATAGTTTTGAAGGTTTATCGTATCTAAAGAATTATTATAAATCTCTATCCAATCTTCTGTTTTATTTTCAAAACTCAGTAAACCGTTATAATTTCTACTCACAACTTCATTAATCTGCAAGTTTTGAGATTTTAAATTTACAGTAAGAAATAGTACTATTGTAATGAGAATAGTTTTTAAAGAGATCATTTCTCAAATTTAAAGTTTTTTTTGAATATAAAACCACAACAAAAGATTTATTATGAAACTACATTGGAAAATTATATTAGGAATGATATTAGGAATTGTTTGGTCTATTGTTTCAGCCAAAATGGGTTGGAGTGCTTTTACGAATGATTGGATTGCACCTTTTGGGAAAATATTTGTGAATCTTTTGAAATTAATTGCTTTACCACTTGTTTTGTTTTCAGTAATTGGTGGCGTTACAGGTATTGGCGACCCAGAACGTTTAGGAAAACTAGGTCTACGAACTTTAGGCTTGTATCTATTAACAACCATTTTTGCTGTTAGTTTAGGCTTAGTATTGGTAAACGTTTTTCAACCAGGAAAATCTTTAAATAGCGAAACTAGGTTAGAAAATAGAATAAACTATGAATTATGGGCAAAGGCTGAAAGTATTCCTTTGAAAGATGAATTGTGTTTTTCTTGTAAAGAAGAAAATTTGGCTTTGGTAAATAAAGTTCAGCAACAAATGGATGTTAATCAAGTTTCTGTAAAAGTTAGCGACAAATTAAACACTGCTAATAAAACATTAAACGCTGGACCACTACAAGCGTTAGTAGATGTTGTTCCAAATAACATATTTGCTTCTTTAAGTAATGGCAGTATGTTACCGATTATATTTTTTGCAATCTTTTTTGGGATTGCAGTTTTATATATTCCTAAAAAAGAAAGTGAATTGGTTATTGGTTTTATAAATGCAATAAATGAAGTATTTCTAAAAATGATTGATTTTGTCATGAAAATTTCTCCATTTTTTGTATTCGCATTAATGGCTGGCCTAATTACCAGTATGGCCGGAGACGATTTAGGAAAAATGCTAGATATTTTTGTTGGACTAAGTTATTACTCTTTTGTTGTAGTTTTAGGTTTAGGTATTATGGTTTTCGGTTTGTATCCTTTATTGATAAAATTAATATCAAAGAAATACGGTTATTTTGAGTTTTTTAGAAAAATAGCTCCTGCACAAATGTTAGCTTTTAGCACAAGTTCTAGCGCAGCTACTTTACCTATTACGATTGAATGTGTAGAAGAAAATTTAAAAATAGATAAAAAAATAAGTGGTTTTGTATTACCCATAGGTGCTACGGTAAATATGGACGGCACAAGTCTTTACCAAGCAGTTGCCGCTATTTTCTTAGCACAAATATTTATGGTAGATTTAAGTTTAGGGCAACAATTAACGATAGTTGTTACTGCGACTTTAGCTTCCATAGGTTCTGCAGCAGTGCCAAGCGCGGGCTTGGTGATGTTAATGATTGTATTATCTTCCGTAGGACTAAACCCTGCTTGGATTGCCTTTGTTTTACCAGTAGATAGATTATTAGATATGTGTAGAACTACAGTAAACGTTACCGGAGATGCAACTATATGTACTCTTATTGACAAATTTGAGCAATCATACAAAAAGCATTCTAAATCCTAAATATTCTAGGAGAAAATTGAGAAACAATACCTAACTCAAATAAAATGAGTATATTTGGCAACTTCTAGGGGTTTCTGAAAAGAATGAGATTACACCCTTTTTACCTGATTAGGTTTACACCTACGTAGGGAAGAAAGACTAATGCCCTTCATTATTTAATATTTAAAAAACTACACAATGAAGAAGAATTTATTACCAATTTTATTATTTATTACTAGCATTTCTTACAGTCAAATCAGCATAAGTGGTACTGTAACAGATGAATTAAAAAGACCAAACAATTTAGTCGCTAAGTTGCATTTAAAAAAGGAGAAAGTTGATAAAGAAACCTTATTGCTGAAAAAAGGACAAATAAAAACTTTAACCTCAGACACTACGTCTATTACCAAAAAAATTATTTATATTTTGTCGGGTTCTATTAGAGATAAATTTACAAAAGAAATAATTGACAATTCTGTTATTTCTTTTAGTAGCATTAAACAAAAACATACTACTACTTTAGATGGTTTATTTAAAATTGAAATTCCAGCTGGAGAATATTTCATGCAAGTAAAAACTAGAGGACACAATATAGAATCTACTGCCATTTCGGTTTCTATGGATTTAGATTTTACGATTCTATTGACTAAAGATAGTTTAAAATCATTTACTACAGAAGCTGTTGTCATAAGTGGAACAAGAGCAACCGCTCACACACCTACTACTTTTACTAAAATTACAAGTGAAGAGTTAAATGAAAACAACTTAGGAAAAGATTTACCTTACTTATTAGAATTAACACCTTCGGTTGTGGCTAGTTCTGATGGTGGAAATGGAACAGGATATACTTCTATGAGAATTAGAGGTTCCGATATGACTAGAATTAACTTTACTTTGAATGGCTTCCCTGTAAATGATGCAGAATCTCAAGGAGTATTTTTAGTAAATACGCCAGATTTAGCTTCAGATGCTAAAGATATTCAAATTCAAAGAGGAATTGGTACTTCTACTAATGGTGCAGGAGCTTTTGGTGCTTCGGTAAACATTAACACCAATGAAAAAAAGACTAAACCTCACGCAGAATTTAGTAACTCTTTTGGTTCTTATATGACTATCAAAAATACTATTAAAGCTGGAACAGGTCTATTGTTTGACCATTTTACTTTTGATGGTCGTTTTTCTCATTTAATGACTGATGGATTTATAGATAGATCCGAAGCAAAAATGTTTGCCTATGCTTTAAATGCTGCATACTACAATAAAAAATCTGTTATAAGATTTAATCTATTTGCTGGAAAAGAAAGAACATACCAGGCTTGGAATGGTGTAGATAAAGACCAATCTAAAAATGATAGAACTTTTAATTCTGCCGGTACAGATTATGGACAAAAAGCAGTTCCTTATGAAAACGAAACAGATAATTACGATCAAAAGAATTATCAATTAGCATTTTCTCATCAGTTTAGTAACAGAATTTCTGCAAACCTTGGTTTACACTATACTAAAGGCAGAGGCTATTTTGAACAGTATAAAGTTGATCAAGACTTATTAGATTATGGCGTTATCAACTCTACAAACAACACAGATTTAATTAGAAGAAGATGGTTAGATAATGACTTTTTTGGAAGCATTTTTTCTGTAGCATATAAAGCGAAAAACATTCAAGCGACATTAGGTGGTGGATGGAATCAATATAATGGAGACCATTTTGGTGAAATTATTTGGGCAAAAGATGCTAGAGATGTTGCCATTAATGAATATTATTATGACAACAATGGTTTAAAAACCGATTTCAATACTTTCTTAAAAGCGGAATACACCCTAAAAAGATTTGTATTGTTTGGTGATGTACAATATAGAAAAGTAAGTTATAGTGTGCACGGCAAAGACAATGACCAAAGAGTGTTACAAGAAGATGTAGATTACCATTTTGTAAACCCTAAAATTGGTTTAACTTATATTTTAGGAGAGAAAAGAAATGGACAGCTTTACGCTTCTTTTGCTATGGCAAATAGAGAACCTACCAGAAATGATTTTATAGACAATGATGCTGCACCAAAAGCAGAAAACATGATGGATTTTGAATTAGGTTATAGAACAAAATCTAAAAAATTAAACTTTGGAATTGATGCGTTTTACATGAAATACAAAAATCAATTAGTTTTAACTGGTGCTTTAAATGATGTAGGCTCTGCAGTAAGAACAAACGTAGCTAATAGTTTTAGAACAGGTGTTGAAGCAGAATTAGCTTATGAACCTATAAATTTCTTTGGGTTAAATACAACCGCTACTTGGAGTTTAAATGAAATTGATGCGTTTACATTGATTGATTATACAGGAACGACTATTACACATGATAAAACTAAAATTTCTTATTCTCCAGCGGTTACTGGAAATTTGACTTTATATACTAAACCTTTTAAAGGATTCAAATTTGCAATCATCAATAAATTTGTAAGTGAACAATTTTTAGATAACACAACAACTAAAGAAAACACTTTAGCTGCTTACTACTTGATGGATGTAAGAGCTAGTTATTCTATTAAACCAAAATTCATGAGCGAAATAGAATTTATTATCAAAGCAAATAACATTACAAATACTAAGTATAGTACAAACGGATATGTATATTATGACTCTCCATATTATTACCCACAAGCAGGTACTAATTTTGAAGGAGCAATTAACTTGAAGTTTTAGGAAGTATAAAATATATCAATTATAAAAAATAGCGCTAAAGTAATTTAGCGCTATTTTTTATACTAGTTAAATAATTTCTCAATATCTTCAATAGAAGATTTTACAAATATCTTTTTACCATTTGGTGCCGTATACGGATTTTGACAAGAAAAAAGTTCATCTATTATTGAACTCATTTCCATTGAGCTTAAAACTTTACCAGGTTTCACTCCTGCTTTAGTTGCTAAAGACGCTATCAAACTTTCTCGTTTATTTAGTTTAACAATACTCATATTGTTTTTAAACTGCTCTAATAAATCTTCCAATATCGTTTTTTCATCCGCCAATTCTATATCTGCAGGTAAAGCATGTACTACAAAAGTATTATTACCAAACTCTTGAATTTCAAAACCTAAAAAATTTATATCTTCCAATAATTCTCTTAATATTTCCGCATCTTGCCCTCCTAGCTCAATATTTTTAGGGAATAACAATTTCTGACTGGCATGTTTACTACCGTTTACTGCTTTCAAATACCTTTCGAATAAAATTCTTTGATGCGCAGCTTGCTGATCTATTAATATATAACCAGATTTAATAGAAGACATAATAAACCGATTGGCAATTTGTAAAACTTTTGTGCCATTCGATGAACCTATAGAAATAATTTCAAGCGTTTCATCTGGAATCAATTTTTGTTGAACTACTGTGTTATCTTTTTTGGCAATACTATATAAATCTTCCCAATCTGGAATAACTTCTCTTTTATATTCTCCTTCTGTTCTAAAAGGGTTGTAATTTTTTTCTTCTTTAGAAAAAGGAAAATCTGTTTTCTGAAAAGACATTGCAGATTTTGTTGGGTCGAAGTTTTTGTCTTTTTGAGTAAAAGTTCCCATTTGATTAAAAGAATCTTCCTGATCGAAATCTAAGGTTGGCGTAACACTGTATTGTGCTAAACCATGACGTGTAGCGGCATTTACAAAAGTGTAAATTACGCGTTCATTTTCAAATTTTATTTCTGTCTTACTTGGATGAACGTTGATATCTATTTTTGAAGGGTCTACTTCTATAAACAATACAAAAAACGGAAACCTATCTTTTGGAATAATATCTTCATAAGCTCTATAAATAGCATGATTCAAGTAAGCACTTTTTATAAAACGATTATTTACAAAAATGTATTGATCTCCTCTAGTCTTTTTAGCATAATCTGGCTTACCAATAAACCCTTTAATGTTTACCACATCAGTATCTTCGCTCAATGGCACCATATTATGTGCATATTTATCGCCAAAAAGAGCCACCACTCTTTGCTTCAAATTTCCTGCTTTTAGATGGTATAATTCATTGTCATTGCTATACATTGAAAAAGCAATGTCCGCATGTGCTAAAGACACTCTTAAAAACTCATCTATTATATGTTTAATTTCAACATTATCTGATTTTAAAAAACTTCTACGTGCCGGAATATTAAAAAATAAATTCTTGATAGCAATTGAAGTTCCAATTGGATACTGACAAGGTTCTTGACTCAAAATATTCGTTCCTTCATTAATAATACAAGTCCCGATACCAGATTCTGCCACTCTTGTTTTCATTTCTACTTGCGCAACGGCTGCTACAGAAGCCAAAGCTTCCCCTCTAAAACCTTTGGTGCTAATAGCAAATAAATCATCAATGTTTTTTATTTTGGAAGTAGCATGTTTTTCGAAACTCATACGAGCATCGGTTTCTGTCATTCCACAACCATTGTCAATCACTTGAATTAATGATTTACCCGCATTTTTTATGATTAATTTAATATGAGTACTCTCCGCATCAATTGCGTTTTCGAGTAACTCTTTGACAGCCGAAGCAGGTCTTTGAATTACTTCTCCAGCAGCAATCTGATTGGCTAAAGCATCCGATAATAATTGAATTTTATTTGGCATTAAGCTTTATTGTTTAACCTGATGAATACAATGAGTAAAATTAATAAAATTCCGATAGCTACAATTCCTGGATAACCACCATGGTCATAAAAAACATAAATACAAACAATCATTAAAATGGAAAGAATGTACTTAGCATATTTTCTAGATTTTGTATTGTGATTATAATGAGTGATAGAATCTTCTCTAAATTTAGATAAGGTTTTAGCATGTTTAAAAAAACTACCTTTTTCTAAGCGAATATTCGATTTACGATTTTCTAAACTATTTTCTTTTTGTTGATATCTAGGCTCATAATTAAACTTATTATTTTTCGGCCCTCTCATCAATGGTTTTAAAATACTTGCCATAATGCTTGTTTTCTTCTTAAACTAGATAAACTTTGATTTAAATATCATAAAATTGTAAAGATAGAAGTTTTACACTTCTCTCAATAATGTTCTAAAAGCTACAAATTTATCTTTGTATTTTAAACCATGTTCTACCTGTAAAACTTCTGCATAATCATTTAAATAATCAAAATAATCGTTCATGGTATTTGCTCTGTATTGAACATTGTAAGTAATGCCTTCCGTTTCGTCATCTACTAAAACTTTATACATTTTATAGTCTACAAATTTATTCGTTTTTAAAACATCGAGAATATGTTTCTTTTGCATCCAAGAAAACCATTCCTGATGAACCTCTAAATCTATTTTTACTGTAACACTATATACTATCATATCGCAAAAATAAAGGAAATGTAGCTTTTATTTGTTAAAAAGATATATTTTATAAGTTACTATATCAGATTACATAAAAGGTTCGTAAAAAAAAGCTTACATTTGCTCGGTAAATAAAACAACGAAAGTATGTTAAAGAACTCAAAAGATATAAGATCCGTATTTTTCATGATATTGACCACAGTAATATTCATAGGACTATGGAATTTTGGACCTAATTTATTTAATGATGGTTCACAAATGAACAAATGGGCATTTAGAGGATTGTACGCATTGTTTTTATTATTGGCAGTAATTGTTTCTGTAATGACGCACAACCACAACCATGTTGCCATGTGGAAGAATAGAGCAATGAATATTTTACAAGAAAACTGGTTAACAGTTTTTTATGGTTTTCCTGTTTTTTCTTGGATTCCGACACACAATACAAATCACCATACGCATGTAAATACGGAAGAAGATTATACAAAAACTTACCGTTATACAGAAAAAAATAACTTGTTTACTTTATTAACTTATCCATCGGTAAGTAGTAAATTTCAGTTACCGGTTGTTATTGCTTATTATAAAGAAACGTACAGCAAAAGTAGAAAGAAATTTTGGTTTCATACCTTACAGATTGTTTCTTTAGTTGTTTGGGTAGCTGTTTTTATGATATTAGATTGGCGTAAAGCAATTATTTATGTTATCATTCCTCAACAATTTAGTACTTACAGTGTTTTAATTTTTAATTACCTACAACATGTTCATGCAGATGAAGAACACAAGTACAACAACTCTAGAAATTTTACGGGAAAAATGGTAAACTTTTTCTTATTGAATAACGGAATTCATTTAGCACATCACATGCACCCAAGTCAACACTGGAGCGAACTAACAGAAGCTCACAAAGCTATTGAGCATAAAATAGATCCTAGATTAAATGAAAAATCTTATTGGACATACTTATTCAGAACATATATAGTAAGTATTTTTATACCAAAATATAGATCAGAATCTATGAGGGTAGAAAGGATGGATTCTAAATAAGGTAACAATATATATTTAACTATATTTACCTTTCGTAATAAACAAAAAACAACAAAACTCTAAACTAAAAGTAACAAAAAGCTGTATGGCAAAATTACAAGACTACATAGTAGTAAAAAATCAAAAATTAGCATCTAGATACTCAAAAGAGAAAGTAGAAGCAGGACACTGGGTAGAAGATTACTTAGCTGGAGATATTGATATGAAAGGTGATTTCATGGAATTTATCGACAACATCAAAGACCACTGTAAATTCGGTTTTGTAAGTCATCATTACAAATTTTTTATTACTGAATTTTTACCTGAGATCATGAGTCATTCCCAAAAAATGGATGAAGC
>CAWVRT010000058.1:0-12951 GCA_963932515.1 uncultured Chitinophagales bacterium
GGTATAAGTAATCAAAGAATTTTTAAGTTCTAAAATATTCGAAAACAACAATTTTATTTCTATCACATTTTTATGTAAACGGTCTCAAAAGGAGATCGGTATATTATTTAGCAGAAAATGATAATTATGATAGCTAATTTGTAATTATAATAATTTAAAAAATAGAGTTCTTTTACGACACCTTTTTCTTAGAATCTATACAGATAGTAACTGGTCCATCATTTAATAAATCTATTTTCATGTCGGCACCAAACTCGCCAGTTTGTGTAGGAACTTTAGTCGCTAAAAGCTGAATCATTTTTTCATATAAAGGAATAGCTATTTCTGGCTTAGCCGATTGAATAAAAGATGGCCTATTCCCTTTTTTAGTAGCCGCAAATAAGGTAAACTGACTGATTAGTAATATAGAACCTTTTAAGTCTAATACAGATAAATTCATTTTGCCTTCGGTATCATTAAAGATTCTTAAGTTGACTAGTTTGTTACACATCCAAACCAAATCTTCTTCAGTATCTTTATTTTCAAAACCTGCTAAGACTAATAAACCTTGGTCAATGGCAGCTTTAACGTTGTTCTCGATAGTAACGGTGGCTTTGCTAACTCTTTGTATTACAACTCTCATGATTATTGCTTTACTAGTTTTTCAAAAGTTCTTTGTTTCAATAGTTTATACCCAAAAATACTTTCCCCTATGCTTACGTGTAATAAAAAGTCTGAATGAAAATATGTTTTTAGCTCTTCCTGATTTATGAGGTAAAACTTATTGAAATTTGGCGGAATGGCATATTCTTTTAAAGAACGATTATAATTTTTGTTACAAAAAACTTTCGTTTCAAAAATAGTATTTGAAGAAACAAAATTCAAAGCTAGAAATAACAAAACGAGCAAAGCGCTCAAAACAACATTCTTATAGCCATTTATTTTAATGATGGTTTTAGTTTTGTTTTTCCTTTTTGCTTGAAAAAAATCAAAACTTAGAATCAAAAAAATAAAGAACAAGTATATTTTAAATAACGCTAACATACTCTCTGCATAATAAGCCGAGAAAATAATTCCGTTTACGATAAATAAAAATAAAGTCAACACGATAGGAATACCATAGTTTAAGTTGTTCGCGTCATCTTCTGTTATTTTCCTTTTTTCTGTCATTATTAAAATGCTCTATTAATACCAAACATCCATCTAAACTGAAAATTATTTTCTGTTCCACTAGGATGGCTTACGTAAAACGGCATGTCAAAACGAATAACGATTGGCTTAATATCTTGTAATGGCCCAAATTTTTTGATCGTAAAAGTAGTTCCTAATCCAGCATCTCCTCTAGGTAATAAAGTTCTTTCTATGCCATTATTGTCGTCATAAGTCATAATTCCTACATCTCCAAAAAGGTACATATCAAAATCAAAATTTCTTAAGAATTTCGGTACATTTTTAAATTTTATTAATCGATCAAAACCGAGTTCAAAATTTGCAGATATTCCCGAATTTCCCATATAAGCAGTATTGGAAGTTGAATTATAGGTGTTTTGTAATAAAACGGTATTACCAGCATAGCCTCTTAAATTTAAGCCGCCACCATAATGAAAGTGATTCGTTCCGTCAATATAATCGCTTGCCCAATCACTAGGGAAGAAGCCTGTAGTACGAACATATTTATTATCCATCATGTCTTCCTGGTTTGCGCCAGCCAAATACAAAGAAGATTCTTTAGAACCCATTTTTGAAGGGCTGTACATTGCGTACATTCTAGCTTTTAAATCAAAACGCCATAATTTTTGACTCCCAGTGTATTCTGCTTTAACAGCAAAGTCTTGGTAGTCACTAAAAACAGAAGTTTGAATGTCTGCTTTTATCTTTCCGCTGGCTTTATTTTTATTGAATTTGAAGTTGTGGATTAAGGACAAAACAATTTTATTATTCCATTTTTGTGTATCCCATTCATTTGGATACAATAAATATTTATTGTCATTAGCTTCTGGACGAATCATAGATTTTAATGCCAAACTCACCTTTACGTTTTTCTTGAAATTTTTAGAAATTTTTAATTGATTTAAAGCTAAACCATCTATAAAACGAGATTGAACACTAATGTTCGAAAATGGAATAATATTATCTAAAGGCGTGCTAAAAGCAAAACGATAATAGAATCGGTCGTTCGTATAATGTTTGGTATCTGCCATCAAAGGAATTTTTGCTTGTAGCAACCTTGTGTTGAAACCAGCTAACAAGCTAAAGTGATGTTTTTTACCCATAAAATTTCCTTTTAAATGTACACCAACTTTAAAACCATCATAAGCATTCCACCATAAATCTGGGCGGTAATACATTTGATATTTTTTGGTGTTTGGGTAGTTTCTAATATGAGAGTCAAAATTCCATTCTGTATTTCCTTTCAGCCTATTGTTTGTTTTATTGGCATCTGCTAATCTTTCTGTCGGGTCGATAACGACATTTGTTAAGAAGCCAACTTTTTTGTTTTCCGTTTTTGGAAGTTGTACGGTTGCCGTGTATTCTTCACTTAATTTATCCCAGCCTGTCCATTTTTTCAAGACTGTTGCGCTTGTTTCTTTTACAAAATATTGGTTTGGAATATGGTAGTCATAAGTGTTTCCAGCTTTATCCTTTACTTGAAAATCTATCGGCATCTGCATTCTTCCTTTTCTTTTAAAAGTAATATCGTAAGCATTTTCTAAAGAATCATTGCCAATAATATGAGCAATTTTATAATCGATTGTTTTGTTAGTTTCCAACCATTGATCAAAAAACCAATTCAAATCTACATGTGTGTATTCAATAATACTTTGTCTGAAATCTTCTGGATAAGGATGACCAAAACTCCATTTTTTAAAGTAATATTTCATAGCATTTTGAAAAAGGGTATCGCCTAAAGTATATTGCAAGTTATATAACATACTAGCTGTTTTGTAATATACATGACCATAGCCACCGCCTTGACCTAGTGCCCCATGAAAACAATCAGAATGCGTATTTAATGGGGGGTCTCTATGTAAAGTAGCATCTCTCAAATAACCATAATAGACTTTAGCTTCTCTTGTGTTGGTTTGCTTGGAAAATTTCTTTCTGTAAAATCCTTTAGGTTCGTTTCTAGGAATGTTTTCGCCATCTAAAGCCTCTAGTCCCCAAGCGGTTAAAAACTGTGTAAACCCTTCATCCATAAAGGCTCTGTAAGTTTCATTATTGTTTATCATACCATAAAACCAGTTGTGCCCAACTTCATGTACCAATAAACCTCTGTAAGTAGGATCTTTCCCACTATCCATAGTTAGCATAGGGTATTCCATACCAGAACGTGCATCTATTACTAGCATTTTATGCCAACCGTACATGCCAAAATCTGAAGAAAATACACGAATAATATCTGCGGTGTATTGTGCTGCATTTTGCCATTTACTAGCATGAGGTTCTTCTGCAAAAGAATATGTTTTGATGCCATTCCATTCTGCTTCACCAATTCTAAAGCTAGGATCTGCAACAAAAGCAAAATCATGAATATTTTCTGCATAAAAATGCCAAGATTTTCTTGTGCTATCTCTTTTTATGACGGTAGAAGGAGCTTCTCCCCATGGTTTATCTTTAAAATTTGCTATTTTTAGTTTTTCCCACAATTCTGCAGGATACATTTCACTTCTATTTATTAAGTTACCAGTTGCAGCAACAATGTAATCATTCGCAAAATTTAAGGTAACATCAAAAGTTCCGAAATCTGCATAAAACTCTCTGCCTAAATGCTGGTCAGTGGTCCAACCAAATTTTTTGTCATAAACGGCAATTCTTGGATACCAATGTGCACCATTGTAATGCTTTTTACCCCAAGAATTATACATTTTCATTCTTCTTCGTATACTTCCGTTGTCATAGTAGTTTTTGAAAATAATATCAAAGGTTGTCGAAGTTTTGGGTAATAAAGGTTCATCTAACCAAACTTTTAAAATGGTATTATCTTCTGCTGTTTTTAATTCTTTCCCATCTACTTGCATAGATAAAACTTCTAAACCAAGCCCTTCTTTTTGGTATTTACCAAAGCTTGAAATACGTCCATTTGCTTGTGTTAATTTGTCTAAATAAGAACCTTTAACAGCTTGGTTAGCATACAAGTGAAAATAAACAAAGTGAAGCGTGTCTGGCGAATTGTTCCAATAAGTCAATTTCTCTTCCCCATGAATAATATCTGTTTTTTCATCTAAAATAATATCCATTTTATAAGCAACATCTTGTTGCCAATAATCTGTATGGGCTTTTTTGTTTTGCCAATATAAAGGATTCTCAGCTGATTGAAAAGTATTCGGAAGTTGGATAGGATCGTAGTCTTGCGCCGAAGCTACAAGTACTAACAAACTAAAGATGAATAGTAATAATTTTTGCATTTGGCAAATATAATAATAATTGGAGGATTTGCATTTGTATACTATGGATTAAGTATTATTCAAAACTAACTTCGTATATAGTAGGGGTATAAATAAGTTACTTCAAATTTTAATTTTTGAAATGCTCACACAATACAAAATTTCCACAAATCGTTTATTCATCACAAGCAAAAGTCTAATTATAAAGAATGATTTTAAGGGTGTGTGAATAAATGAATACCCAATCTACTCGTTTTAGCATTATTTTTGCCTACAATAATATAAGTTACATTATTCGCAAAAAAATATATACCAATGAACTGCTTAAAACATACTATCATTATTGCTTTTCTTTTATTTGTTTCAGTCATTGCTTTTTCGCAAGAAACAGAAATATATACAGAAAGAAATGTGCATATCAAAAACGGAATGGAGCAGTTGGTATTAAAAAACTATCAATCTGCTCAAACAGCATTTGAATTGGCTGCCAAGGACGCAAAATGGAAGTTGGCTAACAATCAAGTAGTTTTAGGAGATATGGCGGAGTATTATTATGCGTATTGCGCTTATAAAATGGATATGTCGAATACTGAATTGTTGTATTTGAACTATATCAAAAATCATCATGAAACGCCTTATAGAAGAAAAGCTTATTTCGATTTAGGAAACTACTATTTTGAGCATAAGAAAACGGCTGATGCCCTGAAATGGTACGAAAAAGTAGATATAAAAGATTTGAGTAATGAAGATTTATTGCATTACAAATTCAATATGGCGTATACTTATTTTAAAAAGAAAAAGTTTAAAGAAGCTAAACCCTTGTTTGGTTCTATTAAAAATGCTAATAACAAATATAAAGAACCAGCTACTTATTACTATGGGTTCATTTCTTTTTACGATAAAAAATATAATGATGCACAGAAGAGTTTTGAGAAATTAAAAACTTCTACGCTGTATGAAGTTGTTGTTCCATATTATTTAGTACAGATTTATTACCTGACAGGTAAATATCAAAAAACGATTGATTATGCAGAGTCTTTGTTAACTAATCTAAAAACAAAAAACAGAAAAGAATTGAATCATATTGTTGGTCAAGCGTGTTTTGAATCGGGGCAATATCAAAAAAGTATTCCTTTTTTAAAAGACTATATTGATGATACTAGAAAAGTTTCTAAAGAAGAAATGTTTCAATTGGCTTATGCGCAATACAAAACTGAACAGTATGCTGCAGCGATTGAAAACTTACAGCTATTAAGTGTTGTAAAAGGTGAGCTAGGGCAAAATGCTATGTATTTATTAGGAAATTCTTATTTAGAAATAGCTAATAGATCTATGGCTAGAGATGCTTTCCAAGCGGCAATAGATGATGAGTTGGATCCAGAAATGACGAAAATTGCTTCTTTTCAATTTGCTAAATTATCTTACGAATTAGATTATTTCAATATTGCGATCAATTCTTTAACGGCTTTTACTAAAAAATATCCAAATTCTGAATACAAAGAAGAAGCTTTAAGTTTGATAAGTAATGTTTTATTAAAAACAAAAAACTATGCTAGAGTAATAGAGTTTATTGAAAACAACAATATTTCTGGACCAAAAAAGGATGCGACTTATCAAAAAGTATGTTTGTACAGAGCGGTAGAATTATATAATGACGGTCAAGATAATGAAGCCATAGTATTGGCAGAGAAGTCTATGAAAAACAATATAGATCAAAATTTGAAAGCACATGCTGTTTTCTTGAAAGGTTTAGTTTTTTACAATCAAGAAAAATATGATGATGCAGTTTCGGCTTTTGCTTGGTACAAACAATTTAATACAACAGCAGACGAATGGAATAGTGAAACTTTAGCCAATTACAACTTAGCTTACTGTTATTTTAAAACAAAGAAATATGCGAAAGCTTCTACTTATTTTGAAAAAGCCTTGAGTCAGTTTTCTAAAAATGAGAAAGGTTTAGTGATAGATGCTAATTTAAGGAATGCTGATTGTTTATTAATGAGTAAAAACTACGATAGAGCATTAACTTTTTACGATAAAATAATCGATAACAACTGGAATGCTAAGGAGTATGCTCTTTTACAAAAGAGTGTGATTTATGGTTTGAAAGGAAACTTTAATGCAAAAATTACCACTTTAGAATCTTTATTGAGAACCGATGCTGCCTCTACTTATGCTGATCAATCTCAGTTTGAAATTGCAGATGCCCATTTACAGTTAGGGAATATTCAAAAAGCAATTTCGGAATTTAATATATTCACTTCAAAATATCCAAATAGTAAATTTATGCCAGAGGCTTATTTGAAATTAGGCTTGTTGTTTTCTAATGGAGGTAAAGATAATAAGGCTTTAGAAGCTTACAAAGGTGTATTGATTAAATACTCAAATTCTGAAGAAGCTAAAGAAGCATTAATTGCGTTAAAGGGATTATATGTAGCCATGGGAAGACCAAATGATTACATCAAATTTGTAGAAAATGAGGTAGGTATTAGTGTTTCAGTAAACGAACAAGAAAAAATTATGTTCCAATCTGCTGAGGAGAAATATTTAAGTGGAGATTGTAATAGAACAGTAGAAATTACAACAGCTTATTTAAATCTATTTCCGAATGGGTCTTCTGTTTTAGACGCAACATATTATAGAGCAGATTGTTCTTTCAAAGCAAAAAGTTTTAAGCAATCGTATACAGATTTCAAAGAGATAGCAGGAAAAGGTTTAAGTAAATATTTAGAAGAGTCTTTATTGAAAGCAACCTTTATAGCTTACGAAAAAAATAAAAACTACCAAGAAGCAAATACTTTATATAATGATTTATATACTTACGCTAGCTTACAGAGTAATAAGGAGATTGCTCAAATAGGATTGATGCGTACATATCTCAGATTAGGTTCTCATGCAGAAGTATTACGATATGCTAATGAAGTATTGAATGACGACAATATAAGCCAAGATGTAAAACATGAAGCGACTTTCTATAAAGCCAAAGCTTTGTTTGAAACAGAAAAATACAATCAGGCGAAAGTAGTTTTTGAAGAAGTTATAGCACAACAAGCAACTAGTAAAATAAAAGCAGAATCTGCTTATTATGTTGCTTTGATAAAATATAAGAATAAAGATTTTGAAGCTTCGAAAGGAGATTGTTTCTTTATTAAAAACGAATATGCTTCTTATACTTATTGGGTAGTGAAAACATTTATTCTTTTAGCAGACAATTATGATGCTTTAGATAATGTTTTTCAAGCGAAAGCGACTTTAATAAGTGTTTTAGATAATTATACTGGCGATCAAGCTTTGATAACTGAAGCACAATTAAAGTATGATGCCTTAGTAGCGAAAGAATTAATAGATTCTAAAATTGATTTGATTGATGATAGTTTAGAAGATGTGGAGTTTGAGGGAGAGTAAAATTGCTTTTAGCTATCATCAAAAAAAGCGTAGCTAGAAGAAGCAAAAACCAATAAAACGTAGATAAGAAAAGAGAATTGCTAGAAGCTAACAGCTCATAGCCAAAAAAAATAAGATTATGAACAAGTTAAAATATATAACATTCCTTTTTGTAGCTACTTGCAGTGTAGTATTTAGTCAAGATTCGAATGATGACGGATTAGGTTCTGAAGATATTATTGTCATTAAGGAGTATGAAGCACGTATTGCAGATGCTAAAAAAATTGTAATCAATCCAACAACTAAAGAAGTTGAGATAGAAAAACAAAAGTTGGATTATGATATACCAGAAAAACTCATAAAATTGGAATACCCTGCACATAAAGTAAAACCTTTGGCTATGCCAAAAAATAAGCGAGAGAAGTTTTTAAGTTCTTATGCTAAATTAGGTTTTGGTATTAATATTGGTGATTTTGGAAGGGTTTATATGTCGCCATTAGCGGAAATCGTTTATAATAATAACGAAACTAAAAACTTGGTATATGGTGCACACTATAAACATTCCTCTGCTTGGGGTGGAAAAGTGATGACACAAAAATTCAGAAATGAAGATGCAAGAGTTTATGCTAAGTATTTCTTAAAATCAGTTGAAATGGGGTTGAGTGTAAACTTTAAGCAAAATGTAGATCACTATTATGGTAATACTTCAGATTCTACAGAAGCAAAATCAATTAGACAAGCAGGACAGAATTTTGGAGCAGATTTATTTTTAAAAAATGCTAAATTCAAGAAAAATGGAATAGATTATAATCAAAAAGTTGGTTTTAACTATTTTACAGATGCTCATAACGGCAAAGAATGGTATATAGCCTATGACGGAATATTCACTAAAACTTTTAAAAATTTACATAATTTAGATGTGATATTGGGAGCTGATGTTTCTAACTATATTCCAACTTCTAGAGATGATAACGAAAGAGAAATAATGAAAATAGGAGCTGCTTATACTTTTAATGATGATAACTGGAAATTGAAAGCAGGGATTAATTTTGCTTTTGGAGAAGTAGCTATTGGAAAACAATTTGATTTTTACCCACTAATTTATACCGAAAAGAGATTGTACAAGCACGCTTTAATTTTCTATACAAGCTGGAGTAGAACTTTAAAATTAAATACTTATAAAAATTTCATTGCTGAGAACCCAGCTATTTATATTGATCCACTATTAAAAAATTCTCGAGAAGAAGATAGAATTACTGGCTTTAAAGGAACGTTTAAAAATTTGATGTATAATGTCCGTTTTACCAATAAAGTAGTTAAAGACATGCCTTTGTATGTAAACGACAGTACAAATACTAGTAGATTTGATGTAGTATACGAAAAGACATTGTTTGTCTATAATATAAATGCAGAAGTAGGTTTTAATTGGACAAAAGATTTTAAAACTCAATTAACAGTAGATTATAGAATTTTTGAACCAACATTTGAAGAAAAAGCTTGGAATTTACCAGCCTTAGACTTGAATTTATCGGCTAGTTATAATTTAAAAAATAAAATATTTTTCGATATAGAACTATATACTTTATTGGGTGCATGGGCTAAAAACAAAGAAGGAACGGCCGAAATTTTAAAAGGAACAGTAGATATAAATCTCGCTGTTAATTATAAATACTCAAAAAACTTGTCTATGTTTATAAAACTAAATAACTTAGCGCATTCTAAGCAAGCTAGATACTACAATTATAACGATTATGGTTTTAATGGGTTGATAGGTGCTAAATTTGAGTTTTAAAAGATTATGAACATAATATTTGGTCAACATATTATCAATTTACTAAAAGAACACGAGTGTGTTGTTTTGCCAGGTATTGGTGGTTTGTTGCTTAAACATGTCGCAGCACATAGTTCTCATGGCCAAATATATCCTGCAAGTAAAATTATTCGTTTCAATAGAAATATTTCTAATGATGCGGAATTATTAGTTTCTAGTTTAATCAATGAATCAGGTTTAACTTATATTGAAGCGAAGCAAGAAGTTCAAAATTTTGTCGGTAGAATTAAGTTTCAATTAACGCAAAAAGGATTTTGTGATATTGATACTTTAGGAAGGTTTAGTTTAACGGAAGATGATAACGTTAAATTTATAGCGAATGCCTCTATCAAAAATTTAGATAAAGATAATTTTGGTTTCTCTAGCCTTCATGCGTTTCCAATATATAGAGTAATTATTGAAGATAAGCAAGTAACAGAAACTAAAGTTGTAGAATTAATTACAGAACAACATACTGTTAGAAAAATTAGAAAAACTTCTTTAGTAGGACTAGTTGCTACTTTTGTAATGATGCTAGGCATATTTTCTTTGATATTAACCAATACAACAGTAGATTCGTTTAAAGTGCAAGATGCCAATGTCTTAAATTTTTTAGTTCCGAGTTCTAACAGTACAGTTAAGCACGAAGGAATAATTAGATCTCCTGAAAGTAAAAAACCTAGAAAATCTTTAGAAAAATTAGAATCAGAAGATAAAATTGAAGGTAAAACGGATGTTATAAATCCATTAATTCAACATGTATTAAAGGTTAATAATGAGAATAATTTAAAAGGATATTATATAGTTATAGGTGCTTTTGGCTCTATAGCAAATGCAAACAAAGCAAAGTATAAGCATTCTGTAAAGAATGTTTGTAAAATTTTTAAAACAGATAACGGCTTGTATCGAGTAGCCATTTACGCTAGTGAAAACGCGCAAGATGCACTAGTTTTAGTTACCGAGTTCAAGAAGAAGAATAGTTCTTATTGGCTCATGGAAAACTATTAATGTACATATAACAAAGGTTTTTCATGCTAAGTATTCGCCTTTTCTTGTTTGTCGTATTGGTTGATTAAATAGTTATACCAAAGAACACCTAAAACATACATAACGGCCGTAATCAAGAATATATTGACATAAGCAATTTCTCTTTCTCTTAAAATACCAAAAATTCTAGAACTAAAGAACCAACTACCAGACCAAATAGATGCATTTAATGCAGAAATTAATTCTTGATTTTTTTTACCGACAAAATACATGCTTAACTCAGAAGTCATAGGTCCAGCAACATTCATTAGCGGCTGTCTAAATACGTAAAAGAACAATGCCAAACTACCAGCAAAAGGCAGTTCTTTATACCATTCGGTTGTCGCCATTAATACTAAAAAGACAATAGACAAAGATTGAAATAATAATATGGAAACTTTATAACCGTATTTTTTACGAATAGAAGGCATTATACCCATTCCTAAAAATACAATAATAAAAGTTAAAGAAGATATTAATGAAAAAGTTGTTGAATTAACGGTATGTACATTTTCAAAGAATAAACTAATAAAAGGCATGGTAAAACCTGCACCAATTGCTATAAAAAGTGTTGGTAATATAGCTTTTATGATTAAATTCCAGTCGTAGTATGTAAATAATTTCTTTAAAGGAAACTTCTCAGAAACATTTTCTTTAAAATCTATTTTATGAATAAAATAAACAGAAATATATCCCAAAAAAGAAAAGAGAAGAATAGCATTTTTTTCATCAAAAGAATCTCCAATTAGTTTTTTCATTACAAAATAAAACATGCCAACAACGATTGTTCCTGTTACCCAAGTTTGAAAATGCAAAGCAATAGACTCTGAATGAACTTCTTTTTTAGCATTTAAAATAATGAAAGGAAGTGAAGTTGTCTGAATAAAAATAATCGAAATTCCAAATAGAAATACCGCCAAATTCACTAAAGAGCATAACTGACTTTCTACTGCATAAACCAATAGTAATGAGGCGGAAGGAACGCCTAATGCCGCAATATAAAAGAAAGGTTTCAATCTTTTACCTTTTATAAATAAACCTAAAGGAAAAGCGAAAATGATAACGCCTAAGAAACGTTTTTCTATAATTTGAGCAATTTCATAATCAATATAACCATTTTGGGTGAAATAGTAATTCATCAATACAAAATAGGATGCACTGATAAATTGAATAAACATATTGGCTATAATTAAATAGTAAATGTGCTTTTCTACTTTTTTGTAATTGTTGATTATTTGAATGAGGTGTTTCAAGCTAAATTTTATAGCTCACAAAGATTCACATTTAAATTTGATTTTAATATTTTAAGTAAACTTATAATTAAACTTATTTTGGATGATAATTTTTAACAGTCACTTTTAAAAGCCCTAATTGGTCGTTTGTGTTTTATGCCTATTTCAAAATAAAATTACACTTTAGTTTTTCCTCTTAAACCCAATTCTATTACTTCCATATTACTAATCTTTTTATTATCTAAAATAAAACGCATAGCTGTACGCATTTTATGAAAACCGTGAATTCCTGCTGCTCCAGGGTTTATAGACAACATGTTATTAAATTGCTTATCTCTCATTACTTTAAGAATATGTGAATGCCCACAAACAAATATATCTGGTGGATTTTTCTTTAATTCCCAATAAACTCTTTTACTGTATTTACCAGGGTAGCCCCCAATGTGTGTTATCCAAATGTCAAAACCTTCTACGGTAAAACGGCAATCTTCTTTGAATTCTTTACGAGCTTCTTTATCGTCTATATTTCCCCAAACTATGCGTAAACCTTTCCCTTGGTCTTTGAGTAAATCACTAACTTGTTCTATGTTTCCAATATCCCCAGCATGCCAAATTTCGTCTACATTTTTAAAATACTTTAATAATATATCTGGATCTAAGTAAGAGTGTGTGTCGGAGAGTAGACCTATTTTTTTCATTAAAAAACTTTCTCTGTATTTAAAACATCAGATTCAATCAAACCATCTCTTAATCTAACAACACGCTTTGCATATTTAGCTATATCTTCTTCATGCGTTACTAAAATAACAGTATTACCAGCTTTTTGAATTTTCCCGAAAATAGCCATGATTTCAGAAGCTGTTTTACTATCTAAATTTCCAGTAGGCTCATCTGCTAATATAATAGAAGGATTGTTTACTAAAGAGCGTGCTATGGCAACTCTCTGTCTTTGCCCACCAGATAATTCATTGGGTTTGTTGTTCATCCTATCTGCTAAACCAACCATTCCCATAACTTCTTTTCCTCTTTTTATTCTTTCTACTTTGCCAACACCTGCATAGATTAAAGGAAGAATTACATTCTCTAAAGAAGTTAACCTAGGTAATAAGTTGAAAGTTTGAAAAACAAAACCTAT
>CAWVRT010000059.1:0-12507 GCA_963932515.1 uncultured Chitinophagales bacterium
TATTTAAATGCTGAAAATAGGATCAATATTTCAAATTTAATATTAAAATACCTGAGAGTAATTTATTGAGTCTAAGTGGAGAATTAATTAAAAAATTCTAGTCATTTTCACAAATGACATGGGTTGTTTTATGAAAAAATGCTTAATTTTATAAAAAATTATAAATATAGATGATGAAGAACTTTATTTTAGCGTTTGTTTTGGTGTTGATTTCATTCGAAATTTCTGCACAATTAGTCATCAATGAGCTAAGTCAGGGCTCTGGAGGCAATCCTCCAAGCGAATATGTTGAATTGGTAGTCTTAGGCACTAAAACTTGTACTGATTCTTGTATAAGTTTACAAAATTGGATTATTGATGACAATAATGGTTTTTTTGGTTCAAATGGAATTGCGGGGGGTCACCTTAGATTTAATGCTGACGCACAATGGCAGTGTGTGCCTTATGGAACTATTATCGTAATTTACAATGCAAGTAACCCTTACACTGGAATAGTAATAGACGAAACAGATGCTAATAATGACAATGTTTACTTTTTGCCTTCAAATTCTACTTATTTTGAAAAAGACTTAACGGTACCTGTTGGAGGAACAGTCTCTAGCACTTATGCAAATTCTGTATATTCTGCTGGCGGTCCAAGTTGGGGAGCTTTGGGTATGCAAAACGGAAATGATGTTTTTCAAACGGTTTCACCAACAAACTTAATAGCTGCTTATCATTCTGTAGGGTGGGGAAGTTCTGCCGGTATGGATATTACTTTTGTAGGATCTGCCTTAGGCTTACTTTTTCAAAATGAAAATATTCTATCCGACAATCCTTATACTCAAGCAAATTGGACTAGTCAATCAGAAACTTTTGGAAGTCCAGGGGTTGGGAATTCATTTGCAAATACTACTTGGATAAATAACATGCAAAATTCAGCACAATCAATAGAGATAACAATCAATGAAACCATTTGTGATGGTGATTCTTTCTTTTTTGATAATCAATATTTACATATTTTAGGAACTTATCAAGATACTTTAGTTTCTGCTTTGGCTTGTGATTCTATAATTACTTTAAACTTAAGTTTGGAAGTTTGTTCTGACTGTGCTATGGATTTAGGAAACGATATGCTAATTTGTGGTCCAGTAAATGAAACTTTAGATGGAGGAGCATTTGATGAATATTTATGGCAAGATGGTTCTACAAATCAAACCTTTACAGCAGCAGGAACAGGACAGTATTATTGTGTAGGAACAAATTTTAATCCTACAAACTTGGTTGTAAACGGAGATTTTGAATCTGGAAATGTAAATTTTTCTACAGAGTATATTCCTGGAACGGGTGGTTCTTGGGGTTTATTATCAAATCCAAGTCAATATGCTATTTCAACTTCTCCAAGTTTGGTACACAATAATTTTCTTTCTTGTGGCGATCATACTTCAGGAAGTAGTAATATGTTTGTAGCCAACGGATCTTCAGCACCAAATTCAAATGCTTGGTGTCAGTCAATAACAGTAGATCTAAATACCGATTATATATTTTCTGCTTGGGCTATCAATGCAGATGGTGTTTCAACACAACCTAGTCAAATGGCAGAATTAAGATTTTCAATAAACGGAACTGCTATAGGTGCAACTTTTTTACCATCTGTAACTGTTTGTAATTGGACAGAATTTCAAGCAACTTGGAATTCTGGTTCAGCTACATCAATTACATTATGTATTGAAAATACCAATTTCACTCCAGGAGGTGGAGGAGCAGATTTCGCTTTAGATGATATTTTCTTTGGTGAAATTTGTATCGCTACAGATACGATAAATATTTTGAGTCAAACAAGTGTTGTAGATAGCGCAGTTGTAGAAGCTTGTTTTGGTGAATCAGCTTTAATTTTTGGAAATAATGAAACGCAAGAAGGCTTATATTTAGATACTTTAAGAACAGTAGAAGGTTGTGATAGTATTTATTTAAAAAGATATTTAGAAGTTGCTGAATCGTTATTTGTAAACGTGAACTCTTCTATTTGTTTTGGAGATAGTGTTTTCTTGCAAAATACATGGCAAAACACTTCAAATACGTATTATGATACTTTGAGTAGTTCTAGTATGTGTGATTCTTTATTGATTACTAACCTCACAGTTTCTGAAGAGGCATCAGTCATTAGAACGAATATCTGTTCAAATGTTCAAGGAGATGAAGGTTTAACCTTAGATACTTTAAGAACAGTAACAAATTGCGATAGTATTTATTATGAATTAAATACAATTTATGAAGCAATAAATGTTTATCATTTAGATACCTTATATAGATGTATTGGAGAATCGGCAGAAATTTTTGGAAATATAGAAACAGAATCTGATTATTATACCGATACAATTTTATCAGTTTTAGGTTGTGATAGTATAGTTAAAGATCAAGTTTTAGTAGTAAATGATTTGCCAATTGTAAGTGCTGGAAATGATGTTTCAATTGCAGCTGGTGACCAAACAACATTAACTGCAACTGGTGGAGCAATATACGTTTGGAGTACAGGTGAAGAAGATGCTTCTATAACCGTTTCTCCACAAAGCACAATAATTTATACTGTGGCTGTTGAAAATGCTGCTGGCTGTACTGATTCAGGCTCTGTTACTGTATTTGTTTTAAACGAAAATGTTGAGATGCTTTTACCAAATGCTTTTACGCCAAATGCAGATAATTTAAATGATGTTTTCAAAATAGTAAATGAAGAAGATTTTGAAAATATTTCAATTAGAATTTATAATAGATGGGGAGAAATGGTGTTTTCTTCAATAGAATCTAATTTAGCTTGGGATGGAACATACAATGGAAAAGATCAAGCAGAAGATAATTATACTTATTATGTAGAAGCAACTGCAAAAACAACAAAAAAACAAATGAAAGTAAGTGGACCTGTAACACTTTTCAGATAAAATGAGTATTGATTAAATTTATTGATTCGTGAAAGCGAGTTATAGATTGCGCTGAATTAAAAAATTATTTTAAAGCTTATTGGTTCACAAATAGGCTTTATTGTTTAGCTTGTTTATTTCAAAAAGCTTAATTTTATGCTTTATAAAATTCTTGTTATGAATAAGCATATTATTTTTTTATTGATTATTTTGGTATCGGCTCTTAATTTGTCAGCACAATTAGTCATAAATGAAGTAAATCAAGGTCCAGGTGGAAATCCACCAAATGAATATGTTGAACTTGTTGTATTCGGCACAAATACATGTACAGATTCTTGCGCAAATATACAAGCTTGGATTCTAGATGACAATAATGGTTTCTTTGGTACAAACGGTATTGCTGGTGGTCATATAAGATTCAATACAGACCAGCAATGGCAATGTGTTCCTTATGGAACAATTATCGTTATTTACAATGCAGCAAATCCTTATCCAGGAATTGTAATAGATGAAACCGATGCCAACAATGATAATGTATATTTTTTACCGTCAAATTCTTCTTATTTTGAATCAGATTTAAGTGTGCCGGCAGGAGGAAATGTTTCAAGTACTTACGCTGGATCTATCTATTCTGCAGGAGGTTCTGTTTGGGATGTTTTAGGAATGTCTAATAGCAATGACGCTTTTCAAACTGTTTCTCCAACAAATCTAACGACTGGTTATCATTCCATTAGCTGGGGAAGTTTATCCGGTTCTGATATTTCTTTTGCAGGTTCAGCTTCTAGTTTGCTTTTTCAGAATGAAAATATTACAGATGATAATCCTTATTTACAAACTAACTGGGCAAGCCAAGCAGAAAATTTAGGAACTCCCGGTGCAGGAAATTCAATGGCAAATATTATATGGATAAATTCTTTACAAAATTCATTAGTTTCATTAGATACAATTTTAAATGAAACCATTTGTGATGGTGATTCTTTCTTTTTTGATAATCAATATTTACATATTTTAGGAACTTATCAAGATACTTTAGTTTCTGCTCAAGGTTGTGATTCTATAGTCACTTTAAACTTAAATGTTCAAATTTGCTCAACTTGTGAGATGGATTTGGGTAACGATACTTTAATTTGTGGTCCAGTAAATATACTTTTAGATGCAGGAATATTCGATGAATACTTATGGCAAAATAATTCTACTAATAGTACTTTTTTAGCAACAAGTACGGGAACTTTTTGGTGTCAATCGTCTAATTTTGACACTACTAACTTAGTTGTAAATTCTGGGTTTGAATCAGGTAATGTAAATTTTACAACAGATTATATTGTTGGAACAGGTGGTACTTGGGGCCAATTGTCAAATGCTGGTACATATGCAGTTTCTTCTTCACCGAGTTTAGTCCATAACAATTTTCCCTTCTGTGGAGATCATACTACAGGTGCAGGAAATATGATGATAGTCAATGGGTCTAATACGGCAAATCAATCTGTTTGGTGTCAAACAATTACTGTTAACCCAAATTCAAATTATTATTTTTCTATTTGGGCTACTAGTGTAGAAAATACTAATGCTTCAAATGTTTCATCATTATATTTCGAATTGAATGGCGTGCAAATTGGAACAAATTTTAGTCCGCAATTTGCTGCTTGTAATTGGCAAGAATATAATCAAACTTGGAATTCTGGCGCAAGTACAATTGTAGATTTATGCATATACAATCATACTATCGCTGGGAATAATGATTTTGCCATTGACGATATCTTTTTTGGAGAAGTTTGTATTGTTTCTGACACTATAAATATTACAAATACTCCAGTAAGCCCTATTTTAGACTTAATTGACATTTGTTTTAATGATTCTACTACAATATTTGGAAACATAGAATCTACAACAGGAACTTATTATGATACCATTTTAAGTGTTTTTGGTTGTGACAGTTTATATTACCAAACGGAATTAGTTTTAGGTGATTCTTTGTTTTCAAATAGAGATACTGTTATTTGTTTTTCTGACAGTGCGTTTTTACAAAATGCTTGGCAAAACACGGCTAATATATATATTGATACTTTTCAAAATGCCAGCACTTGTGATTCGTTAGTTTATACTAATTTAATAATTTTAGCTCCGGCTACAACAGATACCACAACTGTTTGTTCAAACAACCCATTAGATGTAGGAACAGCTGTAGTAGATACAATTCTAAATTTTTTAACTTGCGATAGTGTTTATAATTTTGAAACGACTATTTATATAGTGCCAAACACAGATACAACTATCGTCTGTTCAAACAACCCTTTAGCTTTAGGTACTATTGTAATAGATACTATTTCAAACGTTTTAACATGTGATAGTTTTTATAATTTTGAAACGACTATTTATACAGTTCCTACCACCGATACAATGGTAGTTTGTTCAAACAATCCATTAGATGTTGGAACGATTGTAATAGGTACGATTCCAAACGTTTTAACATGTGATAGTTTTTACAATTACGAAACGACTATTTATATAACACCTGCTATAGATACAATCAATGTAAATTGCACAAATAATGCTGCATTAGCGCAAACAACAATAGATACATTTAGAACAACTTTAATTTGCGATAGTTTTTATGCATATACTTTGGTAACTTATTTAGCACCGATTGATATCGTAATTATCGATAGTTGTACAAACATTGCTTTAAATGCCTTAGATTTCACGGATACCTTATATACTGCTATGGGTTGTGATAGCGTTTTTGAACACAATACAGTAAGATATATCGATCCCGATACAATTCCATTGACAACCATTTGTACAAATGATATAACTCAAGTAACTACAAATTATTTAAATACTACATCTCTTCATGGTTGTGATAGTTTTACAACAGCACAACAAGTAGTTTTCATTAACCCTTATGATTCCGTTTTAGATCCAATAGAAATTTGTATTGGTGAAAGTGAATTAATTTTTGGTATAAATCAAAACCAAGCTGGAGAATATAAATCTCCTATTCCTTCTGTTGGTGGTTGTGATAGTATTACTTATGTTCAAGAATTATTAGTAAACCCTTTACCGAATATTTTTGCAGGAAATGATACAACAATCGAGATTGAAGAATCAGTTATTTTGCAAGCAACGGGAGGACAAACATATTCTTGGAATCTAGGAGGAACTAATTCTATATTAGAGATAACTCCAGAAGAAACCTTTAATTATATTGTTTTAGGAACAGATTCGAATAGTTGTTCTTCTTATGATTCTGTTAGGGTAATTGTATTAGTTCCTGAAATAAATATTTATTTACCTACAGGATTTTCTCCAAATGGAGATGGCGTAAATGATTTGTTTAGAATCGTTAATGAATATGATTTTGAAGAAATTTCTATTTCGATATTTAACAGATGGGGAGAAGAGATTTTTAGAAGTGATAAAAACTATAAAGCTTGGGACGGAACTTATAAAGATACACCACAACGAATAGATAGTTATATTTATAAAATTCAAGCAACTGCCAAGAAAAATCAACAGATTTTTAATGTTAGTGGTTCTATTTCTTTGATTAAATAAAAAAATTTGAGTGGGTATTTTTAGCGAGCAGCTAGTTTCCAGATGCTAGAAGCTAACAGTTAAAACCAAAAAGACCCAGTAATAAATTACCAGGTCTTTATAAAATTTGTTTATCTTTTAATTTGCTTACTCACCCATTACTTCAAAACTTCTATTAATAAATTCAGTCATTTTTTTACCTTTCAATAAACCTTGACTTAATAAAGCAATATCAATTAGCTGTTGAATTTTTTCTTGTTTCTTAGCTTTAGATTTTAAAACCTTAGAAGCCAATGCATGGTTTGTGTTTACTACAATATTCACTTGGTCTGGCATGTTGCCCATAAAGTTCATACCGCCACCCATAGATTGCATTTCTTTCATTCTACGCATCCATTCACTTTGCGTAATCATTACCGGCATATCGTTTGGTGAAAGCGCTTTTAACTCTATTACAATAGTTGGGTCATTAACGGCTTCCATGTAAGCAGTTTTTAAAGTTTCTTGCTCTTTGTCAGAAAGAACAGATTCTATCTTCTCATCATTTTCAATCAAATTATCTATTGTGTCAGCATCTACTCTTTTAAACTGAACATCGCTTTCTTTTTGCTCTAAATGTTGCATAAAGTGGTTGTCTATCATTACATCCATTTTTAAAACATCATAACTTCTAGCTTTACAAGCTTCAATATATGCATCTTGAATTTCTACATCATTACTGTACAAAAAGATCTCTTTTTTGTTTTTATCCGTTTGGGTCGTTTTAATTTTTTCTTTGTATTCGTCAATTGTGAAAAACTCTTTTTCTACATTTTCTAGTAAACAAGATTTCGTTGTTCTATCAAAAAATTTAGCATCACTTATCATACCATATTTCACAAAAACACCTATGCTTTCCCATTTCTCTTCATAAGATTTTCTATCAGTTTTAAATAAATCATTCAATTTATCTGCAACCTTCTTGCTAATGTGAGAAGTAATTTTCTTTACATTGCTATCACTTTGTAAATAAGAACGAGAAACATTTAAAGGAATATCTGGCGAATCAATTACCCCATGGAGTAAAGTTAAAAATTCAGGTACAATTTCTTCTACATTGTCTGTTACAAATACTTGGTTAGAGTATAAACCAATTTTATTTTTCTGAACTTCAATAGATTTACTCAATTTTGGGAAATATAAAATTCCTGTCAAATTAAACGGGTAATCTACATTCATATGAATCCAAAATAATGGATCTTCCGCCATAGGATACAATTCTCTATAAAAAGCTAAATAATCCTCATCAGACAATTCAGTTGGTTGCTTTTTCCAAGTAGGATTTGTATTATTAATGATTCTAGGTTTTGTTTTTTCAACCGCATCATCGCCTTCTCCTTCTGTATACTTTTCCTCCCCACATTGAATTGGGATTGGTAAAAACTTACAGTATTTACCTAATAAGCCTAAGATTTTTGATTCTTCTAAAAATTCTAAAGAATCTTCCGCAATGTGTAGTACGATATCTGTTCCTCTTTCTTTCTTGTCATGCTCTTCAATAGTATATTCTGGGCTACCATCACAAGTCCATTTAGTTGCTGGCTCGTCCTTATAAGACTTAGTAATAATATCTACCGTTGAAGCAGCCATGTATGCACTATAGAATCCTAAACCAAAGTGACCTATAATTTGTGCTTTATCTTCAACGCCTTCAAATTTTGTTACAAACTCTTCAGCAGAACTAAAAGCAATTTCAGTAATATATTTTTTAATTTCTTCAGCTGTCATTCCAATTCCCTTATCAGAAAAAGTAATTGTTTTAGCTTCTTTGTCTAATTTAACTTCAATTGTTAAATCACCTAAATCGCCTTTAATATCTCCTTTCTTAGAAAGCATTTTTAATTTCTGAGTAGCATCTGTCGCATTAGAAATTAATTCTCTTAAAAAAATGTCCTGGTCTGAATATAAAAATTTCTTAATTATTGGAAAAATATTTTCTGCCGTAACATTAATCTTTCCTTTTTGTGCTGTATTACTCATGATTGTTTTATTTTCTATGGATTAAATTATAATAAGCAGGGTTTCAAATTGTGTACCAAGCAATTAAAAGTGTCATTTTGGCATTGATTATATAATTGTGAAATAAAATTAGCATATTTGTTGTGTGCGAAATATTTTATCCAAATTATCAGAGAAGCATTGGGCTATAATAATTTTTATTTTTGCATTTGCTATTTATTCCAATACAATGCTAAATGATTATAATTTAGATGATAATTTAGTAACACAAAATCACAAGTTAACTTCAAAAGGAATCGCTGCTATTCCAGAAATTTTTAAATCTTATTATTATGAAGATGAAATGGGCTATCAGTATGGTTACAGACCGATAACCCATGTAAGTTTTGCATTAGAACATAGTTTATTTGGTGAAAGAGCTTCCGTTTCTCATGCCATTAATGTATTCCTTTATGCAATAACCTGTTTACTCATTTTCTTTTTTGTTCGAAAACTAAAACCAGCTAGTTCCTATTACTTTGCTGTATTGGTGGCTATTTTGTTTGCTGTACATCCAATTCATACAGAAGTAGTTGCAAGTATCAAAAATAGAGATGAAATTTTGAGCTTGTTGTTTGGTCTATTAGCATTGATTTTTGCTATGTCTATCAAACCAAAAGAGAGTGGTATAAAAAAAGTGATTAAGTGGTTTTTTGTATTGGGAATATTTTGTCTAAGTATATTGTCTAAAAATGCTACTGTGCTTTTTTCCATAATTATTCCTATGACTTATTTGATTTTTATAGATCATAAGAAATTATTATTTCCTTTATTGTTTAGTATTGCAGCTACGAGTTTAAACGCCTATTTTTTGAGTATTCAAACAAATGAAATCGTTTTACTTTTTACATCGACTTGCGCTTTGATGTTATTTATTTACTTTTTATTCTCAGAAAATAGAAATTGGCTAAAACAGAAACAATTAGAATTTTTACAAACAAAGGACATTATCAACTCCATTCTTTTGGTGAGTGTGGTAGTTTTGGGTAGTGCATTTTTTTTAAAAATATACTATTTATTTATTGCGGTGTTCTTGTTATTAATTTGGAGCTTAGTTTTTGTTAAAAAGCAACAAGATGTTTTTAAAATTTCCGGATTTGCTTTCATTTGCACTTCCTTAATGAGCGTGCTTTTAGAAAATCAAAACTTATTAATAGTAGCCTATCTTTTTTTAATAGTTATTAATACTGAATATATTCAGCAAAAAAAGTGGCAATGGTTCTCTGTAGTTTTGTATGTTATTTTTAGTAGTTCTTTTATAAATCAATTTGGAACTCCAACAGGTATAGAAATATTATTTATTGGTTTGTATTTCTCAAATATTTATTTTAAGCCGTTATTGTTAATTGTGCCAATTGTAATACTCTCAGAGTTCAATAAAGATATTCCTGTAATCGTTTCTAGTCTTTTAGGATTTGCAATTTTACTATATTATTTGTATCAAAAACGGCTAAGTAAAGAAGCGTTATTGCCTACAAAAAGAATAATCTCAGTTGGCTTTGTTTTAATGCTAGTATTTTCATTAGTTTCTAAAGGAAATTTAAGAAATACAGCAAGCTATAATATTACAGAAGTAACTTCTGTAATAGAAGAAAATAGAGTAGATAGACCGGTGTTATTTTTAGAAAACCCATTAATAGAAAATTGGAATTATGAACACAGAATCCCAACAGCCATAATCACTGTAAAATTCTATCTGCAAAAACTCATTTTACCTTATCCATTATTGTTTTATTATGGGTATGACAAAATGCAAATAGCAAATTTTAACTCCTTTGAATTCTATATAGGTTTAGTAATTATAATCATACTTTTACTAGTAGCTTTTTATAATTTCAAAAAAAGAAAATTACTTTCATTTGGAATTGTTTTTATGCTTGTAAATTTAGTTCCCTACTCAAATCTAATGGCTCCCATTGCTGGAATTGTAGCGGAAAGATTAGCTTATGTTTCTTCTTTAGGTTTTGTAATGCTTATTGCTGCTTTTTTTATGTGGACATACTTGAAGTTTAAGTGTAATGTATGGAGTTGTATTTTCATAAGTTTATTTTTATTTTTTTCAATTTCTTATCTTGTTTACCGTAATTCTTTATGGAAGAATAGGACAATCTTGTTCGAAAATGATCTAAAATATCTTACAAATTCTGCTGTGGCTAATAGTCTTTATGGAGAATTTTTACTCAATGAAGCTGAAAAAATTACTGATTTAAAAAGTTTATCAAGAAAAAAAATCCTAGATAAAAGTATATTAAAGTTTCGGAATTCAATAAATATTTATGATGAATACCTTAATAATTTTCATTACTTAGGGAAAGCATATTATATGATAGGGGAATTTTCAGAAGCACAAAGTGCTTTTGTTCAAAGTTATGCTTTAGATTCGAGTTATTTGTCGGAACCTTATTTATACATGGCTGATTGGGCTAAGCGGATTCATCAGGATTCTATTGCCGTGTATGATTATCTAAAATATTTAGAATTAGAACCTTATGATGAGCAAAGTCATTTTAAGTTATTGGAGGTGTTATTTAATAATAAAAGGAATATGGAGGCAAATAGTATTTTATTAGCTATGGATGAGAAGTTCCCTAATCAGGTATTAATTCATTATAACTTGTTTGAATTAAACAGTAAAATGAAGTATGATAGCATAGCAAATTTTTATTATAACAAAGGAATGAAAACAAATGAATTACAGTTTAGGGCATTGTTGGCGAATTAGTAAATCTGTTCAAACCCATTATATTTTGGTTATATTGACTCTTTTTAATTTTTATTATTATATTTGGCTTTGACAATTATCTGCTAGTTAGATATGAAGCTCATAAATATAACCTTAATACGACATTATGAAAAAAACACTACTCATTTTACTAATAACCTTTACTCTCCAAATGGATCTTTTTAGCCAGGCATTAAATTGGCCTGGAAATAATGATAGAGGAATTATAATGGCAGGAGATGGTTCTTATACTTCTGGCACTGATAATATAGGCCCAGGAGATTATAATACCTTTTCTGCATGTGAAGGAGTGGAGTATCGTTTTTCTGGTTGTTATGATGGTAGCTGGGATGCAGATTATGTACTTTTCGATAATTCGAGTGGTGTTAATTTATATAATTTTGATGGAGAAAGTACATGTGGTTGGCGTGCAAATGGCAATGTGTCTGTTTTTAATAGATATACTTCTTCATCAACACTTACCATAAGAGTTGTCATGCCACACTACCCGTATACTGGTTCGTCGAATGGTAACAGTTGGAATTGGAGCCCTAACGTCACTAGTTCAACAAGGTTAAAAATCAAGGCAGTTAAACCAGTTACACCTGCAGCTCCAACTGGTGGAGGGACAATATGTATTGGAGGTAGTAGCACATTAACTAGGTCTGGTTCTCCAGCAGGGAGTGGTATTACATGGTATTGGCAAACAAGTTTTTTTGGAACAAGTACGAGTATCGGTAGCGGTACCTCATTAACTGTTTCTCCTGGAAATTCAACAACATATTATGTAAGACCAAGGACTTGTAATGGATACTGGGGAGCTGTTAGTGCTGGGGTTTCTGTTTGGATTGGTGATAACACAAACCCAACAATTACTTGTCCAGGGAATCAAACTGTTTCAGTTGATGGGTCGTGTCTTTTCACAGTGCCAGACTATACTAGTTTAGCAACTGCTTCAGATAACTGTACTGGTTCACCAACGATAACACAATTACCGGGAGCAGGTACTACATTAGCACCAGGATCTACAATTATTGTATTAACTGCAACAGATGAAAGTGGCAATACAGCAAACTGTGAATTCAGTTTAGAAAGAGCTGATAACACAAACCCAACAATTACTTGTCCTGGGAATCAAACTGGTTCAGTTGATGGGTCGTGTCTTTTCACAGTGCCAGACTATACTAGTTTAGCAACTGTTTCAGATAACTGTGGTTCACCAACGGTAGTACCAACGATAACACAATTACCTCCAGCAGGTACTACATTAGCACCAGGAACTACAAATATTGTATTAACTGCAACAGATGGAAATGGCAA
>CAWVRT010000060.1:0-12253 GCA_963932515.1 uncultured Chitinophagales bacterium
CGATCAACTATTCAACGATAGGTACTGATGTAATTACCAGCTGTGATAGCTATGACTGGATAGATGGCAATACATATATTACGACAAACAATACAGCAACAGATACTTTAACAAATGCAGTAGGTTGTGATAGTATCGTAACATTAGATCTTACAATAAATTTAACAGCGAATGGCATAGATAATCAAACAGCTTGTAATAGTTTTAACTGGATAGACGGTGTGACTTATACGGCCTCAAACAATGTAGCGACCCATACAATAGTGGGTGGATCTTCATTAGGCTGTGATAGTATAGTAGCATTAGGTTTAACAATCAACAATGTAGGTATACCAGGAATAATTCCAGACTCGATTATAGTGTGTGAAAGTTTTAATATTGAAATTGAAATGACTGCATTAAACATGCACGGTTATCAATGGCAATTAAATAATGGGACAGGATTTTTGAATCTTTTAGATGTAGGTATTTATACAGGAACTCAAACTAGTAAACTTGTTATTAGTCCTTTAAATACTAGTTTGACTGGAAATTTTTATAGTGTCATAATGAATGATGGATGTGGCAATACATTTGTAGCTGAATCTTATATTGCTGTTTATGAACCTCATGACATTTTAAATCCTATGGGAGATATTACTAGATGTTTAAGTGATAGTTCATTAATTTTTGTAGATTACAATGGCTATAATTATCAATGGAGTAATGGCCAAATAGGTCAGTATTTAACAGTTGATGGTAGTGGGATATATTCTGTAAGTCTTATTGAAAGTCGAACTAACTGTGTTCTAGAAGGTGAATTTGAGATAGTTATAGAAGACTGTGTAGCTAACTGTGTTACAAAATTACCGACTGGATTCACTCCGGGTACTACAATTGATAATAATGATGTGTTTAGAGTGATGACATCTTGTGAAGGTTATGAATTTTATGAAATAATTATTGTAAACAAATGGGGTGAAATCATTTTCCAGTCTAACGATTATAATGAAGGATGGGATGGGACTTATAAAAATATTCCACAAGAAATGGGTGTTTATGTTTATTATGTTAACTATATCAAAAATGGAAAAATTGAGAAAGAGAATCTAATAGGAAATCTAACACTCTTAAGATAGTATTCTTATAATAAATTTATAAAAAGAACTGTGCAGGAATTAATTTGCTTAGAAATTTAAAGGATTGTATAACAGAAGGCATCTATAATGGTTGTTCTTACTTTAAATGGTAAAAAGAAAGGAAAGAAGATGGTCGAAAAATATTTTAATAAAAGCGATAATTAATAAAAGAATTAAGTATCTTTGCGCCTTAATTGAAGAAAATAATAATAATAAACTTTATGGAAAAAGTATCAGCAGACGTAAAAAAACAAATTTTTGCAGAGTACGGTGGAAAAGAAACTAACACAGGTTCAGTAGGATCTCAAGTGGCTTTATTTACAGCTAGAATCAAGTATTTAACAGAGCATGTAAAGGATAACAAAAAAGATTATTCTAATACAAAAGCTTTAACTACTATGGTAGCTAAAAGAAGAAAATTACTTAAATATATGGCTAACAAAGATATATTAGCATATAGAGAATTGATTAAAAGATTAAAGTTAAGAAGATAGAAATTAAAAAAGTGCCTTGAATTTTTTTTTCAACGGCATTTTTTATTTTTGGACATCAAAGTAGTATGTAAACACCTCATTAAACGCTTTAGTGAGACAGTTCTTGTGTTTATAATTTATCAAATAAAAACAATATAATGGCAGTAATTAATAAAACTGTTGATATAGGAAACGGAAACGTTATCTCTATTGAAACAGGAAAATTAGCAAAACAAGCAGATGGTGCAGTGATGCTTACGTGTGGAAAAACAAAAATTTTAGCAGCAATCGTTGCAAACAAAGACGCATCGAAAGATGTAGATTTTTTGCCTTTAACTGTAGATTATAAAGAATACTTCTCAGCTTCAGGGAAAATTCCTGGTGGGTTCTTAAAAAGAGAAGCTAGACCTTCGGATCATGAAATTTTATCAATGAGATTGGTAGATAGAGCTTTAAGACCTTTATTTCCAGAAGATTTTCACGCAAATACAGTAATGTCTCTAAGATTATTTTCTACTGACGGTGAAACAATGCCAGATTCATTAGTATGTTTTGCAGCTTCTGCAGCAATTGCAGCTTCTGATATTCCTTTTGATGGACCTGTTTCTGAAGCAAGAGTTGGGAGATTGGAAGGTGAATGGATAATCAACCCAACAAAAACTCAAATGGAGTCTTGTGATGTAGATTTAATGGTAGCAGCAACTTTTGATTCTATTATAATGGTAGAAGGAGAAATGGCTGAAATTTCTGAATCAGAAATGATGGATGCTATGCGTTTTGGTCATGAAGCGATTAAGAAGCAATGTACTTTAATGAGAGAAATTAAAGCTGAAACTGGTTTATCTGATAGGATTTACGATCATGAAGATGCTGATGAAGATTTATATACTGCTATTAAAGAATTTGCATTTGATAAATATGTTGATATTGCAGGTCAAGGAATTGATTGTAAATACAAAAGAGGAGATCTTTTTGATGCTATAAAAACAGAATTCATAGAAAACATGGGTGATGATGCAGCAGGAAAATCTTTCTTATTAAACATGTATTTCAAGAAAACACAAAAAGCTGCTGTAAGAAAAGTAGTTTTAGAGCAAGGCGTTAGATTAGACGGTAGAAAAACGACTGACATTAGAAATATTGCTTCTGAGGTTGATTATTTACCAGCTACTCACGGTTCTGCATTGTTTACAAGAGGAGAAACTCAATCTTTAACTTCTGTAACTTTAGGTTCTAAGAGAGAAGAAAAAATGATTGATGGTGCTTTTATTAGTGGATATGAAAAATTCATGTTACATTATAATTTCCCAACATTCTCAACTGGTGAAGCTAGACCTCCAAGAGGAACTAGTAGAAGAGAAATTGGTCATGGTAATTTAGCTTGGAGAGCATTGAAAGATATGATTCCTGCTGATAGTCCTTATACAATTAGAGTAATATCTGATATTTTAGAATCTAACGGTTCGTCTTCTATGGCTACAGTTTGCGCTGGTTCTATGGCAATGATGGATGCTGGTATTGGTTTCAAAAAAGGTGTTTCTGGTATTGCAATGGGTTTAATTACTAATGAGTCAGGAGAATTTGCTGTATTATCTGATATTTTAGGAGATGAAGATTTCTTAGGAGATATGGATTTTAAAGTTGCTGGTACTACAGATGGTATCACAGCGGTACAAATGGATATTAAAGTAAAAGGTTTGTCTTATGAGATATTAACGCAAGCATTAGAGCAGTCTAAAGCTGGTAGAGCACATATTTTAGGTGAAATGGAGAAAGTAATTACTGTTTCTAATGATGACATGAAAGGACACTCTCCAAGAATTACTGAAATTAGAATTCCAGAAGATATGATAGGAACTGTAATAGGACCTGGAGGAAAAATGATAAAAGAAATTCAAATGGTAACAGGGGCAGACTTAAATGTTTCTGAAGATGCAGATGCTAAAGAAGGAATCGTTCAAATAATGAGTAATGATGCTGACAGTTTAGCTCAAGCTATTACTTGGATAGAAGGTATTTGTGCAAAACCAGAAATTGGTGCTACTTATGATGCGGTTGTTAAGAAAATTGCTGAATTCGGTGCATTTGTAGAGTTTTTACCTGGTCAACAAGGATTAGTTCATATTTCTGAAATATCTTGGGATAGAACTAACGATATGAAAGATACTGGAATTAAAGAAGGTGATGCTATGCAAGTAAAAATCACTAAATTTGATGATAGAAAAAAGAAGTTTGTATTCTCTAGAAAGGCTTTGTTAGAAAAACCTGCTAAAGATTAATACATAATATTTTTATAAATTATAAAGGCTTAGATATTTTCTAAGCCTTTTTTTATGTCATAGCGTGTCTATACAATAAATAGATAAAAATAAGTTCTGCTATGTAAATATAGTAATCAGAAAATCTATAAATTAAGGAGTGTTTTAAAAGATTGCACTCATTTCCAAAATAACACTACCTTTATTTCACCATGAAAATGATTAAAGTAAAAAAAGGACAAATTCTGCAACGAAAAGGAGATTTTAATACTAAAGTCTATACTGTTGTGTCTGGTTTGCTCCGTAGTTACAGTATAGATGAAAAAGGGAAAGAACATATTTATTTGTTTGCGCCAGAAAATTGGATTATTGGAGATGCAACACCCGTAAATAAGCCTAGTGAATTGTTTATAGATGTTTTAGAAGATGCTACTTTATTAGTAAGAAATAAAACAATAGAAATTAACAGTGAAGAAACAAATGTTCAAAGTGTAATGAATCGTATGGCTGTTTTACAAAATAGAATCATTAGGTTGATGAGTTCTTCTGCAATAGAACGCTACGAACATTTTACAGAAACTTATCCAGACATAGTACAAAGAGTTCCACAAAAATTGATTGCATCTTATCTGGGAATTACTCCAGAAGCCTTAAGTAAAGCAAAAGGTGATAGATTAAAAAAGAACTAAATTTTACTTCTTAATATAGATTAATGCACAGAGCTTAAAATTTGTATAGGTTTGCATAAATTAATTTAACTTAAAAAATAAAACAAATGAAAAAGACAAAAATTATTTACTGGACAACAACTGGAGTTTTTACAGCAATGATGACCATGTCAGCTGTTCAATACTTTATTAATCCTGATATGGCAGAGACTTTCAAACATCTTGGGTTTTCTGATTCTTTTAGAATGGAATTAGGAATTGCAAAACTTATTGGTGGTATCGTTTTATTGCTGCCAATGCTAAGTAGTAGAGTAAAAGAATGGGCCTATGCAGGATTTGGAATTACTTTAATTTCTGCATTTATTGCACATTTATCGGCAGGTGACCCAATAGCTAATGCTATAATACCTTTAGTGATGTTTGGTGTTTTAGCGGTATCTAATATCTATCATTATAAGCTTAAATCAAACAATATTTAAGATTGAAATTTAAAATTACGAAACACCTGAATGAACAAATTTATATTTGTCTTTCAGGTGGTTTAAGTTATAGGAGAAAAATAATTTTGTATTACCTTTGTAATCCTTAAAAATTCGTATCAAATAATGAAAATAATAGACATTGAACATTGGAATAGAAAAGAACATTTTGAATTCTTTTCGAAATATGATAATCCCTATTTTGGAATAGTAACAGAAATAGATTGTACTAAAGCCTACGAAAAAGCAAAAAAAGATAAAGTATCATTTTTTGCATATTATCTTCATAAAGCAATTATAGCTGTTAATAAAGTAGAAGAATTCAAATTAAGGATTTTAAATAAAGAAGTTGTTTTGTATGATAAAATCCATGCGGGCTCTACTTTGGCAAGAGAAGATGGAACTTTTGGATTTTCCTTTATGAAATTTTCTTCAGACTTTCAAGTATTCAATAACGCATTACAGCAAGAGATTGAAGAAGTTAAGAATTCAAGTGGTTTAAGATTGAAAGGAGAAGCTTTGAGATTAGATGTTATTCATTTCTCCTCATTGCCTTGGAGTAATTTTACGGGCTTATCTCATCCAAGAAATTTTAATACAGAAGATACAGTGCCTAAAATCACTTTTGGTAAAGCAGTTAAGAAAGACAATAAAAGAGTTCTATCTATTTCTGTAGAAGCGCATCATGCCTTAGTAGATGGTCTTCATTTATCACAGTTTTTAGCAGCCTTTCAACAAGAGATGAATAGGTAAGTGGTATTTATTTAACCTTATCAGTCAATCTTAAAAACAATACGCTTTCTCTTTAATTACATAATCAGCAACTTTTCTTCTTAAAGCAGTTGGGTTAATGTCATATTTTTTAGTTAATAATTTCACTAAATAAAACATCTTTTTCTTTTCAAAACCAGTGGCGTAAGTGTCAATTATTTCTTTACTAGAATTTCTAACAATTGCCAAAGCGTTATAAATATTTATTTTAACCATCGCTTTCATTACATCCAATTTCTCTTGATCAAAATCTTTAACATCTTTCAGTTTTTGAACTCTTAAAAAGGCTGATTCGGCTGTAAATGCTTCTGCTAATAAATTAGAAAGGTTCAAAACAATTTCTTGTTCATGTTCTAATTCTTTTTTGTATTTTCTACCAGTAGCATCTAACAATAACAAAAATATTGATTTCATGTTAGAAATAATTTCAAAATCATTTTCATGATTAAAGGGTAATAGTTTTTTGATTAATTGCCCAGGTATTTTTTTACCTGCTTTTTTTAAGTCTAATTCTTTAGAAATAACGGCTCTTTTCCCTAATTCTGCAACAGAAAGTAATCTATTTATTTCATTGGTTCCTTCATATATTCTAGTAATACGAGCATCTCTATAGCCCATTTCTATCCCTGTTTCCACAGAATAACCCATGCCGCCATGAATCTGTAAAGCTTCATCTACACAGTAATCTGCGTTGTCAGAACCTTTTACTTTTAAAATAGCACATTCTATAGCAAATTCTCTTAAAGCTTTTAATTTAGATTCAGAAGGGGAAATACCTTCTTTTATAAATTCGTCAGTTTTTAAATCAATATTTTTACCCGTTCTATAAACAGCGCTATCACAAGTAAATGTATTTGTTGCCATTTCTGCTATTTTATATTTAATAGCACCAAAATTAGCAATACTTTGTCCAAATTGCTCTCTTTCAATAGCATATTTCACTGATTTAGTAATAGCAAATTTACTACCACCAGTAGTGCCTGCAGCTAATTTTATTCTACCAGAATTTAAAATATTTAAAGCAATTTTAAATCCTTTTCCTCTTTCAGATAATAAATTTTCTACTGGAACTTTACAATCATTAAAAAATACTTGAACGGTAGAAGAACCTTTAATACCTAATTTTTTTTCTTCTGCACCAATAGTTACACCACCAAAAGCTTTTTCTATGATAAAAGCAGATAAGTTTTTATCCTCATTAATTTTTGCAAAAACAATAAATATTTCTGCAAAACCACCATTGGTAATCCACATTTTTTGTCCATTCAAAATATAGTGCTTACCATCTCCGGATAAAATGGCTTTAGATTTTCCAGAATTTGCATCTGAACCAGCTGAAGGTTCCGTTAATGCATAAGCAGCTTTAATACTGGCATTTGCAACGCCAGGTAAATATTTAGCTTTTTGTTCTTCTGTTCCATAATAAACAATCGGTAAAGAACCTATAGATGTTTGTGCGCCAATAGTTGTCGCAAAAGAAAAACCAGCAGCAATTGCTTCAGAAAAAATTAATCCTGTATTAAAGTCAAGGTTCATACCGCCAAACCTTTCAGCTATGGCAATACCACATAATCCTAATCCAGCAGATTTTTCCAAAAGTTTTTCAACTTCTTTTCTGTCTGCTTCATCTGTAGCATATAGTTCTCTTCCTCTTTTTGCCATAGGCTCATGAATTTCTTTGATACAGAAATCCTCTACCATATTTTTTATCATGATTTGTTCTTCAGTAAACTCCTCAGGAATAAAAACTTCATTTTTATCAATAGCTCTTTCTATGAAATTGGCACCTTTTAACTTTATCATAATTATAGTTTATTGGTTGCAAATATAATGTAAGCATTGGTTATATCTTGAGACTATTTAATTATTTTATTTTTAAAAAAAAACACTCTAAATTATTATCTTATAAATTTAGTGTTATCTTCCTAAATCATTGTCAAATCTAAACAAAAAGCTAAAACCTTTGTTTACAAAGAGTTTAATAACTGGTCTATAATACATAATTTCTATTTTCTAATATTTCTCAAGCATACAATAAACTAAAATGGATTTTGTATCTTTGAAGAAATTACCATAAAAAAACCAAATGATAAAAGTAATAGAATGTCCTAGAGATGCTATGCAAGGTATAAAGACTTTCATTCCAACAGAATTGAAGCTAAAATATACTAATCAATTATTGAAAGTTGGTTTTGATACAATAGATATTGGCAGTTTTGTTTCCCCAAAAGCGATTCCTCAAATGAGAGACACTTTAGAAATAATTAAAAGTGTTAATTTGTCTGAAACGAAATCCAAATTATTAGTAATAACGGCAAATTTGAGAGGAGCGGAAGAAGCAGTAAAACACAAAGAGATAGATTATTTAGGTTATCCATTCTCTATCTCAGAAACATTTCAACAGCGAAATACCAATACAACTATTTTACAAGCATTTGATAAAGTAAAAGCTTTACAAGAGTCTTGTTTAAAAAACGAGAAAGAGTTGGTAATTTATTTGTCTATGGGTTTTGGAAATCCTTATGGCGACCCTTATTCTCCAGAATTAATAGAAGAATGGACAGAAAAATTAAGTAAGTTAGGAATCAATATATTTTCTCTTTCAGATACTGTTGGTGTTGCTACGCCAGAGTTACTTACTTATTTATTTAAAACATTAACGAGTGACTATCCTGAATTAGAATTTGGCGCACATTTACATACGCACCCTCACAATTGGAGAGAAAAAATTAAAGCAGCTTATAAAAACGGTTGTAGAAGATTTGATACGGCCATTTTTGGTTATGGTGGCTGCCCAATGGCAAAAGACGATTTATTAGGAAATATGCCAACGGAACATTTTATTAATGCTTTTGGAGAAGAAAATTTGGGCCACCTAGATTTAGATGCTTTTGAAGAGGCTATGAGAATAGCTAGAACAGTTTTTGTGAATTAATAATAAAAGCTATTGTTCAATTTATTATTTAGAATAATTACAAATAGTAAACTTTGCCAAAATTGTTGATATGTATCATTGTTTTTAATGAAAACAGATATTACATTTGTGGCTTAAAATAACAAAATAATTATGTCAAGCACATCATCAATAGTAAGAAAAGTTTTTATGGCTCTTTCTGGTTTGTTTTTAATGCTCTTTCTATTACAACATGTTTCTATCAATGCACTGTCTGTTTTTAGTCCAGATGCTTTCAATGAAGTTTCTCAATTTATGGGTACCAATCCCATGGTTCAGTTTGTAATGCAACCGATTCTTATATTTTCTGTAGTATTCCACTTTATAATGGGTATGGTTTTAGAATTAAAGAACAGAAGATCAAGAGATGTAAAATATGCAGTAAATAACGGTGCAGCTAATTCAACTTGGATGTCTAGAAATATGATTATTTCAGGATTAACCGTTTTAGCTTTTTTAGCAATGCACTTTTACGATTTTTGGATTCCAGAAGTAGTAACCAAATTTGTAAATGGTGATATGACAGGAATGCATGATGGTATTTTCAGATATTACCCAGAATTGGTTCATAAATTTCAAGATCCAATCAGAGTAGTATTATATATTATCTCATTTATAATGTTAGCACTACACTTATTACATGGTTTTCAATCTTCTTTTCAGTCGGTTGGTTTCAATCATAATAGATACACACCCATTTTGCAAAAAGCTGGAACGGTATTTGGTATTTTAGTACCTGCAATGTTTGCATTTATTGCCATTTTCCATTTTTTAGCTCACTAATAAATAATCATTATAATGTCAGAATTAAATTCAAAAGTACCTACTGGACCACTTAAAGATAAATGGACCAATTATAAAGATAATATCAATTTAGTAAACCCTGCAAACAAACGTTTAATAGACGTAATAGTAGTAGGAACTGGATTGGCAGGTGGTGCAGCAGCAGCATCTTTAGCTGAATTAGGGTATAATGTAAAATCTCTTTGCTTTCAAGATTCTCCAAGACGTGCTCATTCTATTGCAGCACAAGGAGGTATCAATGCAGCAAAAAACTATCAAGGTGATGGAGATTCTACTTACAGATTATTTTATGATACCGTAAAAGGTGGCGATTATAGATCTAGAGAAGCAAACGTATACAGATTAGCAGAAGTTTCTGCAAATATTATAGATCAATGTGTTGCGCAAGGAGTACCTTTTGCTAGAGAATATGGTGGCTTATTAGCCAATCGTTCTTTTGGAGGTGTTTTAGTTTCTAGAACATTTTATGCAGCAGGGCAAACTGGTCAGCAATTACTTTTAGGAGCTTATTCTGCGATGAGTCGTCAAATAGGTATGGGGAAAATAGAAATGTTGAACCGTCACGAAATGTTAGACGTAGTTATAGTAGACGGAAAAGCTAGAGGAATAATAGCAAGAAATTTAATTACAGGAGAAATAGAAAGACATTCAGCACATGCAGTCGTATTAGCTACAGGTGGTTATGGAAATGTATTCTTTTTATCTACCAATGCAATGGGTTCTAACGTAACAGCAGCTTGGAAAGCATACAGAAAAGGTGCTTACTTTGCCAATCCATGTTATACGCAAATTCATCCAACTTGTATTCCAAGATCTGGAGATCATCAGTCTAAGTTGACATTAATGTCTGAGTCATTGAGAAATGATGGTAGAATTTGGGTTCCAAAACATATGGAAGATGTTGAGAAAATCAGAAATGGTTCAATGGCACCAAAAGAATTAGCAGAAGATAGAAGAGATTATTACTTAGAAAGAAGATACCCAGCATTCGGTAATTTAGTGCCTAGAGATGTAGCTTCAAGAGCAGCAAAAGAAAGATGTGATGCAGGTTTTGGCGTAAACAAAACGGGTGAAGCAGTTTATTTAGATTTTGCTTCAGCATTTGAAAGATACGGTCATACAGAAGCCTTAGTAAATGGTTTAGATGTAAACGATAAAGTATTAGTTAGAAAATTAGGTCAAGGTGTTATCAAAGCAAAATATGGTAACTTATTCCAAATGTATGAGAAAATAGTAGATCAAGATCCTTATGAAACGCCAATGATGATATACCCAGCGGTACATTACACAATGGGTGGAACTTGGGTAGATTATAACTTAATGACTACAGTAGATGGTTTATATGCAGCTGGAGAAGCAAATTTCTCAGATCATGGAGCAAATAGACTAGGAGCTTCTGCGTTAATGCAAGGTTTAGCTGATGGTTATTTCGTATTGCCTTACACTATTGGCGATTATCTTTCTAAAGAAATTAGAACAGGAAAAATTCCTACAGATACAAAAGAATTTGATGTCGCTGAAAAAGCAGTCACAGATAGAATTTCTTTCTTTGTAAATAATAAAGGAACAAAATCAGTAGATTACTTCCATAAGAGATTAGGGAAAGTAATGTGGGATAAAGTTGGAATGGCTAGAAATGCAACAGGTTTATATGAAGCTATTGCAGAAATGAAAGCAATAAAAATAGCCTTCTGGAAAGATGTATTTGTACCAGGAACAAACGAAAGTTTCAACCAAGAACTTGAAAAAGCTGGTAGAGTAGCAGATTTCATAGAATTAGGAATTTTATTTGCACAAGATGCCTTAGATAGAAATGAATCTTGTGGTGGTCACTTTAGAGAAGAATCTGTAGAGTTAGAGGGAGAACAAAAAGGTGAAGCAAAAAGAAACGATAAAGATTATGCTTACGTATCGGCTTGGGAATTTAAAGGAGACGACCAAGAACCTACATTGCATAAAGAAGCGTTAGAATTTAATGATATAGAATTGAAGCAGCGTTCTTATAAGTAAGAGCTAGGCTGTTTGCTGTTAGCCTTTGTTTGCAGTAAATTGTTGAATGCAAAAATGAATTTAATAAGATAAAAATACTTTAAGTTAGTAAACGATTACAAGCTAATCGCTAAAAGCTACAAGCCAAAAGCTATAATATGAATTTAACAATCAAAGTTTGGAGACAAGACAACAACACGGCAAAAGGAGAGTTTAAATCTTATCCAGTGAAAAATGTATCGCCTGATATGTCTTTCTTGGAAATGTTAGATGAATTGAATAACGATATCATCGGTAATCAAGAAGATCCTATTGCGTTCGATCATGATTGTCGTGAAGGAATTTGTGGTACTTGTTCTTTGTATATACAAGGAGAAGCTCATGGACCGATGAGAGAAATTACGACTTGCCAGTTGCACATGCGTTCTTTTAAAGACGGTGAAACAATAACGATAGAACCTTGGAGAGCAACAGCTTTTCCAGTAATAAAAGATTTAGTAGTAGACAGAGGTTCTTTTGATAGAATAATGAATGCTGGTGGATTTGTTTCTGTAAATACTTCAGGTAACACACAAGATGCGAACGCTATTCCAATCAACAAAATAGATGCAGATGATGCTTTTGATGCAGCAACTTGTATTGGTTGTGGTGCTTGTGTAGCTTCTTGTAAAAATGCTTCAGCTATGTTGTTTGTATCTGCTAAAGTTTCTCAATTAGATTTATTACCACAAGGTAAAGTT
>CAWVRT010000061.1:0-12253 GCA_963932515.1 uncultured Chitinophagales bacterium
TATTCAATGTAAACAATATAAGAAATAGATATTGGGCAAACAAATGGAAGGTTTACGGATGTGGTTTAGTTGGTTCTTTAGATGGTGTAGTGTTTGACAATTGGGAGGTGGTCGATGGTATTCCAGAAGGTGCAAGATTGTTGGGAATTGGGCTTGATTTTGGGTATTCTAATGATCCGAGTGCAGCCGTAGAAATTTATAAATACAACAATAAAAGGATATTAAACGAGGTATTTTATAGAACAGGGATGCTCAATGGAGAGATTGCCAAGAGCCTACCTAAAAACACTTTTATTTACGCTGATTCCGCAGAACCTAAATCAATAGAAGAAATAAGAAGGCATGGTGTAAATATTATGCCTGTTAAAAAGGGTGCTGATAGTATTGTGTTCGGAATTCAAACAATGCAAACGCAAAGCTATTTAATAACATCCAAATCAACCAACGTAATAAACGAGTTCCAGAAATACACTTGGATCAAAGATAAAAGCGGAATAGTAAAGAATAAACCAATAGATAAACACAATCACGCAATCGATGCTATAAGATATCATGAAATGATGGATATTGGGATTAAAGACAAGGTTTTCTTTTTCTAAATCCCTTTTATAGATTTTATTTATTACTTTTGATATATTTATAAATTTTATTTATGGGGTTTTTTGATTTTATGAGGAAGAAGCAAACTGATAACAAGTTTAATCAGTCGTTTTATTGGGGTGGTAATGGTTATACGAATAATGATGACACAAATGCAAATAAGTACATTGAGGAGGGTTACAACATAAATGGAGATGTCTTTTCCATTGTAAATCAAATCTCAAATAAACTAATCTCAATTCCTTACTCTGTTAAAAAAATAGAGAGCAAACAAGCCAAAACAAAACACAATAAGCTACTAAAAGCTGTAAATTACAATCCTTCCGTATCTCAAAAAGTAAGGTTAAACGCTTTAGAGTTAAAATCTTATGTTGAGGGCGAAATGAATCTACCATTTGAAACTCCTAATCCAACACAAAGCTGGGATGAGTTCTTCAAATTGTCAGAGGATTTCTTAAACCTAACAGGAAATATCTATTGGTATAAATTAATGCCAGAGGAGGGAGCAGATGCAGGTTCACCCATACAAGTTTACTGCTTACCAAGTCATTTAATAGAGATAGTTTTACGAAACGATGCTAACATGTTAAGTGTTGACTCTCCTATTGATTATTATATCATGGAGGATAGAGCAACTTATGTAAAGTTTAAAAGAGAAGAAATTGTACACCTGTCAATAAATAATCCTAATTACGGAACTAATGGAGAGCATCTCTATGGGCAATCTCCATTAAGAGCAGTCTGGAGAAATATAGAGGCATCAAATAAAGGGTTGGATTTAAACCTAAATACGCTTAAAAATGGTGGTGTTTTTGGTTTCATTCATTCAAAAGGAACAGCATTAACAGGAGATCAAGCGCAAGAATTAAAAGAGCGATTAAAAGAAATGAACAAATCCCCAGAGGATTTGTCTCGTATAGCAGGTATCTCTGCTGAGATTGGTTTTACAAGGTTGTCTTTATCTGCTGATGAACTAAAACCGTTTGAGTATTTGAAGTATAACCAGAAGCAAATATGTAACGCTTTGGGGTGGTCTGATACTCTTTTAAATAACGATGATGGAGGAAAGTATGACAAGCAAGTTACTGAACTAAAAAGGGTGTTAATCAATACCGTTTTGCCACATGTTAAAATGATAGAGGATGCTTTTAATCTTAACATACTGCAAACTATAAAAGGTTATGAGGATAGCTGTATTTACTTCGATTATAAGGAATTACCAGAAATGCAAATAGATATTGAAACAATGTCTAAATGGATCGTATCTTTAAAAGATGTTGGAATGTTAACAGGGAACGAGGGGAGAAACTTTATAGGCTTAGAACCATCAGAAGATCCAAACATGGATATGTTTACTGTTAAAGATGATATAATGAGTTTAGAAGATGCATTATTACCTAAAGATGAATTAACGTTGTAATGACAGAAAAACAGTTCCGTAAGCGTTGGTTAAGGTGGCACGCTCAATATGAGAAAATTGTGTTCCGTAAGCTGATGAAGAACTTTAGAGAAGCAGGAAACTCAATACCTTTTAACTTTATAAATAAGGACAACTACGAGGTTTTAATACGTCAATCATTATCTACTGATAAAATGATTTCATTGTATGCAGACTTTTATAGAGAGGTTGGTATTATACACGCCAAAAGAGTAGGTAAGGAAATAAACAAAGAAACAAAAGACTTTACTTTAAATGCGTTTTTAAGCAACTTTGAGCGTAATATTATAGGTTGGCTTTATGAGAATAGTTTATCCAATATTGAAAGCGTTAAAGGTACTTATATTAGTTATCTAAAGAGTTTATTTATAAAGGGAATAGATGAAAACAAAACACTTCGAGAAATCACAGACGATATAACAAAGCTAATCAACAAACGAAACTTTTATAAATACCAAGCATTAAGAATTGCACGAACAGAAACAACTGCTGCTGCAAATCATTCTAGTTTGGTTGTATCTGAAACATCAAATTTAGTTTATGATAAAGTTTGGATAGCTACAGAAGATTATAGGACTAGAAGATTACCAGAAGATGCTTTTAGCCATTCTGCTATGAATGGGGTTGTTGTTCCTGCTGATGAACCTTTCTCAGTTCAAGGCAAAAGATGGGTTGAAAAAATAATGTTTCCAGGCGATCCAAATGGGAGTGCTGGGAATATAATTAATTGCCGATGTGCCAATGCTTTAAGACCAAGAAGAGATGAAAACGGAAAACTTATAAGAAAAACTTATTGAAACTAAATTTTAAATAGATTTTATTTATATTTGTAAACATGAAGGGGATATTGAAGTTTAAAAACAATGATTCATCTGTTAAAGATGTTGATGTGAAGAGGGGAATTGTAACAGGTTATTTATCATCATTTGATACTAAAGATTACGACAATGATATTATAGTAAAAGGGGCTTATAAGAAGTCAATAAATGAAAGGAAAGAAAATATCTTTTTCTTAAACCAACATAATTGGTCGCAGCCACATGGTAAATTTAATGTACTTTCAGAGGATAGCAAAGGCTTATATTTTGAGAGCGAGCCATTAATTAAGACTTCATATAGTCAAGATACTTTAAAACTTTATGAAGCAGGTATAATCAAAGAACACTCAGTTGGATTTATTACGGTTCAATCTGAATTTGATACCAACGAAAAAGCACGAATTATAAAAGAGATTAAACTTTTGGAGGGTTCTAATGTTACATTAGGAGCAAACGAGAATACACCTTTTACGGGGTTTAAATCTATGTCATTAGAGCAAACAAACAGTCAAGTAAATAAGATTGTTAAAATGCTTAAAAATGGCACACTAACAGACGAAACTTTTGTCTTGTTAGAGATTGCATTAAAGCAATTACAAAAACAAGCATACGATATTGGAATAAATAAATCACTTACTGAGCCATCTAAACCAGATACTCTAATCAAAGAGCCGATTAGTTATAATTCCGAAGTAAATACAATTAATAATTTCATTAAAAATTTATAAGATGAACGAAGAATTAAAAAATGGTTTAGAGGCTTTAACAATTGAGTTAAAAGGTAAAACCGAACAAGAAGTAAAAACTGCAATTGATAGCTTTGAAGCTAAATTTCAAGATGTAGTAAGTAAAGAAGTAAAAGAAGTAAAAGAATCTTTTGAGGTTGAATTAAAAGCAGTAAAGGATCACGCTAACAAGTTAGATGTGAAATTACAAGAGAAAGTGAAATCAGAAGTAAAAGGAGATTTTATTTCTAAAGCATTAGCAGACAATTTTGAAGAAATTAAGTCTGTTGAAGATGGTTCACGTAAGCAATTCAAGACAGAAGTTAAAAACATGGCTTTAACATCTGCTTTAACAGGAGACCAGCCAAGAGACTACAATTTTAACGTTGTTTCTGCACCATCTCCATTGGTAAACGTATCTGATTTAGTAGGAGTTAGGCAAATTTCTGGGGGAACTTACACTTATGTAAGAGTTTCAAAGGCTACAGGTTCAATCTCAGAGCAAACAGAAGGAGCATCTAAATCTCAAATAGATTACAACTATGAAATGATTGATGTTAATACTGATTACTTAGCTGGTTATGCTCGTTACAGTAAGAAAATGCGTAATAACTTACCTTTCTTACAGTCAAGTTTGCCTGTTGAATTAAGAAGAGATTACATTGTTGCTGAAAATACAAAATTTGTATCTGTTTTAGAGGCAGAGGCTACAGCTTCAACTATCACAGCAGGAAATGAAATAGAAAGATTATTAAATAACATTTCTGTATTGGCAAACGCTAACTTTCAGGCTAATGGTATTGTAATCAATCCTTTAGACTATTTTAAAATCATTACAACTGAAAAATCAACAGGTGCTGGTTATGGATTACCTGGTGTTGTAACAGTTGATGGTGGTGTTTTAAGAGTTAATGGAATAGGAGTTTACCAAGCTACTTGGGTTGCTGAAAACAAATATTTCGTTGGAGATTGGTCAAGAGCCAATAAAATTGTAACAGAAGGTTTGTCTTTAGCTTTTAGCGAAGAAGAAGGAACAAACTTTGTAACAAATTCTATTACAGCAAGAATTGAAGAGCAAAACGCTATTGCGGTTGAACAACCAGCAGCGTTAATTTTCGGAGATTTCACAACTGCTGCATAAAATTATAGAAATACATTCTATGTTTAAAAGGAGTGTTAAAGCAATTTTAACACTCCTTTTTTTATTAATTATAAAGAGAAAAAAGATGGTGCAAGTATTAAAAAAATTCCATAAAATAAAAGAGAATAAGCATTTTGCAATTGGTGAAAAGGTAGAGTTTGATGCAAAAACAGAAAAGCAATTAATTGAGCAGGGTATTGTCAAAAAAATAGTTGTTCGTAAAAAGAAAAAATAATGAGTTACTTAAACGTTATTAGTTTAGGACATGCAAAAAAATATCTTCGTGTTGATGAAGAGTTAGTGGATGATGATTGCCAGATTGAGCGAATGATTAAAAGTGCGCTAAGCACGATCGAAAGAAGAACAAACATTATCTTTTATGCAAGGGATAAAAAATACATCTTTCAAGATTATTCTGTTAAGGTTTATGATTACCCAATTAATGAGGTGGTATCAACTTTTGAAGTAGATACAGAGCAAAAGACTTTATTTACCAACTATCAAACAAATTCATCAGATAAAGAGATTGTTTTAAATGTTGGTTTTGAGAATACAGACAATATTCCTTTTGAGTTAGTGGATTGTGCGTTACAGTATATCAAATACCTTTATTATGAGGCTGAAACAAATACAGCTAATAGAGGAAGTTTACCATTGTGGTTAAATGATATGATAAACCAAAATAAACGCTTTGTATTTTGAGAGCAAGGAAGTACAATAAGAAAATAGAGATTTGGCAAACTGCACCTGTTTATGATGGTTTTGGTGGTAATACAATTACATCAACTTTACTATCAAATGCTTGGTGTAAAATTATAACCAATCCAAAAAACATAAATAGACAAACAGACTTTGGAGAAACTGAAACGTTTGATCGTTTGGCGGTTCAATTGCGTAAAAATAAAAACTTGGTTTATGATACGCAGACTATGTTTTTTAAATATAGAGGTGTTGATTATAACATGGTTTCAGAGCCTGTTAATATAGGCTTTGAAGATAGAGAAATTGAAATAATAATAGTAAGAAAAATATAATGGCAGAAATAGACTTTTACAATCCAACGGATGCAGGGACTACTGTTTTAGGTGTAACGCAAATCAATAAAATGATGAAGTTTAAAAGCCTAAACGGTGTTTATATTACAGAGCCATTTGTTAAGGTTTACAACTGCGAAAAATTGGTTAAGACATACACTTTTACTGATGGTTTAGTATTAGAGGGTGTTAATGTAGCAGGAACAGAGAAGATTTTAACATTAACCTTAAACGGTACTGATTTTGTAAATGATAAAGGAAGGACTTTAAATGCTAAATGTTCTTTTTTTGTTGATGGAGATATTGAGATTGTTTTTAATATAAGTATAAAATGATTGATATTAATTTACTTAACGATAATACTGTTGTTGATGTAAATTTACAAACTGATGATATTAGTATAGATTTAGATATTGATTCTGAAATAAATGTTATTGATGTTAATTTATTAACGGATGATATTGATATAGATTTAGATATTAATTCTGAAATAAATGTTATTGATATAAATTTATTAGCTGATGACATTAGTATAGATTTAGATATTGATATAACAGAGGTGGTTATTGACTTGAGTATAGAACAAGGCTCAACCATACTAAACGGAGGATTAAAAAGACAGGTATTAATAAAAAATACTGATACAAATAATGATTACACTTGGAAATACAGATTTGAAGATTATTTGGTAAATGTTGAATATACAGGTACTGAAATAAGCACAATCGATGGAAGTATATTAGAAGCAGAAATTGATGGAGGTACAATTTTCAGATACATAACAAATGACACAAATACAAATGGTTATCCTTTAGAGGATTCATTTTATAAAGACGAACAATTAATTAATTTAATAATAACAAGAGAATAAGATGGCAATAATAACAGATCCAGATAATCTTCAAGATTCAATATCTGACAATGGAAGTACAAACGTATTTATAGATACGTCAAATTTAACAATTAAATTAAATACAGGTGTAGGTGGTTTAGTTGCTGCTGATGGTGTAACAATTAAGGCTCTTTACAGCTTTATAAAAGAGGAATGGAAACAAGACCCCAATAATAAAAATTTAGCAGCTTTTGATTTTCCATTAGTGCCAATTACGGATGAATTTTTTGAATTAGTTAATGGTTGGACTTGGGCAAACACAACAACAGAGCAAACAATTAGGAGAGGTGGATGGCTTGTTAGGAATTTAGCTGGTGGTATCATAGAACATTGGGTAGGAACTGCAATCCTTAACGCAGAGGCAGACGATCAAATTTACTACGACTTAGGAATTGGTGCAGTAGATTACACCTTTCAAGGAAACACCGCAGAGGCTATACAAGTAATATCTGATCCTAATGGAGATGGAAATTATACAGATGGCTATGATAGAAGTTCAAACATTGAATTATTCAACAGAGAGCAAGGGCAACTATTTAGCTCTTCTTCTTCTATCGGAATTGGTGAAAGTTCACTATTAGCACCAAAACTATTCTCATTCTCACTACCTACAGGAGTTGATTTAAATATTAGTGTATCAGATACAGGTATTGATTCAAATAGTGATGGTACTGCTGATGTTGCACCTTATGATGGAATGAGTATCGAGTTTTACACAACACCACAAACAAGGGGTATTGGTGCAGTAAATAAAGATTTCGGTATTATTATAGATGGTAATAACGGCTCTAAGCAACAAATTTATGAGTACGTACAATGGGCATTAAGACAAGATAACGACCAAGACGCAGGTAGTAGTTCGCTCATTGGTAATGTAATGCCAGAACTAGCTGAGTTTGTTGGTGCTACTTTAAAAACATTATCAGCTGAAAACTATCAAGGTGGTGGTAACGGTGTTTATATTGATGACTTCAACGCACTAGACACGAATGATATTTCTTTCAATGATAACAACGGAGACGAGGTTACTTTCCCTTTCGTTGCAGCAGGTAAATTGATATTTAATCCGAACCTAGTAAATGATACAGAAGCTGTTTACAGAGTGTATTTTACAGATGGAGTTGATGCTGGTTTAGAATTTGGAGAAAGTGGAGCAATATTAGTAAAAGAAGAAGGAGGAGTTAATATAAGCGGAGATGTAAGCGGACAATCTGAAATAAATTTCACTTTCGATTTTGATGGAAATACACAAGGGAATAGAACAAGTGGAACAGTTGCAAACGTGACAGCAATAGCTCTAGGTTTAAATACTGGGCAATATGTTAAAACTACTGCTACAATTGGCAGAAGTAACTCCAACACAATTTCTTTTGTTTCTTCTGTTGAAAGACAATATCAAAACGCATAATAAATGGCTTTTAATCTACCTACTCAACAAAACTTACACACAAGCAGTTCTGCTAATAATAGAGGTACTATTGGTACTGTTACATCATTAGCAACTAAATCTGGTGGTAACCTGCCAATATCAACAAATGCTTCACAAGTTATAAATAATACACCAAGTAATGTTAGTGGTAATCCTGCAGGGGTTTTTTTTGGTATAGATGGGAACACATCAACAAGCAATTACGATGCAACGCAAGGAGCGAGGGTGTTCCTTTGGAGTTTACAATATAATGCACCAAACAGAATACAATCATCAGATTTAGCGAATGGAGGAAGCCGTTTTTGGTTAGGTAGTGGAGCAACTCCATCTCAAAATTATAAGGAATTTATTATAGGTGGAAATGATACACCTTTTTGTGCATCACAAGCAGGACCTGTTACAATGTGTATAGATATTAGTGATAACTCAAACGATAATGTTATTGGTAATTTTGATCCAACTCAAATATCTGCCTATGGACACGCATCTGTACGTAGAAATTTAGTTGGAAGCTCAACAACACAAACATTCTTTCAACGGTCTTTCTTATTTACAACAATAAAGGGTTCATCAAACTTACCAACATTCACAGGTGTTTCCAATTTTGATGATGCTATTGCAGTTGTGCAAGGTAGCGGATATACTACAAAAATAGGTTCTTGGCTTACAAAATCTGGTTCTTCCTTTTTTATTCCTTGTCCTTTTTCATTAGGTAATGGGGTTGATGCAACTAATTTCAATGATGAGGGTGTTTCTGTCGTATCTCCTTCAAGTAATCTTCCAAATCAAGAAAACTTTAGGTTAACGAATGATGCAATGCGTATTTATTTAGATACAATTAACGGAGATTCTGTTGCGTTAAGTGGTTCTTATAGTTGGGGAACAGCTGCTGCTTGGGATTTTAATATTAGCAATGGTTCGGTTTGTCAACTAACAGGAAATTTTGTTGGTATGGGGGATTTTTCATTGGGTTCATCAGTTACAGCGAGTGGTAATTTTAATTTATCAAATGGGTTTTCAGTTATTTCAATTGGTGCAAATATTAACAATATAAATGTTACAGGAGATTTAAAAATACAAGGAAATTCAATAACAGATTTTAATGGTTTAAATGTTAGCGGAAAATTAGATTTTGATACAGCTGGAACTTATAATTTAAACGGTTGTAATATTGAGGAGGTTACAAATTCAAGCGGAGGAAATGTTATTATAAACTCTGTAAACACAGTGATAAATATAAACAACAATCCAAATACAAGTATTAATACATCAACAGCTTTTGCATTGACAGGATTAGAGCCAAATTCAGAGGTACGAATTTTTGTAGCTGGAACAACAACAGAGATAACAGGAATTGAGAATAGTGGTATAAATTTCATTACAACTTTAAGCGTTTCTTCAATTGATTTGGTTATCTTGAATTTACAATATTTAGCAATAAAAATAAAAAATATAGATACAAATTCAGACGTTGCATTACCTATTCAACAAGTTTTTGATAGACAATATAAAAACGATTAAGATATGGGAGATTGGATTTTTGATGGTGTTACAAGAATTATAAAAGAGCCAAATGTAGGCTCTGGGAATCTGACGTGGGATGCTGAGAGGGATATTTACTCAGCATGGAAACGTTGGGTAAAAGATAATGCACAATTTGAACCTGCTTTTTCTGTAGAAGGAGGTACTCCGATTGGAAACACAGGTTTATCTACAGGTAAAACTTTAATTTTAGCGAATGATTGGAAGCTAATGGCGGGGGATTGGGATCATATAAGTTTTGTTACTGGCAATTTATTTAGTGACGATGCAATTGATGTATCTCCAAACTTAAATTTTAGTGCTAGTTTAAAAACTTTTGGATCTGTAAATGCACAAGGAATAAATATACCTAGTGATATAGATATATCAGCATTAGCAACTAAAGTAAATCAAGAGATAATAAACAATGGTGTAAAAAAATCTAGTTTATTAATTCCTCATAACACAAATACAATAGACTAATGGCAAAATCTGAGATAAAAGGGTTGCAAAAACTTTTAAAGAAGTTTGAAACATTAGACAAAGAAATTATTAAAAATGTTGAGGGTACTATAGAGGGTGCAGCGCAAAACATTGAAGAGGATGCAAAGGTTGCTGCACCTGTATTTAATGGAACTTCTGGTGGTGATTTAAGATTAGGCATAAAAGCTCAACCCATTGCAGGAAAAGAAATGAGTTATAGAGTAATTGCAAAGCAAGAATACTCTGCTTTTATGGAGTTTGGAACAGGTGGTAGAGTTAAAGTACCATCAGAACTAAAAGAGGTTGCAATACAATTTAAAGGCAAAGGAATTAGAGAAGTAAATATTCAACCAAGACCTTTTTTATATCCTGCTTTTGTAAAGCATAGAAAAATATTAATAAAAGATTTAAAAGACTATTTAAAAACATTGAAGTTATGATAAAGACTTTACCAAATAAATGGGTTAGAAAGGCTGTTTTTGATGCCATTAATAACATTGAGGTTGATGGAAAAGAAATCCCTTGCTTTGATATGCGTGTACCTACAAATAACAAGAGTAATTTTTACACCTTACTCACATCACAAACAAACCAAGAGGACAAAAACAATAAGTGTGAAAGCCTTTGGGAGAGTTCAATTCTTATTGATATTGTTACAATATATAACGGTGTAGGGAACACAGGAAGTAGGTTATCAGTTGACAATATTACTGATGCTGTACGTAGTTCTGTACAAGATTTAACCCTAGATAGTGAAAGCGGTTTACAAATTATGTTTCAGACTGTTGGAGGTATTGATAATTTAGATACGGTCACTAAAAGCCAAAACGTTTATAGAATTTTATATCGTATTGAATTAACTATAAATTAAATTTATTAAAAATAACATTTTAATAGTTTTTAATTATATTTGTATATATTAATTTATATAAAAATATTAACATGAGTACTTTTATTAAAGGTGATGCTGTGATACTCTCAATTTGGGATGGTGTAGCGTATGAGCCAATCGGATGTCTTACATCAAACTCTTTATCAGTTACTAGAAATGTAATTGAAACACAAACTAAATGTTCGCCTGGCGAAATCATACGTGCTGCTGGTACTACAAGTTCAGAGTTATCTTTTGAAGCAACATATATAAAAACAGATTCAGATAAAACTGATTTTGATGCTTTGTTAGGTTTCATTAATACTGCAAGCGGAACTACACAAGACTGGAAAATGTCAACTGACCAAATTACACCTGTAGCTTACTACGGTACTGCGGTACTTGCTGATTTGGAAATCTCTGCTGCTGCTGGTGATGAATTTGCTACTTATAGCGGAACTTTACAAAATAGCGGTTTAATTACAGAAACTGATCCAAACGTATAAAATTGAAAAATAAAATCAAACTAAATTTTGAGGGCAAAGAACTCGGTTTCCATTTTGGACTTGGTTTTTTAGGCGAGTTATTGGACAATTTAGGCTTTTCAATTGATGAATTGCAAACGAATATAGAGAAAAACCCATTTAAGGTTATTCCTTTATTAATGCACACTTCTTACGTTTATAATCTTGAAAGGGAGGGCAAAGAAGTTGATTTAAAGTTGCACGATTTTATTGATTTATTGGATGATGTTGGAGGTGTTGCTTCTGATGGTGTTAGTTTATTTTTGACTGCATTTACTGATAGCATGACTAAAGACGTTCCTGTAACAAAAAATAAAATTCCTACATCGGGAAAGAAAAAAGCGAGCCTAAAGAAATAGATTGGGCTAGTGATGTAATATCTTTTGCTTTAGGTGAATTAAAAACTCCGTCTTTGTCTCATGTTTATGATATGACATGGGCGGAGTTTTTAATTAGACAGCACGCTTACCATAGGATTGAAAAAAATGAATGGTATAAAGTTAGAGAAATGGCTTACGCATCACTAATAGGTTCGCATATTGATCCAAAGAAGTTGCCGAAATCTAAAGAAAAATTTATTCCTTTAGATAATGAGGGTGAGAAAGGTTTAAGCGATTTTGCTCGTAATGCTATTTTAAAAGCACAACAAGAGTATAATAAAAAATAACAATGGCACAATTAAGCGTAGAAATATCCGCAAAAATAGATAAACTACTTTCAGAACTAGGAAAGGCAAAAACCGCTTTAGGAGGCATTGGTGTTGCTGCTGATAAATTA
>CAWVRT010000062.1:0-11713 GCA_963932515.1 uncultured Chitinophagales bacterium
ATATTACAATAGAAGAAGAATCAACTCCATTAACTTGTAATTGAGACCCTAGTGTACTACAAGAAATAGTTATATCTTCTCCCGCATCTGTAGGGTGAAGGTATAAATCAATTGTGTCTTGACAGAGCTCACCATTAGTTATGTTGATATAATTATAATATAAAGCTGTATCAGAAGTAATAGTAACAGTATGAGTTACTGGAGCAGTACCTAAGTCAGATGCTCCATTGAAAAAGTGAAAATTTGGATCTGTTTGATTAATTTGAATATTATCCAAACCCCAATGATCATTAGAAATAGAAGAGCTTACTTCTTGGATCCATTGCAATTGCGCACCCGTAACCATTGCTGCCGTAGGAATTCCTACACATATTTCATTCCAGACTGTAAGTGGTGACGGAGGACCTACAGGGCCAAAAGGAAGATATCCAGTACCAGGATTACTAGGTAATACTTGACCATCAGGCATGTAATATGCAATATCTATCCATGTCAATCCAAAATCAATGGAATATTGTAAAGTAACTCCTTCATCTGATTCATCAGGCCCTTCAGCATTAGCACAGCCACCTTGTTGAGCATATATTAATTCAAAACAAATAGAATCACTACCCGATAAATCTATTGCGCCTGTGATTAATGCTCTCGGTACATTAGCTAAATCTCCCATCCATATATAATCTGAACCATCTTGAGAAGGAGGTATGTTTCCACAAGGGGCAGCATTTGTTTGTGCAGAACTTGTTGCTTGCCAAGAATTACATAGTAAATTGCAATTGAATGTTTCATCAATTACAATACCAGAATAACCTTGTAATAAAATTGCAACATCTCCATTACAATTAGCAGTATCATTCTGAGTACTTATTACAGTAGTACATTGTGAATAAACATTAAAACTTAAAGCAATAATTGGTATTAAGGTAAGTAGAATTTTCTTCATAGTCTTTATTTTGTTTTTATTTGTTGGATTTCTATTCTTGTTAATCGATGATCCATTTTAGGATGATTGTTTTTGTAGAAAATTTTAAAATTTTCATTTGAGTTACAATCGCCTTGTTTTGATTCATTTGCCTGTAAATGAATATGTCTTTCAATTTCTTCATCACTTGCATCATTTTTAACTTGTTCATTTTTTACTCCATTGTACCAAATTTCAGTATAGAAATCAAAATCAACTTCAGAATCTGTCAAATTTGTAAACTTTAGCATTAGATAACTAAATGGGTATTCTTTATTATTTGGGTTGCAATCAACTTCTGTACTTTCTACCATTACTTGGTCGCTTGAAAATACTTTAGTCCAAGCTTGAGAGTAAGTGTTTAGAGAGATCCCTAGTACTAATATTATTGTTATAATTTTTTTCATAATTTTATTATAAATTTGGTTTATTTTTTTATTTCAAGAATACTACACGAATTTAATGTAAATGTATCAATAAAAAAAAAATAGACAATGTTTTTAAAATAATAGGCTGATTTTTTTTCTTGGTTATTATTTATATTTTACAAATATAATTGTAAAATACTCATAATCAATAATTAATATCTTGATATTTTCTTTTTAATGTTATTGATTATCATTTTAAACTTTCTAAATGGGTATTGTTTAATAAAATAATTATTTTAGTTTAAATTCTTTTTCATTAAATATGTCAGAATTTTTAGCGTAGTTAATGATGTGTATCTGCAAGCTTTTGTTTTGGTTTTTGAATTCAGATAATATTTGTTTTTTGTCACTTTGAATATTAGTATTATATTTTAATATTTTTGGTGCTTTTTCTTGAATGATACATCTTAAGAATTTAAATTCTATTTGCTTTGGATATTCAAGAATTAATTGGTCTAATAAGGTAGCTCCTTCTTTGAATAGTGAAATTTTGATTTGTATATTTTTTTCAAAATTAGATTTGCTCATTTTTAATGTTGCTATATATCCCTGAGTCAAATTAGTATCTTTATGTTTTATTAGATTTGATAATAATTCTTCTATTTGAATTTTATCATTAGAAGCTAAGGCTTTATAAAATTTAGCTTTACTAATTGTTTCATTAGTATTTGTAGCTAACAGGAAGTTAATGAATATATAGATAAAAGTCATATGGACTATTTTATTTTATGTTGAATCAAAAAGTATGCTAAGAATTATTTTTAGTTGTTTTACCAAATTACTGTTAAATCTTTTTTTATTTCTGGGCTAACTTTTGTTCCTTTTGTTTCGTTTGAATATTGAATCATAGCTTCTTTATTTTCTTTTAATTTAAAAGTATATGGGTTTATGTTTTCAATATCGAAATGAAATATGTCTTTTGTCGCTTTGCTAAAAATTTCTGTCGCTAGCTCTTCTAATAAACTTAAATTTTCTGCAATTAAAACTTTTAGTTCTTCTTGGTTTAATTGTTTTGTTATGTCTGTCTGCATTTTATGTACACAATCCATTTCTATATAATCTATATAGCCTTCTTTTTCGTTGGTTTTAAATTTATTCCAATCTAAGAAGAAGTTTTGCATGTTTAAACCTATTGAAGCTACTTTTGGAAATGGACTATTTTTTTGTGTAAACAAATATTTAAGCGTTTGAATGTTTGTATAACCTTTATTAATGAATATTAGAGAAGGGAATGTCCAGTAAACGGCCCAATCCCAAAAAATCTTAACAACCATTATTTGCGTGTTACCGAACAAACTGTATTTGTCTATATATATAGGTGCCCAATTTTTAACTAATTCATTATAGACAATGTCATATAACATAGTAGGCATTAGAATATCTTCATTGACAAAATCTTTTAATATCAAATCAGAAATAAACGTATTGTTTATGGCTATTAAATCTGTGCCTGGACTATAGAATGGGTCTAGAAAAGAACCTGCTTCTCCAGTAGTTGCCCATCTTTGATTGGAGTAGTATTTTTTAGTGTCATAGGCAAAATGCTTTAAAGCTTTAAAGTCCATTACTTCATAGTCATAAGCTTTTAGCTTTTCATAAGCTTGCGGTTCGTTTGTCGAAAACCAATTCATTGCTTTTTCGTAGCTATTATAATCTTCTAATTTGTGATACCTAGGGTCTGCAACTATCCCCATACTGGTATTCCCATTAACCAAGGGAATAATCCATACCCAATAACCGGTATCCATTAAATGACAAGTTCCTAATTTTCTAGTTTCTGGTTCTAAAAGTGTGTTCCATTCTTTATTGTTAGACCATTCATTAACATCTACAATTCCTTTTAGTCTAAACCAAGCAGAGTTAATTTTATGATTCAATTCTTTTTTAAGTTCTAATTTCTTCTTTAAGAAAAATCCTCTTCCACTAGTATCTACAATCCATTTAGTTTCAATGGTAATATTTTCTTTGTCCTTCTTGTATGTAAGGGTATGATTTCCTCTTCTATTTATTTCTACATCTTTTACTTTTGCGTTGTCAATGTAAAGAACTCCTTTACTGATAACTAAGTCTATCAAATCATTTTCTAAAATCCCTCTATCTAATTGATGACTAGGTGCTGGAAGTTTTATTTTAGGACCAATTTCTAATCTTTTTTCTATCGCATTTTTATGTTTTGGTGAAAGAAAATATCGCAATCCTTTTTTTGGCAAATGATTTTTAATTAAATAATCTTTTAATCCTAATACTTCTCTTAAATAAAATGTACCCAACTCAACAGTTGATTCACCAACCTTATGAGCGCTGATAGGTGCTTTACCATTTCTTTTTTCTATTAGTGTAATAGATAGGTTTTCATTTTCATTTATTAGTTGTAATGCTAGTGTGGTTCCAGCTAATCCGGCTCCAATAATTGTTACTTCTGAATAGTTTTTCATTCTAATTATTTAGAAAAATAAAAAATATATATGGTAATAATTTATCATATATATATTAAAATATTTAATTTATTTAAGTTTCATTTTATAATGTACCTCTTTTAGATTGTTCTCTTTCTATTGACTCAAATAATGCTTTAAAGTTACCAGCGCCAAAACCTCTAGCACCCATTCTTTGAATGATTTCAAAGAATAAAGTTGGTCTATCTTCAAGTGGTTTTGTAAAAATTTGTAATAAATAGCCTTCTTCATCTGCATCTATCATAATAGACAGCTTTTGAAGCTCTACGATATCTTCTTTCATCATATCTCTATGTTCTCCTAATCTTTCTGGAATACCATCATAGTATGCTTGTGGTGGTGGTGGTAAAAATTCTATTCCTCTTGCTTTTAATTGGCCTACGGTTTCTATAATATCATCAGTAGCTAAGGCAATGTGTTGAACACCTTCGCCTTCATAAAAGTCTAAATATTCTTCTATTTGAGATTTTTTAGCAGCTTTGGCAGGTTCGTTAATTGGAAATTTAATTCTACCATTGCCATTAGACATTACTTTACTCATTAATGCGGAATATTCTGTATGAATTTGTTTGTCATCAAAAGATAAGAAATTTTCAAAGCCCATAACATCTTCATACCATTTTACCCAAATATCCATTTGTCCCCAGTCTACATTTCCAACCATATGGTCAATATATTTAAGACCTACAGAAGTAGGGTTGTAGTCGGATTTCCATTCTTTAAATCCTGGTAAAAATGAGCCGTTATAGTTTTTTCTTTCGATAAACATATGAATAGTTTCACCATAAGTATAAATACCTGCTTTTACTATTTCACCATTAGCATCTTTTTCAACGATAGGTTCTAAATAAACTTTTGCGCCTCTTTTTGTTGTTTCTTCAAAAGCACTTCTAGCATCATCTACCCAAAGAGCTATTACTTTAACACCATCACCATGTTTTACAATATGGTCATTAACAGGAGATTTACTATTTAAAGGAGTTGTTAGTACCAGTTTAATCTTATCTTGGACTAATACATAACTTACTGAATCTCTAGAGCCAGTTTCTAATCCTTTATAAGCTAATGATTGAAACCCAAAGGCTGTTTTATAAAAATGTGCAGCTTGTTTTGCATTCCCTACATAAAATTCTACATAATCTGTTCCTAATAAAGGTAAGAAATCTTGTGCGCCTGCAAAAATTTTTTCTAATCCGTAATCTACTGATTTCACATCTTTTTCACTCATTTTTATAATTTTATTATGTGCTCGTAAGTAACTTAAACACTATTTTTATTTTCTAGTTTAATTTAATGATTCCAAGAAGAATAATAGTCTTCTACATTTATTTTAATGGCTTCCTCAGTTAACATCATAGGTGAAAAAGGATCTATCATAACGGCTAATTCTTTAGTCCCTTTTTTTCCTAAACTCTTTTCAATAGCTCCAGGATGTGGGCCGTGTGTTAACCCGCCCGGATGTAAAGTTAATTGGCCTATTTCAATATCGTTTCTACTCATAAAGTCTCCAGCTACATAGTACAAAATTTCTTCTGAATCTATATTTGTATGGTGATATGGTGCAGGAACTGATTCAGGATGATAATCATACATTCTAGGTACAAAAGAACATACTACAAACCCGTCAGATTCAAAAGTCTGATGAACTGGAGGTGGTTGATGAATTCTACCAGTTATTGGTTCAAAATCATGAATTGAAAATGCATAAGGATAATTATATCCGTCCCAGCCTACAGCATCAAAAGGATGATATCCGTAAGTGTATTCCCACATAACGTCTTGTTTTTTCATTTTTACTTTGAAAGAACCTTTTTCGTCATGTGTTTTTAAGTTTTGTGGTACTCTAATATCTCTTTCACAAAATGGGGAAGATTCTAAGTGTTGGCCAAAATTATTTCTATATCTTTTTGGCGTATATATAGGATTGAAAGACTCTATGTATAACAATCTATTATCTTCAGTGTCAAAATCTATTTGATAAATGGTTCCTCTTGGTATAATTAGATAATCTCCGTATTTAAATTCTAAATCACCATACATTGTTCTTAAAGTTCCACTTCCTGCGTGAACAAAAAGCATCTCATCTGCATCTGCATTTTTATAGAAGTAATCTTTACTGAACGATTTTGGTGCTGCTAAACCGATATGTAAATTTTTATTTACAAATAAGGTTTTTCTACTCTCTAAATAATCTTTTTCAGGTTTAATTTCAAACCCCTTAAAACTTACTGCTTTTAAATTTTTACCAACGGCAATTTTCGGTGCTACGTCATGGCTTTTAACCGGTTGAGTAACAACTGTTGGTGGATGCACATGATATATTAAAGAAGACATTCCGGAGAATCCGACTGTGCCAAAAAGCTCTTCTTGATATAACCCACCACCTTCTTTTTTGAATGTAGTATGCCTCTTATGAGGTATTTTCCCTAGCGTATGATATCTTGGCATTTAAGTTTAATTTTTGGTTAGCACAAATATACTGAAAAACTAGCAGTAAAAAAACTGATTTTAATCATACATCTATATCAGAAATAAAATAAATTAAGCCTGAAAAATATTTATTTGGATTCTTTTTAATTTCTAACACCAGAAGCTTAAGGGGTCATTGTTCTGCGTTATTGAGCAGCTAATGATATAATTGAAATACTAAATCATCTTATTAGGTGTTTTTTATTCATTAATTGATTCAATATGTTATCTACAATTATTTTTTTGGAGAAGTTTTGTATATATTTAAATGAATAATTATAATTTTACAGCATGGAATATTTTAAACAAATAATAACACTTTCTTTAACCCTTTTTGCGGTTATAGATATTATTGGTTCTATCCCCATATTAATAGGGATTAACAAGAAGCAAGGGTTTATTAAATCAGAAAAAGTTGTCTTATTCTCTTTTTTATTATTAATGGGCTTTCTTTTTTTAGGGGAGTCATTGTTAAATTTAATTGGTTTAGATGTAGAATCATTTGCTATCGCTGGTGCTGTTGTAATCTTTTTATTGGGATTAGAAATGATTTTAGGAATAGAAATTTTTAAAGAAGACCCTAAGGTCAAATCGGCAACTATTGTTCCAATTGCTTTTCCTTTAATAGCAGGAGCAGGTACTATAACTACTGTCATCTCCCTTCAAGCAGAATATGCTTTGGCACAGATTTTTATTGGTATTACAGTGAATTTAGGATTTGTTTATATAATATTAAAGGCAATCCCTTGGTTAGAAGGTAAAATTGGTGATGCATTTATAAGTATTTTGAGAAGAATATTTGGCGTATTATTAATTGCTATTGCTGTTAAAATATTTACGACTAATATTAATTTAATTTTTAACTAATGGCAATAGGTTTACCCTCATATCATAAAGAAAGAAGAAATTTAAATATTCCAAAAGTAGAAGCAAAAAGTAAAGCGATAAAAGCATTTGAGCAAATGGGTTGTGAAGAAATTGGTTTACATCCTTTTGCATTGGATTATAATTCTTTAGGTTCAATTCTAACTAGTGGGGAAAGAATTTATGTCAATATTACTGAATCTGAAATTATTATAAGGAGTGAATGCATTTTTATAACTAGAATATTTGATTTTGGAAAAAATAAAGCTAATGTCAATCAGTTTTGGGAAGCTTATGATAGTATTATTCTTTAATTTATATTTAATATCTTAGCATTCTTTTAGAATAAATAAGCAATGGGAAATATTGGCAAAATAAGAATTGATAAATGGCTTTGGTCTATCCGAATATACAAAACACGTACATTGTCTACTAAATCTTGTGATCAAGGAAAGGTGAAAATAGCTGATGTAAATGTAAAGGCTTCTTATAAAATTAAAGTAGGAGATGTTGTCGTTGTTAAGACTAACCCACTAAAAAAAACTTTGAAAGTTATAACGCTAATTGAAAAAAGAGTGAGTGCCGAAGTCGCACAAACTTGCTATGTAGACATTTCTCCTGAAGAAGATAAAATTATTCATAATAGTTTAAAAAATGCTTTCTTGTTACCCAATGCATATAGAACTAAAGGGGAAGGAAGACCTACAAAACGAGATAGACGTACAATAGATAAATTCAAAGATGTAGATTTAAATGAGAAATAGTAACTTCTTCTTTCCTTGTAATCGTTAGATAAACTGTATTTTTTATTTAAAATGATCAAAACCTTTTAATTTTATCATAAAATAATTTTTTCTTAAAAACCATATTATTTACTAAATTTGCAATGCGAACATTGTATTTTAAAAAATGATAAAACATGTCTAAAAAAAAGATAGTAGTAATAGATGGCTGTAGAACGCCATTCTTAAGATCAGGAACAGATTATATGGACTTGATGAGTTACCAATTAGGTCAATTTGCTATAAAAGGCTTATTGACAAAAACAGGAATAGATCCTAAAGAAGTTGGTCAGGTAATCATGGGAACGGTTATATCTAATCTTAAAACAAGTAATGTAGCGCGAGAATCTGCTATTACAGCGGGAATTCCAAATTCAGTTCCTTGTCATACGGTTACGATGGCTTGTATTTCAGCGAATAGAGCTATTTCAAACGCTTATGTTGAAATGCTTGCAGGACAATATGATGTGGCTATAGCTGGTGGAGTCGATAATACTTCTGATACACCAATAGGATTTAGACGTGCAATGAGAAAGAAATTATTTTATGCGCAAAAATTAAAAGGTTTTGGGGATATATTTAAATTTATTTTCTCTTTGAGTTATAAAGATTTTATTCCAGAAGCACCAAAAGTTGCTGAATATACAACCAATAGAGTAATGGGTGTTGATTGCGATATTATGGCAGCTAAATTTAATGTAGCTAGAGAAGATCAAGATAAACTAGCTGTTCGTTCGCACCATATGGCTGCAAAAGCTTGGGTAGATGGACATTTAGCTAAAGAAGTTTGTGAAGTAGCGCTTCCGCCAAAGTTTAAATCTATTAAAATAGATAATGGTGTAAGAGGAGTTTCTAAAATGGAAAAAGTAAGTAAGCTAAGGCCAGCTTTTGATAAAAAGTTTGGAACACTAACTGCTGCCAATTCTTCTTTTTTAACTGATGGTGCTGGGGTAATATTATTAATGACTGAAGAAAAAGCTAAAGAGTTAGGAATGACTCCAAAAGCAGAAATTGTTGATTATATTTTTACAGGACAAGATTTAATGGATGAACTTTTATTGGGACCAGCTTATGCAATTTCAGAATTATTGAAAAGAAATAACTTAGAACTAGATGAAATTGATGTTTTAGAAATACATGAAGCCTTTGCTGGGCAAGTGTTAGCAAATATTGCTGCTTTAGAAAGTGATGAATTTGCCAAAGAAAATTTAGGTAGAGAAAAAGCAGTAGGAAAAGTAAATTTCGATAAAATGAATTTATGGGGAGGGTCTTTAGCTATAGGACATCCATTTGGAGCAACAGGAGCTAGGCTAGTCACTACAGCTTCAAATAGATTAATTGCAGAAAATGGACAATATGCAATCTTAGCGGCTTGTGCTGCTGGTGCTCATGGTCATGCAATGCTTTTAAAAAAGTACTAAGTATTGAGTAAAAGGAATATTTTAATAAAGAATACAATTGAAATTCAAAAAATACTTGAGGGTTTTAAAATCACAATAAAGATATAAAATACGAGTAGGAATATAGAAGTGCTTTTTACTTTAAGACTAAGTACTTTTTATTAAATATAAAACAATGGAAAGAAAAGACGTACTAAGAATCGAAATTGGCAAAGGAATAGCAACAATCTGGCTAGATCATCAAATAGAAAAAATGAATGTAGTTTCTCCAGACATGATGGGGATTTTAGATGGCGTTTTTGATGAAATAAAAACCAATGATGACATAAAAGGTGTTGTGATTATTTCTGCTAAAAAAGATTTTATAGCAGGTGCTGATATTAAAGCTTTCAATATAGAAAAGAAAGGAGATTTTACCACTATTCAAGCAAAAGGACATCAAGGACTTTTAGATTTAGAACTTGGAAAGAAACCTGTTGTCGCGGCTGTTCATGGAACGGCATATGGTTTAGGTGTTGAGTTGCCTTTAGCTTGTCATGCTATTATTTGCTCTGACCATTCAAGTACTAAGTTTGCTTTGCCAGAAGTAAAACTAGGTCTTTTACCTGGTGGCGGCGGAACGCAAAGATTACCTAAAAGAGTTGGTTTGCAAAAAGCATTAGACATGATGTTGACAGGTAAAAACATTTTCCCGTTTCAAGCTAAAAAAATGGGTTTAGTAGATGAAATTACAGATAAAAACAAATTACATTCTGCGGCAGTTCAACTTTGCCAAAAAATGGTAGAAGGGAAGTGGAAAAGAAAAGAAGTTAAGAAAACTGCTTTGAATAAGTTTTTAGATAATACTTCTATAGGTAGAGGAATTGTTTTTAAGCAAGCAAAAAAAATGAGCGCTAAACAAACTCAAGGTAATTACCCTGCAATTCCTGCAATTTTAGATTGTGTTGAAACAGGATTTACGAAAGGAAATAATGCGGGTTACGAAAGAGAGTTAGTTCTTTTTGAAGAATTATTGTTGACTTTTGAAAGCGATAGTTTACGTTCATTGTTCTTTGCTATGAGCGATAACAAAAAGAATCCTTTTAAAGAAGAAGGCGTAAATCATAAAAAATTACAGAAATTAGGAATGATTGGTGCTGGATTTATGGGCGCTGGTATTACAGAAGTTTCTGTAAATAAAGGAATTGATGTTTTCTTAAAAGATTTGCAACAAGAAAGTATTACAGTAGCTAAAAAATTAATTTGGAAATCGATTGCTAAAAAGCTAAGAAGAAAATCAATTTCTAAAGCCGCAGCAGAAGAAATAATCGGAAGAGTTCATGGAAGATTAGATTATTCAGATTTTAATAAAGCAGAAATAGTAATAGAAGCTGTTGTAGAAAACATGATCGTAAAAAAGATTGTTATTGATGAAATTCAAAACAATTGTGCTGATGATGTAATTATAGCAACAAATACATCTTCTCTTTCTGTTTCTGAAATGGCCGCTCATGCTAAGAGACCAGAACAAGTAATTGGAATGCATTACTTTTCTCCTGTCCCTAAAATGCCTTTATTAGAAATTGTAAAAACAGAACATACTTCTAAAGAAGTTATCGCTTCATGTTACGATTTTGGTGTTAAACAAGGAAAAACAGTAATAGTAGTTAATGATTGTGCAGGTTTTTATGTAAATAGAATTTTAGCTCCTTATTTAAACGAATGTTTGTTGATGGCAGACGAAGGAATCGCTTTAGATTTCATAGATAAATCAATGACGAAAAAAGGTTTTCCGGTAGGGCCAATTTCTTTATTAGATGAAGTAGGGTTAGATATTGCTGCTCATGTAGCAGAATCTAGTGCAGAAGCTTTAACTTCTGGTAGAGAAGGGTTTGAAGCAAGTACTGCAACTACTCAAATGTTTAAAGACGGAAGATTAGGGAAAAAGAACAAAAAAGGTTTTTATAAGTATGAAGACAAGAAAGGAAGAACTAAAAAAGCAGGTATTGATAAATCTGCATACCAATACTTTAAAGGAAACGGTGATAAAACTCTTGCTTTAGAAGAAGTACAAGATAGAGCCATATATTTAATGTTAAATGAAGCTATCATGTGTTTGGAAGAAGGCATTATAGCGAATACAAATGATGGTAACTTAGGAGCAGTATTCGGAATCGGATTTTTACCATTTACTGGTGGCCCATTTAGATATATCAACCACTTAGGAACAGAAAATGTTTTGGCAAGAATGAATGAGCTTAAGCTTAAATACGGATCAAAATTTACACCAAGACCTTTGTTGATTGAATTAGCTAAAACCAATGCAAGCTTTGAATAAGTTAATTAGGTTAAAATAAATTTCAATTAATGATCT
>CAWVRT010000063.1:0-11492 GCA_963932515.1 uncultured Chitinophagales bacterium
TTGTTTTTTCCTGATAGTTCTGATTTGATTATAGCAAAATAGATTGGTCTTGCTATTTGTGCAATTCTTTTATGATACTGCTCTTTTCTGTTATGATAGTCATTTTTATCTACTTTATGATAAATAAAAAGCTGAATTATTCTGTTGTAAAGAACCTTGAAAGCGAATGAAGAGCCTTCTCCTTGAGCCAATGCGTATTGGATTATGGAATTTGCTTTTGGAAGTGGAAGTTCTGCAACCTCGTTTAAAGTTCCTGTTTTACCGTTTGGTTGGTTGTGATTTGTTAGTGATGCTTTTTCTTCACCACAAGACGTGCAATGTAATTCACCAACTACATTTAACGATTCGCATGATGGACATTCCCAAGTTTGCACCATATCCATTTTCCTTTTTAGTTTAGGAGGTGAAGGAAAAAAGTAATCTTTCCAATCCCTTGGTTGACTCCATATTCCATGCTCATAAATATTTTGTCCAAGGTCTATTACTGTAAAAAAGTCTTTGAATATCTTTGTTGTTGGTCTACTACCTCGCCCTACCATTTGAAGCCAAAGAGATAGAGATTTGGTTGCTCTGTTTATAATTACACATTCTACATCTGTAACATTAAACCCAGTTGTAAATACATTTGTATTAACTAATATTGCATCTTTTTCTGACTTAAACCACTCTACAATTTCTGTTCTAGTGTACGGTTTATTAGTGTCTGGATTTGTTTCTGCTTCGTTAATAGAATCGAACTGCTTTACATTTAGTCCTTGTTTTTTAAGGTATTTATAAATGGTATTATTGATTTTAGTTGTAGCGTTAAATATTATTGTTTTTTTGCCTTTACATTTACTGTGGTACGCATCATTAAGTATAGAAAGCGATGCTTGATTAGAATAAACCTCGTTTAATGAATTGGTAGTATATCCATCTGGTTGAGATTCGGAGGTTTTTAATTTATCGAAGTTTGGCAAATCTAAAACAATATTAAAATCCTGAACTAAATTACCTAAATCTATTAAGTCTTGGGTGTCTGAACCTTGGACTAATACATCAAATATTTCTGATAGTGTTTCTTGTTGAGAATATTCCTCACCGTCAATCATTAAATTTTTTGTCTTATTTAATACCGGTGTTGCGGTTAGTCCTATTAGATTTTTAAAGTCATATTTCTCAAATACTTTTTGGAATATAAGAATTTGCACTTCATCAAGAATAATATTATCAAACTGACCAATGTAATCAATCCCATATTTTTTGATTCGTGCGAATAATGTCTGAACCATTGCAACTAAAATTGGCGGGTTGTACTGCAGTTTTTTAGTCTTAGCCGTCAAAGTATCTGCATTGGGCAGCCATTCTGCATTCTGAGTGAGTATTTCAATCCTATGGGTGAGAATTAGCGTTCTACCTTTGAGGGATTGAGCAAGTTTTGCAATAAGAACAGATTTTCCTCCTCCTGTAGCAAGAACTCCGCAAACTTTTGAACTTGTTTTTAATTCCTCGGTAATTTTATCGTATAGGTCTTGTTGATAGGGTCTGAGATTTATTTGCATTGTAGTAGTTTTTTTTGATTTTATGGTTGTTGTTCCTCCCAATAAAGGGACATTTTAAATTCTGATAGTGTTTTTTTTAATAGAGGTTCAAAGTCTGTAAAATCCTTATTAACACATGATTTTTCAAATGTTCCGTTTTTTAATTTAATGGATTGTTCATGCGATTTTAATACAGCAATTATCTCAGCCATTTTAAAATCTGGCCCATACTTTATATCTGTTTTGAATTTCTCATATATTTGAGGCAAAGGAATTTCTTTTCCTTCATAAACTCCAGAATCTAATAATGACTTTTCTATTGATGCTAGAATTAACACTTCTGTTGATTTCGTAAAGTACTTCTGCTCCAACATAGATTCAAACGATTGGATTAGTTCAACCATTGGCTTCTTCTGTTCCTGCCTTAAAGTAGGCAAAATTTTCTTGGCATTAAGGATTGCTTTGAATGGTTTTATCATATTGGTTTAGCTTATTAATTTTGTTAATATTATTTGTAAGTGTTATTTAACGCACTATTGTTTATTTTAATTATACCGATTTCGGTACAAATAAAACCCAATATTATTTATAAGTGTTATTTAAGGCGCTATTACGTTTCATAGTTGTATTGTGAGTTTAAAACTGACTGTGTTACTACAAAACATAATTACATTGTCTATATTTCGGCACTAAATCGGTTTTTTTATCATATTACTTTAGTTTACAAATTTTTTCTAATATACCTTCGTTTTTGATAAATTTCTTCCATATATTCCCAAACTTTTTGCTCTTTTAATGTGCCTTCGTATACAGCAATCAATTGCTCTAAAGTTATTTCGCCGTTTAGTTTGTGCTCTATTTCATACTTGAGCCTATTTGCTCTTATTTCCAGTATTACTCGTTTAGCTCTTGTTTTGTTCAAAGCTAGCTCGTGTATAGCCTCTGCGGTTAACATAGTCCGTTGTAAGTTTCAAAAGCATCTTGTCCGAACTTCCAGTCGAAGGAGGATCTGCCAATACTTTGGTGGTTGCAAAATTCAAAAATGTTTACTATTTGGTTGATAGTTAAATCGTCATAAATAACAAAACTTTTTAATACTTTTTCTATATCCTCAACTGAACTCGGATACTTTTGTCTGTTAGCTTCTAGCCCCACTTTAAACTTAGGCTTAAGTCGTTCTAATAAATTGGTTCTCATAATAATTTTTTAGTTAAAAAAGTAAGGTGTCACTATCTTAATGTTTGATTCTTTGCTCATGCTTATATGGATGAACCCACTCACACCTTTCTTAAAATTAGTCTGCACCCATTCCGAACTAGGACTAAAAGCGTGGAAGTTAAAGTAGTCGAAATCGTCGCTCGTGGAATAATCCAACAGTAATTGATGACTATCCCCTTTACCGAACTCTATAAAATCAAATTTGTAAACCCCGTATTGTTTTAGGTATTGGTCTATCTTTTCTATCTGCTTAGGGTCTAAGTGTGGTTTGAATCCAAACTTTAAAGACTTGTTATCCTTCCCGTGCGTTATAACTATCCCATGTTTACCTATATTGTAATGGTTGATGAATTTAATATGGTTTGTCACCTCTACACTACCTAAATACTTTTGCTCAATGATGAATTTGAATGTTTGGTTTGCAATATATCCAAAGTCTCCCGCGTGGTTGTCATTACAAATGTTATTGCAGACAATTTTAGAGTAGTAAGGTATTAAATAATCAATCATTTTTAATTTAAACTCAATTGCAGCATCAAACGCTTCTTTGTTTGTCATATTCTGTGGCAACTTATGTCCTCCTCTGGTTGTGTACCCATCCCACCCATCTAATAAGTCTCCTAATTCGTCTATATGTAGTGTTTGACCGTTCTGCCTTGCTATTGTGTACTCACACATTTCTTCCATTCTAAGCATTAACTGCTCCTTGTTCCAAGGACTAGCGTATAAGGCTGTCCCTACTTTATCCGTAGACATTCCGATATGTACATCTGTGTAAACAATTCTATCTATTTGACTACTGTCTATAAATTTAAACTGCTGCTTTAATTCTACTGGTTTGATGTGTTTCTTAGCAATATCTTCTATAAAATCAGTGTCTACAATACTAGATAAGTCCTCTTTATTTTCCTTGAAAACGATATTATAGTAAGGTGTACCTGTATGAGTTATTAACTTCCAACTTGAAATATCTTTCCTTACAAGATTATACGTATCGCAATAATCATCAATACCCATCATTTTTCCCTCATTGCTAAAAGCAGACAATACAAAAGGTTTGGATTCGTAATCGTTTGCTTTAGTTTCTGACTTAACTTCATTCTTTAAAGTTGATAAATTACGCCTGTGCTCTTTAATCTTTTTAAACTGTTCACCAGTAATCATGTATCTAGTATTCTCTCCTTTTTTATCTTGAGGTTTAGGGTTTAATCCTAATAAAATAGCCTCTGAATTGCTTAATCTTTTCCTTTGTTTTCTCATTTTATTTATTTTAAGTTTCGATTATACGGTTGTTGGTAACAATTGCTAAAAAAAGCCACCCAATATTGTGTGCTTACTCAATCCCATTGCTCTGTAATCTTTAGTGTTTCTATTTTAAAATATACTCTTGATATATTTCTGTAATCATTTAAAAATATAGGTATTAGCTTTTTCTTATTCCTTGCACCTATTTTTATTATCTCCTCAACAATCCTATTGCTTGTAAAATCTTCGAGCTTTTCAATTCCGTAATGGCTTCTTACAAAATCTAATCTTTTCCATCTTTTATGTCCTATTTCACCAAGAGTTATTATTAAACCTTTTTTAGCCATCTTTATACATAAATCAAAACAATCATAAGCAGAACCAAATGGATCAATATCTATCAAATCAAACTTTGCACCTTCATAATATAATTTACAAACTAACTTTTCAGCCTTTTCGGAATAGTAAGTATTAAATCTTTCATCTATATCGTTTGTATAAAGCTCATCTACTTTACCATCATAATACGAAGTTGCACCAGAAAACAAGTCTAAAACTAATTTAGGATTAATCTCTGCTAAAAATAAATCATTGTGAAAATATTTATCTTCTCTATGTAGTTCATTATACGTAACACCGTCCTTTTTTGCAAGTCTTTTTATTTTTATAGAAACACTAACTAATTCTCTGTATAGAAACTTTGCAATATCTTTATTCTTAAATCCTTTTTCTTTTAGGTTTAATGCCCATTCGATTTCTTTTTTAGTCCATTTTCTTGGGTTGTTTTTAGTTAGACCACCGTTTTTAGTTTCTTCACCTATAAACTCTTTAGGTAAATAATATTCTTTGTCAATCTCAAATAGTTCCATAAGTTTTTTTTTAGTTGCGGTTATACTGGAATTATCTTCTTAAAATGTACGTGTATTTTACGTACATTATGCTTACTGTTATCATAATTTACCTAAAAAGTTTAATCCTTTTTGTAGTGTTTTTTCTGCATTACACCTTTTTAAATAACTTATTTCTTTTTCTTCTGTTGCTGTATATATTTGATAATTTAGTAAACTTACAGAATAGCTTATCATAGATTCTTTTTCATCTTCACCGCAAGCATCACAACAATTAGCTTCTAATGCGAAACTTAAAAGTCGCAAAGCAAATGTTTCATCTTTAATTATTCTATTATTTTTTATTGGGTTTTTCATTTTGTTTTAATTTTAGGTTATTAATTATTTTCTTGCTTTCAACTAAGCTTATTTCTAATTTCAAACTCCCTCAGTTCAGCGTATTCCTTTACATCCAACATTTGATTTTCGTTGTATTGGTCAGATACTTGACACCATGAAAGGTAGAATAAAATTAATTCTATGCTTGAGGTGCAATTATCTAAGACTATAAGTAATTCGCTGACTGAGTAGTTCATATTGTTTTGATTTTAGAATGGTGGTTCTGATTGGCTTTGATTATCGGATACTACAGATGAATTTTCAATTTTCCATCCTTGGATATTGGCATAATATTTACCATTATACTCATTCCCTCTCAAATTAATTTGTACACTTACTGATTGACCAACGGATATTCCATTTAACAAATCTGTTTTATCCTGTACAAATTCAATTGGAATTTGTTGTGGATATTGGTCGGCAGTTTCTACTACTAACAATCTTTTTTTAAATCCTTTTGACCCAACAGTTTCTGTTGCACCAACTACTAATACTCTTCCTTCGATTTTACACATAATTTACTTATTTAATTTTAATTTATATTCATTTACTAATTTCTCAAATTCAACTAACCTCGCTTCAAATGTTTCTACCCATTTTGGATTTGGAAAAACTTCTATACAGATATATTGCTTTTCTTGCACAAAAGTTGGATTGAATGAAACAAAATCCCACCACTTTCTTCCTGTAATATACATTAGACCTTGGATTTGGTCATAGTATTCTGTAGGGCATTCTGTAGCCATTAGATTTGATATGTGCTTGGTTTGTTTCGGGCATTTAATTTCCAATCCTCCATCTTCACCAACCAATCTATCTGGACTACCTCCAATTAATTGATTTGAGGGGTGATTAAGGAACCCTACCTCGTACACCTTGGTAAGTTCCTCCATCTCGTACCTCTTGGCTGCGTACGGCTCTAATTCGGCTCCGTCTTTCATCGCCTGAGATTGATTGATTTCGTCTGGAGTAACTATGATTGAATCCGCAGCAATCTCTAATGCGTAATCTTTTGCTGTTTTTCCTAATCCTCTAACAGCCATCAAAACATTAAACTTCGATGCTGTTGCTTTTCCTCGACGGTCATTTAACCATTCTTTTGATCCTTGTTCGTTCATATTATTTAGGGTTTATTATTTGGTCAAAATCTTCTTGAGATATAATATAATGCTCTCTAATAGAATCAATCGACAATCCTTCATTCAGAACTTTATCTGTAATCTTTGCCCAATTTTTAGATTTAGGATTTAATGTTGGTTTCTTACTTGCAGCAGTAACAGGTCTAATCCTTAAAGCGTCATGTAATTCACCAAATGCTTTTACTTTTTCTACTCCTACTGTAAACTCTACGCCAGTCCAGTCTTCTATGTAAGGAGAGCCAGTAAGCCTTGATAAAACTTTACAGTTAGTAGAGTTTAATAACATAGGTTTAAATCCTTCTTCTTTAAGGTATGCAATGTTAAAGTTTGCATTCTCTTTTAGTCCGTTACTCATTTGAGCAACAACTGTATCAATTGTGAAATTTTTGTCCTTATAGTCAGGAAGGTCTTGACTTCCCATGTAAGGTGTGTTGAGTGCTTTTTTAAAATGTGTTTTCATTGTAGTATATTTAATTGGTTTAATTAATGCAAACTCCCTCTTTCTTGTAATATTTTAAACAAGTTTCTTTAATAAGATTTTCTTGCTCTGCCGTTAATGACAATTCATCGTCTCCTACCCATAAATCTGCGGAAGATTTATTTCCGTAATAATCAAAGAATGCATCCAACATAATGTTGTCCGTGTCATAGTTAAACTTAACACAGCCTTCCTCTTTAATAAATTTCCCCTCTCTTAAAAGTTTTTCTAATACTGGTGTTGATAAATAATTTTTCATAGTTTTTATTTTTCTGATTTTGAATTAGTAATAAGGTATCCAATATACCCACTGACATTCTCTTGACCAAACACTTTTACTGATTCAGTCTTAGCGATTTCCCATTGTTCAGGGGTAATCGTAATATTCTTCTTTACTGTTTTTGCTTTTACCATCTTATTTTAATTTAATATTAATTACTTCTCTTTTCTACTCAATAAAGACAACTCCTCCATCTTTAATTTGTACGAATGGGATAGTCTTATTATAATTCGTTCCATTAGATTTACTCTTTTAACATACCAATGCATTATAATAACTCTTCTGTCTACACAATTCTGATAATCTGATTTTCTCTCATAAGCCAAGTCAATCATATTTTTAATTTCAATACTCTTTAATATACATTGCATTAAAGGAGAGTCGATTCTTGCTTCTTCAATTATTAATTCCGCTTGTGTTTTGTCTAGGATCATTGTAGGTTTGTTTTAAATTTAATTTTCCTTTCGGTTACAAATCTATGTAACTTTTATCTAACCACCAAATATACATTGAGTAAACATTTACATTTTCGCTTATTTATATTGATTATAAATTAGGATATATTTAATAACTATTAGGTAATTATATAAAAAAGTTTTGTACGTTTGTCCCGTTGGAAGTTTATTCTGACATACGTTCTTTATATTAAACCTCCCGTGCTTGGGGCTTGTGGGAGGTTTTCTTACCTAATAAATTAAACCAAATAAATATATACTACAATGAGCAACAAAAAAAGAATTTCAGAATTTTTAGATTGGTGGATAAATAAAGTAGAAGGTAGAACTCTTACTCCCAAAGAATATGTAAACATTTACAATATGTTTTATAGTAAATTTTATAATAAAAATCAAGAAAAATGATAGCAACACTTAGAATTTTAACTAGAAAATCGAAGTTAGGCTTTGGAAAATGGAAAGACTATACTGTTCAAGAGTTATTAAACCTTAAAAAATACATGGTTTTAATATCTCCTTATTACAAATTGACTTCTATAAATTATATTGAAGATATACTTGTTGAATTAAAAATAACAGAACAATATAGGATTAAAAAACCATCTTCAAATAAAGAAGAATACTACAGATTCCTTAAAGAAAATGGTTATAAATTACAAGAAACAGGTATTTATGGGGCTAATGTAATGAAGGCAAAACGTAAGATATTAACCAAAGCGCAATTACGAGCGAAAAATCAAGGAAATTAAATAAATAATTTATGACAAACCCAAATAAAATTAATCCTGTAGACTACTACAATAGAGATTACATTCAGGATTGCATCGAAAAATTACTAGACGTTAAATCTGTACATCAGTCGGCACAAGATGCTTTGACTTATGTCACAAATAAGTCTGATTACGGTAAAAGAATGGTTACTATTGAAAATAATCAATTTACAGCCAATGAAAATAACGGCTTTAATATGCCTATTGGAGAGCCTTACTCTCCTTTTATGATGCTGCAATCTGTTGTGTTTAAAGGGTCGTTTAAATCCGCTCTAGGGTACGTTATCTTTAAAATAATGGGCAATGAAGTTGACTTTGTGAGAGTGGGAATCAAGTATTTCAAGAAAATTGTTAAAGTTGATAGGTACGAGGTACTACGAACAGATCTCAAACTTTGGGATAAGACCACAATTGTAGATGATTACGGTAAAGATTTTATCTCAAACGTTCCTAGTTTTGATGACTTTACTATTCAACCGGATAATAAAAATTATCAATCAATAATAAATAACAATTACAATTTATATGCTGAATTTAGCCATAAACCATGCTTGGCAGAGGAATACAATAAAGAAGGTTGGAAATGGACTAGAAACTTATTGAAACATATCTTCCAAGAGCATTACGAACTAAGCCTAGTGTACTTAAAAGTCCTCTACCAACACCCGAAACAATCACTACCAATATTAGTGCTTACATCCGAGGAACGTTCTACTGGTAAATCTACATTTGTAAATTGGTTTGAGCAGTTATTTGGCGATAATATGGTCGTTGTGAATCCCGCAGACATAGGAAGAGACTTCAATGGATCATACGCTTCAAAAAATATTATTGCTATAGAAGAATCTCGATTTGACAAAGCATCGACACTAGAGAAACTTAAAAATTTAGCGACTCAGAAGAAAATAACAGTCAATTCTAAGTTTACACCAGAGTATTCTGTTCCATTTTATGGGAAGTTAATTATCACCAGTAACGATGAAAATAAATTTAGTAAAGTTGATAGTCCAGAAATCAGATATTGGGTTAGGAAAGTCCCTTCATTGGTAGGCGTAGAAAATCACGACATACTAACGGCTTTAACAAAAGAGATACCGACTTTCCTTCACTATCTTAATATGATGCGTCCTGTAGATTTAACTCGCTCAAGAATGGTATTTACAGCAGAGCAAATTGAAACAAAAGCCCTGAATAACGTAAAGAAAGAATCAAGGTCTGAACTTCATAAAGAGATAGATGCATTGTTGGATGACTTTGGATTGCAAAATGATAAAATTGTAGATTTTAAATTTATAGGGATAGATTTAAAAAAGAAATTTTTCGATAAGAATAACCAATATTCTAATTCTTACATTAGCAAGACTCTTAAACATGATATGAAATTATCAAAGGTGGAAGAAATTGGGAGATACATTCCTTTAGAGGAGGATGGTCTAAATAATCACACTAAGACCGGTAAACCATTTATCTACCCTAACAAACACTATAAAATAAACGGCTCAGAAATTGAAGATAAAGAGGATGTTCCGTTTTAAATTAAACACTTAAATTATAAATTATGACAAGCAAATTAATAAAAATTAAAACGATTAACGAAGAGAAATTTCAGATTAAACTAAAAGACAAACCTAGTTATAGCAAATCTGAAATAAGGCAAATTATTCAAGAATTAGATAACTCAATATTATGACAAGCGACATAAACGAAATCGAAGTTGAATATGAAATTGTTAAACCTACTAAAACATACAATTCAAAATGAAGATATTAAACTTATATGCAGGAATTGGAGGAAACAGAAAACTTTGGGGATATGAACACGAAATAACAGCCGTTGAGTTTGACCAACAAACAGCGAATGTTTATGGTGAAAACTTTCCAAATGATATTTTAATTGTTGGGGATGCTCATCAATACCTTTTAGACTATTACAAAGAATTTGATTTTATATGGAGTTCCCCACCTTGCCCAACACATTCTATTACAAACCATTTTTTAAATGCTCAAGGTATTATAAGATACCCAGCAATGGAATTATGGCAAGAAATAATATTTCTAAAACATTTCTTTAAAGGCAAATATTGCGTTGAAAATGTTAAAAGTTATTATGATCCAATGTTTAACCCTAAAGAAATAGGTAGGCATTATTTATGGAGCAACTTTACAATATCAAATATTAAACAACCTAAAAAAGATATTGGTAGAATGAACGGAAATAGACAAACAGCTAGTAAGAAAACAAAGCAAGAAAGAAATATGGTGGATTATAAACTAGGACAGCACATTTTAGATTGTGCAATGAATATAATAAGAAGTGAAGATATTAAACAAACTCAATTATTTTAAATATGAAAACACCAGTCCAAATATTAAAATCTCACCTTAGAGAAGTAACTTCTTGCAGGGCCAGAGCGTCAAAAATGGAAAATACAGAGGATATTAAGAAACTCGCAGCAATAGAAAAAATATTCCAAAAGGCGATTAATGATATTAATACAGCCAATAGAAGGCAATCTGATAAAGAAATGAAAGAAATTAGTGAGGCTCAACCAATTACTGTAAAAGAAATAAAACCTGCTGTAATTAGATTCTCTTCTAAAAGAAACCGAGAAATTATACTTCCAAACGGAAAGGTATTCCAACGGCTATCTATGCAAACATTGTAAATTTACATAATACATTTAAGTATAAAAAATAATTAAAAAGAATAGTAATAAGTATAAATTAAATTAATAATTAAATATATAAATTATGAAACCAGTAGAAGAAGAAGGAACACAAACAGGAAAAGATTATTACATTTTCCAAAGAGAATTATCAGGATATGTAATTGAGAGAGACGGCTTATTCGTGCCCAAATGGATGGCATTTTTTAACGGGTACACTTACCACGAATTACTAAAAGGAGAAAAGAGAGTTAAGGCTAGAGCTTATACTGACGCTGAAAAGAGAGAGCGGTTTGCTGTTTTGTAAAAATAGAAATTAATGCCAAAAAAAACAAATAATTTCAACCTCCCCTTGAATACAATGGTGGAGGTTGTTGCCTTATGTAAAGGTAAAAAGCCGATTAGAAAAGAAATGACTTTAAAGGAATGGTCTGAACTAGAAAAAAAACAAGGATGGAATTATTCTGCGTACCAAATTGGGCGTTACAACTCTCTT
>CAWVRT010000064.1:0-10922 GCA_963932515.1 uncultured Chitinophagales bacterium
AGAAATAGAATTTTTTATGGTGAAACCATGAAGCTAAACCCTTTGTACGGTGCGCAATTAGAAGAAGACAATGGTTTGATAGACCTGTCTTGGAATTTGATAGACAGAAAAGCATTTATCATCAATACTAAAATTGATAGATTGTATGTGAATTTCTATAAAGGAAAATTTGATATAAAATTGGGAAGACAAAGAATCAATTGGGGTATTTCAAACCTTTGGAATCCAAACGATTTATTTAATGCTTACAACTTCTTAGATTTCGATTATGAAGAAAGACCAGGAACAGATGCTTTACGTTTCTCATTTTTTCCTACTGCTATGTCTAGCATAGAATTTGCTTACCAACCAGAAAAAACTTTAGACAAATCTATTATAGCTTTGATGTATAAATTCAATCTATTAAAATACGATTTTCAAGTATTAGCCGCTAATTATAAAAAAGATTTAGCACTTGGTTTGGGCTGGGCAGGTAATATTAAAAATGCAGGTTTCAAAGGAGAAGCAACCTACTTTCACGATAGAAAAGACTTTGTAAACAAAAAAGGTGTTTTTACTGGAACACTTGGTTTAGATTATTCTTTTAAAGATGGTATTTATGCCAATGTTGGTTTTCTATATAACAGTGAAGGCATTGATGATTTGTCTTCTGGCTTCTCTTTGTTAAATTTATACAATCAAGAAATTTCAGCTAAAAACTTGATGCCAACTAAATATACTTTTATGGCACAAGCATCTAAAGCATTTGGACAAGCTTGGAATGTCAATTTAACTTCGGTATACGGAACAGGCATTCATCTGTGGATGGTGATACCAACGGTAAGTTATACCATCAAAGAAAATTGGGATATTGACTTGACTGTTCAAACTTTTTTTGCGCAACAAAGGATTTATAAAAATTTGGGGAATTCTGTTAATTTGAGATTGAGGTATTCTTATTAACATAGAACTTTAACAGCTATTTGTAACAACTATACTGAGAATACTTTCTCAATTTAAATAAAGTAGTAAAACTTTCTATTTCTGAGTAGATGACACAGACGGACTAGAAATAATTACTGCTAAAAATTTGGAATCAAACAAAAAAATGCAAGCCAAATAATCCAACAATAATTTATCCAAAAAACAACTAAAAGCACGATTTTTAGTGCAATATCTTTTTTATCAATTGAATATTTAGTTACTTTGTACTAAAAAATTATACAAAGTGAATTTCGAAAGACAAAACCTAGAAGACATAGAATTAATAAGCCTTTACAAAGCGCTATTAAAACCTAGAATGATAGAAGAAAAAATGCTGATTCTATTAAGACAAGGCAAGATTTCTAAATGGTTTTCTGGCATCGGACAAGAAGCTATTTCCGTAGGTGTTACTTCTGCATTAAATGAAGATGAGTATATTTTACCAATGCACCGAAACTTAGGTGTTTTTACTACCAGAAATATTCCTTTTGCTAAATTATTTAAACAATGGCAAGGCAAAAAAGGTGGTTTTACAAAAGGTAGAGATCGTTCTTTTCACTTTGGAACAAACAAATTTCACATAGTTGGTATGATCTCTCACCTTGGACCACAACTGAATGTTGGAGATGGAATAGCTTTAGCAAATAAGCTAAAAAACGAAAAGAAAGTAACTGTTGCGTTTAGTGGTGAAGGCGCAACAAGTGAAGGTGATTTTCATGAAGCATTGAATATAGCAGCAGTTTGGGATTTACCAATTATTTTTGTTGTGGAAAACAATGGTTACGGTTTATCTACGCCAACTACAGAACAATTTAGAGCAAAGAAAATTTCTGACAAAGGAATTGGTTATGGGATGGAAGCCTTAACAATAGACGGAAATAATATTTTAGAAGTTTATCAAACCGTAAAACAATGGGCAGAAAAAATCAGAGAAAATCCTCAACCTTTATTGTTAGAATGTAATACTTTTAGAATGAGAGGCCATGAAGAAGCTTCAGGTGTAAAATACGTACCAAAAGAATTAATGGAAGAATGGGGAGCAAAAGATCCAATAGAAAACTTCCAAAATTATTTAATTGACTTAGGCTTATTAGATGACAATAAGATAGCTAATATTCGAGAAGAAATAAAATTAGCTATTGAAAGTGGCTGGAAAGAAGCCAATGTAGAACCCGCTGTTAAAGTTAATCATTTAGAAGAAATGCAAGACGTTTATCAAGAGTTTGTACAAAAAGTTATTCCTCCTTTTTACGAAACAACAGTTGAAAAAAGAATGGTAGACGCCATAGCTGAAGGACTTTATCAAAGCATGGAAAAATATGACAATTTAGTTATCATGGGGCAAGATATTGCCGAATATGGTGGTGCTTTTAAAATTACAGATGGTTTTGTTGAAAAATTTGGCAAAGGAAGAGTTAGAAATACGCCTATTTGCGAATCAGGCATATTAAGTGCTGCTTTAGGAATGTCTATCAAAAACATGAAAACCGTTGTAGAAATGCAATTTGCAGATTTTGTAACTTCTGGTTTCAATCCAATCATTAACAATTTAGCTAAAACACATTACCGCTGGGGTCAGAATGTAGATGTTGTTATTCGTATGCCTACAGGTGCAGGAGTTGGAGCAGGACCTTTTCACTCGCAAAGTAATGAAGCTTGGTTTACACATACCCCTGGCTTAAAAGTAGTTTATCCTTCCAACCCAGAAGATGCTAAAGGATTATTAAATGCTGCCATTGAAGATCCAAATCCAGTTTTGTTTTTTGAACACAAGGCTTTATATAGAAGTATTTCTGGACCCGTTTCAGAAGAATATTATACGACAATAATTGGAAAAGCTGCTTTAGCAAAAGAGGGAGACGCTATTTCTGTAATCACCTACGGAATGGGTGTTCATTGGGCATTAAAATATCAAGAAAACAATACTGATATCAGCTTAGATATTTTAGATTTAAGAACTTTAATGCCTTTAGACTATAAAGCCATAGAAAAAACTGTTAGAAAAACAGGTAAAGTAATTATCTTACATGAAGATGTTATGTTTGGTGGTATTGGTGCAGATATTTCTGCTTGGATAAATGAAAATTTATTTGAAAAATTAGATGCACCAGTAAAAAGAGTTGCTAGTTTAGATACACCAATTCCTTTTGCAGCTGCATTAGAAGATAACTTTTTACCCGTTAGCCGTTTTGCAGTAGCTGTTGAAGAATTAAATAATTACTAACTAACAATCAAATTCTCCCAAGAGTAAATGTTAAATTTTTATTTAAGCAGCCTTTATTTCTTATAAATAAGCTAAAAGGCTTAACTTTAGTTAGTTTCATTACTTTTTTTTTAATTATTCTTTCCTATCTTTGCCTCTTCTATGAATAAATATATAATATTTTTTATACTAACAATTTTAGTTAGTATCAATATAAATGCTCAGTTGATTTTCAAAGGTCAAGTTTTTGAAAAAGATGGTATAACTACTATTCCATTTGCTAACGTAAGCGCCTTACCTAGTGGCGAAGGAACAACTACCGACATTGATGGTAATTTCTCTTTAAGCACTTATAAAAAAATTAAAACTTTAACTTTTTCTTTTATGGGCTACGAAAGTTTTGTTCACAAAGTAAAAAATGTAAGTGATAGAAATATAGTAATCAAACTAGGAGCAAACGACATTAAAATCAATGAAACAGTCATTATTGCTAAAAGAAGAAAAATTAAAAAAGACACGGCTGCTATTACGCTATATCGAAATGTAGTAAAACATAAAGAAGAGAATAGGCCAAAAGGAATGAATTCTTATCATTTTAAAGAGCATATAAAATATGAATTCGATTTATACAAATACAATCCTAAATTACCGAATAAATTTTATATGAAACCATTTGCCTACGCATTTGATTTTGTAGACACTACAGAAGCAGGAAATTGGTTTGTGCCAGGCTTGTTAATCGAAGAATTAAAAGAAAATTATTATCAAAAAAGCCCTAGTAAGAATAAAGAGATACTGCATGGAAATATGGGAACAGGTTTAGAAAACTTAAGTGCCTCTTTAATGTTGAGTGATATTTTTGAAAAAATAAACATGTACGACAATATGATAGAAGCTGGTGGAAAACCATTTTCTAGTCCATTCTCTAAAACAGGTATATTAACTTATAGATATTTCCTTTCAGATAGTATAACCAATGAGGCAGGCGTAAAACTATTTAGATTAGATTTTTCTCCTAGGAATAAACAAGGCATTGCTTTTAACGGATATGCTTGGATAGAAACAGAAAACTTCGCTATCACCGAAATGGAATTTAGAATTCCTAAGAAAGCTAATTTAAATTTCATTAGTGATTTTTATGTAAAGCAATCATTTACAAAACCAGACGATGAACATTGGTTTTTAAATGCTGAAGAAATGCATATAGCCGTAAATCCTTTAAAATCTAAAAAAGGAAGATCGCTCTTATTGAAAAAAAGAACTAAAAGACAAGGCATAGAATTAAACATAGATATTCCAGCTGAAATTTTTGAAGGAGAAGCAAAAATTGTTGCAGATAGTGTAGAAACTAGAAGCCAAGAATGGTGGACAGAAAATAGAATTGAACCATTAACACAATCCGAAAAAAATATTGGCTTATTAGTTGATAGTATTCAACGAAAGAAGGTTTACACAAATGTTAAACATTCTTTGTATGCTTTTGCCAGTGGATATATCCGTTTTGGGAAAACACCAAAAATAGAACTTGGCCAGTTCAACAAATTTGTAAGTTTTAATAACGTAGAAGGTACAAGATTAAAATTTGGCGCAAGAACGAACAAATACCTAAGTAGAGACTATCAATTAACTGTTTATGGCGCCTATGCTACCAAATTGGCAAAAAACAGGGAAATAAACGACCCTTTTAGTTTAAGCCCTTGGAGTTATTTAGCAAACTTGAGAGTGATGTTACCAAGAGCTAATAATCGTTGGCAAGTGTTAGAATTTAGATATTCTAATGATTATAGATTATTAGGTTCTGAGGTTAAATACAACGAATCACTTACGCATGACCATACAGTTATTGGCTTACTAAGAGACCCAAAAAGGCCCATAGATGGTATTATGAAAGTAGAAGAGTATAACATCATGTACGAAAAAGAATGGTTTAATGGCTTTAGTACAGAATTGAGTTTAAGTCACAATACATTTAACTCTATTCAAGGTACTTTTGATTTTACAAGAAAAAATAAATTGGGAGAAATAGAAGCATTTCCAAAATTTACTACTGCAGAAATTGGTTTAACTGCTCGTATTGAAGTTGGTAAAAACTATTTTGAAAACGAGTTTATTCGTACAGGAGCTGGTTCTAAAAACCCCCAAATAGAAATATCGTACAATGCAGGTATTAAAGGGATTTTAGGCGCAGATTATAATTTTCATAAATTTGGTTTTAAATGGTTTCAAAGAGCTTCTCATGCTTTAGGATTTTCTAAGTACCAGTTTAGAGCTGGCTATTCTTTTGGAAATATTCCTTATCCATTAATGTTTTTACATAGAGGGAATGAAAGTTTTTATTGGGGAAGAAAATCTTATTCTGTTATGCAAGAGGCTGAATATGTCAGTGATCGTTTTGCCGCTTTCTGGATAGATCATCACTTTGATGGTAAGATATTGAACCTAATTCCAGGCGTTAAATTTTTGCAACTAAGAAGTATTTTCCTGTTTAAAATGTTAGTTGGTGATGTAAGACAATCAAACAAGGATTTAATTCTATTACCAGAAACTATAAAAAGTACTTTACAGGAAGACCAAAAAGTATTTGTTGAATTGGGTTTTGGTATAGAAAATATTTTAAAAGTTTTAAGATTAGATTTTGTTTGGAGAATAACGCAATCTGGCGCATTTGGGACTCCTCATAAAGAAATAAGTGGAAAACCAGTAACGCCTTTTACCATAAAATTTGCTATTCAGCCTAAGTTGTAGTTAAAAGCTACTTCCTATAAACAGTCTGTGTAGGAAAAGCAAATTCTATCTTATTGTCTTTAGCCATTTGTAAGATTTCTAAAAGTATAACTTGTTTACTATTTAAGTCGTCTCTAAAAGAGGCTACATCAAAAAATACACTTACATATATATCCAAAGTAGAAGCTCCCAAATTATTGAAATAAACCATCGTTTTATCACTTAAAGTAAAATCTTTTGCGTTAATAATTTTTCTTGACTCTTCTACAAAAAAGCTTATTAAGTCTGGACTGGTATTGTAATCTATCCCAAAAGAAGTTGTCCACCTTCTATAAACTCTTAGCCCGTAATTGTCTATGGTCATATTAGACAAAACACCGTTTGGAATATAAGCAACTGCTTGGTCTAGTGTACGAATTCTAGTTGCTCTTAAACCAACTTCTTCTACCTCTCCTTCTGCCCCACTTACCGATATATAATCGCCAATCTCAAATGGTCTATCTAAAAATATATTTAAAGACCCAATTACATTTTGCACAGTATCTTTAGATGCTAACGCCAATGCCAACCCACCAACAGACAAACCTGCTAAAAGCGCTGTAACATTTACATCTAATTCTTTTAAAACAAATATTATAGCAGTAAAATAAATGATGAAATTAACAATATTTTCTACTATTGGCAGAAGTTGATTATCTAATTTCGTATCAGTTTTATCTGCTGCCTTTCCTAAATAATACATTATCAGTTTGAACAACTTACTCATAAAAAAAGCAATGAAAAATATCAATAGAATTTGATTTGCCAAAATAAGTACAACAGAAAATTTTAAAGGAATCTGCAACGAAGGCAGTACTTTTCCAATAAAGAAAAATGTAACAACTAGACCTAAAGCTTTCGCTATTTTAAATAATATATCTTTATTAGGGAGCTGGTCTTGAAACTTAGGTAGTAGTAAATTATTAATACAAAAAAAACTTACAATCCTAACTAAATAGTATAATAAAAAACTAATAGCTACCAAAATAATCATCGCTACATATTGCCATATCCTTATGCCTAAAAAAGAAGTATCACTCACTTTATTAGAAATAATTTTATCTATAAACGTAATCCAAAAAGGATAAACATCTTTATATAACTTATCAATATTAAGAATGGTTGTTTGAGAATAATACCAAGAAGTATCTATCTTTTCTAAATAAATTAAAGGTTCTTTTGAAGATAGAATATAAACATTTTGAGCCAATGTGCTATCTATATAATTGTTGTTAATTGGTAAAAGTCCCATTTCTATATAAAGTCCTCTTCCATCAAGTACTTTTTTAATTTTAATGGCTATTTTTTCTTTTTCTACTAAGGAAATATTCCCTTGGATTGCTTGTGCACTTTTTGCTGGAAAATAAGAATCGTCTTGCAAGAAATACAAATGGGTAAAAATAGTGTTGTAAGGAGATTTTAAAGAAACTTCCGCTATTTTTTCTGTCTGTGCAAAACTCATTTTTGCTGTAAAAACAAAAAGAAGTAAAACTATTTTTAAACTATTTTTTAAACTCATACAATACATTTTTTAAATTTACAATTTGGTTATTTACCACTTCAATACCTTCTTCTTCTAATAATTCTTGCATCAATTCTGGATATTCAAAATGTGCTCTTCCAGTTAATAATCCATTTCTATTAACCACTCTATGCGCTGGCACTGGCGGAAAAGCACTATGCGAACCATTCATTGCCCAACCTACCATCCGGGCGGCTTTAGTAGCGCCAATTTGATTAGCAATTGCGCCATAGCTTGTTACTTTCCCTTTAGGAATATCTCTAACTACATCATATACTTTTTCAAAAAAACCTCTATTTTTTTGACTAGCCATTAATGTAATTTAAACTGAACATAATTTATTTTTCTACCATCGGCAATATGTTGCTTTTCATAAAAAGTTTGAATTCCTGTTAATAATTCATTTTCATAACCTGTTACATAAATATCTCTTTCCAAAACAATAGCTTCAATTTTTTGCTCGGCTAATACTTCTAAAGTGAAATCAAATAAAGATTCCGAATCTGTTTTTACATTGATAATTGCGCCTTTTTTACAGAAATTTCTATAAATATCTAAAAAAAATGGAGAAGTTAATCTATGCTTTGCATGTCTATCTTTTGGGAAAGGATCAGAAAAAACAATCCACATTTCAGTAACTTCTTCTTCTGCAAAAAAGTTAGGTAATAATTCTATTCTTGTTCTTAAAAATGCTGCATTTTGTTGGTTTTTAGCTAAACATTTAGTTGCACCATCATGAATTCTAGCTCCTTTAATATCTATACCAATAAAATTAATATCTGGATTTTTTCCAGATAAGCCAACAGTGTATTCGCCTTTTCCACAAGCCAATTCTAAAGTAATTGGATTTTCATTGTTAAAATGATTTTTTGACCAGACACCTTTTAATTCTACAATTTCACTTTTATAATCTTGTAATTCAGGTTTTTTGAAATCAAAGTTCTGATATACATTTTTAAAAGTGTTCATTTCATTAAAACGTTTGTGTTTGTCTTTTCCCATTTATTTTATTTTTTTGTAAAGATAAGCTTTCCAAAGCTATTCAAAAAATCTTAACTTTGCAGCATGTCAGAAAATAACACAAAAAGAACAGAATTAGGTGAATTAGGTGAATTTGCCTTAATAGAAAGACTTACTAAAGATTTTTCAGCTAAAAATAAATCTACTATAACTGCTATAGGAGATGATGCGGCAGTAATCAATAACAATGGCCTTGAAACATTAGTAAGTACTGATCTATTTTTAGAAGGAATTCATTTTGATTTGGCTTATATGCCTTTACAACATTTAGGCTACAAATCGGTGATAATAAATATTTCAGACATTTATGCTATGAATGCTGTCCCTGAACAAATTACTGTTTCTTTAGGAATTTCTAACCGTTTTTCGGTTGAAGCATTAGAACAATTCTATGATGGTGTAAAGCAAGCTTGTAAAAAATATAATGTAGATTTAGTTGGTGGCGATACAACTTCTTCTTTAAAAGGTTTAATCATAAGCATTACGGCTATTGGGAAAGCTAAAAAAGAAGATATTACTTATAGAAATGGTGCTAAAGAAGGTGATATTGTTTGTGTAACTGGCGATTTGGGCGCTGCATTTATGGGTTTACAAATATTAAATAGAGAAAAAGAAGTTTATGCGCACAATGCAGCAATTCAACCAGATTTGTCGGAGCATAAATATTTAGTTGGTAGACAATTGAAACCTGAAGCAAATGTTGCTTTAATCAACTATTTTGCTAAAAATGGTATAAAACCAACTTCAATGATTGATGTTTCTGATGGTTTATCTTCTGAATTATTACACATTGCGAAACAATCTAATGTTGGATGCCAAATTTTTGATGCTAATTTACCAATTAGTAAAGAAGTTTTTGATCAAGCAATTGCCTTAAATATTGACCCAATGATGTGTGCATTAAGTGGTGGTGAAGATTATGAATTATTGTTTACCATAGATCCAAAAGATGAAGCTAAATTAAATGAAGATGAAGTAGATGTTACTATTATTGGAAAAATAACTAAAAAAGAAGAAGGTTGTATTATTACTACAGCTTCTAACAATAATCATAAATTGATAGCTCAAGGTTGGAAGTAAAACTAAGCTGATGCGAATTCAATTATAATCTCACAAAATAAATACTTATGAAAAAAATATTGATACTTTTAGTAACAGCCTTTTCTTTAGTTGCGTGTACTAATGAGTCAAAAACAACTACTCCTGAAGTTGATAATAGTGTAGTACGTTCGAAATATTATTTAGAAGTAATAAAACAAATAGGTGGGGATTTTTCTGGCTTTAACTTAGGAGATGAATTTAAAGTGGCTAGTAAAATTTTTGGAGAACAAAATTTAATAGAAAAAAGTGAAGACTATTTGTTCTACAAATTTGAAGAGACTTACACTAATTCTGAATATCAAATATATTTTTCAGAAAATAAACTAACTGAACTCTATATAGATACTTATATTTATGATGAAACAGGAACTTTTGACAGATCGGCTTCTGCCATTCTTTTTAATGAAATAAAAGAAGATTTCTTAAAACGTTTTGGTAATAAATATATGGAAACGAGTGACGAGAAAAATGAAATTTTATATTGGAATAAGAACAAAAACAACATTCAATTAATTCATGAAGTTTCTAAAGCTGCCGTTCATGTTTACTTAGATATTTCAGCGTTTGAAGAGTAATACTTATCTATACAAATTGCGCTACCGTTTTCTTTAATTCGCATCTGTTATATTCTTCAATTACCAATAGAAAGTAAAACAAATATTATATCCTAATTGATGACTAAATTATCTATTTTATGTTTAACGCTTAGTTTTATTTTATAATCACTAATATTCTTGCTGATAAATCAAATACTTTAGTACTAATTAATCTTCCTAAGTATCAAATACTTCTATTTGCGCTTTGGTGTTTTTAGTTAATTTAAAATTTAACTGTAATATCTGTTGCTGGGTTTGGTATAAAGTAACGTACAACTACCCCATCTACTCCTTTTATAGAAGCACTTACTACTTTAGAATACTCAAAAGCATCATCAAAATCTATTTCTTTTAATCTGTAGTAGTTTATTCCTTCTTCTACAGAAGCATCTAAAACTGAGTATAATAATACTTTATTTGAATTACCATTTCCTTCCACATAATCTATCTTTTCGAAAGATATACCGTCAGTACTTCTTTCTATTTCAAAACCTCTATTATTAATTTCTGTCGCTGTAAGCCATTTTACAAGATCAGCACATGTGAATGTTGTATTCGAACACTTAATGAAACCGTTCCTCAGTTAGCTGTAGATCCTTCGTCGACATTAGCAGCAACTATTGCAAATCCTGTATAATCTGGTAATGTGAAATTACACGACTCATCAACTGAACCAGTTTGATTCCCTGGACAAGTAATTCAGGTATTTTAATATTAAATTTGAAATATTGATCCTATTTTCAGCATTTAAATA
>CAWVRT010000065.1:0-10533 GCA_963932515.1 uncultured Chitinophagales bacterium
CGAATCCAAATTGTATTCCTAGAAATCCAAAACTCATGTTCCAGATTTGCCAGAAACTTAATTTCTGCTTGTTCATTATCGTATATTATTAAATTAATAGTACGATAAGCTTTTAGACTTATCAATTCATAAATTTGTGGAATGTAATTTATTGATAACTCTTAATATTGAGACAAATATATGTTTTTTTTATAAATTTGATAAAAAACAACTATAAAATTTACGACGACGGTTTCGTAGATTCTCGTAACTTTAAGTCACTAGAAATTACAATTTTTTTGGGTCTATATATATCTGATTCATTTTCAATTCTTTCAATCAATAATTCTACAGCTTGTTTCCCCATTGTAAAACCATGTTGTGCAACTGTAGTCATCGATGGAGATGAATATTCTGAGATTAAACCATCTGTAAAACCTATTATAGAGAACTCTTCAGGTATATTTAATCCTTTTTCTTTTGCTATTCTCATTGAATTGGCTGCATAAATTTCGTTTACAGCAAAAACGCAATCAATATCTTCTTCAAAAACTTTTTCTATTTGTTTTTTGATATCTTGTTTCTCATCAACTTCAATAATTAGGTTTTTATCCGTTTTAATATACGCTTCTATTAAGGCTTTTTCATAGCCTTGCCTCCTTAAAGCGCCTACATTTACATGACTAGGAGTTGTAATTAAAGCAATTTTTTTACATCCATTTTTTAATAAGTATTTTGTAGCTTTATAACCTGCACCAACATCATCAACAACAACTTTATCACATAAAATTTCATCAACAACTCTATCAAATAAAACCAAAGGAATTTCTTCTGAAACCAAATCTACAAAATGCTTAAAATCCTTATTTTTAAGGGTTTCGTTGGCTATAGATACAATTAAGCCATCTACACTTCCATTAGACAATACGTTTAATGTTTCTACTTCTTTCTTATACGATTCATTAGAAAAACAAACCATAATATGATACCCTTTTTTATTGGCGCCCTCTTCTATGCCCATAATCACCGTAGAAAAGAAATGATGCACAATTTTAGGCAAGATAACGCCTATTACTTTTGTTTTTTGTGTTCTTAATTGAAGCGCTAAACTGTTAGGTTTATAGTTATAATGATTGGCATAAGCCTGAATCCTTTCTTTAGTTTCAGTACTAATTTCATGACTATCTTTTAAAGCTTTTGAAACTGTTGATGTAGAAACTCCTAATTCTTTAGCTATTGTTTTTATGGTAATTTTTTGCTTCATTTTTTTTGTAAAAAGACAATTTAAAATGCTAATCTAATGATAATCTCTCAAAAAAAGTTGTTAACACGCAACCGATTTCGTGACTTTTTATATTCTATATTAACATGTTTATACTCTATATTTACTAAGTGGAATGTAAATTTATTGTTAATACAAATCGAATTTACAGTTATTATTTAACAAATTATACATGAAAAAATTTAAATTATTGTTAATTGGTATTCTTTTAGGTACATCCTTTACAGTGTTTGCTCAACAAACAGCAAAAGGTGTAGTAAAAGAAAAAGCAACTGGTGAATATTTACCTGGTGTTAGCGTTGTGGTAAAAGGTACAACTAAAGGATCTGAAACAGACTTTAATGGTAACTTTACTTTAGAAAAGGTAAAAACGGGTGATACACTTGTTTTTAGATATCTGGGTTATACAGATAAAGAAATTGTTATTAGCTCTAATTTTAACCTAACAGTTGAACTTAAAGAGTCTTCTGAACAACTTGATGAAATTGTTGTTGTTGGTTATGGTACAACTACCGTTAGAGATGCAACTGGTTCTGTTGAAGCAATTACAGCAAAAGAGTTTACGAAAGGTAACATTGTTACCCCAGAAAACTTATTAAGTGGACGTGTTGCTGGTGTTACCATTGTAACAGACGGTGGTCCTGGTGCTGGTTCTCAAATCAGAATTCGTGGTGGTTCTTCTTTAAATGCTTCTAATAACCCTTTGATAGTAGTAGATGGTTTACCAATGTCTGGAACAGCTGGTGGATCTAGAGGTGCTTTAGCTAGTATAAACCCAAATGATATTGAATCTTTCTCGGTATTAAAAGATGCTTCTGCAACTGCAATTTACGGTTCTAGAGGTGCAAATGGTGTAATTATCATTACCACTAAGAAAGGTAGAAAAGAGTCTTCTTTAGATTACGATTTTCAAATGGGTTTTGGTGAGATAAGAGATAGAGTTAATGTTTTTGATGGTGATGCTTTTAGAAACTTAGTTGCTCAAAAACAACCAAGTATGGTTGGATTATTAGGAACAGCTAATACAAATTGGCAAGATGAAATTTATCAAAAATCAGTTTCTACGCAACACAATCTAACTGCTAGAGGTCAAATTTTTGGGGCTATACCAACAAGACTTTCTGTAGGTTTTTCAGGAATTGAAGGTAATATTTTAACATCACAATTTGATAGAGCTACGTTTTCTTTATCTATGAATCCATCCTTTTTTGATAATCATTTTAAAATTAGCTTAAATTATAATAGAGCTTTTGAAGATAACAGATTTGCAGATTCAGGTCAAGTTCGTTCAGCTTTACGCTATGATCCAACGCAACCTGTGTATGATTCAACATCTCCTTTTGGTGGCTTTTATCAACATTTAACTAGAACACCAGATGGTGTTTTAGTTGACAATGGAACTAGAAACCCTGTAGCTTCTTTATTACAAAACAATAACACTTCTATTGTTTTTAGACATTATGGTAATTTAAAACTTGAATATAACTTTCACTTTTTACCAGAGTTAACGGTAACTACGAATGCTGGTTTTGATAAATCTACTGCAGAAGGTAGAGGAAGTAGCCCTTTAAATAGTCCTGCAAATTTCACTGATTTATTTATTGGTTATGACTCTGGGTATACTAATGAAGTTTTAAACGAATCTTTTGATACTTACTTTACATACGTAAATACATTTGATAAATTAAAAACAGATGTGATGGCTGGTTATTCTTACCAATCTTTTGATAGTTCTGGAAATAGCACAGGAAACATAAGAAACCCAAATGATACAGGTGCAACTTCTTTTGTCTCTACGCCAGTAGTTTTAGTTGGTTTTTTAGCAAGAGCAAATCTAACATATAATGAAAAATACTTACTAACTTTAAACTACAGAAGAGATGGTACTTCTAGATTTGGTCCAGAAAATAGATGGGGTGATTTTGGAGGAGCAGCTTTAGCATGGAGAATAAGTGATGAAGAGTTCTTAAAAAATAGTAAAGTAATTTCAGAATTAAAATTACGTGCTTCATATGGTATTAATGGACAGCAAGAAGGAATTGCTGGAGATTTATACTTAGATAGGTATCGTTTCGGAAATCAAGGTTCTGGATATTTATTTGGTGGTATCCCTATTCAATCAACAATTCCTTCTGAAAGAAGTAATTTAAAATGGGAAAAAACAGCAACAGTAGAATTCGGTATAGATTATGGGTTATTCGATAATAAATTTACAGGTTCTATAAATGCTTTTCAAAAAAATTCTACAGATTTATTATCTGACGCTCCAGTTGCTGATGGTTCTAACTTTACAAATAGAGTTTTACAAAATGTTGGAGATTTACAAGTAAATGGCTTAGAATTTACTGTAAATGCAGATATCATTAAAAATGAAGATTTAAATTGGAACATCAACTTTAATGCAACTTATTTAGATAGAGAAATTAAAGAATTAGCATTAAATCAAGATATTACTGCAGGTGGTATTGCTGGTGGAACAGGAAACTTTATTCAATTATATAGAGAAGGTTTTGCTCCTAATTCATTTTATATTTTAAAACAACTATATGATACTAATGGACAACCAATTGAAGGTGCATATGCCGATTTAAATGGAGATGGAATTATAAATACTCAAGATAAATACTTAAAAGGAAATCCACAAGCGGATTTCACCTTTGGTTTCCAATCTACTATTGACTATAAGAACTTTGATTTGGCATTTAACTTAAGAGCTAGTTTAGGTAATTATGTATACAATAATATTAATTCTGCTTTCGCACAATATGATTTATTGCAAGACAATGCCGTTCTAGGGAACATACCAACAACAGTATTAAATACAAATTTTAATAGCACTTCAGATGTTATCATTTCTGACATTTATTTAGAAAATGCTTCATTCTTAAGAATGGATAACATTACCTTAGGATATACATTTGATACACCTATCAAAAAATTTGCATCCAACAGTATTCGTTTATGGGCTGGTATGCAAAATGTTTTCACCATTACCAACTATTCTGGTTTAGATCCAGAAGTATTTAATGGTATTGATAATACTATTTATCCAAGACCAAGAACGTTCTTAATTGGAGCTAATATCAAATTTTAATTTATAAAGATTTACTAATGAAAAAAATATTTAAAATCGAAAGAATAGCAACAATATTTCTTATCATGGCCATTGCTTTGTCTTCTTGTACAAGCGACTTAGACATTACTCCAAAAGATGATCAAGATTTATTAGGTGAAGATTTCTTTGCAAATGAAACCTCTTATAAAGAATTATTAGCAGGTGTATATGCAAACCTTTCTTTAACAGGTGTAGATGGTCCTGGTTCATCAAATATTGATGGATTAGATGCAGGAACAAGTCAGTTTGGAAGAGTCTTATTATATCTGCAAACATTATCTGCAGATCAAATGATTTGGTCTTATGAAAATGACCCTGGAACGCGCGAAATACAGCGTAATATTTGGAATTCTGATGACCCAATCATTTTAGGAATGTTTGGTAGAAGTCATGTAACAATAGCATTCGCAAATAATTTTTTAAGAGAAACTACCAATGCAAAATTAGAAGAAAGAAATGTTTCTTCACCAACAAAAACTGAAATAGTAGCATACAGAGCAGAAGCAAGGTTGTTAAGAGCAATGTCTTACTATTATATGATGGATTTATTTGGTCAAGCAAACTTTACTACTGAAGAAGATGCTATCAACACGAAACCTTTAGCTTATAATAGAAAACAATTATTTGATTTTGTTGAGGCTGAATTAATTGCAATTGAAACGGATTTAAAAGCCCCAATGCAAAACGAGCATGGCCGAGCTGATAAAGCTGTTTCTTGGATGATTCTTGCTAAAATGTATTTAAATGCAGAGGTTTATATTGGAGAAGCAAAATATACTGAAAGCTTAGATTATACGAAGAAAATTATTGCTGGAGGATATACGTTAGCAACTGATTATGCTCACAATTTCATGGCAGATAATGACGTAAACTCAGCAAATAATGAAATTATTTTTCCTTTAATTTCTGATGGAATGTACACTCAAAACTATGGCCCAACAACTGTTATGATTAATGGTGAAGTTGGCAGTCTAGAAGCTAATGGTGCCGCACTTGGTGTTGGTGCTGGTGGTTGGGGAGGCGCTTTAAGGGTTCGAAAACAATTTGCACAATTATTTAATGATGGCATCTATATTAATGATACCAGAAATACGCTAATTTCCGAAAATAGAAATATAGAAATCACAAGTATTTCTGATAAAGACCAAGGATATGTTATAGAAAAATACTCTAATGCAACTTCAACAGGCGGCTTTGGTGCAGATCAAACATTTGTAGATACAGATTTTCCATTATTTAGATTAGCTGATGTTTATTTGATGTATGTTGAAGCCCATTTAAGAGGGGCTGTAGGTGCATCTGCAACAGATGCCGAAAACTACATGAACTCTTTAAGAACAAGAGCTAACAATCCACAAGATAATCTAACAATTTCCGATTTAACTTTAGATTTCATTTTAAATGAAAGATCTAGAGAGTTGCATTGGGAAGCTCACAGAAGACAAGATTTAATAAGATTTGGTAAATTCACAGGTGGCTCATATAACTGGGCTTGGAAAGGAAATGGAACAAATGGTATTGCATTGCCAGATCACATGAATCTTTATCCAATACCTTCGGCAAGTTTAGCTTCTAACCCTAACTTAACTCAAAATGCAGGGTACTAACACTAATAACAAAATACAAATGATGAAAAATATAATAAGATTTTCAGCAATTACAGTAATTGGAATACTATTTTTAGTTTTCAATTCTTGTGATGATACTTCTGAAATATTTACAATTTCAGCGCCAACAGCTCCAGTTTTAGCAGAACTTAATTTTACAGACTTAAAACTTGATGCTGTCAATACAGGTAACCCTGCATTAACATTAAATTGGAACGAAGCAGAGTATGGGCAACAAGCATCTATTAATTATGCAATTCAATTTGCTAGTGATGATGCTTTTACTGCACCAATAACAGCGGCAACGATAACAGGAAACACTTCAATTACATTAGCTGTAAATGAAGTAAATGCTGCAGCTGGTAATACAGGCTTAAATCCTTTCGAATGGAAGGCACTATATGCCAGAGTTGTGGCTTCTTTAGGTTCTCAAAATAGTGAGACATCAGCATCTAATGTTATACAATTTAATGTATATCCCTACTTTAATTATGTCTTTAATGATTATTATATGGTAGGTGATGCAACTGCACCAGGTTGGAACAACAACAATAACAATCCTGCATTGTTTAGAGATGCAAATGATAGTAATATATATTCCTACACTGGATTCTGGGCAGAAAATGGTCATTTTAAAATTTTAGAAACTAAAGGATTATGGCATCCACAATATGGAACAGATGATGGTACTGTTTTTTGGGGAACTACCCCAACAAATTCATCTCCAGAGCCAGAAAGATTACCTTATGGAGGCGGAGATGGTATTCCTGCTGGGTATTATACTTTTAAAATGAACTTTGCTAGCAAGGCATTTACTTTTGAAGCATTTGATGCCTCAGGTGCTACAAGTCCCGAAAGTTTAACTCTAAAAGGAACGAGCACTGCTGATATAGCTTTGGCAGCCTTAGCTTTTGATGGTCATATTTGGTATGCAAATAATGTTAGATTAACACCTGGTAATGTAGATTTTGTTACTGATGCTGGATCTAATTGGGGAAGCTCAACTTCTTTTTCTGGAATAGCTACTGATGGTGGTGGTTCAATTCCAGTTATAGTCGAAGATGATTATGATGTGTGGTTTAATGACTTAACAGGTGAGTATATTCTAATCCCATTAAATTTATAATATCAATTTAATTTTAAAAGTTAAAAAATGAAAAATTATATAAAAAAAATAAGCTACTTATTACTATCATTTACCTTAATACTGGGTTCTTGTGAAGTTGAAGAAAGCTTAACACTTACAACTCCAAATGCTGCATTTGTATTAGACACTCCCGGAATTAGCAGTGTGTTTCTAAACTTTGCAATTCCTAATAATCCAGCTTTTACTATTTCTTGGCAAGATGAAATAAACTCAGGAGCAGATTATACCGTAGAAATGTCTACAGATGCAGAATTCACAACTTCATCAGTCATAGGCACAACAACGAAAAACAATTTTTCTATGACTGTTAATGCTTTTAATAACGCAATAAATGATACAGGAATAGCAAATTTTAATGATATTGCTATTTATATGAGAGTTAAGGCTGGCAGTAGCACAACAAATAGCATCTTTTTATTAGTAACTACTTATCCTGTAAATGCACCGACTTTTAGCAATCTGTCTAATGGAGATGTTTTTACCCTTAGTCTTGCGAATAATGATTTAGAAGCGGTAAATGTTACTTGGAATGATCCTATTCTAGATTCTTCTCTAGCTATAGATATTGATTATATTTTAGAAGCTGCAGCGCCAGGTACTGATTTTTCGATGCCAATTGAGGCAGGTAAAGTAAGTAATCTAAATTCGCTATCTTTAAGTAATGCTCAATTAAATGGTGTTGCATTCCAAACAGGGATTCCTGTAAATACAGCTGGTGACTTAGAATTAAGAATTAAATCTACAATCACAGATACGGCTTCAGGTACTGTTTTAGAAAGAATTTCTGATACAGTAACCATTAATGTAACTACATATCTAACCGTTTTAGATTTATCTACAAAGTGGGGTATCGTAGGTTCTGCAGCGAATGACTGGGGAGCAACTCCAGATTTACCAATGTTTACAACAGATACTGATGGTGTTTTAGTAGCCTATGTAAACTTAACCGATGGAGAATGGAAATTTAGAGAAAATAACGACTGGACTAATAATTTAGGTTCTGGTTCAGCAGCAGATGACGTATCTTCTGGTGGAGGAAACTTTACAACAACTGCTGGCTCATTTAAAATTACTTTAGACTTAAACAATAATAAATTTACTAAAGAAGATTTTTCTTTGGGTATTGTTGGTGGAGCTTATAATAATTGGGGAGCAACTCCAGATTTTATGCTAGAATATGACGAGTACTCTGATGTGTTTAGAGGAATCGTTACCTTGATTGATGGAGAAATGAAATTTAGAATGAATAATGACTGGGGTACTAATTATGGTGATGATGGGAATGATGGAACTTTAGATAATGGAGGAGCAAACATAATAGTAACAGCTGGTATTTATATCGCTACCGTAGACATGAATGATTTAACGTATTCTTTAGAGAAGATAGACCATGTTTGGGGATTAGTAGGTGGAGCTTATAATAATTGGGGTGCTACTGCAGATGCTCAATTTAAAAGAGATTGGTCTAAACCTTTTAACGATGTGTGGGTTTTAGAAAATGTGACTCTTATAGATGGAGAATACAAATTTAGATCTAACAATGATTGGGGAACCAATTATGGTGATGATGGTGGAGATGGCGTGCTTGAATTAAATGGTGGTAATTTAAATACTACTGCTGGCACCTATTCTTATGTTTTAGATTTTTCTGATCCAAACGCACCAACTTATACTAAGAATTAAGTTTTTAAAAACTTAACAAAGGCTGCCCTCCCTAGAAGCAGCCTTTGTCTTTATTAACACCCTGCATATGAAAAAAATTACTTTTTTATTTTTATTTATTACGTCTCTAGTTTATAGTCAAGTTACTATTACTCCAAGTACTTTTGAAGTCACAGAATCTATAACCATAAGCATAGATGCAAATAGTTCTACAACAGATTGTAATGGTTTAAGCAACCCTACCAAAGTGTATATGCATTCTGGCGTTGGGAATGAAACTGATGCCTGGAGTACAAATGTCGTTGGTAACTGGGGGGCAGATGATGGTGTTGGAGAAATGACTTTAAATTCAGCTAACAATCATTGGGAAATTACTTTTGTGCCTAAAACTTATTATAATTTAACTGATGCACAAGCCGCTAGTGTTACTAAAATGGGACTGGTTTTTAGAAATGCAACTGGTTCTCAAGAAATGAAAGATAACGGTTGTGCTGACTTTTTTTATAATGTTGGTTCATTTCAAATAACCTTAAACTCGCCTTCAGCGGATACAACAGTTTTAAACTCTGGTGATACATTCTCTATTAATGCTACAACTTCTTTAACAGCAGACTTTACACTTAAAGCAAATGGGGCTGTAATTGATCAAAAAACAAACTTAACAACATATACCTTCTCTTCTGCTGTTACTCAAAATACAACCTATATTTTAGAAGCTATAAATAACGGAAAAACAAAAAGTACCACTTTTCAAGCAATTGTAAGACCAACAGTTACAGAAGCTGCTGTTCCTTCAAATATGAAAGACGGAATTAACTTAAACCCAATAGATAACACAAAAGCTACTTTAGTATTTTATGCTCCTGGCAAAGAGTTTATTCACGTAATTGGTAGTTTTAATGACTGGGAAATTAATAACGCTTATTTACTTAAAAAAGACAGTGCAAAAGATCGTTTTTGGATAGAACTAACAGGTTTAACTTCACAAACAAATTATACGTATCAATATCTAATTGATGCAGATTTAAGAGTTGCAGATCCTTATTCTACTGTGGTTTTAACAGAATTTAATGATCAATATATAAACGCAACTACCTATCCAAACTTGCCAAGTTATCCTACAGGAAAAACAAATCATGCAGTCACTTTATTAAGATCTGGTGATACAGCATATGTTTGGCAGACACCTACTTTTACGAAACCTGCTAAAACAGATTTAGTTATTTATGAAGTTTTAATTCGAGATTTTGATGCACTTCATAGTTATGATGCTGTAAAAGCAAGATTAGATTATTTAGAAGGTTTAGGTATAAATGCAATAGAATTTATGCCAGTAATGGAGTTTGATGGCAATGAATCTTGGGGATATAATCCTTCTTTTCATATGGCATTAGATAAGTATTATGGCAACGCTACTTCTTTTAAACAGTTTATTGATGAGTGTCATAACAGAGGAATCGCGGTTATTATAGATGTTGCTTTTAATCACGCAAGTGGGCAAAATCCATATTATAGAATGTGGAACTCCGATAATGGTGGTTATGGCGGTCAAGCAAGCGCAGACAGTCCGTTTTTTAATCAATCAGCAACACATTCTTACAGCGTTTTTAATGATTACAATCACAGTAAACAAGCCACAAAAGACTATGTAAAAAGAGTTACTCAATACTGGATTGACGAATATAAAATTGATGGTTTTAGATGGGATTTAACAAAAGGATTTACTCAAAATTGTACAAAT
>CAWVRT010000066.1:0-10411 GCA_963932515.1 uncultured Chitinophagales bacterium
TCATAATCAGGGGGTCCAAGGTTCGAGCCCTTGTGGGTCCACTAATAAAACAAAGCCCCACAGAGATGTGAGGTTTTTTTTTATTTACCACTGTAACACATTTGTAACACAAAACCGTTTTTAGCAAGAATTTTTTCCGGTAAGTAAATCCGATGTATTTTGAAAAATTACTAATACTATACTTAACTGACCATTTAAAAGTGATGGTCAAGCAATTAATGTCAGATAAATAAAATTTTATTTCAATAGAACCCTTGCAGAAATGTTAGGGGTTTTAAATAATTTTATTATTTTTACATTGTTAAGGACAATGTCTTTAAAATTGTAAATATTTACCCTTTAGCATTGGGTTTTGCTAGAGGGTTTTTCTTTGCCTTAAATTTTTTTATATTTGATAAAAATTTAAACCCCCAATTATGAAAAACATATTTACAATTTTAGCATTAACTATCGGATTTAGTATGAATGCACAATGGTTTGAAGGAACTGGCTCTGGTGCTATCCAAACCAATTACGCAACAGGAAGTGGGAATGTTTCTACAGCAATGGGAAGATACACAACAGCAAGTGGATTTGTTTCTACAGCAATGGGAGATTACACAGCAGCAAGTGGAGATTATTCTACAGCAATGGGAAGATACACAAAAGCAAGTGGATATTATTCTACAGCAATGGGAAGACACACAAGAGCAAGTGAAGATGCTTCTACAGCAATGGGATTAGGCACAATAGCAAGTGGAAATTCTTCTACAGCAATGGGAGATTACACAAAAGCAAGTGGTGATTATTCTACTGCAATGGGACTATTCACAATAGCAAGTGGAAATGCTTCTACAGCAATGGGTAGTGTCACAACAGCAAGTGATTATGGTTCTTTAGTTATTGGGCAATACAATTCAAGTGGTTCTTCTGTTACAAGTGATGCTACTTCTTTTAACATAGCAAACACAGCTTTTGTAATTGGAAATGGTACAGATGGTTCAACCACATCTGATGCACTAACTGTACTATTTGATGGTACTACAAATGTTGCAGGCTCTGTAACAGCTACAGCATTTATTGGAGACGGTTCACAGCTTACGGGTCTACCAACAGGCGGTGGTTCTCCCTTTAGCCTTAATGCTACAAGTAATGGTATTCAATCAAATAACAATACAGCAAGTGGAAATTATTCTACAGCGATGGGAGAAAACACAACAGCAAGTGGAGATAATTCTACAGCAATGGGAACTAACACAACAGCAAGTTGGTATTTTTCTACAGCAATGGGATTTGACACAGAAGCAAGTGGAAATACTTCTACAGCAATGGGTAGTGGCACAACAGCAAGTGGAGGAGTTTCCACAGCAATGGGTAATGGCACAACAGCAAGTGGAGATAATTCTACAGCAATGGGAAGAAGCACAACAGCAAGTGATTATGGTTCTTTAGTTATTGGACAGTACAATTCAAGTGGTTCTACTGTTACAAGTGCTACTACATTTAACACAGCAAACACAGCTTTTGTAATTGGAAATGGTGTAGATGGTTCAACCACATCTGATGCACTAACTGTACTATTTGATGGTACTACAAATGTTGCAGGCTCTGTAACAGCTACAGCATTTATTGGAGACGGTTCACAGCTTACGGGTCTACCAACAGGCGGTGGTTCTCCCTTTAGCCTTAATGCTACAAGTGGTAATGGTATTCAATCAAATAACAATACAGCAAGTGGAGATTTCACAACAGCTATGGGAGATAGCACAGAAGCAAGTGGAAATACATCTACAGCAATGGGATTTGATACAACAGCAAGTGCAGATTATTCTACAGCAATGGGAAATTTAACAACAGCAAGTGGACCTTATTCTACAGCAATGGGGTATGCCACAGTAGCAAGTGGATGGGCTTCTACAGCAATGGGAAGATACGCAACAGCAAGTGGAACTGTTTCTACAGCAATGGGATATGACCTAGAAGCAAGTGGAGCTCATTCTACAGCAATGGGTGGTGGCACAACAGCAAGTGATTATGGTTCTTTAGTTATTGGACAGTACAATTCAAGTGGTTCTTCTGTTACAGCTAATGCTACTTCTTTTGACACAGGAAATACAGCTTTTGTAATTGGAAATGGTGTAAATGGTTCAACCACATCAGATGCCTTTAAAGTGATGTTCAATGGAGATGCTACAATTGGTAATGACTTAACAGTAAGTGGTGATGTTGTCGTTTCTTCAGACGCAAGGCTTAAAGCAAATATTGTATCGCTTGGTGCTACACTTGCCAAACTATTACTAATAGATGGTAAGTCGTACACAATGAAAAAAGATGGTAAACAAAAGATAGGCGTATTGGCACAAGACATACAAAAGGTGTTTCCGGAACTTGTAAGCACAGATGATAGAGATATGTTAGCTGTAAACTATCAAGGACTTGTTCCCGTTCTTATTAATGCATTGAAAGAGCAACAAGCAGAAATAGACGAGTTAAAAAAACAAGATGCTAAGATGAAAGAACAAGATGCTAAGATGAATGTTCAACAAGCAGAAATAGACGAGTTAAAAGTAATGGTCAAGCAATTAATTTCAGATAAATAAAACATTATTTAAAACACAACCCTTACAGAAATGTAGGGGTTTTTTATGCTTCGCCTCTCGGCCTTTTCTATTTCATTTATTAATTTTAAATATTTTTTGGTTGGCTTACTAGCATAAGTCTTTTTAAAGTGTTTTTGATAGATCTGCCTATACAGGTCATCTATTTTAAAATGTAGTCCTATTGTGTTATTGATTTGCCTGAAATACTTACTTCGCGTCTGTATTTCGTACATACAACCGCTGAACGCATCACGATGAAAAAAGTAACCGCCTATTGAATAAAGTTTACGACATCGCTTATTTGTTTGAGGACAAAGAAAATACCAAATAAACCCTTTGCCTAAATTAGAGAGCTCTGAAACCAATCTTACTTTGTAGTTTCTTTGTTCGTCTTTGTACTTGTAATTAAGTCTAATGTAAGGTTGTTCGCCGTATGTGTTTACACTTATTAATATACTGTCTGTTATTTTTCCGTTACTTTTCCAAGTTATCTTACCGCTTTTAATATATTCAATGTTGAGGTATTTCCATTCTTTAAGCATACTAATACTTAATTGTAATACCTCATCGTATAGGGTTGGTAAGGTTGAAATTTTTGGCATATTATTATTTTTCTGAAACCTAAATAATTAAAGAATATTACTTAATTAATAGTTTTTTTGCTCATTCTATGGGTAACATATTTTAAGTATAATTAAAGTTAATATCTATTACCTAAATATTAAGCTGTAATTCGTTACCCTTTCTTATAATTAATTCAGTAATCTTATTTTTTGTATCGTAACCAATTTTTTTATTTAGTCTACTTAATTTATCAAAGTGGTATTTAAAATTTTTATTAGATCTTATCATTCGTAATTCAGTCCAATAAGATTGTGTTTGGTATTTAATATATTCTTGACTTTTTTTATGGTTGATATCGTATAAGATCACTCGCATCCATTGATGAATTAATTCATCTAAAAATAATTTTTTATCAGCGTTAATAAAATTCTGTAATGTTATTATACCTTTTAACCTGTAGAAACTCCAATTAGTTTGCTTCATCTCTATTCTTAATAACTCATAGTCAAGTCCGAAATGCATAGCTTTATTGTATATTTTTAAAATTTTAGTTGAGTGCTTAAATTGTATGTACTTACCCTCGATTTTACAATCTATGCCAGCTGTTTTGTTTACCGATTTATGCTGTATCATATTATCTAAAATACAATTTGTCTTTATAGGTGGCCTAAGATTAAAACCCCATTCTAAATGAATTAAATATAAGTTTTCAGGCGTAATCCCTAAATCTAAATAAAGATTATTTAAAGCGACTTTAAAGGCTCTAAAATTGAAATCATTATAATTATGCAAACCGTCATTATAGAAGGTATGCAAGCTACCTGAAAACTCTATTCTATTACTCTCAAAAATTTTAATAGTTAAGTTTTTATACTTAAAAATTGTCTTTATTAGAAGCTCGCCGTCAAATATACTTTTAGGATTATCTAACAGCGAATTGTTAAAAAAATGACTTGGCTTAAGACCCAATACCTCTGCTTTTATAAAATCTATGGGAATGTATTTTATTTTCTTATTTGCCATACATATCAATCAAAACATTTTTAACTGGTTGGTAGCTGAAGCTTGTTCAGGGTTCGTGCTTAAATGCCAGGCTTTGAAACCTGTTTTCTTACATTTTCTCTTTTCAATTTCCCAAAGCCTACCGGCCTTTTCTAAATCACGTTTATATCTACAAATATTTTTTTGATCAATCCCAGTGGCATCCGAAACCATAGAAGCCGTAGCAATATGTTCTTGTAAAAACTGAAATATGGTTTTCAGTTGAGTTTTAATGTTCTTACTTTTATTGTGTCTTTTAACTAAAGGGTTGTTGTTAGTGCTTACCATTACTTCAACCCTTTTTTATTGTTACACAAATACGCTTCTGCTTCCTGTTCTATTTGGGCATTTGTTTTTTTACGCCCCTCTTTTAGATAGCTCATAAGCTCGGTACTTGAAAAATACAGGCGCTTACTTCTTTTCATTACTGGCAATTCGCCTTTACTTACTTTACTGTAAATAGTTGGTACGGTAAGGTTTAAAAATCGTGCTGTTTCCTGAACGGTCAAGAGTTGTTCAGTCTGTTCTAAAGGCTTAACCTGTTTAGGTTGGTGTTTGAGGTCAAGTATTAAGTTTTCAATACTGCTTAACCTAGCTTCAATTACTTCAAATGGATTATTCATTATGTACAAGTTTTAAAATACTCATACAAAGGTGCTATAGTTACAAAGTGAAGAACCGGTTATAACCAGTTACAAAATTTATTGATATTCGGCTTCGTATATCTTTTTTAATATAGAAACCTCATCTTTTGCACTTTTCTGCTTAATTATGGGTAGCTGTTTTATGACGCTTTCAATCAGTTTTATTTTGTTATTAAGTGTAATTTTTGTCAAATTGGTTGGCACACCTTTTCTATTTGCTTTGCTTGAAAAATGTATAAATTCATTGTATAATTTATCGCCTGAATTGTGACCATATTTTTTAACAATTTCGCTTGCATTTTCTCTATTTACGTATGCATCTTTATAAACGTAAATTAATGCTATTTGCTTAATAGTAAGTTTAGGTTTTTCTTTTAAAACTGTTAGAGGTTGTTGCAAATTATCCTTTAAATCAGGAAAGTATTTTAGTATTTGTGCTTTTGTACTTTCCATTACGTTCAACATATCAGAATATGGACAAAACGGCTGAAACTTTTCTATATCTTTTTTGTTTTGATCATACCAATCTATGTAACGATCTATAGCTTCAATAAAACGATCTTTCAAATCTATTTGTATTGCTTTCCAATTTTTATTTTTAGTAAGTTTAGTATTTAACTGTGTAGCGAATAAATCAAAATTTCTTCTAGCGTTAAATACATAATCGGTAAAAATTGAATAAGGTCTTTTATCAGTTCTACTTTTAAAAACTGCATTAATTTTCCATCTTGTAGCTAAGTGGATAAATTGTATAATTTCATCTTGTGAATGCCATTTTTCAGTTTTATTATCCATTATCTTTTAACTAGTTTTTTTAAATGCTAAAGTAAGTATATCGGTTTCTTTTTGAATATGTTCATTTTCAAAACTATCTAAATAGCTTTCTGTTACGCTCACGCTACTATGACCTAGTAATTCACTAATCATTTCATATTTAGCGCCTGAACGCTTTAAAACGGTCGCGAAGCTGTGTCTGGCATAATAAGTAGTTACTTTATTAATCCCTACTTCTATAGCTATTTGTTTAAGATACTTATTAATTAATTTTACTAAGTTTTTATAGGTCGCCATTTTTTTTTCCGCATCCATTTTATTGTCAATATGTGGGAATATGTATGCTTTTTTATTCAAAGAGGGTTGCCCCCATTTTTTCATTATTTCAATACTTTCAGGCTTTAATGCAACCGAAATTTTTTTACTTTCCTTTTGGCTTCGTGTTGTTTTTGCTCTTTTATAACTCAGTATATTTTCTGTTATATTTTCCCATTTCAGTAAACAGAAATCTTTTACATTCATACCGTTACACAAATACAAAAACAACCAATAATCTTTTGCCATTTCTTTTGTGCTGTTTCGTTCAGCTTCGTAATTATAGATCATACCTATTTCACGAACAGTAAGCGCTTTTTTAATATTCTTACTGCTAGGTATAGTATATTTACTTTTACCGACCCCAAAAGGGTAAACGCTTTTATCTATACTTTGAAGGTTATAAACTGCTCTAAGGCTACGCAAATAAATGCCTACGGTAGTTATACTATTACCCTTACCGGTCATCCATTTTTCATACTTCGTTAATAACTTTGGCGTTACCTCTGCAAAGGTTAAATTCTTTTTAAAGTCTTCAATACTATTTCTAGCACACTCATAGCTTACAGCTGTACCAATCCTATCTTCAAATTTTAAGTTTTTTATGTATTCATCAAATGCAGTTTTGACGCTGTCGGCGGAATTTCTATTATCTAAAAATTGATTTTCAAACGCATCAAAAGAAAATACCTTCAAAATATTAATTACCTCGACAGCTTTTTTTTCAAAGTATTCAATTTTAGATTTAATTTCCTTTTGTTCTTGGGTTTTCCTTTTGGCATAAAAAACCTTATCAAAGTCATCAGGCAACATATCTATACCTGTTGAAAAATACTTTCTTTTTCTATTGTAAGTAACTTTAATTTTCACAGAAGATTTACCGCATTTCTTTGGTCTGCCTTTGTCTAAATAAATTTCTGTATTTGCTGTTTTCATAACCTAAAAAAAATTGTGACACATTTGTAACACAAATATAGCATACTATAACAAATAATACTTATAAAAATTTTAAAAATTAAGCCTTAAAATACAATGTTAGTAAGGATTTTATACATTTTATTAGTGGTTTGTTATTTATTTGTTTTTTGGTAATATTATGACTCATAATCAGGGGGTCCAAGGTTCGAGCCCTTGTGGGTCCACTAATAAAACAAAGGGTTGTAGCTTTTTAGCTTTGCAACCTTTTTTTATTTTATATAGTTTTAGTTATTTTAAACGAAAAAAATAATTCTTTAAATATAATTTTTTAATATATTTAATTCCAAATATTTGAAAAAATGAAAAAAATTATTCTAATCTTATTTATGATTCCAATTTTCTCTTTCGGCCAAGAGAACTCAAATACTAAAAATGGTTTAGAAAACTTATTAGAAAAAGCAGAGGAACTAGTTAAAAATATTGATATAAGCTTTAATAAAAAAGAAGAAAAGAAAATAGACTTAAATCTAGAAAACAAGATTATTAATCTATGGAAAAATTACAGCAAGGCATTTGAATATAAAGATTATGAAAAAGTAGCCTCCTTTTTTTCTTACCCGTCTACTTTTGGAACTTCTTCCAATTCAATTATCTTAAATAATAAAAGTGAACTGATAAAAAAATACAAAAACATTAGAGAAACAACCATTCAAAATGGCTACAAATATTCTCTTCTAGACAACTATGAATTTACTATGTTGTCAGAAAAAATTTGCTTTGTTAAGGTAACATATGGTAGGTTTGATTCAAATTATAATAGAATTCATACTGGCAAAGGAATCTATTATTACAAGAAGATAAAAAACGAATGGAAAATGTATTTTATTGATTCAGTATTGTAAGATGTAAAGTGATTTGTGTTTAAAAAAACGTTTAAATATTATTTAATCCCTGAAGTCTTGCAACGTATTTACCAATGACATCAAATTCTAAATTCACAACCGTTCCTTTTTCAAATTTAGAAAATCCCGTATGCTCATAAGTGTAGGGTATAATAGCCACACTAAACTGATTTTTTTTAGAATCTACCACAGTAAGACTTACACCGTTTACAGTTATTGACCCCTTTTCTATGGTGATGTTTTTAGCATCTCCATCGTACATAAAAGTAAAAAACCAACTACCATCTTTGTCCAAAACTTCAGTACAAATAGCTGTTTGATCTACATGCCCTTGAACAATATGACCATCTAAACGGTCACCTAACTTCATGGCTCTTTCTATATTTACCATATCATTTTCGGCCAAAAAAGCCAAATTAGATTTGCTTAGGGTCTCTTTAATAGCAGTAACAACATAATTAGTGTCAGAAATTGCAACAACTGTTAAGCAAACACCATTATGAGCAACACTTTGATCTACCTTTAACTCATGTGTGATATTTGTTTCAATTGTAAAATGAATATTTTCTAATTCTTTTTCAATCTTCTTTACCCTTCCTAATGTCTCAATAATTCCAGTAAACATCTATATAAATTTAGTTACTTTTGTTGCATACAAAAATAGACATATTAACCTTGAGTTATGGATAAAAAAGATAAAATAGTAGTTGGAATCTCTTTAGGAGATGTAAATGGTGTTGGAATAGAAGTTGTCTTGAAAACATTTGAAGATCAAAGGATGTTAGAATTTTGTACACCTGTTTTATTTGGATCTTCTAAAATTATTTCTACTCACAAGAAAATTTTAAATATAGAAACTTCCATTCACAGCATTCATTCAATTGATCAGATTATTCATGGAAAAATAAATCTTTTAAATAGTTGGAAAGAAGACGTAAAAATTGAGATTGGAAATGCAACAAAAACTGGAGGGAAATATGCTTTTAAATCACTTGATGAAGCAACTAAGGCATTAAAAGAAGAAAAAATTGATGTGCTAGTTACTGCTCCCATAAATAAAGAAACGATTCAGTCTGACGAATTTAATTTTTCTGGTCATACAGAGTTTTTAGAAAATAATTTAGAAGGAGAAAGTTTAATGATATTAATGAATGATTTTTTAAGAATCGGACTTATTACCGGACACATTCCTATCTCTAAAATAACAGAGACTATCACACCTGAACTCATTGAACGTAAGGTTAATATTCTGAACCAATCATTAAAGCAAGATTTTAACATCAATAAACCTAAAATAGCTGTCTTGGGATTAAACCCACATTCTGGAGATAATGGTGTTATAGGACAGGAAGAAAACGATTTTATTAATCCTACAATCAAATCAATTAAAGAAAGTGGTGTTTTTGTTCATGGACCCTATGCTGCAGACGGGTTTTTTGGTTCTAAAACCTATGAGCAATTTGATGGTGTTTTGGCGATGTATCATGACCAGGGATTGGCACCATTTAAAGCATTAACTTTTGGTAACGGAGTTAACTTTACTGCAGGACTAAGCCATGTTAGAACTTCTCCAGATCATGGAACCGCTTTTGACATCGCAGGCAAAGGAAAAGCAAACTCAGATTCTTTTAAAGAAGCCGTTTTTACAGGGATTAAAATATTTAAAAACAGAAATGAGTATAAAGAACTCACGCAAAATGTTTTAAGACCTAAAAAACAGTCCACATTTTGATGTAAAAAACAATAATTAATTAAAACATTTTATTATATTTGCCCGCTCAAATTCATTAGCTTACAATGTCAAACTTGAAACAATTTATTATTCCTTTTATAGGATTAAAGCAAGGAAAGCATTTATTTAGTTATGAAATTGAAAACACGTTCTTTAAAGCTTTCGGTTTTAATGACTTTAACAGCAGTAAATTAGAGATCATATTAGTTTTTGATAAAAAATCAACTTTTTTTGAATTAAACTTTAGTGTCAACGGATTTGTAAATGTTGATTGTGATACATCATTAGAACCTTATGAACAAGAAATTAAAGGAAATATGCCTTTAGTTGTAAATTTTGGGACAGAATATAATGATGACAATGATGAAATGATTATTATTCCTCATGAATATCATGAAATAAATATAAGTCAATTCATTTATGAATTAGTAATACTTTCTGTACCAACAAAAAAAGTTCATCCAAAAGTACTTGACGGTACAATGAATTCAGAAGCTTTAACTAAATTAAAAGAATTAGAGATAAAAGAAAATAAATCTTCAGAAAATGAAGAAAGTACAGACCCAAGGTGGGATAAATTAAAAAGTTTAATCACAGAAAAAAATACATAAAATGGCACATCCTAAAAGAAAAATATCTAAAACTAGAAGAGATAAAAGGAGAACACATTATAAGGCTTCTGATCAACAGATAGCAGTAGATCCAACAACAGGAGAAGCTCATCTTTACCATAGGGCTCATTGGCACGAAGGAAAATTATATTACAGAGGTCAGATAGTTCTAGAATCTGCAGCTACTGAAGTGTAGTATTTTAAGGCAAAAGCATAAAAAAACCCTCTTTTTGAGGGTTTTTTTATGCTTTTGGTCAAAAAATCGTTTATTTCACCTGTTTTATTGAAAAAAACTAAAATAATTTTTACTACTTTAGTCACCCGATTGAAG
>CAWVRT010000067.1:0-10321 GCA_963932515.1 uncultured Chitinophagales bacterium
AACAGGTCTATTACAAGCCAAGCAATTAGTTGGTATTTTAGAAAGCTTTATGTAAAAAAAGCTTCTTTAAATTAGTTTATTGACCATTTTAAAGAAGCTTTACTTTATTATTCATTTCTGATAATCCATGCATCTGGTTCAAAGCTATTTCTTATTGTATTTAGATGATTTAAAATCCCTTCAAAAGTTTCACTTTCGGCAACACAAATTCTCAGAATATCGGAATTAACTTCCGTCATTATATATGCATTTACACCTTCTTTTGCTAATGAATTAATTTTAATATTTGCATTTTCATTTTTTGCATATGAACCGACTACTACAAAATAATTAGCGGATTTTTCCCCCGCCAGCTTGTTCCTATACACGTATTCATCGCGACCTTTACTTAATGAATTTAGAATATCTATATCATCTTCAATCGTCTTTTTGATATTATTAGCTTCTTCTGTCTCCCTGTTTGTTTTAGCGTTGTTTTCAATCAAAACATCATCATTACTATTAGCAGGCTTCTCTCCTTCTATTTTATTAATTTCGCTTTCCCTATCCTCTAATAATTTTTGATAAGTCTCATCATTTTCAAACGACACACTTTCTTTTATTTGCTTTTCTTTTCCTATTTTAGCTCCTTGTAAAAAATTGATAAACACATTGATGTTATGTTGACTTTCGTTTATTAATCGATACTCATCAAAGTTTTTATTGTAAGAATAACCAACATTTATTACCTTATAACCACCTCCGGCTCCAAATATTAAGGTTTTAGACGACCTTCCTCCCATTTTCAACCAAACAAACTCTCTATAGCCTGCTTTGATACTTCCTTCAAATGTTACTGGTGTAAAACTTGTTGTATATAACAATATACTTGGCTCTATATAAACATCTGATTTTGCGAAATTAAATTTGTAAGAAGCATTTGCGAAAAAAGTTGGATAAAAAGTATTTTCTGTTTTGAATAATTCAGGCATTGAAAAACCAATTTTCAAATCTTTATTCCAAACAAATCCAATTCCTGCTCCAGTCATAAAACGAATCTTATTTTCGTAATCTTGAATTTCTACATCGCTTAAATCTACATAATTATTGAGGTAATTTTCATTGATTGAATTTGAGTTCAAACCAAAATTTAAACCAAAATTAAAATCACTTTTTTCACTAATCTTTATATTTTTTGAAAGTAGAATTTCTGCAGAAACTGTTTTATAAAAATTTCTAAATCGACTATTTAACTTTGCCCCAATTCCTAAACCTAGTTTTTTCAAGTTTCCGTAAACTATGAAATTTAATCTATTTGTTTCTTGCTCGTTACTACTCAAAGAACTTGTAGCTCCAATAACTAACGTATTTGAATCTGCCACTATAAAAGAAGTGTTATAAGAGACTTCATTAAAATTGATATCGTTATTAGTTAGCGTATTTTGAGATTTTAAACTCACAAAACATACCATTATAATACCTATTGTTATTATTACTTTTTTCATGTTTCTAAAATTTTGAGCTTCTTAAAATCGTTATCTTACCTTTAAAATTGTTGTACTCTTGTCCTTTTTGTATAAAAGTATAATAATAGGTTGCAGATGGTAATTCTACTCCTTCGTTAGTTAATCCATTCCAATCATTCTCATAATCACTTTCTTGGGTAAATACATTGTTTCCATTGTCATTAAAAATCATTAAGGTATAACCTTCAAATAAATAGGGGTTAGGAATTACAAAATAGTCGTTTACGCCATCTTCATTTGGTGTCATGAAATTGGTAACTTTTAAATCATCAAACTCTATCAAATCATTAATAAAAATGGTCAAGGTATCATAATATAAGTCACCATAATCGGATTCAACTTCTATTTGAATAAGGTATTCATCTTGCTCTTCATAATTATAAACTTTTCCACTAAACAATTCATTCGCTTGAACTTCAAAAGCCATATTATCAGGGAAATTATTCGTGTCAGCACTTACTGAATAAACTAAAGAATATGAAACACTAAGACTTAATGGAGTAAGTTCAGAGATAAACAAATCAGCATCTTGATTTTCATCAAAATAAATTGGATTTTCCATAAAATTTGTAAACTCAACTAAATCATTAATCAAAACTGTGAAAGTATCTACATAAAAATTTAACAAATTATCTATTACTTTTATTTGTAAAGTATATTCATTAACACTTTCATAATCATAATTAATATTACTGATTAAACTATCTGTTGAGATAGTAAAAAACTCATTATGAGGGAAATTAATACTATCGTAAACGAACTCAAATAGGTGAGAATCATTTGGTGAAATATCTTCAGCTACAAATTGTGTAATAAATACATCTGGCCCCTGATTTTCATCAAAACTAGTAGGACTTATAAGAATATCTGTTGGAGGTGAATTTGAATTCAATACCGTTAGAATCAAATGCTGATTAAAAGTACAACCAAAAATAGTTGTTGCCAAAACATGAATTTCATAAGTAGTTTTAATTAAAAAGTCTACATCCTGTTCTAAAACCAATATACTATCATTAATACTGAAATGAATATTATCGTCTCCTAAGCTATCATTTACAAAAGTATAAGTAGCTACTTCTTCATCCATATTTTCATTGACTAAAGTAAAATAACATACTTCTTGACCTATTTGATAAAATTCAAACATAATATCTGTATCTATATAAAGTGAATCTAAATCATAGTCTGTTTTTATAACAACAGGAACAACCGCAGTTCCTGCAGAAGCATTATTCTGAAAAGTAGTTGTAAAAATTCCATCTCTTAACAAATCAGTAGAAGCATCATACATTTTAAATGTTATATTTTCCCCTCCAGACACATTACTGTAGACTGTTATATAAGCAAACATTTCACCATTTACATCTGTAGATACATTAGCAAATCCTGCTAATACACCATTTATAAATGCCCCAATGACATTATTAGGGTCTATACTTTCAACACAACTATATTTTGCGGTAGCAGTTACCGTCATAGTATATTGATAGTTTGCAGGATTGATACTCCAATTTGGAGCTGCTGCATTTACTTCTATTGAAGTAGCAAACACAGCTATAATTATAATTATTATTTTATAAACGCTCATTTTTATTTTTTTATAAGTTTAACAGCATGAGATTCTTTACCACTATTCAAGATGAAATGATAAATCCCTGTAGCTAAGAATGTTTTATTCAAATCGAAAGCGACTTTATTAAATCCAATTTTTTGTTCAAATATTTGTTTAAAGACTATTTGTCCCCAAACATTATAGACAACTACATCAGCTTGCAATTCTTGATTTTGATTGAAGTAATATAAGTTGACCTCATCTTGAAAAACAGTAGGGTAAACTTGGAACAATTCACTTGATCCTTCAGAAGCAATATCTGCATCACCTTCCCCAGCTTTCACTAATTGCATCTTAAAGCAAACTTCATCACTAATTTGTAATTTTAAAGCATTATCTAATTCTCCTTTATGACTATTAGCTTGAAATGAGACATTTTCATCAAGTTCAAAAGTCCTACCTGTATTTTCATCTAAAATACTGAATCGTAAGTTTTCAGATAAATCTCCAGCAATTGTTAAAAAGCCAACTTTATTTTCGTCTAATAAGTTCATTTTATTAACTGCTCTACAATTATCAGACTTATCAAATACCCCAATAGCTATATTCTCATTCTCAAGTATATAGTCACAATCTGTTTCTAAAGAAACAATAGATGTCATATTACTTGCAAATTTTTCATGATTTACAACCCATTGCTTATTCAAGTAGAAGTTTTCACTATTTACTATGCCAAACTTGTATTGACCAACAGCAGGATATACAAAACTTGTAGAATCTGCAGATTGATACATATATCCACTTCCAGGAATCATAGTTTGTAAACTACCAACCCATCCTAGTAAATTGTTATACACTGCAAATTGTGTTTTAGCTTTTATCAAATCTCCATCTGCAGGTGTTAAGTTTCCTAAGGCATCTTTTAAGTTTTGATTTCTAATTGAAATAAACCCTATCCAATTCCACCCAGGAACTAAATCTATTGTTCTTGTTGTAGGATCTATGATATCTCCTTTAAGAACTAAAGTATCCATATCACTTACTTTTAATTTAAGTCCATCTTCTGGTCTAATTCCATAATCGTTCAAGGCGCCAACCCATCCAGTACCATCTAGGTAATTTGAATACAAAGCTTGTCCTTTTACTTCATCTGGAGTAACAGATTCTAAACTTTCTAATGTAACATCTAAATTCGTAGAGTCTACATTGTATAAGAAATTAGAAACCCAATTCCAACCAGCATCTAATGTTACGTCAACAGAAATTTCAAAGTTTGTTTCAAACAACTGAGGCGCATTTATAGTTCCAATTACATCATTAGTAACAAATGATAAATTCCCTGGCATAACGTCTGTAAAAATAGTTCCTGAACTAGCATCCCAAATTTTGAAAGTTAATGTTTCACCATTATTTAAATTACTATAAACATCTAAGAAAACAAGGTGTCTATCTAAAAGCGGAATATATTGCAAATGAGCTACTCCTCTACAGTTTCCATCTACAAATACAGATAAAATATCTTCAGAACTTGAACTTACAACATCCTTAATTTTCAAATAGCCAATAATGCTCATCGAGTTTATATAATCTGCCGGATCTACTGACCAACTAGGTTCTTCTTCTCTTACTTTTAAGTTGATTGCTAATTGTTCTGGATAACCAAAATCAGTTAATAATTGAACATCATGTAAATAATCGCCAATGTTCATCAAAGGATCAAACTCAAAGTTTACTGGTAAAGTACTATTTGGTGTAATAACTCCAGATGTTGGAGAAACTGTTAACCAATTCGGTATATTCTCTATAGTAAAAGATTTAGTAGCTCCACCTGTATTTACTACTGCTGAAGAAAAGTTTAAAGTATCACCAAATGATTTAGTGAAAGTTAAAGCATCATCTTGCCAAACAACTTGATTCTTATCAATATAGGCTATCCATGTTTTAGGAGATTCCATATAATTACCATGTAAATCTTTTATTCCTTTCACGGTAATATCTATTGTTATGTTTTCAATCAACTCTGAAGAAGTTGTTGGCGTAATAATAATCTCATCATTATTTACACTATAAGTAAAAGCAATACTTTCAACTGGCCTAGGTAATTTAATTTTAGGTGTAGTACTTATCAAACTTGTTCCATTTGGATTTAAAACTATGTGAGCTAAAGTATCAATTTGCTCTAATAAACTTGGCGTTAAAATTGGTATTCCAGAAGGATCTATTACATAATTCTCAAATGGCATATACAATCGCAATGCAAATTCATCCCCTTGCAGTCTATTATGTTTGTCTCTTGTTATTTGCTCATACTTCCTAGAAGCATCCCAGAATCTAAACTCATCCATTTGACCTTGAAAATAGCTGTCAAAACTTTCAACTACCCCGGTATAAAATCCTCTAGCGCCAAGATACATCGCACTTCCACCAAATTCGCTATAAGGTATTGCTTGAACCGAATTTTGCAGATTGCCATCTAAATAAGCAGACATATTACCTATTCTATTTAGAACTAACGCAAAGTGATGCCATTCGCCATCAAAATAATTACTATCTACTGCTACAAAATCATTTCCATCATGATACACATGAATTTTACCTGCATCATCTTTAGCAATATTCCAAGAATATAAAGAATCTGCAGCTAGACCTGTTCCTGTACCATTAGAAACTAATGTTGCCGAATCATTTTGTGTAGAGTTAAACCAAAATTCTAAGGTGAAATCCATTCCTTCTGTAATATTTACATCTCCTTTTCCGATTCTTAAATAATCATCAACACCATCAAAACTTACAGCATTTCCACTAGGTTCAACAGTCCATTCTGCGCCATTAACTATTCCATTTCTAGACCTTACATGGTCTTCAGCAAATAATCCATTGGCTTCATCAAAACGCCAGTTATATAATAACCCTGGTTGATTACTACTTAATAATTTAGTCTTCCATATGGAGAATTCAGCTAAAGTTCTAGTAACATTCCATATTCTAACATCATCTATATTTCCATTAAAATAACTGTTATTTTCAGCAGACTTTCCGATGTACATTTTATCAGACCCAGCATACTTTGGATAAATATTCGTGTTTCCGTTATTAATAATTGCAGCAGTTGTTACTCCCGAAGCTTCAAACATCTCTGCTGTTTCATTATCATGACTATAAGAAACAGAAAAGTAATGCCAATCGTTATCTGTATAAGCTATATTACTATTTATGGTTTGATTATTAATTTTAAATTCTAATTGATTAGCGGCATTGAATCCAACATATATTTGCTCGTTGGCATCACTTCCTTGACTCAAAATTACTTCTTGCCCTAGACCCGCTCTTTTTACAGAAAACTCTAATGTAAAATCTCTATTTTGAACTGGTACTCCGGCCGTTATTTCAACATCATCATTTATACCATCAAAATAAAGATTACTTACATGATTTGTTTCTGAGCCGTTTATAACACCTCTCAAATCAAAGTTTAAAGAGGTTAAACTTCCTAAGTCAATAGGTTCATTAAACCTAATTTGAATATCATCATTTGGATCTAAAATTCCATCTGCTGGACTTGGTGTACCAAATGGGTGAGGATTTATTCTATCCATAACACCAGAATGTGTCAAGGATGTTTTATCTACTAATGTACATTCTGTTGTTAACCTTAAATCGTAATCTCCATCTACGTTTTGGTCTGTCATCCAATCCCAAAGTACAAATGCTGATGTAGTAGGAATTTCTATTGCAGTCGTATCATTCATGCCTGTTGTATCCTTAAAGAAAGTTTGTAAGCCAATCCAAGATGCTTGAGCACTAGGTTTATAATCTAATCTTATACTATTAAAATCAAAGAAATTGATGTTATAATCTATAATAGCAATAGGCATGGTATCTCCAAAGCTATTATTTAAAACCCATTGATCATCTGGTGTAGTAAAATTAACATCTGTACAAGTTGGTAAAAAATGTGCACTTATATAAACGGTGTCGACAATATCTCCATTATCGCTAGTACCTGCAGCATATTGACAAGGCGCATAAACTAAAACCATAATACTATCATAGTTATAAGTTGGCCCAGGACCTTTTGAAACAGATAATACTTTATTTATTCCCGTACCACCTGGAATTGAAACACTTATTGAAGCTTGTCCATCTATTCTAACAATAGCTCCAAAAGGATTACTTGAAGATAATACTCCAACTGTATACATTCTTGTATCACCACTTTCTGATTCGTTGTTTATCGTTAAATTAAAAACAGCAGCATCAGTAGTTGGAATATTTGTTAATAATGAAGGCGCTACACTCATAGTAGGCTTATCTCTTTGAAAAGTTTTCGCACTTAATTCATAGAATGGTGAATTTACATTGGCAGAATTCAAGTTTAATGGATCCTCTTGATAATACTCTGTTACCAAAGCGTCTTCAAACGGACAGGAAGTTCTACCCCCTGGTAATAATTTGAAAACAGGTCCCCATCCTAATAAAGAAGGAAATACATCTACAGAGAAATAATCTCCTTGATCTGGTTCATTTAATGTAAAAGAAACCGTTTCTGTACTTGAATTTGACGTTCCCCAATCTCTTCCAGAGCTAAAATCTAAAGAAACATTTTTCTTAAATCCGACACCATTATTATTAACTTTTCCTTTTACTTCTAATTCCATTGCTGCAGACATACCGTATTCTACTGTACGAGTATAAGAAGAAGAAGATTGATGAGACATATTAGAAGTAAAAGTATTCCCTCCACTTATAGAATAGTTAGTACTAGTTTGGTCATATTTATCTTTAATGATTTGTTTTTGGTTTTCATACCTAAATACTTCTTCTTGCACTTCTGCTGCAGCAATACCGGTTCCTGTTCCTACTGCAAATGTAACAGCACCTACTGCTCCAGCACCGGGGATAAGAGTAGACACAGCAGTAACAGCTGTAGCGGTGGCCGAAATTGCTATTAAAGCATCATAAGCAATAATAGCTGTTTTATATTTTTGATATAAATCGGTTAATTGTTTTTCTTTTAATCTATCTCTTATAGACGCATCATTAATATTTACTTTTTCCCATTCATTCAACATAATGGCTTGCTCCCATTGTAATATTTGGTTATTCACCCAACGGACACTATCTCCATTCAAAGAATCTGCTCTATTTATTGCATTATAAGTATAACTAGTTCCATCTAACACATCAAAATCAGGGTTTTTCATTAAATCTAATTGGTCCCAAACTAGTTTTTGAGAAACTGAAGAAGTCCAATGTGTCTCTGAGGGTAAACCTAAAGATATTGGAAAATCAAAATTATAAGATGAATCTGGTAATTCTAACATATACATTATTTGATCTTCTGAATTTAATAAAGGTAAACTTGGATCAATTCTAGGGTCATCATTATTTAAAGCAAAATTTGGATGAGAAGGAGCTAAATTGGTTACATATTTCCCGCCGGGTTGAAAGAAAGCTTTACGCAAGTCTTTTAAATCTGTAATTAAATAATTCTTTATATGGTTTTCATTATAAATAAATTCTGTCGCATATCCTTTGGGGATAACTGAAAGTCCATAAGCTTTTGCAAAAGAATATCCTCCGAAAGTATCCCCAATACATTCCACATTTCCACATATTGAATAAGGAACCATTCTTAATGTTTCTGAAATACCAAATTGTACATTTTTAGATTTACCAATATATAAATCACTTCCTTTTCCAGGTAAATCAGTACTTGAATTTGTGCCCCAAGCTTGGGTGTTAGTTATTGTAACACTCTCTTTCCCTGCATTACCTCCACTGGAAGATGCAGAGAACCCCAATGTCAAATTATTTTCTACATCTGTTTCAATTGAAACGCCTAGACCAGTACTAAATTTCGCTCCAAGGTAAATTTGGTCAGAAGCTCCAACAGAGCCACCCAAACTCCACTTCCAAGAATTTTCTGTAGTTTTAGTAGTACCTACTTCTCTTGATGCAGAACTATTACTACCTGGAGGGTCTCTCAAAATATACTCAGGTATTTGAGGTCCTTCCGTAATAAACTGTTGGCCATCTGCTTTTGCACCTAATATGTAGGCTCTGTAAATTCCATCATATACTGTAGCAAAAGTTGTACTTTGCGTACCATTAAAATTAAACGGCAACCATGGAATAGCTGTACCATTAGGTTTAATATAATTTATTTCTAAAGTTTCAGTAAAACTATATTCAGGAATAGAGGTGTTTTCAATAAAATTCGGTTTTGCTGGTTTAAACCCATAAGTCAAAAACTTTAATGAATCTAATGAATTTACATCTTTCAAATCAACACTATGAGTTGATCCAATCGTTAATTGATTATTAAAAACTAAGTCTCCATCTCCTGTTGGTACACTATCTAATTTGCCATTATTTATATTTTGATACTCTTCATATACTAAAATATAACATTTTATTTCTTCTTCAGAAGCATCTCCTCTAGCATCAAAAACAGGCCAAAGCATTGGGTCAGTTACTAAATCTTTAGTGGTATCTATTCCATTTGGCATGGTAAATTCATATTCTTTTAAACCTATAAAATCTAGACTAGGATCTTCAAAATCTTTTACTACTATTCTAGGATCTACTCTATAAATATAATCTAACTTTTTTTGAAAACTAAAAGAGTCTATTAGGTAAACCATAGCTATAGTATCAAAACCTAAAGTATCGTATTCAGTTTGCATACTTGGCGCATCACTGATATCAATTTGATCTAAGATACCAAAATCTATAAAAGGGTTACCTATAATTTCTACTGTGGGGTTATACTTTAATGGTGGTGCATAAGTAGTATATTCTCCTGAAACTGGGTCTGTAGTAATCGTATCTGTAAAACAACCTCCTCCTAATGTTGAGGTTAAAATAATTTCTGCAGTTCCAATATTATTTGTACTTTTTCCATGACCTGGAATATATTGTGCTTCCCTTAAACCACCTACAATTCTACCTGTAATTTTAATCAATGTATTATCTTGAAATACAATTCCTGCTACATCATCCTGAAAATCAACAGTTCCTGTTGCAGGGGACCTCCCAACACTGAAAGTATGTCCATTTTTTTCAACGGTAATGTAATGATGCCCAATAGGAACTTGGATTTCAAAATGTCCTTGAGCATCTGTTAATACAGGTAGATTAGTTAAATCTGAGATAACTAGATCTCCATCTATTTTTAAACTAGCACCTGTTACTACACATGAAGTATTATCATAAAAAACATATCCCTCAACGGTAAATGAAGAAATATCTTCAAAATCAA
>CAWVRT010000068.1:0-9507 GCA_963932515.1 uncultured Chitinophagales bacterium
TAAAATTGACAGCCTTTAGTTCATTTTTAAACTCATATAAAAAGTTTTCTTTTTTTGGAGAAGTGATTGCAACAAACAACATATTGGCTCCACTAGAAGCTATTTCCTTAGCTATAGATGCTTCATCTTCTTTATTATAATAGCCATTTCTATAACCCGCTATTAAGTTTTTACTATATTTTTTGGTATAGATAGCAATCACTTTTTTCACCACTTCTTCTTTGGCTCCGAATAAAAATATTTTATGATTATTATTATAAGCAAGCTCTACCAAATTTTGCATTAAATCTATTCCAGCGACTCTTTCTTTTAATGGCTTGTTTAAAAATTTAGCTGCCCATACCACTGCTTGACCATCTGCATTGATAATATCGCTATTATTGACACTTTTTCTTAACAGATTATCCTTTTGCAATTGAACAATCTTTCCTGCATTCACCACTACGTGGTGTATGCTCTTATCATTAACGATGGTATCCTTTATAATAGAAAGCGTTTCCTCCATAGAAAGATTATGAATGGAGGTATTAAGTATGTGTATTTGGGCGGGGTTGTGCAAAGTGAAATTTATTTTCAAAGATAAAAAAACAAGAGCCTAATATCAATTAATTTCTTTGTATTAATTTACCCAAAAAAAAGAGCAATAAAAAATCCTACTAATAATCCATAAAACAGGCACATTAATCAATTTTTATAATTCCTTTAATGCATTGTATTTTTTTGTTTTTAACGATCAGTAAACTCATAAATAAAGCAAAAACAATTACACCGCTATGGCGTTCTAAAATTGATTCAGTAAACATAAATATTATGATAGCGGACAAAACGGAAAGAGCTAAGCTATTTTTAGACTTTATAAAATTATACATTAAAAAGATGAGTAATAGCATAAAAAAAGAAATCCCTATAAAGCCTTGATTTAAGAAAATCTCTAAAAATTGGTTGTGAGCATTGTATTCATTTTCGTAAGCTGCAGTAAGCTTGTTCTCTCTGTACTTATTATATAAAAAATCTCTATTACTACCCGTGCCATTCCCAACTAATAATGAATTTTGGGATATCATTTCTAAAACTGATTCCCAGTGAAGCTTCCTATAATCAATGTCCTTAATTTCAGTGTTTTCTGTAGTGCTTTTTTCAAATCTCTTTTTAAAATTTGGAGTAAAATATATAGAAGCAAAAATAATTGGTAAAGCAATTAGCAGTCCTATTATGTATTTTCTTTTTATGCGGTAAATTACGAGTACTAATAAAGCCACTAATAAAGCCAAAATACTTATTCTAACACTTAACATATAAATCAATGGAACAAATAATACTAATAGTGCTGTAGAGACTTTTTTGTTAATTTTTTTGTCAATTAATTGATGTATAACAAACAGTATACTTAACACAACAAATAAAGCAAAGTAGGTCGTGTGCTTATTTAACAGTATCGAAAACTTGTCGTAATAATAGTAGTCTCCTAATGAATTAATTTTAAAGTACGCCATTTTAATTAATGCTAAAAGTGACGCTACAAATACACCAATGCTAAATTGTTTGGCAATAAAAGGGACTGTTTTATTTTGAAGCTTTACCGAAAAAAGCGTTAAAGGAAATATTAAAAAAGGAATTTTATTGGTTATTTCTTTTAATGCTGTTTCAAAATCATCAGTGAATATTGTTCCAAATAATTCTAACCAAAAAGGAATAGACAAAATAAGAAATGAAATGATATTTTTTTGTAGTAGTTCTTTTTTTTCTTTAAACGAATTATAGAAAATCCAAAATATAGAAAATCCAATTATTGCTTGAGAACTAATACTATATGCCGGAAAAGCAATAGTTATAGCAACGAAGGTTAATAGCCAATAAAATATTTTTTCTTTTAATAGTTGCCTATTTTCTTTCATATCTAGTTTTCTAAAATCTTTTGAGCTAATAAGTAGTAGGCATCTTTGCTTAAAGAAATATCGTCTTTTCGGATGTATCTCTGAATATTATCTTTAAATAAAGCATAGGAGTCAACAATTTTGATGTTAGATTTTTCAGCTACTTCTTTTATTACCATATTATAATTTTTATTGAAATCATCTATAGCTTTAATATTAGAAGGAGGTAAGCTTATAAAAATAATCTTTTTAGCTTTTTTATCATTTTTCAGTTTTCCTATAATGACTTCTAAATTCTTTTTAATTTCCTTAAAGGACAAAGCTTTATCTGCAGAACCAAAAAATAATATATAATTATCTGCAAAATCAATAGATTCTAATTGATCAATAATTTTTTTTGAAGTATTGTTTTTAATGGCTTCATGAGGGTAATTAAAAACGTCTTTTGATTTCCCTTTAAAAAAAACATTTCCTTGTTTAGCGATAAATTTTCTAAAATATTTAGCTTCGTTTTCTAACAAATAATAACCTCCAATAGCAATCGTTGAAACTCCCTCTTTTTGGTTTAAGTCAAGAGCTATTTCTTCAAATAAATAATTAGAAATTTCTGAATTCGGAATATCTGTTATCCATTCTACTCCATAAAATTTATTGCTATTCTCTTTAATTATTGAATAAGTGTATCTAAAATAATACGAATCGTTATCGGTATATAGTTTATAGGTATTAGTTGGATTTGATTGGAATTTATTTGCGGTATGAATACTTATATAATTATAATTAATTGAGTCTACAGTTGCATTCCCATATTCTTTAAGTGTTTCTTCTTGGTCCCAGTTATAATTTAATTGAAAAAAAAGATCGTTTGCTTTATTGACAAACTTAAAACCAAACCAAGCAATTAATACAAGAAATGTAATCAACATGGTTTTATTTGTAGGAAAGTTTGTCATCTTTTATTTTAAGTAACTATTAATAATTTTATTAAAAACGACATCACTACTGAACTGTTGGAAACTTTTAAAAGCGTTTTTCCTAAATGTTGGGTAGTTTTCTTCATTAAAGGCAATAATAGCATTTTCTAATTCCTCTTCATTCTTAATGTCAATTAATATACCATTTACATTAGTTGTAATAATTTCAGGTAAAGCTTTCCATTTAGTTGTAATAACAGGTATTCCTAAAGCTAAACTTTCAATAATAATTCCTGGGTATCCCTCACCTTCAAAATAAGAGGGCAACATTAAAACATCATAATTAGACAATTTATTTATTACTTGGTTTGGATTTAACAAGCCCTTATAGGTTACTTTTTTAGTGTCAAAAAAATCTGCTTTATAGTGTCTATCATCAATAGGTCCATACACGTCTATACAGTATCCTTTTGGTAATTGATTTGCTGCTTTTATAATTTCAATAATCCCTTTTTCAGGAATCACTCTTGATATAAACACAAATTTTTTATGAAACTTTTTAGGTGCAAGTTCTTTTATACTCGGCTTTCTGGAATTGGGCAACCAAACAATGTTTTTAATATTTTTTACTTTAAAAAAATCGATCATCTGGATGGTCTCGAAAAAAACAGTGTCGGATTTTAAGATGGTTTTGTTAATTATTATTTTTTGAATTTTTGATAATTTTTGATATTGTTCATGGAAATTACCACCAAAAACATGGTAAACTATTTTCTTTCCCAACAATTTGGACCATAACCATAAAATTGGAGCGATGGTAAAATGGAAGTCTTTTGTGCCATGAAAGCTTACCACCTCTTTATTCCATATACTAAATGGAAACCTAAACAACCAAATAAAATAATCTATTAACTGTAGCTTATTTCTCCAAAAAAAACGAATTTGAGAATGCTTAACAGATATTCTATTGTCTTTTAAAATAAATTCCAAAATACTCTTTGCCAATACAGTTGCTCCTCCAATAGATCGCTCTTGATTAACAATAGGAATGTTTGCAAAATACAGAACTTTTATTTTTTTATTCCTCTTCATAATTTAAAATTGGATAGACAAAAACAAGTGAAAAAAGCAAGTATTCTAAATTATTTAAAGAAAACGAAAAAAGCATATCAAAAAACAAACAAAAATAGATTGCTAAAACAAGCATCATTTTTTTGTTGATTTTAGTTTTTAATATCGGTGTAATTAACACTAAAAAATAAACCATACCGCCTACTATACCTAATTCAACAAATAAATGAGGAGGATAGGTGTCTGTTGTAGGTAAATTTAACCAAGCAGTATCATACCAATTAAAATTAACTTCACTGTAAAACGGCGAATCATATTTAGTAGATGCGGGGCCTCCAAAAGCTCCAACTCCTCTACCAAAGATATTAAAATTACCAAATTCATTTAGCATTACTCTATAAGATTCACTACGAGCCGAATTCCCTTTTGTTATATATAATTGGATGCGTAAAATTAAATTTTCTACCAATAGGTTCATTTTTGTTGGGTAAGCAAAATACACGCCAATTAATAATAATAAAAGGTATCCAGCTATTTTATAAACTTTTTTATAATAGTATATCGCTAAAACGATTAAAAAGGCTCCGAATGCTTTAAATGACAGACTTCCCAAAAGACCAAAAAGAGTGATGCCTAATAAAATATTTTTATACCTCCCAGAGTAAAATTTATTGATAATAAAAAAGGCTATCAAATTGAAAAAACCAAAGAATCCAAAGAACACTACTGTTCCAGTTGATCTTAGTATGCCTGCTGTTTTATTAACCCACCTCATTCCATCTGAGGTAGTGTAATAAAACCATTGAATGCCTCCTTGGTGCCAGTAATAATAATTAAATAATTGTGTGATAAAATTTATAATTACAAATACAATTATAAATGCTAGTAAAACCTTAAAATGCTTTTTAATAGAATAACTATAAAACAAAATAATAATTGGAAACAGATACCTAATTCCATCAGTCAGGCCAGCTTTAATATTAAAAGATATTAGGATACCGTATAACAATAAAGGAAGAAACAATAATGTTGAAAATAATAAATTTCTATTAAACTTTTGATGAATAATAACATAGCTCAGCATATATAAAAATGCACTAATTTTTAAAACTGTTGATAGTTCCTTATTAAACGCTGTTAATATTGAACCAATGTATACTAAAACAAAAGGGAGTAGTATTAAAATACTAATTAATGAATTTTTATAGATTTTCAACTTCATTTTAATATATTATACGTTGTCAAAATGTAACTTTAAGGCTAATAAGGCTGTTGCTACTGCAAATTTATTTCTAAACTCAAAAATATTATTATCATAAATAGTTATTAGATCTTCTTTTAGTTCTTTATCAATATAAAATTTATCAATTTCATTTGAAATTATTGAATCCAAAGTATGAATGATAGACAAGTCTTCTTTTAGCCATTTATGATATGGATTCATACTGTCATAATTCAAATTAAAATATTTTTTTCCTCCGTTTACATATTTTTTTATTGTTTTTCCATAAATAATTTTAAATCTATTATTTGGAATCATATCAATTTTATCCCAAGGATATTTTACAACTTGTTTATGATATTTGTTTAGCCAATCAAAATAAATCATTTGATTCTTTTTAAATTTATTGGGCAAGGACAAACAAAAATTAATTAATTCTAAATCATAAAATGGTGAAACATTGTCAATATGATTATTTAAACTACGGTCTCCTACTAAAGTTGCGTTAATTTGTCTTTGTTCATAAATAAATAGTTCAAACCCTAGTTCTTGGTATTTATCTAATAATTTAGGTAATGATTCAATTTTGTTTAACAAAGAGTTATTTGAAACAAAGCCTGTGTATCCAATACTTGCTTTATTTCTGTGTATATTAAAGTTTTGGTCACTAAATGAACCAAATAAAACATCTCCAATTTGTCCAGTATGCAGTGTGTTATATTCTGAAAGGTTAAAACTTTTAACAGTAGAAGAGGTATGTGCAGAAGTTTGAAACATCATTAAACCATCATTAGGAACTATATAATTCTCAAAAATATTATCAATTAAATATTTAGGGCCATCTAATTGTCTTTGAAAGTGGTTCAATCCTTCTCCTTTAGCTATTTCTTGAGCATATTTTATATCTTTAGATTTCAATTGACCAAATGTTATCGTTGTTATGTCATTAAAACCAAGTTCTTTTGCGATAAGAACATTAACACGAGCGTCCATTCCTCCACTTAATAATGAAATGTGTTTATTGGTATATTCTTTGTCTTTATTCCAATTACTAGTTATACTCTTCTCCATTAATTCGTTTATCTGGAACAATGCATCAGAATACGATAAGTCGATTTTTTTATTTGAATATTTTTGATGTTTTTCAATGTTTAACTCCATTGATGCAGTGTCGAAAGTAATAATGGAACTATAATTTAGTTTTTTTACTTCTTTTGCATAGGTGTTATCTTCCAATAAAAATCCATATAATGCCATTTGATATACAGCATCGGTATTTATTGTGTATTTTATTTTTTCTTTCCTTAGAAGTTTTGTTATGACCCCTAATTCAGATGAAAAGATAAAGCCAATAGACTTGTCGTAATAATAAAAAATACTTTTTGTCGATAAATTATCATTAAAAACATATAATCTATTAATTGTTTCATCGAAAATGAACCCAGAATACGTTCCTCTTATTTTTTTAACGAATGACACTCCCTCTTTTAAATATAAATCAAAAAAGGTATTATTGCTATTTATTGTTTTGCTTACATTCACACCTTCAAAACAAATAGTTGTTTTATCTCTTTTTTCGAAAAACCTGTCATTATTTAATTTATTGAGAACACACCTCCCTAATGTGAGATCGTAAATAATTAATTCGTCTTTAACAACATTATTTTGAGTGCTATTTGAGAATAATTCAAAACCTTTTTTAATTGATTTATTTTTAACAAATACACCATAAATTCCAGCCATAATTATAATTTTTAAAAATCAGATTAGTACAACCTGAGATTATTTCTTAAAATTCTTTTTTAACATTTATGCCTACAAGATAGAATTTATATAACATTAATTGTCTAATCAATAAGCTTATAACACTTGCTATTGCAATTCCTTGTATCGAAAAAGTGCTATATAATATATAGCTTAACAAAATATTTATAAATAAAGCAGATAAATTAATTAATAAGTTAGTTTTAAATTTTCTTTTTATTATTAGCATAGAACCATAAAGTGGAGAAAAGGATTGGATTATTTTTGCGCTTAATATGATTAAAAAAACAATGAATATATTTTTATAATCATTAAAAAACAGATTGGTTAGTATTATAAAAAAACAGATTAAACCCAGTGTTGTAGTAAAAACTAAAACAAGTATTTTTTTATTTAATTCGCTAACATAATTAATATTGTTTTTTAGTTTTTCAATATCAACTTGCACAAGTGTAAGCGGAATGATTAATAAAATATTCGCGATATTAAGAGCAAAACTATAATTTGCTATTTCAATATTAGCATTATCTGACAGAAACTTAATAATAAATATATCTGTGTAAAGAAACATAAGATTAGCGAAATTACTTATAACTAAGGTAAATGAACTTAATAATAATTTTTTAAATAATTTCCAATAAGTTTTTACTTTGTTTAAAATAATTTTTTGTTTAATAAAAATACTTGCTATATATAATATAAAAATTGGGAATAACACATAGTTAACATAGACGTAGGCCATTCCTTTTATGTTAAAAAAATAAATAGAAATTAATACTGTGGTATAAAATAATATAGAAATAATTATTTTATAAATTGACGCCCTGTTACTTCCGTTATAAACTAATAAAAAAGCTGGTGTAATGCCTCCATTAAAAAAAATCGCATAAAATAAAAAAGGTATTATTAAAAATGACACACTAAATGTCCAGAAAGATAGTAACGTAATTAAGCCCATACTAAGAACAAACAATACGCTTAGTAAAAAAAAAAATTTCTTGCTTTCCTTACTCTTTGTATAGTTTATAATTAACATAGGAAATCCAAAGGCGAATACAGAAGAGCCAACTTCAATAATTTTTTTATAATACTCTAATTCTCCATAATCTTCTTTTAACAGATAATGAGCAGCGAATAAAAGAACTAAATATTCTAAGCCCCTTGTTAACACAATTGAGCTTCCGTAAATTATATATTTTTTATTTATTAAGTTTTTAAACAAATTGTTATTTGGTATGATTATTTTAAGGATGTTCTTAATTTACCCGTTGTTCATTTTAATAAAACTATTCAAAAAGAGTTAAAAAGCAAATTATTTTAGTACCCCACAAAAATCTAAAACTTCTTTTGAATCTTCTATTATTAAAGTTTTAAAACCTGAATGTGAAACTAAAAATACAATAATATCTGCTTGATTTATGGCCTCTGAAGTTTCAACTAAAAGTCTAGCCGAAGTTGAATTCAAATTAGGTTCAACCGCCAATACATTAAATTCTTCTTTTTGCAGTATTTCAGTAACATATAACGCAGGAGATTCTCTTAAATCATCTATATTTGGTTTAAAAGCCAATCCCATACAGGCAATAATTGGATCTCGATCTTTTTCTAATTTAAATACTAAAACTTTATTTTTAATTTTTTCTAAAACCCATTCGGTTTTATAGGTATTCGCTTCTCTAGATTTTTTTATTAAAGGACTTTCGTCTGGAAATGCTGAAACAATAAACCAAGGATCAACAGCGATACAATGACCTCCTACACCTGTTCCTGGATTTAGGATATTAACCCTTGGATGCTTGTTAGCCAAAGAAATCATGTCCCATACATTTATTCCTGCTTTATCACAGATGATAGATAATTCGTTTGCAAAAGCAATCTGATTGTCTCTAGATGCGTTTTCAACCAATTTAACCATTTCTGCAGTTTTAGCATTTGTTGGGTGCAGTGTTCCAACTACAAAATACTTATAAAAATCAATCGCTTTTTGGGTGGAGGTTTCATCAATCCCTCCAATAGCTCTATCGTTATGTTTTAATTCATGTAAGATATTGCCCGGTAAAACTCTTTCGGGGCAATATGCCAAATATACGTTTCCTTTTAATTCAGGCCTTTGCTCAAAAATGAGTTTTTCTATTTTACAAGTTGTTCCTATGGGACTCGTAGATTCTAAAATCACTAAAGCCCCCTTTTTTAAGGTTGGAATAAAACTTTTAACTGCTGAGACTACATATGATAAATCTGGTTCATAATCTCCTTTAAATGGTGTAGGTACAGCAATTAAATAAACATCAGATGAATTTGGTTTTATAGCGGCTTTCAAAAGCTTTTCTTTTACTACTTTATGGACTAAGCCGTCTAAATCTGGCTCTACAATATGGATTTCTCCTTTATTGATGGTGTCAACTACACTTTGACTGATGTCTACACCTGTAACTTTTAATCCTCTACTTGCAATTAATGCTGCTGTTGGTAAGCCTATATATCCAAGACCCATAATAACCACACTGGGTTTATTTTTCATATACAAATACTATTTTTTAAATCGGACACATGCTGTTCGCAATTAGTCGTTCTATGGTGTAATAAAAAATTTAACATGCTCGTTCCGTATTATAATTCCTTAATAAAATCTACAATTCTATTACAAGACTTACCGTCACCA
>CAWVRT010000069.1:0-8136 GCA_963932515.1 uncultured Chitinophagales bacterium
CCCCTTGAAATGGAATTAAAATTAAAAGGAGTAACTAAAAAAGTGGCTTAAAAAACAGTCTCAAATTTACTAGGTAGTCCAGGTTGCCTAATCCAAATGAATCATAATGTATGCATAAATTAAATATCATTTTTTCTTTATAGATGTATTAACTTTCGTTCAGATTTATTTTTTTAATTAATCTTTATAGTTTAGATTGAAGGGAGCTTCAAATATAGTGTTTGACAAAAGTAATTTAGATAATTGAATGGGAGTAATATTGTTGCTAATGTTGAGTGAAAATAATTCTATGAAATCAATGTTATCAATACTTTTTTTTGGATAAACCTTGGAGAAAATGGATTTTGTTGTTGAAGCAATTAAGCATTTTTAATGTTTTAGTTTCGTTAATAAATTTCAAAATAAATACTGCTTTGTAAAAATAGTGTTGAACTTGTGTTTGGATAAAAAAGGTTATTCATGTATCTATATTTTAAGTTTAATATTCATTTGAAAAAAAGTAAAATAACGACTTCTTGCGTTAAAATCTTTTAAATACGATAATACAAACGATACATTTTCTAAAAAAAAGTGCAAGCGAACCATCGGTCCCTGAAAAATCGTAGCAGGGCTGCCAAATTTTTGCTGAAAAGAACCTAATAGCCCAAAATTAATTGAGTTATTTGAACTTAAATTTGTATTATACTCGATTAGATTTATTATAAATTGATGATCTTTTGACTCACTATTTAATCCACTAAAAATTCGATATTGACCATGAATTAAGACTTTTCCACTGAAGGCAGTTGTGTTAAAATCAATCCTTGGACCAATATATAACTGGTTTCTGGTATCAAACCTTGAATATATAAAAAATTTAAATTTTTTATATACAAATCCAGCCATTAAATCTGTTCGTCCAAATGTGGTTTTTGAATTTAATTCTTTATTATTTAATATAATTTTTTCTTGTGGTCTAAACCTAAATTCAAATTTTTTTATATTAATTCTAATTTCTGGTGATAATTGCCATAAATAGTCAGTACCTACCTCTTGTGAATATATTGAATTTGTTATAAAAATAATTATAATTAGAGAAAATTTATGTCTCATATCAAGTCTTTGTCGTGTTGTGGCTAGTTGTTGTTTGATTCTTTTCTTAACTTTTTTTCAGCTATTTAAATTAATCCTACGAGTAATTCTCCATTGTAGAAAACCATTTTTTTATAGTAGTTATAGTTGTCAATAATCTCTTTTATTTTTTTTTCAATAGTATTAATATATGATTCAAAGTTATTGATTGATTGTTGAATTATTTTTTCATTAAAGTTCTCTGACATGATGCTATTGACTATTCTTAATCTATCTGTTTATATTAAAACATTAGAGGTTAAGTATCTAAAGTCTTAACTAACTCTTTTGTTGTGGTATTTTTAAATCCAATTAAGAACAAAACAATCAATTAAATACTTGTGCTTAGAAGTTTTTTCATTATAATTTAAATTGTATATCCGTAATTAGTCCTATTCCTGTAATTGATGCTATCACCAACCTATCAAAGATTCTTTCACCAAAATACCTACGGTTAAGTTTATAAACAAAGTCATTAAGGTATAATTGCAAATATTTCTTCTGTATTTTATGATAATTACCTGTAAAATTTCGTTTTGCAGTACGAATTGCTATGTGTACCCATTTTAGAGTTTCTTTAGTTGTTTGCTCATTTGATTTTTTAGTCATATGTATCTCTACATAATCAGCAATATTAACACACGAAGTACTTTTGTCTGTAAAGACAATGGATTGTTCATCATCAATAGCGTTCTTAAATGTGTCGTCTGTTCCTTTTGCTTGATGATCCTCTAATACTTTTGCTTTAAAACAACCACACTGTCTATCGACTTTTCCGGTATCTATATTTTCAAGTACTGTACTCTCCGCCATAATCATTACATTAGATTTTGTTTTACTACCGCGTCCTGCTTTCTGAGTTTTATGCTGATGCTCTGAAGCCTCTATAGTAAAATAACCCTCATCCATTTCTATCATACCTTCTAATGTATAGCGATCATCTCGCTGACCCATTGCTTTTCTTAGTTTATGAACCATTGCCCAAACTGGCTCATATCGTTTTAATCCTAATTGGCGTTGTATCTCTTTAGATGAAAAACCTTTCTTTGTTGCTGTTAATAAGAACATCGTTTTATACCAAATCAAAAATGATAAATTTGAACTCTGCATAATCGTTCCACTGCGCAGAGAGGTTCGACTTCTACATTTTTTACATTCCTAATTCCATTGACTTTTTATCCAATAATGCTCTGTATGGGAACGCCTTTTGCAAATGACACCTATTTTGTTCCGTTCTTTTTTAAAGTGAGTACGACATGATTCTTAACTATCAAATTCTGATGTAAAACTAAAAATATTCATACTTTTATTTTTCCTTAATAATACTAAATAAATTGTCGTTAGTAGTGTTTACGGATATACAATAATTTAATATTTGCTCTACAAAACTAACAATTTACTTTTACAAATCAAATAATTAAATTGAATAAACAAAGAGAGAATCAATTAACGTAAATAGATTGCCTTTTGTTCTTTTTAAGTAAATACGATTACTTCAAGATCATCGGTAACTATAGCTAAAGTATTTTTATCTAGAATAGCTAAATAAGAAATGTTGTCTCCATTATCTCCAATTCCAACAAAAGACATATAATAGGTTGCGGAACTATCTTGACAAGTCATATTAAAAATTTCATTAAGTCCGCAAGGATTAGTGGCTGGTTCGTCAGAATAATATTGATAAAGATTTCCTGTAGATTGTGCAGCAATTATTTTTTCAGAAGTAACAATTCTACCTTTCTGTTGATTTTTTTTTAGCGTTAATGGTAGTTTCAAACAAGCTCATCAAACAAAGTTTCGCAAATGCAAAATCTGAAAACCCTTATGATGAAAAGTATGTTTCTGTTTTACCTAAATAAGTAGTACTTATGTAAGAAATAAAAGCTGGAAATACTAAATAATAGAATTACGAGCCTATAATAATTATGAATAAATTTAATGAAGAAAAGAATTATTTTTTAGCTCAGTTCTTTGTTGGTAACTGGCCTTTATAATGATGATAAATACCATAAATTATTTCTCTTTATCATTCTCATTTTTTTCAAGTTTGTTTGAACTCAATCCATAAGCAAACTCAATTTCATATCTATTTTCAGTAATTACATTTTTCTAATTGTCGACGGCGGTTTGAATAAACGCTCGTTTTAATGCCGTTTAGGTTTTGTGTGTGCCCAGCATGGGCGTCTTTATCTTACGTGAAAGTAAGAAATTAATCTAGAGGGTGCAAGACCCTTATGCACAGGAGTAACGTCTTGAAGCATTAGTAAGTCGCAAGGGTGAAAACCGTGAGGTTTTATCTGAAGGAAGCGAGACTACAAAACTCGGTACTGACGAACAGAAACCGTATACAGAGGCATATAAACTTGGGTAAGCAAGCACATCATTGTAACGCCCAACGAACACCAAAAGGATTTATATGTAGATACGGCAGCGATTGAGTGAAAGAAGATGCCATTACCTGGGGAGGTCTCTACAACTACGAGTTGGTTAGGTATAGAAGTCAGCAGAAGTCATAGTACCTATAGGAAACGAGTTGAGCAAATACCTCAGATGGTCTCACAAGTAGGGAAGGGCTGAACATTAAATTAAGTTGGAATTCAATTAGGATGCCTAGCAAGCCTAGTTTTAAACCAACAGGAGTAAACGAATTATTAATCCTATGATTGAAAAAGTATTAGAAGCTACAAACCTTTTTAAAGCAACACGTCAAGTGGAGCGAAATAAAGGAGCGAGTGGAGTAGATGGTATTAAAACGACGGAACTTTCAGCTTATATAGCAGAAAACCGTTCGCAAATAGGATCAACTATCCGAAGTAATAGCTATGTACCGAACCCAATTTTAGGAGTAAAGATTCCAAAAGGAAAGGGGGAAACCAGACTTTTGGGAATCCCAACAGTAGTAGATAGGTGGTTACAACAAGCGGTAAGCCAACAATTAATGGTTCATTTTGAATATGACTTTGAACCAGTTAGTTATGGTTTCCGTCCACAAAAGAATATCCAAAAAGCAGTATTTCAAGCTCAACAGTATATCAATAATGGTTACCAAGATATTGTAGATATTGATTTAAAAGGGTTCTTTGACCAAGTAGACCATTGTATTTTACTACAACTTATTTACCACAAGGTAAAATGTCCAACCACCTTGCGATTAATCCGAAAATGGCTTAGAGTACCCATATTAATAAATGGGAAACTCCAAAAGCGAAGAAAAGGAATCCCGCAAGGCAGCCCAATTAGTCCATTGTTATCTAACATAATGTTAGATGTTTTGGATAAAGAAATGAAAATAATGGGCCTTAGTTATGTCCGCTACGCAGACGATTTTAGCGTTTACGCAAAGAGCAAAAGCGAGGCTAAACAAATAGGGAATAGATTGTTTGTCTTTCTTAGAGATAGATTGAAACTACCTATAAACAAAGCTAAAAGTGGCATACGCAGACCTGTAAACTTTGAGTTACTAGGACATGGTTTTGTACCTGTCTACAAAAAGGGCGTAAAAGGACAATATCAACTTGTAGTAGCAAAGAAAAGTTGGACAAAGTTTAAGCGTAACCTAAAAAGTATTACCAAGAAAACCAAACCAATGTCATTGTTTGAACGCTTAGAACGGCTTAGTCAAGTCTGTCGAGGCTGGATGAATAATTACCGCTTAACCAGTATCTACGCCAAAGTTAAAAAGCTAGATGAGTGGCTAAGAAATAGGTTGAGATATTGCATTTGGCATGATTGGAAAAAGCTAGAACGGAAACGTAAAAACCTAATCCGATTAGGAATAGAAAACGGACAAGCATACGCTTGGAGTAGAACCCGAATGGGAGGATGGGCAGTAGCTCAAAGTCCAATTCTAAAGACTACAATTACTAAATCTAGACTTAAACGAAAAGGGTATAAACCTTTGATAGATTATATTAATAATACGCAAACTTCAATTTGGTGAACCGCCGTATACGAGACCCGTACGTACGGTGGTGTGAGAGCCTCAACGCAATGATTATTCATTGCGTCAGGCTACTCGATTATAGGCTTTTTTCTACTCTATTCAAGTTGTCTTATTTTTCAACTGAAGGGAGTTTAAGAATTACGAAAATCATTGTTTTCTTGAATGGCTTGTCCAATTAAAACATCATTAATATTGTCCCATTTAAGGTTTCCATCTTCATCAGAAATAAACCTTGCTACTAGTTTATCCTCACCGGTTGAATCTTTCAAATGGAGGCCAGAACCTTCTGGTATTGGAATTCTGTGCCCGTTAAGGTGATATTCTTGGTTAATTGTAGAAAACTGATTGATAAGCCGAGCACTTGGCTTTGTCATTCCAAGGTTGGTTAATGGATTATCTTCATTTTTGGTTCCATCCTCCTTAGTAGACACTTCCATGCTTGATGAGAATCCAGAATGTTTAATAAACCTGTCTAGTATAGGTGTTTTATTCTCTAACAGTTTTTTGTCTGGATTGTTTTTATCCATACTACTTATCGCCATAGCACATTCAGCACGCTTTTTATATGCCCATAATCTAAGCGAGCCGTGCACAGGAACTTTAACATGTTCTAGTGACTCATCTGGAAGTTCTAGATTCACGTAAAATACATTTTCGACATTTGCTAATTTTTCTTTGAATTTTGGATTGTCGCCATCCCCAACTTTTTCGGTATATAAATGTTTGACGTATGGTGATAGTCCCCATCCTTGTTCGTTAATTAGCTCTTTTCCATCATCTTTTTTGTATCCACCATAGTCAAGACCAAAATTTGCTACAGCTTCTGAACCTGTTATTCCGGCATAATTTGTTTCATGAGCAACTGAACCACCCATCGAGTCTCCGAATTGAGCACTCATGGTCCCAAGAGCAACAATGCTTCCAACGGCATCGTCTGGTATTATTTTATTCAATTTCATTCCTTTTTGAATATGAGTCATGAATTCACTATTTGTGACTAAAAGTGCCCATTTGTCAGATTCACTTAAACCTGATACATCATCAGAAGCTAATACACTTTTGCCTGAAACATTTTCAAATCTAGCAAATGATCCGAGTTTCATTAAAGAGTCACTTACATCTTCGTTAGTAGATTCTTCACCAGATATGGATTCTGCAACAGATTGTAAAGATTGCTCAGCATCACCTTGTCCTTTGCTACCTTCACCTTTTAAAATTTCGTTTAATTTACCCTTGGTGCCAATATGCTTGTCGAGCATTCCACCTTTTTCCGCAGATTCTTTTACTTTTCCTTTTTCTTCTCGTAGTAAGTTTAATTCATCATCTCGACTTGCTTTCAATTTATCTAGTGCTATATCATCTTGGAACTCTGCTACCATTTCTTCTTGAGTTGTTGCTTCTTTATCTTGAGGTATAAAAGGCGTAAGTTTTTCGCCTTTATGCTTATCATCGACAATACTTCCTTTTTTTCCATTTCGTTGAACTGTAGTAGTGTTAGTTGAAGATAGTTTAGTTTGTATTGTGTCATGATCCTTTAACTGAAGCGCTTTAGTTCCTAGTACATCCGCTTCTTTCTCTAAAGAAGTATCATCGTTGATATTCGTCTCGCCTTTTAATTGCTTGGTAGGTTTAACTCTTCCTTCTTTTTGTTGGACCACATGCCCTAGCTCATGGGGTAAGTGCTGTTCTTGCCCAGGTCCTAAATGAATGTCGGTACCCTGTGCATAAGCATACGCTTGTACTTGAGCCGGTTTATCAGAGTTGCGATGAACCTTTACATCATCTAACGACATCCCAGACAGGTTTTCCATTCCTGTTTTTAAATTATCAGGTAAACCTGTTTGGTTTTCTTTCTTTTGTATAGGCTGCTGTTTAGTAGAATGATTATCCGACATTGCCTGCAATTGAGCAGTTCGTTTTGCTTGAGGACTGTTATTTGCCATGTCCTGAAAGGCTCTTAACTGCATTGCTCTAGGGCTACTATTTGCCATCTCTTGTATTTTCCGTTGAGCAACCACTTCTGGTCGATTATGAATAAACTGAAAAGTAGACTCACCACCACTCTGCATCTGAGACTCATCATTCGATACCGATTGGCTTTTATTCTCTTTTGTTTTGTCGGCGTGCGTATTCATAATTTATTCTTTTAAGGTTTTGGTCTATTGCCTATAACGTTGTTGTATATGATTTGTTACGTATTTTAAGCCGCTAATTTAGTAAATAATTACCTACTTGCGAAAGTCCGCGAGGACTTTCGCAAGTAGGTAAAAATCTAGCAATTAATTTTATAAGGTGTTGGCAACTGTAATTTTTAAATCAGAGAATATTTTTAAAATTTTGTTTTCTAATTATTGCCATAATTTCTACGATATCATTATTTACTTTGTAATAAATACTATCAGAACCAGAAACACAACGTCTATATCCAGTTTTTATATAATCTACAGATTCAAAATAAAATGGATTTTCAGCTATAATATCAAAGTTCTCAAAGAAAGAATCGAAATATTTATCAGCGAGAGTTATTCCAAATATTTGAACTCCGTATTTATGAATTCTTATTAAGTCTTCTTTCTCCAAATTGCTTAGTTCATAATTAGCCATTAAATTAACGACTTTGATTCCGCTAATATTTGTTCTTTACTTAAATTCGTAAATCCGCTATTTTCGGCTTTTTCCAATTTAGCACTAATCCAGTCAATTTGTCTTTGCTGTTTTCTTGCTTGTCTAATTAAATCGTTTACAAGTTCACTTTTGGTAGAATACTCTTTTCTGTCAACTTGATTTTTTAGCCATTCATCATTCGGTTGAGTGAATGAAATACTTTGTCTTGCCATAATGTTTTTTTGGTGCTGATTTACACCAAAAAAGTTAATTCAGCTTTATAGTTGCCAACGGGAGTTTGTACACAAACTCATTTTTAAGATATAAACCCGTTGTGCATTTAAACAATATTGACTTTTAGATTGTTTATATTCCTATTAAAAACAAACTTGTTAATGTATTGAATGATTGTTAATGCTATTAATTTTGAGAGAATCCTTGTCTTAAAACCTTCAAAAGTTTTCGCATAATTATTCCGT
>CAWVRT010000070.1:0-7967 GCA_963932515.1 uncultured Chitinophagales bacterium
AATAGAATCATTTATTCCCATTTGATAAAGCATGAAATCTGTAGATTTTTCTGCTTTAGTTGTGACGGTTTTACTAAATTCTTTCGGAATAAAAACACTAGTTAGCATCTTATTATCTAATAAGTTTTTACTCAAGTTCTCCTTAGCTACTTCATTGTCTATAGTAAGGCTAAACATTTTACTTTTTTCTAAAAGAGAAATTAAACTATCTCCTAAAATACCTTCGTCTTGATTAGAAACATGTAAACTAATTTTATTTTCGTTGATGATTTCGTATGCGCTATTTTGAATAATTGTAATAATAAAAACTAAAAAAATCGGCATGAAAAACATAAAGAATAGACCTATGTTATCACTAAATAGTAATAACAATTCCTTTAATATAGATGCTTTTAATTTGTTCACTTTCAGCTTGTTAATTATTTAATCTCGATATTCTATTCCTGTTAAATTTAAAAATATTTCTTCTAATGAATTTATATTAGTTTGTGCTTTCAATTCATCTATTGTGTTCAATGCAATTATCTCACCTTGATCTATTAGTAAGACTCTATCGCATAAAGATTCTGCTTCTTTAAGTAGGTGAGAAGTATAAATTATAGTAGTTCCTTTTTCGTTTAATTCATTTAAAAATGTAATTATTGCATTTTTACTTTGCACATCTATTCCTACAGTAGGCTCATCTAAAAAAAGTATTTTCGGCTCATGAAGTATAGATATAGCTAAGTTTAACCTTCTTTTCATCCCCCCAGAAAAATTCATAGACTTATCATTTTTAACTTTTTCGAGACCTAATATTTTGAATAATTCTAAAGATTTTTTTTTAATGGTTGTTTTTGTCAAACCATACATTGCACCAAAATAATTTAAGTTTTGAATAGGAGAAAGCTCTTGATAAAAAGCTAAATCTTGGGGTACGTATCCTAAAATTGTTTTAAATTGCTTGTAATGAATGTTTTGGCAGTTTTCATAATAATGAACTTCTCCTTTATTAGCTTCAATTATGCCGCAAAGAATTGAGATTAGCGTTGTTTTTCCTGCACCATTTGGACCCAAAATACCTATTTTTTCTCCTTCGTTAATTTTAAAAGAGATGTCTTTAAGCACAAATTTTTGAGCGTTATAACTTTTAAAAATGTTTGATATAGATATACTAGACACTAAACAAGTTTTAATTTACCTAATTCTAAAAATGCCTTTTCTTCAATATGAGAAATCTCAACCATTACTTCTGCAATTTCATCAAAATGTTTTTGTTCTGTAGTTCTTCCTTTAAATACGGCAGCCATTCTTACTGCATTATGTCTCCATAAATCTCCAGATTTTGTTAAGTCTTCAGAGATTTTAAGTAATCGATCATTCTGAACATAATCGTAAGCTTGTTCTAGAAATGCAGAGTACATAAAACGAAAGCCTCCGCCACCTGTACCAATTTCTTCTTGCATTCTTACTATTTGACCTAAGTATAAACCGGCTTGCTTTATACTCATTTTATTTTTTAAGTCTTTAACTTTACCTGCTGTATATCGAATACCTCTTGTTCCTAACATAAATGCTGTAGGAATTTTAGTCATATAAAAAGCGTTGGTTTTAATCCCTTTAGCAATAGCTTTTTGAATTGTTTCTCTGCTAATGTGATGACTGTGCTCTTTTGGATAGTATATATGTCCTTTAGGCGCTAATGTCCCTTTGGCGAACCTAACTTTGTTTAAAGTTTCACTATCTAATGTTGTAACATGTTCCATTACTGGATCACTTATGAGATAAGTATCATTTTCTTTACCATAAACGACTAGGTTGTGGGCATTAAAATGGAAACGATATTCTTTTGCTAAGTAATTTAAATGAAAAACGCCAACTTGTAAACCTGCAATTTTATTTTCTTCCAAAAGCTTGTCTAAGAATAATTTAGCCTTCGCTTCATCATTAAATTTCTTTCGTAACAAAGGAATTTCTAATGCTTTGCATGTTCTGCTAAAAACAGTACCAGGCATACTTCTAAAAGAAATTGCTGGACCACCACTAAATTTCATAAAAGGTAGATGGATATAGAATAAACCAGCTCCAATTCCAAATGCTAATGGTTCCGTAAGAAAATCTATTCCTTGGTTTTTTAATAGACTGGCTGTTACGCCATTTTCGCAATGTGCTGATTGAAAATGTTTAAATTGATTAATTTTTGTTTGTTCCAAAATTCTTTAGTTCTTCTAGGGTTATATCAAAAGCTTTCGCGTATTTTTTTAATGTTTTATCACTTAGTTTATTATATACTTTAGGTTTAAAATGCCTTTTAATATTAAACTGCCAAATACCGGTATATCCTGCTAGAATATCTAATTCCATTATTTGTAATTTCATATAGTATTCTATTGGACTTGTCTTGCCAACAATTGCATCTTCTTTTGCTTGTGCTATTTGTTCATTCAAATCGTCCCAGGCATTATTTAAAGCATCATTTTTAACATTCCAGCCTTCGCTTAGGAGTTTCTCATAATGACCTTCTTCATTTTTTGCATAAAGGACTTCTCTAGTAAATGTACTAAGATGCGTTTTATCTTGTGGAATATCTTTTTTTTTCACGTAGGATTCTATTTGTTTAACAAACTGTCAAAGACATATAAATATACGAAAATCTAGCACTCTCAGGAACCATAATTAATAGTTTGTCTCCTTTTTTCAATTGACCATTATGCATAATCTCTTCCAACATTAATAGAGGAGAAGCTGCTCCAACATTACCGACTTTAGCTAAATTAGTAAACCATTTTTCTTTAGGAATCTCTAAATTATTCTCTTTTAAGAGTTTATATATTTTTTCTTCAAAAAAGTAGCTAGATAAATGGGGTAAGAAATAATCAAAACGACTAATGTGAATCTTATGTTTTTCTAAAACTTGTTGTAATTTATCCATTCCAAACTTCAAAATATTTTCACTTAAAAGTTTAACATCTTGTTTAATACTTAAAATAGAATCTTCTTGTATTTGATTAGGTGTGTATTCTTTAAAACTGACCAATTCACCTTTCTCATTTTTTATAGCAGCCATGTACATGCATGTTTCTACTTTATTGGCATAAGAAACACCCTCTATCCAATCAATTTTAAAAGAAAGACTATCCTCATTCTTTTTATTGCTCAATAAGGCAGAAGCTGCACCATCTGAAAGCATCCACCTTAAAAAATCTTTTTCAAATGCAATATATTCATTCTTTTCTAATGTTTTTTTTGCTTCAATTTCTGGTTCAAATTGTTCTGCTCTCATGTTCCTAGAAAGCCTTTCGGAACCAGCACAAACGGCATTGTTTATTTGTCCAGTAGCAATATTTAAGAATGCATATTTTAATCCTTGAATTCCAGAACAACAATTGCCAGAAGCCGTCATGACTTCTATAGAATTCATCTCTGGTAGTTCACCATGTACCATCACTGCATGTGAAGGCATAAATTGATCTGGAGAAGAAGTACCTGCTGTAAGCATTTCTATATCTTTAATGTCACCAGGCTTGTTGAAAAGTAATTTAATAGATTCTGCTACCAATTGTGAATTAGTATGTGTCGCTATACCTTTTTTATTAATAGCATAATATCTAGTTTTAATTTTATTACTCCTTAAAACTAATCTTTTCGCTTTTGAAGGCTTTCCATCAATTTCACCTAGATAACTTTCCATTTCATCATTAGAAATAGGGGAATTAGGTAAGAATTTCGTTATTTTATTAATATATACCTCTTGCATAAACTATTTGAGTTGAATACCACGAAAATACTGCTTTTTAGTTTTTAAATAGTTCTTAGTGAACGGAAATATGAAAATATTAACAAAAAATATTACAATTGGTGCAATAATAAAAAGTGCAATTAGTAAATAATATTTATAGATTGTTACCCATAATTTTCTTGTTTTCCTTTTACTCTTAATAAGTTTAGCCCACATTTTAAATAATTTTATTGCTCGTTCTTCAATAAATAGAATGTCATTTGGAATAATAGTAGGAATGTTTCTTTCAAATTTTTCTTGTATGTTGTTTAAATCATTTGTTCCAATTTCATTTTGTAATAATATTCCTTGTTGTTCTATTTTGGAAATATCTTCATTAGATACTCCAGGTTTAGGAAAAATATTTAGAAATTTTTCTTTTTTTGTGGTCAACATCCAATATAATATGGTTATTGCGCTTACTTGGTTATTTGTTTTGTCCGAAAGAACAATGTTTGCAATAAGTTCTGCTTGCCCTTTAGACAAGGATTTTTTAATGCTTTCTTGAGAATTTAACCACATGTTTCTTGATCCAATAATGGTTATTACTTTGGTATTTGGAAGTAGTTTTCGAAAATTTTCATCTTGGAGTAAAGAACTAGTGGGTATAGATGGAGATAAATACCAGGGTTGATATCCTAAGATAATTAAATCATACTTTTCGTATTTATAATTAATTTTTTCCAGTGCTACTTTTTCTTCCAATACACTTTCAGGCATAGTATTAAAAAAAATATCACTCGTCCAAGGAAATGGGAAATCTTTTTTTGGTTTAAAAATTATTCTATCTATATCGTGTTCTTTATGAAGTGGCCTGATAAAGTTATGTATAATAGAATTGAGTTGACCGCTTTGAGAATAGTTTATCGCTAAAATTTTCATTTTCTAAATTTACCAAAAAAAAGAGCAAAATTAATTTTTGCTCTTTTTTAAATATGTATCATTAATTTGATTACCTAAGTAAAGTCACATTACCTTCTGTAATAAAATCTTTGTCTGGGTGAGAAATATTCATAAAGTATAAGTATAAAGCAGCTTCTTGGTCTACACCGTTCCATGTACCATCCCAACCTTCTTTGTTATCTGCAGTAGCTATATCATAAACTAATTGACCCCATCTATTATAAACTCTAAATTCTTTAATGGTGGCAAAGTTACTTACAACTGGAAGAAATAGATTATTTACTTGATCACCATTTTTAGGTGTAAAAGCATCTGGATATTCAGGATCTTCAAGTTTAATTACTTCATAGTTTTTTGTTGAAGCAATTTCAATACAAGGATAATCTTTTCCATCATATGAATTTGTAACTGTAACATCTAAATAATACAACCCGTATCCATCACCATTAACTTCTGCATCTTCAGCAGTAACATCATTAATAGGTGTACTTGAAAGAACATCATTTGTGCTCCAAGTGTAATTAGTAGTCGTAGCATTTGTTTCACCTGAAAGTAAATCAAACAACTCAGTAGTCTTAGAATAAACAGTATCAGCACCTGTAATAACAGGATTGGCACATCTAGTTGATATATATGGTAACTCAGCATTTGCGATACAACCTTTATCGGTAATTACTCTAAGAATATTTAACTCATTTGTAATAGAATTCCCATTACTATTAGAATAAATAATTTCACTTGAATTGTTAGCTAACAAGCCATTCCAATATACATCTTGAATTGTTACACCGTTATTTATAACTGCTGAAAATTCAATTATTGTAGAATCATCTGTACAACATAAGATAGTATCTAAACTAGAGAAGTCAAATGTAGGTAATGAATTTGCTAAAACATTTACAGATGATGTGTTAGCACAAGAGCCATCATTGTATATAACAGTATATAAGCCTGGTGTAGTAATGTCTAATGAATTACCAGATCCTGTTTCAGGGCCTGTCCAAGCATATGTCCAACCTGTTAAGTTATTAATGGAAAGTGTAGTTGTAGTTCCTTCACAAAATTCAACAGGGTTAGTACCATTGTTAATGTCAGCTGTTGGTGATGGCAATATTTCAATAGAAATACTATCATTTTCAATACAACCTCCAGTATTGTATTCTACATAATATGTAATTTCGCTAGTTGTACTAGAAATTGGATTACTAATATTTGCATTAGACAAATCTGTTGCTGGTGTCCATATAAACGAATCTGCTCCTGTTGCATTCAATTGAATGTCTATACCTTCACATACTGGATTTGGATTTGCAGTAATCGTTGTATTCGATTCGTAAATATTTACAGTTGCTGTGTCATAAAAAGCACAGTTGTTAATATTTAGAACTTCGATAACATAGTCAGTGGTAACTTGTGGTGAAACTAGTGGATCTGTATTGTCAATAGCAGAAATATCTGTATTTGGAGACCATAGAATATTAAAATTGACTTGAGAATTGGAAGGTATAAATTTCCAACCTTCATTTACAGCAGACCAATCAGCTGCATTATAACCTGGAGGAGTATATCCCATAGTTCCTGTACTGTTTTCTATTCCCATAGTAATAACACCATTGTCAGATTGACAATCAATACAATGTACTTCAACTATATTACTAGTTTCAAAAAGTTGTATTTGACCGCTAACAGTAGCTCCTGAACTACCATAATGAGGAACACTTGCAAATTCAATTACCTGGACTCTATTAGGTGCGGAGCCTGTTACAAAATGACTTATTATACCACCGTTGGTTGGGTTTAAATCAGACCACATTAACGCAATGACATCATCTGGATTAAAAGTATCAGGAGTAGGTAAATTTTCTCCAGCACAACATCCGTTATCTGTTGATGAAAAACTAAGAAACCCATTAGAACTTATCGCAAATGAAGTTTTAGCTTCACAGAAAAATTCAAAGTCGAAAGGAATTGGAATTGATCCACTCATGGCATCGTCACCTAAAGAAACAGTTGTTGCAGTTCCCGTTAAAATATTTGCAGAAACTGGTGTAACACTATATACGCCATCACAAGAATTTGCGAAACCTTGTATTTCAGCATCTAATAATATAGTAGCAGGTTCACATAAGAATGTATCAGTGGGAGTTGTATTTATTGTTAATTCATCAACTTCTATAATGATAACATCTGCAGCAGAATTACAACTAAATCCTTCTGGACTTATAGATAATGAATAAGTAGTCGTTACTGCTGGGAAAAAGAATGGGTTTAAACTAGTAGGATCAGATACTGTAGTAGTTGGTGTCCAATCATAAGTATAATTCACACAACCAACTCCAGTACAATCAAGTTCTACTAAGAAATTATCAATTGCCCAATTATCTGTATTGTTACCAGAATGTGTCGGTTGAACTACTCTAAATACTGTAGTCGGACCTGCTGCAGCTGCAGGAATTACTTCTGTAATAGAAGTCCATACAAAATCTGCAGGATTATAAGTTGTCAAAGTCACAAAAGATCCAGGAAGTCCTGTAAGTGAATATTGAAATTCTACATTATCCAAGAAACTGACAAAATTACAAGAAGTTCCAGGAGCAGAAAATCCACCATAAATCAGGTCGAAAGATACTGTGCCACCAGAAACCAATACATTTAAAGGTATCAACTGAGCATGTCTATCTCCAATACCATTGAAGTGTAATGCATCACCTGACACTGAACCACAATCGGTATTTGCAGTTCCATTTTGAATATCAGCCCAGATACTAAAATTTGCTCCGTTGTCAAAATCATCAAAGAAAGTAGGTTGAATTGCTTCAACAGTAATTTGAGTAGAATCTCCTCTACAAGTTCTTAAATCTCCTAAATAATTAATTGTTTTAGGAATAGCGCCAACATATATAACTACACTATCATTTCTTACGCAACCAGAATCTGACACCATTTCTAAATAATAAGTAGTATTAATAGTTGGAAAAACTGGTGTTGTTGCAATTGAGTTGTTTGGTACAAAATTTGTCCATTCATAAGTGTAACCATTCATTGGTTGATCAGAAGTAGCTAATAATAAACTACTATCATTAACACATATAGAATCATTTGATGTATTAGCATAAGGTTCGAAAATTGGAACAACATTTACAAAAGTAGAATCTGAACCACAATCTGAAGTAACTATATACATTTGATCATTAATTGGATTTGCATAAGGATTGTGAATATTTTGATTATTTAAACCTAATGCAGGTGTCCATATTACAATAGAAGAAGAATCAACTCCATTAACTTGTAATTGAGACCCTAGTGT
>CAWVRT010000071.1:0-7089 GCA_963932515.1 uncultured Chitinophagales bacterium
TGAAAAGCGCATACATTGATTATTCAATGTCTGTAATTGTTTCTAGAGCAATACCAGATGTAAGAGATGGCTTAAAACCGGTACATAGACGTGTTCTTTACGGAATGAATGATTTAGGTTTATCTCCGAGTAAACCTCATAAAAAATCAGCAAGAATTGTTGGAGAGGTTTTAGGTAAGTATCACCCGCATGGAGATACATCTGTTTATGATGCAATGGTTCGTATGGCACAAGACTGGTCTTTACGTTATCCATTAGTAGATGGACAGGGTAATTACGGGTCTGTAGATGGTGACCCACCAGCCGCTATGAGATATACTGAGGCTCGTTTTAAAAAGATATCTGAAGATACTTTAAAAGATATTGAAAAAGAAACAGTAGACTTTCAATTAAATTTTGATGACTCTTTAAAAGAACCTACTGTATTGCCCACAAGAGTTCCTCATTTATTATTAAACGGAACTTCTGGTATTGCAGTAGGTATGGCAACAAACATGCTACCACATAACCTTACAGAGGTTATTAATGGAATGAAAGCTTATATTGAAAATAATGACATTGAAATATCTGAACTAATGCAACATATTACCGCTCCAGATTTTCCTACAGGAGGAACAATCTACGGTTATGATGGAGTAAAAGAGGCTTTTGAAACAGGTAGAGGAAAGGTTGTATTGAGGGGGAAAACTTTTATGGAAGTTAGTGCTTCTGGTAGAGAAAAAATTATTATAAATGAAATCCCTTACCAAGTTAATAAATCGGTGCTAATTCAAAAAATTTCTGAATTAGTAAACGAAGGAAGAATTGATGGCATTTCTGATATTAATGATGAGTCAGATAGACAAGGAATGCGCATAGTCATTGCATTGAAGAAAGATGCAATACCAAATATTGTTTTGAATAAATTATTCAAAATGTCTCAATTACAAACTTCTTATGGTGTAAATAATATTGCATTGGTTAACGGTAGACCAATGTTATTAAACTTAAAAGATTTAATAAAACACTTTATTGAATTTAGACACCAAGTAATTACGAAAAGAACGGAATACGATCTAAGAAAAGCAGAAGAGAGAGCACATATTTTAGAAGGGTTAATTATAGCTTCAGATAATATTGATGAAGTCATTAAAATAATTAGAGCCTCTAATAACACAGAGAATGCAAGAGAAAATTTAATAAAACGTTTCGAATTATCAGACATTCAATCTCGTGCAATTGTTGAAATGCGTTTACGTCAATTAACAGGACTAGAACAAGACAAATTAAGGGGTGAATTTGATGAAATAATGAAAACAATAACTCATTTAAAAGAAATCTTAGGAAATGAAGTTATGCGTATGCAAATCATTAAAGACGAATTGAATGAAATTATAGAGAAGTATGGTGATGAAAGACGTACGGATATTGAATTTGCTGATGGAAACTTTGACATTACAGATTTAATTCCTGATGAGCCAGTTGTTTTAACAATCTCTAATTTAGGATATATTAAAAGAACGCAAGTATCTGAGTATAGAATTCAAAACAGAGGAGGTAAAGGCTCTAAAGGTTCAAGTACAAGAAATACAGACTTTATTGAATATATGTTTACTGCCACAACACATAACAATCTACTATTCTTTACTGAGAAAGGTAAATGTTTCTGGATGAATGTATATAATATTCCAGAAGGAACTAAACAATCTAAAGGAAGGGCAATTCAAAACTTAATGAATATTGAGTCTGATGACAAGATTTTAGCATTTATTCCAATTAAAGATTTAAAAGATGAAGAATTCTTAGATAGTCATTACATGTTATTTGCCACTAAAAATGGTACCGTTAAGAAAACTTCATTAAGAGAATATTCTAGACCAAGAACAAATGGAGTAAACGCTATTAACATTAAAGAAGGAGATGCATTAGTTAGAGTAAGATTAACTACTGGAGATTCTGAAGTTTTATTAGCGACTAAAAAAGGTAGAGCGGTTCGTTTTAATGAAGCAGATTCTAGACCAATGGGTAGAACAGCTACTGGTGTTAGAGGTGTAAGATTAAATGGTGATGATGATGCTTTAATTGGAATGGTTGCCATTTCTAAAGAAGATAAAGAATCTACCATCTTAGTTGTTTCAGAAAATGGCTACGGAAAACGTACTTTACTAGATGAATTTGATGAGGAAACACAAACTTGGGAACCAGTATATAGAGTTACGAAAAGAGGTGGTAAAGGTGTTAAAACATTAAATATTACTGAAAAAACTGGACAATTAATTGCGGTAAGATCTGTAACTGACGATGATGATTTAATGATTATTAATAAATCTGGTATTGCTATTCGTTTAGAGTTAGAAAACATTAGGACGCAAGGTAGAGCAACTCAAGGTGTACGTTTAATTAACTTAGGTAAAAAAGATAGTATTGCTGCTGTTTCTATTATTAAAGAAGCTAAACAAGATAGAGAGCAAGCTGCTTTAGACGCTTTAAATAATCCTTTATATGAGTTAGACGAAGAGGGGAATCAAGTTCTTGATGCAGAAGGAAATCCTATTTTATTAGAAGCTACGGAAGATAATGAACAAGAAGATTCTGAAGAAAGGACTGAAGAAAATGATTCAAACGAAACAGAAAATACGGAAGAATAATTTTTTGGCAAAGCTTTTGTTTATAGCTATATATAGTTAACATAAAAAGAGAATAATGAAAAAGAAAATTTTAATATTAATTACAACGCTTTTAGTGTTACAAGCAAATTTTGCACAGTCTTCTAAAGTTAGCACCGCTTACTTTTTGATGACTGATTATGAGCAATCTGAAAATAGTAAAGATATCATTAAAGCTAAAGATGCAATTGATATAGCATCTAGACATGAAACAACTTCCTTACAAGGTAAAACTTGGTATTATAGAGGTTTGATTTATAAAATGCTTTCAGAAAATGAAGAGTTAAAAGTAAATGGAATAGATTATTCTCTAGATGCTTTAAGTTCTTTTGAAAAATCTTTAACTATTGAAGATAAAAAGTTTAGAGATGACGATAAAGTGATTAGAGTTCTTAATCAAATGACCGTAAATTCTTTTAACAATGGAGTTGAGCTATTTAAAGCAAAAGATTTTCAAGCAGCTTATAGCAAATTTAATGCGACAGTCAACTTAAACAGAGTGTTACTTAGCAATGATGCTAAAGAGCCTGTGAATTCTTTAACAGCAACAGAATATGCTGGAATTGCCGCTTCAAATGCTGGTATGAATCAAGAAGCTATTAGTTCTTATAAAAAAATGGTTGAACAAGATAACGAGAATAACTTTTATCTAAAATTAGCTAAATTATATAAAAAGACAGCAGAAATGGATCTTTATAATGCAACTTTGACTGAAGGAAATAAAGCTTTCCCAAATGATGTAAACATTATTATAGAACAATTGAATGTTTTAATAAGTTCTGGTAAAGCTGGCGAAGCTATTAGTAAAATTGATAAAGCTATTGAACTACAGCCAGATAATGATATGTTATACTTTGTAAAAGGTAATACTTTAGAGAATACAGGAGATATCGAAGCAGCAATCAAATTATATAAAAAAGCAGCAGAAGTAAACCCTAAAAACGATAAAGCATTATACAATATCGGAGCAGTTTATTTCAAGAAAGCTAATAAGCTAATTGAAGAAATGAATACTTTGTCTATGAGTACTGCTGACACTAAAAGATATGATATATTAAGTGCAGAGAGAAAATTAATTTATTCTGAAGCAAAACCTTATTTTGAAAAAGTATTAGAAATTACACCTGATGATGCAACAAGTAAAAGAGCATTAAAGAAAATTAATTCTACTTTAGAAAACTAAACGATAATTAAAGATTTCCAAAGGCAGACTAAGTCTGCCTTTTTTTATTTTAGGATTGTTTTTTAGTGAATACATTTAAAGAATGCTCAATTAAACTTATATTTGTAAAACAAAAAGAATTATGTCAGAAGATAAAGAATTAAAACCAGGACAAATAAACATTGAATTAACAGAAGAAATAGCAGATGGTATTTATTCAAACCTAGCGGTAATTTCACACTCAAATGCAGAATTTATAGTAGATTTCATAAGAGTATTACCCGGCGTACAAAAAGCTAAAGTAAAATCTAGAATTGTATTAACACCTATTCATGCTAAAAAATTGTTAAATGCGTTAGCCGATAACGTAAAGAAATTTGAAGCTCAGCATAGAAAAATAGTTGATAATGAACCAAATAATAATATGCCAATGAATTTTGGAACACCTACAGCTCAGGCATAAGAAATAATTTACAATAAAAAATCCCACTTAAAATATTTTAAGCGGGATTTTTTTTGATTAGTTAGTCTTTATTATTTACTCAACTTAAAACCTACAGTTACCGATAACAATTGAGTATCTACATCTTTAGTAACTCCGTTTACACCATCAAAAGACAATTCATATTGTTTACTCATAGTATATCTATAAGAAGCATCTATAGAAATTCTTTTCCATAGATAACCTATTCCTCCAGAAAATTGATATCTAGAAAAATCATAAGTAGCTTCTCTATAAGATGCTTTAAGTGGACTTGTTTGCATAGCATACCCAGCTCTCAATCTAAACTGCTTAATTTTAGATTCTACACCAACTTTAATGTTATGCGCTATTTGATATTTATTTTTAACATTGTCATTTAAAGAAGATCCCAAATCAATGTATTCATCTGCTAAATCAAATCGAGTAGAAGCGTAGTCTACCAATTCATAATCGAATGAAAGAAAACCAAATTTCTTACTAACGAATGCTAAGCCAGCATTTGCTCTCCAAGGAGTAATTAACTTATAGCTAAAACTTCCTAAATCAGATGTGCTTTCATGAGAAACGGTATCAAATTCTGAAGTGAAATCTGTAGTATACTTTTCTTCCAACGAAAAATGAGTAGGTGTTTGAATAGCTGCACTTAATCTTAAAAAATTAACGGGTTTATAAATTACACCCACTTTCAAATTTATTCCTAAACCCGTATTTTCATAAGTTTGTGTCATATTAAAACTTTGAAACCCGCCATTTAAGTTCGCATAATCTTTTTCACTAAAAGAAGTCGAACTAGTATAACTAATGTATGGAACAGAAAGTGATGTACCTATATAGATTTTATTCTTCAAATTTGTACCAAAAGAAAGCGCGAAATCTCTTTTAGAACCTTCTTTTATAGTAATACTGTTTTGTTGAACACTCTCAGTAATTGGAGTGGTGTAAGCAGAAGCTAAACTATCAAAATTTACTAACCAAGCATAATAAGCACCAACGGTTTCAAAAGAAAAGTCGTTATAAGAGAATTCTTTGTCTTCATTACCATTTACACTTATTGCTTCATTTAGCCATTGTTGTGAAATGCTATTTGTCGTTTTATGATTAATTCTATCCTTTTGACTAAAGCTATTTAAAGTATTCATAGCAAAGCCAAAATTGAAATTTTCTACTATACCAAACTTTTTATTTTTCACTGAAAAAATTGCACCAACATTAGAAAAGTTAAAATTAGAGTTTACTTGCTGTTTTGAAGATTCTCCAAAAACTGTATTTGATTTATTTATTTCTACAGAAGGAGTTAAAACAATAACAGAAGATTTATATAAGGCTATTCCTGCGGGATTGTAACTTAGACTAGTTATATCACCACCAATGGCCGACATTGCACCACCAACAGCAATATATCTTGCAGAACCTTCATTATTGTTTGTGCCAAACATTAAACCATCTATTTCCATGTTTTGAGAAAAAACAGCACTAACAAATAGACACAGCAAGGCACTAATTATGATTTTAATAGTATTCATATTTCGTAATTAGACTGTTTGTAGTTTACTTCCCTTTATAATTTCTTGTACTCTTATTACTTTTAGGAGAAGAGCTAGCAGGTTTCTTATATGAACTATTTGAGCTAGGTTTTTTATATGAGCTAGTAGAAGATGGTTTCTTGTAAGAACTTCTTGAGTTAGGTTTTTTATACGGACTAGTAGAAGATGGTTTCTTGTAAGAACTACTTGAGCTAGGTTTTTTATACGAACTAGTAGAAGATGGTTTCTTGTAAGAACTACTTGAGTTAGGTTTTTTATACGAACTAGTAGAAGATGGTTTCTTGTAAGAACTTCTTGAGTTAGGTTTTTTATACGAAGTAATTGAAGGTGTTTTTACGTTAGTTGGCGTCTTAGTATTTCCATACACGGAACTAGGTGTTTTCACAGTAGAAGGTGATTTAGTATTACTATAAAGAGAACTAGGTGTTTTCGATTTTACAATTTCACTAGGTAATCCTACTTCAGTAGAATTTTTTACATCAGCATTCGTATACACTGTTGAATTTATATTTCCTTTTCCTGTACTCGAGTTAGAACCTATAGAAGCTAGCCCATTTTCTTTACTAGGTTTCCCATTATTCTTAGGTCCGTTATAAATATCTCTAAAAGGATAAAAAGTCCCATAATTATGATCGTTATGGTTACTTGCATGAGATCCATCTTCATAACCATTATTATAACCGTTTGCATAAGAGTTTCCATAGCCATAGCCTGTGCAAAAAGGATTGTTCGAAGTATAAAAATCATAAGCATTATAGTTCTGACCATAGCTTCCATAAGGATTATATCCATAATAATTATTATAGTTACTATAAGGATTGTAAGAATACGTATTATAGTTGTGACGGTGATGACCTCCCCAACCATAAGAGAAACCTATACTAGGACCAAATGAAAAAAACCAATTGTTATACCAAGGTCTATAATTAGATTGACGAGAATAAGGAGAATAAAAAGGATCGTAAACGTAAAAATCTGTATAATAGAAGTCATAATAACTCACACCATAAGTAGGCGCATAGTATCTTCTTAAATTTTTAGAGTAATAAAACTCTTCTTCTTCATATTCATTTTCGTAATAATTATTAGTTACATAAGTATTTCCTTCTTCATCATAATAAGATTCTGTTGCATCAGGTGCATCATAATCTTGAGCTTGATTATTTTGAGTGCTATTATTATTAGTCGGAGAGCTAATTATATTACTGTCATCATAATATACATCATCAAATTGTGCTTTAGTAGATAAAGACA
>CAWVRT010000072.1:0-6319 GCA_963932515.1 uncultured Chitinophagales bacterium
AATCTAAAAAAACAAGATAATCTCCTATCGCAACTTGTGCCCCTAAATTTCTACAAGTAGGTGCTCCTTTAGGAGTCCTGTCTCTTTGTAGAAATCTTATTTTTTCATCTTGAAGAAACTTATTTAGAATTTCTTTTGTGTTGTCCGTTGATCCGTCATCAACAATTATACATTCCCAGTTTGGATTTATTTGAGCTTGGATAGAGTGTAGCGTTTCTACAATAAGATCTGCTCTATTATAACTTGGAACTATTATGGATATTTTCAAATTATTTTTTAAACTCATAGCTCAATGTATCGTTTCCTTCTCATAATAATTAATTCCTTTAAAGTGTTCTTTTCTTTATGGAGTTTATAATAATATATAGATTTCGAAAACTGAAGACTTAAAAAATATTTAATAGCACTTTTAAGATCATTTTTTATTTGTGTTTCCATATATAGGTGCGCCCCTTCAAAAGTCATGCTGCTTCCATACCTTTTAAATTTTAAAATAGCTTTATCTGGATTGAAGGTGTCTTTTGTTTTTGTTCCTTTTCTATCTTCCCTATCATGAAAAACAAAACAATTTGGCACAACGCCTAATTTAAATCCATGATAAAACATTCTTTGTAAGTAGTTATTGTCTTCTCCGTAATGCTGAAAAAGAATATCATCAAAATCACCTACTTTTTCAATACACTCCCTACTAATCATCCAGGCAGCTGCGTTAACAAATTTCATTTCGTAAATATCCCTTAATGGTTTTTTTTTAATTAAGTCAGTCATCAATAAACGGCCTGCTTTTTCAATATTTCCTAAATATTTGTAGAAATTTAAATCTAGATTATCTCCGGCACCATTTAGGTGTATTGGACTAACAATTCCATACTGTGGATTTTCTTGATGTATTTCTATAAGTGTTTTTATTGTATTTGGTTCTACCCATGCATCATGATTTAGTAAAAATATATAATCTGCACCAGATTTATAAGCTAATTTTATTCCTAAATTATTTGCCTTTGCAAATCCAAGATTTTCTTTAGATTCTGTTAAATCAACATTTGGATAATTGTTCTTTATTATATCTACAGTATTATCAGTTGAAGCATTATCTATTATAATGGTATTCAAAGGGATGCTTGAACTATTTATAGAATTAAGGCATTTACCAATCCAATTATTTTTAGTGGTGTTATATGTTACTATGATAACTGCTACTTCCATTGTAATTTATTTTTACCTTTACTCAAAAGTAAGTTGATTAAAGTTTTAAACGGTAAGTTATTAGAGTCTGCTTCTTTAAACAGGGTTTTTTGCCTTTTTAAAATCTTATTGAGCATGATTTTGCGGTGCTCTTCTTTTTCAAGAAGACTTAAAATGCATGTTTGATATGTTAAAATTTTATTAGACATTGTTTTTTTACTCAAAGAAGAATAAATACCCACACCTCTTCGATAAACACCCATTGATTCGTTTATTTTTTTAATACATCCACCATCTTTTGTTAAAACAATATAAAGAAAGTAGTCTCCAACTGGACTTTTGAACATTTCATACGGAAATTTCAAAGCATTTTTTCTAAACAACACAGAACAAGTGTGAATAAAGTTGCCATATTCTAGAAGCGTAGTAATATCTAAAGCAGACTTATTTAAAATTTTATTATATCGCTTTTCAGTAATGTCATTTTCATCTGAAGATAATTTTTTATTGACTTCAACCTCTACTCTATGGTAGCAAACATTAAAGTTTTCTTCAGTCTCCATTATATCAACTTGTTTTTGAAGCTTATATGGGTCTGTCCAGTAGTCATCACCTTCGCATAATGCTATATATTTGCCTTTTGCTCTTGGATAATTAAACCTAGGGTTCATTCCACTTTTATATTTTGAACGCTGATTCTCTGTTTGTAATAAGACATTGAATATTTTTGGATATTTTTCTACATATTCCTTTATAATCTCCTGTGTATTATCTGTTGATGCATCTTCATGAATTACAATTTCAAATATGAAATTTGTTTTTTGCATTAAAAAGCTATCTAATGCTTGACGTATATACCTTTCGTGATTATACGTTAGGCAACAAATACTTACCAAAATTTCTTCTATCTTATCTCCACTCATCATAAAGACTTAATTTTATTAAAAGTTTTCATACATAAGTTTCTTTTGATTTTTTCTTCATCTGCCACTAAATTATATTCTGGCTTATCAAATCTTTCTTTACTTAAAATTTCAGTTTCTATTTCTTGAAAGATTTTATCCTCTAAAATTGGAGTCTCTAATTTATAATTTAAGTAATTCATTTCTTTTGCTCCTACATATTCTATATATGCAATTTCATTTTCTGTTAATTTTCCTAAATATTTTTTTAAATTATTAGATAAAATCCCTTTGTTTAAATTCTTCCAATTATCTGTTTGTTTGGCATTTTCTACAGATAATTTACTTTTATGAAAATCTAACATACTTTTTTCAAAAGCTATTCCTAAAAAACTACATACTTTTTTCAACTCTTCCTCTTGATTAGAAACCAAATCTTCATATCTAATTAAAAAAAGTTTTTCTGGATATTTTTCTAACAAAGCTATAGATTGAGATTGGTCTTCTTGCCAAATTTTAGCTGCTCTCACTAAATCACCTCTATGAACTGGTGAATTTTTCCAAGATAAAGCCATATCTCTTGGATCTCTCACTAAATAAACAAATTTTGCATTTGGGAAATGTTTTTGCAAAAAATCAAATAATTTATAAGTTTTAACTTCTTTAATAAAAATACTATTTTTATGTTCTATAGTTGCTTCCTTTTTATACGAATAATGAATTAAACCCACAAAACTTTTATCTTTAATATGATAAAGTTCTTCAAAATCTATTGTTGTATTCCAAGTTGCAATTTTAGCATTAAACATTTCCAAAAAATCTTCAACTAAAGCCCCCCAATTATCATCAATATTCAACTTATTATAAGCGTCAACTTTATCGTAAAAAGCTCTAATTAAATGCGGTGGAGAAGGAGCACAATAAGTAGAATGAGCTCCTATTAGCTTTGTTATTAAATTACTTCCAGAGCGCTCTGAAGCTATTAAAAAATTAAATTCCATCTGCTATATAGTTTTTAAGTGTGTGATCTTTTAAATCAATCTTAATATTGTTAATTATTTCTTTATTTAATTGGCTTTCCCATTTTCTGTCTTGTCTAACTTGTTTAAACACAGAATAAGCATCTTTATCGTTTTGGACCTTATTCGAATTTATAAAAGAAAGTGTTTGTTCAGTTAATTCTATATCACAAAAATCAAAAATTTGTTGTACAGTTTTATTGACATCCTTTATTAAATCATTATAAACAACTAACAAAAATCTATTTGGATATTTTTTTTGCAAATTTTCAAATAAAATAGTGGTCTCTTTCCATTTTTGAAAACCATTGTACTCTTCTTTTTTATCTTGATTTTTCTTTTTGGCAAAATTCCATTCTTCTAATTTGTTCCAGCCCAAGTCTTCACGAAACTCTCTTGGAGCACGTAGCCATGAATTAATTACTGAAAGCGGATTTCTTACCAATCCAATTACTTTAACATCATCTGTTTGCTCTAATAAAGTTTGTAAAATGTAATGATACCTGACTTCTTTGTAAACAACGGCCTTTGTTTTGGCTAATTTTTCAAATGTTGGAATTAAATTTTTATTTACATCTTCACTTTGATTAATAAATGGGTCGTCTGAATTTACAATTTCATTAAAGAATTGAGTAATCCTTTCTTTAGAAGATTGCTCATCTAAATATGATTTAAAGGTATAAGAAAACAAAGGCTGGTAGGCATACTTAACGGAAGGACTGCTATTCAAAATTTGTCCTAGCCAAGTTGAACCACTTCGGGGGACACTATGTAAAGCTATCTTTTTCATATCAAACTATATTTAGTTAACATCTCCTTTATTTCATCTTTACTGTTAAACATCATCACATCAATAATTGATAAATTGGGAACAAAATCATTTTTAAATTGAGGATATTTTATTTTATTTGTTGTTATAAAATCTAGTTTTACTCCTTTTTTCATAAAATCTTTTTTATTATAAAGATCCATTCCACCTTTTGGGTTAATATAATTATCAATTTTGTTCAATTTTGCAATTTCGATTAAACGAGAAGCTTTTTCTAGACCTTTAGTTTCTTTGTGTTTTAAAGAACTTAACTCAAATTTCACATCAATTCCAAGATGTTCACTCACTTTTTTTACACTATATATTGACAAATCAGAAATAGTCCTATGATTACCATCTATTACTTCTTTTATTAATGGTAAAATTAAATCATAATTTAACGCTTTTTTATAATTAAAATCCAGCGTTTTAAAAAACTTTTTTTTCCATTTATTAGTTATAGTTAAGTTAATTTGATTAATAAGCAAATTTTGTGAAGCACCTTCAAGAGGAACTGTTATTAATTTAGCTTGACCATTTACCAATACATTATTACGATTAACCCATCCTTTTTTTATGAAATTAACATCATCATAAAAAACAAAAATATCCACAGCATTTATCAATTGAAAATAACCAATATATGGAAAGAAATAGGGTTGCATTATGGCTATTTTTTTTGCTTTCATAACTTTAGTTATTTTCTATTTCTTTTACAATTTCTTTTACAACTTCTTCAGCTAACCCCACAAATAAAGGCAAACATAAAATTCTTTTACTAATAGATTCACTAATTGGGCAAACATCCTTTCGTTCTAAATAGTCTAAGGTATTTAAACTTGGATAAAAATATCTTCTTGGAAAAATATTGGCTTCATTTAACTTTTCTTTTGCCAAAAGTAGTGCTTTTTCCGTTTCAAAAATCACTGGAAAATAATGATAATTCCATTCGGTTTCATCTCGTATTTTCAATTGTTTCATTTTACTATTTTTAATAAATTTTTGATAAGTTTTCACTACTTTTTTTCTACCTTCAAAAATTTCATCTAAATGGTTGAAAACAGCTAAACCCATAGCGGCTTGCAATTCACTCATTTTGGCATTTATCCCAGCAACTGCAAATTTATCTGGTCCATTATGCCCGAAATTGTGATGATAATATAATTGTTTTTGAAGTTCATTATTGTTAGTTATCCAACACCCACCTTCTCCAGTGTGAAATATTTTAGTAGCATGAAAGCTGCAAGTACTAACATCTCCATAATTAAAAATACTTTGACCTTTATATTTTACGCCAAAACAGTGTGCTGCATCATAAATAATTTTTAAATTGTGCTTTTTAGCTATTTTTTGTATGACTTCTACATTACATGGATTTCCAAAAACATGCGTAGCTAAAATCGCTGAAGTTTTTTCTGTAATAGCCGCTTCAATTTTTGTTTCATCTATAGTTAAATAGTCTTTATCTATATCTACAAAAACAGGCGTACAACCTTCCCAAACAATACTTGAGGTTGTTGCTATATAAGAAAAAGGTGTTGTTATAATTTCGCCTTGTAGTTCAAGTGTTTTAATAGCAATTTGAATAGGTAAGGTTCCATTTGTAGTAAGGGTTAGGTTTTTAACGTCTAGATAATTCTTTAACGTTTTTTCCAATTCTTGGACTAATTCTCCTCTATTGGTAAGCCATTTAGCATCCCATGCTCTTTTAAGAATTTGATGATATTCCTCTTGTGGAGGTAAAAAGGTTTGGGTTACGTTTATTTTTTTCATTTAATTCAAAATCTTAAAAGAACTATTAGCTTTAAACTCTATCGCTGCCCATAATTGATTGCCTCCTACTATTTGAAAAGTCTTTACATTGTTAACTCTTAGAATTGGACCATCACTAATAGAATTTTTTAATACTAAATCAATAGAATATAATCCTTTTGTAAGTTGTAAATTTTCTATTTTCATTGATATAGAAACCTTTTGATTTTCTACGAACGACTCTTTCATTACACTGATTATTCCAGCTATTGGCCTTTGTTCTTTATCTTTAACTTCAATATAGATCTTTATTGGGGCGCTAATCATTTTACAAACAGATATAGTAAATTTAAAATTTAAATCTTCCCCAAATTTAATTTCTCTCTTTTTGAGTTCGATTTCATTTAGTACTATACTATTATTATCAAACACCTTGTTTTCATTGTTGTTAGCAAATTTGTTGTAATATAAGTCTATTCCTTTAGAAACATCATTTCCTTGATATATAGTAGTTCCTCTATCCATCAAGATGATTTGGTTACAAATTCTACTAACCATAGGCATACTATGAGAAACAAAAATTAATGCAGTATTTGGTAGTATTTTATCTATTGTTTGAAAACATTTTAGAACAAAGCCTAAATCTCCTACAG
>CAWVRT010000073.1:0-6127 GCA_963932515.1 uncultured Chitinophagales bacterium
TGCAAAAATTATTTTGGGTTAGAATTTTTTTGTTTTTAAATTATTTTAATGAATTTCTTCTAAATTTTAATTGTATAAATATTCAAAATAAACCTCTATTTTTGCTTCTTATAATTAATTTGTAGAGAAAAAAATCATGAATAAATTTTCAGTTCTAATTGTTTTATTTATTTCTCAATCTTTTATTGGTCAATCAATTGTAAACACCGAAAAATTATTCACTTCTAACGATGATGGGCTAGGGGTGTCATCCGAATTGGCAGGAAGTTCTATTTCTGGAAATGCTTCAGTTTTGTTACTTGGTTACTCCTTGAACTTTTCGTACAAAAAAAACAAAAATTATTTTAAATTACTTTCTGGAGGTCAATATATTAATAAAGACCGGCAGAATGTTTCAAACAGTCTTTTTACTCAATTTAGGTACAATTATTTTATAAACGATAAAAGTAGATTCTTTAGTTTTGTTCAAGTTCAAAGCAATGCTATTTTGTTAATAGAAAGAAGATTTCTAGGTGGCGCAGGCTATAGGTATAACCTTATTAATTTCAAAAAAGATTCTTCCACTAGATTTGTCTTAGATGTAAGTGCTGGTCTTATTCAGGAAGAAGAATTATTAAATAGAGATAATTTACCACAATTAGAAAAATATTATACCAACTACTCAAGATCTATTTTCTCTTTGGTTGGCATTGTAGAAATAAAAGATAAATTCACAATTGTAAACACTACCTATTTCCAGCAGCATATTAAAAATTCAGACGATTACAGATTATTAAATGAGACTAATTTAATGGTTAGTATAAACCAATGGCTTTCATTAAGTGTAGATTTAGAATATCGTTTCGACAGTGATCCTCCTTCCATATTAAAAAATCGAGATTTTAATACTAATCTTGGTTTGGTATTTAATTTGTAGAAAGTAAATAAATCTCTTTTTTTCTAAATTTTAATAATTTTCATGTTATAATAATTAATATACCAAGTATATTTGAGCCAATGTTAAGCTACTCTGTCTATAAAAATGAAAATGCCTCAAAGTGGGTTACTTTTATCCATGGTGCTGGTGGAAGTAGTTCTATTTGGTTTCGACAGGTAAGGGCTTTTAAAAGTGAATTTAATATTCTATTGATTGATTTAAGTGGCCATGGAAAAAGTAAATCTAGGTTTAAAGAAAAAAGCAAGCAGGGTTATACCTTTGAAGTGATTAATAAAGATATTATTGAAGTAATAGATCATTTAAAAATTAAGAAATCTCATTTTATTGGGGTATCGTTGGGCACTATTATAGTTAGAGATTTAGCCGAAAAAAATCCAGACTTAGTAGAAAGTTTAGTTTTGGCAGGAGCTATTTTAAAATTCAATGTTCGCTCTAACATGTTAATGAAATTTGGTAATTTTTTCCGATCCGTTGTCCCTTACATTTTATTATATCAACTTTTTGCTTTTATAATAATGCCTAAAAAGAATCATAAAGAATCTCGATCACTTCTTGTAAAAGAGTGTAAAAAGCTTTACCAAAAAGAATTCATAAGATGGTGTAAGCTTACTGCAGGAATTAATCCATTACTTAGATTACAAAGGTCTAATGATATTAAAATACCATCTTTATATGTAATGGGGGCAGAAGATCATTTATTTCTACCTTCAATTAAAAAGGTCATTCCAAATTACACAAACGCATATTTACATATTATCGAAAAATCAGGACATGTAGTAAATGTAGACCAGCCTACAGAATTCAATAATAAAGTGATTAAATTCTTAAAATCACTAGATAGTTAACTATTGTTAGTGCTTTTAAGTTGTTTGAACAAACTCTTCAAAAGAATCATTGTAATAAATGGTAATTTCCTCCCCTTTATTAATATTGGTTTTAGCGGCAAATGTTTGAATTTGGTTTTCAAAATCTTTTTTGATTACTTCAGCATTTGGAATTCCGTTATGGTTAAAAAAACTGCCAGCATCGCTTAAGCAAATAGCATCATATTCTTCTTGCCAAGGAAATTGTAAAGTAGCTAATTCTTCTGGTAAGTTTTCGTTTACATGAATTAGTACCATATGGCTTTTAACTATTACTTCTCCTTTTAAAATATTAACAGATGCAAAAACACCTTTTCCATGTACGGGAGATTCTTTTACGGTAACCATACTTTTCATATAATCTTATTTAGTTTTGTTAATTATTAGATAAAAATGCAGTTGAATTACCTAATTTTTTTGAATTTAGAAAAACGTTTTAACTAATGTTGGTTTTTAGAAATATATTTCTTGAGTTAAACAAAAGGCAAAATATTTTTTTTATTAGCATATTTGCCAAAATTTAAGAGTTCAATGATTAGAACAATTTCAAGTATTTTATGTTGTCTTTTTTTTACGTTTTCCTTTGCTCAAAAGGGTCAAATAATAGGCAAGGTAATGGATCAAAAATCCAATTCTCCTATGCTTTATGTTACGGTAAGTTTACATAACAACAGCGATACTTCACTTATAAATGGGGTAATTACAGACAATCAAGGAAAATTTAAGATAGAAGATATTACATTAGGTAATACTTACCTTTTAAAATGCTCATTTATTGGTTATCTCACTCTCTATAAAAGGGTATATTTTGATGGGGAAAAGTCTATTAATTTGGGGGAAATCACCATTGCTCCATCTGTTGAATTACTTAAAGGAGTTGAGGTAAGGGCAGATAAACCCATGGTAACTTATGAAATAGATAAAAAAGTAGTAAATGTAGAACAGATGAATACTGTTGCTTCTCAAACTGCAGTGCAGGTATTGGCAAATATTCCCAGTATTTCAGTAGATATTGATGGAAATGTTTCACTTAGAGGTTCTCAGGGTTTTTCTTTACTAATCGATGGTCGTCCATCGGCTATGCCTAGTTCAGAAGCCCTTCAATTAATACAGGCTTCAAATATTAAAGACATTGAAATAATTACCAACCCCTCTGCAAAATACGATGCTGAGGGCACTGCTGGAATCATAAATATTATTTTAAAGAAAAATATTTTACAAGGGGTTTCTACATTAATTAATTTAAATGGTGGCAACTCTGCAAACGGCACTGACTATTGGAATTACGGAGCAGATTTTTTAACTAGTATAAATAAAGAAAAAGTAAAATTTAATATTGGTGGGCAGTGGGTAGATAAAAACAGATTTAGAGACATTGAGCAAATTAGAATTACATCTATTGGCGATGAGCAGTCTAGGGTAAATAGTAATGGTTTACATCGTTATTTCGGTACTAATTATGGGGCCAATGCTGCAATGGAGTATAAGCCTAACGAAAGTAATTTTATAAGTGTAGGTATGAGTGCTAATGCTAGGCAATGGAATGCAGCCGCCAATTATATTTTCGATGAATACACTAGTGATTCGCTTATAAACTCCTATCAAAATAGGGAAAGGACATTGAGGGATTTCTTTTTTCTTTCCTCTTCTTTGGGCTTCCAGCATTTATTTAATAGGGATAAGGAACACTATCTTTCTTTTACTTCTACTTATAATTTATACGATGGTAAAGAAGACGCCCAAACCGAATTTTTTACCAAAGAAAATATTTTCCAAGGTGGAAATAGAAATACAGAAGTGGGTCCAACTAATACCATAAGATTAAGTTTAGACTATCAGCTACCATTAGAAAACAATATAAAAATTCAATTCGGTACTAGGACCGATATTGGTTTTAGTGGAGACAATCAGGACTCTTATGAGTATAGTTCTAGTTTAGGGGAATATAGTAGATTAGATTCTTTTTCTACAGATGTTTCTTACCTTCAAAACGTTTACGCTGGATATGGTATTATAAGGGGAGAAGTTAATAAAAAACTAGGTTTTATGGCTGGGTTAAGGGCCGAATATACCGATCGTTTAATTAAGCAAACAAGCAATTCTAATGATTTGTCAATCGATAGGTTAGACTGGTTTCCGTCGTTATTTTTATCCTTTAAGGCTAATAAAAACAACCAGTTTAAGTTAAATGCTTCTAGGAGAATAAGTCGTCCTAGGAGTTGGCATTTAGAGCCTTTTATTTCTTGGGAAGATCCATATACGGTGAGGCAAGGAAATCCTAATTTACTTCCCGAATATATACAGTCTTACGAGTTAGGTTATATAAAAACACTTAAAAAAGGAAGTTTTTCAGCAGAATTCTATTTTAGAAACACTAAAAACATTCGTCAGCGAATACAACAAGTTTACGATACTAATGTAATTGTAAAGCGACCAGTAAATGCGGGTATTTCTAAGGCAATGGGAGGGGAGTTTTCCTACAATAAAAAAATAGTTAATTGGTGGAATATAGATTTGGGTATAAACCTTTTTTACTTTCAAATAATTGGGCAAATTCCTGGAGCTAGTTTAAACCAGGAGAGTTTCACTTACAGGGGGAGAATGTCAAATAGTTTCATTTTACCTAATGATTTTAAGATACAGTTTATTACAAATTTTATAGCCGATGTGGTAAGTGTTCAGGGAATAGACAAGGGTTATACTTCTTTTGATTTAGCGCTTAAAAAAGACTTTAGGGAGGGGAAAGTTTCTACAACCTTTCAGTTTAGTAATTTTCTAGCTACAGAGAGGCGAGAGACTAGGGTAGAAACACCAACTCTTTATTCTTACAGGATGGCAACTCCAAGATGGCCATTTATATCGTTGGCTGTGTCATTTAGGTTAAATAATTACGACAATAAAGACAAGATTAAAACTGAAAAAGGATCAGATTTTTAGTTTTTTTTAATTTAATAGAGGGGGTTTTTATATGCGTCATAGTTACTAACAATTGTTGATAAACTATGTTTATAAAGTGTTGATATTTAGAATGTTGAAATTACTTAGTTAAATCATTTTTTATTGTAAGTTAGCATTGTTAAACGAGAGATAAGAAGAGCACGTAAGTGTAGCATTTTGAAAATTTAAATCGTTTGCCAATTTTTGTGAAAGAGACTTTAAACCCTAGCGTTTTAAGTTTTGAGAGACCTAGTCCAAAAACATAATTGCAAAGTTTAAAAAAGAGAAATTTTTTAAAACAGATTAATTTTCTAAGTTAAATTGGCCATAGCTAGTTTAATAAATAAACGAGTAGAAATTTTAGGATTTTAAAAGTTTAATCAAGTTCCGCTCTAGGGTTGTTCGAGATAAATGTGAGATAGTGAAAATTCCTTCGGGAACGAATAGCCTTAAGCTTCTAACTGTAGTTTTTCAGTCGGGTTAAACTGATTAAAAGGCGGAATTATCGAAAGGTAATTTCGCCTTACTGTTTTGCTTAAATTTGTATCAAAAAATCTTCTTTTTTTTTGGTTTCAACAATTTGCTGTGAATTTCCTCTGTTATTTTTTTTTAAAAATATGCATTATATCTTTCATAATTTGTATATTTATCGCTATGAAATTTAAAGTTTTATTTTTTGTTTTAATAGTTGGGTTTATTTCCTCTAACTGTTTTTATAGCCAGATAGTTTGGAATGGAGCAGTTGATAACGACTGGTCAACTGGTGGTAACTGGGTTGGAGGTGTTGTTCCTGGTGCTGGTCAAAATGTTCAAATTAGCACAGCTGGTACTGGAAATTACCCTGTCCTAACTGGCCTTACAACAACAGTTGATGGTGATTTAACAATTGACAATGGAACAAATATTAATATAAATGCTAAAATACTAGTTGTAACTGGCAACATTGACATAAATGGAACCCTAGATTTTGCGGTTAATAATAGTCGGTGCTACGTCTCAGGTAATTGGGATGATAATACAGGAACCTTATCTTATGGAGCAGGTAGTCATCAAGTTAGATTGCGAGGTTCTGGAACTGTTAGTCAAGACCCGTCAAATGTCTTTAGAAATTTGCAAATTGAAAATGGTCTATATACCGCAGCTTCAGATATAAATATTGTTCAAAATTTCAATATTGGAGCAGGTACAACTGGACAATTTGACATTAGTACATTTACTATCCATCACCAAAATACGGGTGGTAATAGAGTTTTTATTGATAATGGAACTTTATTTTTCAACGGAACTGGCACATTAAATAGTGATGCAGCTTTTGACGCATCAAATGGTACAATAACTTTTACTGCAGCAGGCACCTTAAAATTAGCTGCTTTAAATTCAGATTTAGGTT
>CAWVRT010000074.1:0-5975 GCA_963932515.1 uncultured Chitinophagales bacterium
AATTCCATTTAAATTTATAGCAAATTAATTGCAGCCAATAGAAAGTTACAGCATACATTAATATTCACCCATAATCAGTGCCTTTTGTTTGGTTATATTGGGTTGTACTGGTTTGAAGAAAATTGAATTAGTATTATTTATAAAGATTACATATCTTTAGTTTTTATCTATTGCTAGTTAAAATTGCGAAAAAAAACACTAATTTAATTACCTATATCATTGGTTTATTGCTAAACACCAAGGTATTATTGTGTCTATTGAAAAAGAAAAAGAATAATGGCAAATAGTAAACATGCACATATAAGATATAATTTCCTAGACTATTGTTTCCGTTATAAATCTTTTACATTTAACGAACTACTAAGTTTTTTAAATGAGAAAATTGCTAATGCTTTAGACATAGAAATTAACAAACTTTTAAAATAATTATGGGGATTTTCAGGTTTTCTAATGCCGTAAGTGATATACGTAAATTTATAGATACCTATAAAGTTTTTTATGAAAAACTTAAAGATGAAGTTGATTTTACGCACGACAAAGGTGTAAAGGTATTGATTGAAAATGGGCTCGCTTCATCAAGTGGAGCTATTGGACAAGAAGCTATCAAACGTTCTAAAAGAAATAATCGTAGTTTAGATTCATTGTATAACCAACATAAGTCGTATAGCGAAATATATAGAATGCTCGGTTGGTATCATCCTGGAAGTAAAAGAACGAATTTTATTATGCCTGATTATGGCGAATATATTTTTGATGCCGAAGGTGAAACTCTTAGAAACCATTTTGAACTTAATGTTTTACATATTATTAGTCCAAATCCACTTGTTGATATTAGAGGGAGGAACATACTAAGACCATTTCCATTAATAATTAAATTGTTAGATAGACTTGATGGCGTTTTACATAGAGATGAAATTATACTAACTGTTTTAGCTTGTGAAAATGATAGAGAAGAGAATTATATTGACAAAGCTGAAGCATTAATAAGAAGCTTAAGAGGTGACGCTAATAAATTGGAGAAAGCTTATGAAGAATTAATGAAAAAAAACGGTATAAATTCTAAAGATGTTTTTAGGAATTATACAAGATTTGTATTAGCTGCATTAAAATGGTTAGATTATGCCCAACCCGAAAGGAGAAGAGGGATATATGGTAAAAAGGCAATAAATGTTTATGTCCAAACAGATGTAGCAAAAAGAAAAGTAGAGGAATTAAATACCGCTATAGATGTAAGGTTTAGTGACCTTATTGATTTTACAGATGAGGAGAATGCTGCGTTTTCTATTTATACTCTTTTTCATCATTTAGAAAATATAGGGTATGACGTTAGTGATCCTGATAGCAAAGAGTTAATTACTAAAGTTAGAGATATTAGTAAAGATATTTTGAAAAAAATGAATATTAAAGCTGACAGTAAAATACTTTATTTTCCTTATCAAGAAACACCGCTAAATATTTTGAAAATTGCTAAAGAAAGTTTTACTGAAGATGATTAAAAAACTTAAACACACAAAAGAGATTGTAGAGGAAAAAATACAGCATATCACAACCTTAAAAAAATTAACTTTAAATACGAGTATTGAGGATTTTGTAGTAAAAGGTACTGCTGAATATTCACAGTATACCATTGAATTTTATGAGGTTATTGGGGATATATTAGAGGAAATAGGCTTTCAAAAAGTTTCTGTAACAAGAGAAGGTGATACAAATAATAGAATGGACGCTATTATAATTGATGAAAAGCGTTCGATACCAATTGAAATTAAATCACCTAAAGAAATTGAATATATAAATATCAAATCAGTAAGGCAAGCACTAGAAAATAAGATTGTATTATTATCACGAAAATTTTACCCAACCCAAAAAGAAGTATCATCATTGGCTATAGGCTTTGAATATCCTAATGATCGTTCAGGTGTATATGAGGCAATAGACGATATTTATGAAACCTTTAATATTAGTGTTGGAATAATTTCCTTTGGCTCGCTACTCAGATTGTTTTTTGAAAAAACAGTAAACAAAAAAGAAATTGATTTGGAGGAAATCTACTATTTAAAAGGGATTTATAATGATTAAGAAACTTAAAGTTACCAAGAAAAATGATGATGATATTTTAATATTAAATAATGACAAAGTTATTAGAGATATTAAATTTAAAATGGCTGGTAAAAATCCCATTAGTTTTGTCGATGGTGGAATTACTGATGGTGTATGTGTTAGATGTGATGCAAAATCCTGTTTGCTTTACTCAAAGGAAGAAATAGATATTGATATTATTGAAGGAATGCCATATAATAATGATAGAAGGATATGTCCATCTAATGCCATTTCTAAAAATGAACAAGGTGGTGTTGATATTAACTCTAAGCTTTGTATAAATTGTGGTGTGTGTGTTTCCAAATGTCAATCGGGAGGTATTTTCTACAATAATAATACTGAAACGTTTGAGGTTAATCATAGTTATGATGAGTCATTTAAGCTTATAAACAACCCACTGGATCCACTTGTTAAAGATACTGAAAGACAATTTAATAATTGTGATGTGATTTTAGAAATTGATAAAATAACAACTGGCTTTGCAAATAATTATGTCAATAAATTTAAAAGCCTAAATTCAGGAATTATTGATTTAGAATTAGTACTTGTTCGAAACCTACTACTGGAAATAGGTATAGGGAATAAAGTTTCAGCTAATGGAAACAATGATTTAAGATTAGATTTTATTGGAGTAGATAATGAAAAAATGATACCTGGTGAATCTGAACTAATTGGGTCTGACATTTTGGGTTTACCACGAAGGATATTAGAAGGGATTACTTGGCTTCACTCTCGAAAAAAAGTTGATATTACAAACCAGATACCTTGTGTGGTTGTATTTGTTTTCCCGAGAAAAAGGTCTGATTTTTATGAAGTTATAACAGACATAGAGATTGTAACCAATGTAAAAATAAAAACGTTAAGTATATATTTTCTGAGTATAATAAACTTATTTAAGGTTAAATTGAATGCAAGCGACTTAGACAAATATTTTACTATCAATAAAGAGCATCAAGATTATGGACCATATTTTAAAGCCTTTATAAAAAATATAGAGAGTATAGATGAAAACTACGGAACGGAACTATACACCTTTAGCAAATAGCCCTAAATCTTTTTCCGCTACTAACAACCTTTCTTCGATTATTGGAATGTATTTATCATTTATTTCAATACCTATATAGTTTCTATTGTTTTGCACACAAGCAACACACTCACTACCTGACCCAGCAAAAGGTATTAAAACTGTGTCACCTTCATTACTAAAGTGTTTTACTATTCTATTACTAATGCTTAATGGCTTTTGAGTAGGGTGATCTACTCGTTCATTTTCAAAACGTTTACCTGCAAGAATAGGAAAGTTCCAAACATCACCACCGTGCTTACCTTCTGGGTTAGGTGTCCAAATTTTACCATTTTTAGTTATTTTGTTTTTTAGCCTTTCCGTGCTTTTGTATGGCTCTCTAATTTTATGATATGTGTAATTTTCAGATTTAGAAAACCACAATAAGGGTTCGTAATTTGCAGATGGTGATTTAGAATAGCCAGAAAAACTATTTTCATAGAACCAAATAAATTGTCTACGATAATGTAAATCTAACTCGTACAAATATATCTGTATGTAGCACATATAATGATGAATGCCATATATAAAAATAGAGCCCGTAGGTTTCAATTTTTGATTGGCAACTGAAATCCATTCCTTGGACCAATCAAGCCATTTAGTCAAATCATCCCAAACAATACTTTTGTCACCAAAGTTCTTTTTCAAGTTATATGGAGGGTCGGCTATTATTAAGTCAATAGAAGAATCTGGAAGTTCTCTTATTTTTTCAACACAATCACCGTGTAATATGCTATTTACTATCATTTTCTACTATTTTGGAAAATTAAAACATTCTGATGATGAACATTTGGAACAAATGAGTAGGGGTAACCGTAAGGGAAAATACTTTTATGACGTTGATATAGAATTTTAATTCCCTTTAATTTAAAAGAGGAATTTTTTTCGATATAACGAGCTAAATCAGCGTGAAAAATATAAAAGTTATCTTGCTTCCTAAAGTCACTTACTATTATTGCCATATACTTCTTGTCTTTAACAATACGTGAACAACTAGAAAAGAAATTTCCAAGAATAGTAATGAATTTATCATAATCATCAATATTACCTAAATCAGCATTATCTTCACTATACTTTGTATCTAAATTTTCGGCTACTCTTGCGTTAGCTTTATGGTCTCTTGTTTCTAATATATTCCAGTATGGTGGACTAGTTATTAAAAAATCAAAAAAATCAGAATCAAATTTATTAACTTCTTTAATGCAATCACCTTGGATAATATTTTGTTCAGATTTATATTTAAAGTCATCAGGGACTTCTTGCTCGATTCTAAGTTCGCTCAAATCTGCATATCGCTTATTTAACTCTATACCATATCCTCTTCTGCCTTCAAAAGCACAGGCTTTTAAACTAGAACCTACTCCAAGAAATGGGTCTAGTACTTTATCTCCTTCTTTCGTAAAAAACTTAATATGTCTTGCAACATCTTGAAAAGAAAAAGGTGCTGGGTGTAATTTTTCAATTTGAGCATCTTTATTTCCAGCCCCAAGTCCTTTTTGACTGAAAACTGTAACTGTTTCTGGCAACCATTCCTTGGCAGTTAAATCATTTAAAGGATTACCTAAATCATATGCACTATTTACGGTAGTCAAAAAAATTGCTTTCGCTTTATCTACATCCCCTTTGGCGTTATATAAAACAACATCATTCCATTGCTCTATAAAACGATTAGGGATTTTATACTTATTTCTGTTTTGATAAACTTCCTCTAATTTCTTTTTAGCAAGAATATTAGTTTTTTCATCTAATACAGGCTCAAATACTTTTCGATTCTTTTTAAAAAAATAGTATTCTTTTTCTATTGTTTGCATATATATATAATTTCAGCTTTTGTCATATTTTATCCTGCCCTTTGATACTTTAAAAACTTTATTAGCAAGTTCCTCTTCATCTTTCAGTTCATAAATCACTTTGTCACTAAGCCATAAAATCTTCAATTCATCATTTTTGATATTAAAGTATTCTGAAACAGCTATTATTTGTTCCTTTGTAGCTTTACGTTCACCTCTTTCAATTTTACTAAGAATTGCTTGGTCCATTGATAAATTACCAGCTAATTCCCTTAATAGTAAATCTTTACTTTTCCTAAGGTTTCTAATATATTCGCCTACTTTCATAAATTGACGTGTTAAGACTTGACAAGTTTTGTCAAAAATAATAAATATATTTCATTTAACTAATCTAAATTTAATAATTCTTAGATTTGTTCAAGCACATTTGTCTTTTCGTACCTCAAAGTCAAAAGAGCTTTCACGCCAATACTTTAAAATAAAAAACGGGGTACAACAATGTGTATAGTACACTGCGGGATGCTAAGACGCCATACACGGAACGTTAGTAAAAATTAAATAACAACAGTTTTAATGGTTATGTTAGCATAAGACAAATGGTCTTAGAAATAAACGAGAACTGATAAAATATTTAATCTAAAATAAAATTAATTGAGCAAATGAGTGTAATAAATGCTTTTTAATGAACAAACCTAAATTGAAATCATCAAAAAATAGTATCGATAAGATTCTCTTTTTAATATTATTAAAGGAGCCGTTCTATGCACATATATTTCAACTTTTTACAAGAAAGATAACAGATACAATACCTACAGCTGCGGTAACTCTTAAAAATGGGAGGGTAATACTTTTACTTAATCCGTCTTTTTTTGACAGTTTAAACAACGACAACGAAAGAATAGGCTTAATAAAGCATGAAATACTACATGTGATACTAGGTCATCTGAATAGAGTTGTAAGAAAAGAAACAGATGCAACTATTTACAATATTGCAGCTGACCTGGTTGTTAATCAATTAATACTTC
>CAWVRT010000075.1:0-5844 GCA_963932515.1 uncultured Chitinophagales bacterium
TTAGTTGTTTATATTTAACTTGAGTTCAAAACAATAAATATTATTACCAATTTGAAACTATACTTTTTAGTTTTTGGACTTACGGTTTTTATTTCATGGTTGTCATATAATTTTTTTGAGAAGAAATTTCTTAACCTAAAGCACAAATACAGAATAAAAAAAGCCACTAACAAAACCTAAACTGCATTGAAACGCAGTTTAGCCAAACGTTACAAGCTACCCTAAAAAACATGACACAATGAAATGGCTTCTACTACTTCTGCTCACGGTTCTTACGACAAGTATCTTGACATTTTCGCAAGATGAAGCTGCCACCACAAGTGGAAAAAAAAATCCACTCTATGAGGATAGCTCTTGGATTTATGCCGACTCTGTACCACTCTACAATATTCGCTCGACAGAAATCAGTAAACTTGAAATCCCCAAAACTGAAAGAAAAGAAGTTGTAATCTATCATACAGGTTATTCTATTTCTTACAACGAGACACACGAACAAGCAAACTGGGTTGCATACGAATTAACAAATGAACAAACAAATAAAATATGGGCAAGGACAGATAAATTTCTGACAGACCCTAATGTGAAAACTGGCACCGCAAACGATAAAGATTATTCTAGAAGCGGTTATGATAGAGGGCATTTAGCACCAGCGTCAGATATGGGTTGGTCAGCGACAGCAATGGCTGAATCATTTTATTACAGCAATATGTCTCCGCAAGAACCAGGTTTCAATAGAGGAATTTGGAAACGCCTTGAGGGATTAGTTAGGACTTGGGCAGTAGATAATAAATCAGTTTTTATTGTTACTGGACCTGTTTTGACAAACGGACTTACGACCATAGGTGAAAATAAAGTTTCCGTTCCAAAATATTATTACAAGGTAATTCTTGACTACAAAGAACCAAGCAAAGGCATCGGTTTTATTATTGCTAATACAAGTTCAAGCGAACAACTTCAATTATATGCTGTATCCATTGATAGTATTGAAAAATTTACTGGTATTGACTTTTTTCCTTTACTGACAGACGAGCAAGAAAATATTATTGAAAGCACATTAAATATTAAATCTTGGACTTGGAAAAGTTCAAAATCAACAGAAGGAAAAGAAAAGGAAAAGGCAACAGTATCCGTCCAATGTAATGGCGTAACTAAAGCGGAAGCGAGATGTAAAAACAAAACGCTTAATGAAAGTGGCTATTGCTATCAACACGAAGGACAAATTAAAGAATCTCAACGTTTTTCACCTTGATTATAAAGAACCCCACAATAAAATACGATATTTGCAGTCAGAAATGTTTAACCTAAATAAAATATTAACAGAGTGCACTTATAAAACTGCTAGAAGTGGTGGTGCTGGAGGTCAGCATGTAAACAAAGTAGAAACGAAAGTTGTTATTGTATTTAACGTAGAACAATCTGTAATTTTAAATGAGCAACAAAAGAAGTTAATTCTTACAAAACTTAAGAATAGAATAAATAAAGATTTAGAGATTTTAGTGAGCGCACAACATTATAAGTCGCAAAGCAAAAACAAAAAGCTGGCGGAAGAAAAGTTAATTTACTTTTTAGAAAATGCTTTAAAAGCGCAAAAAAGAAGAAAAAAGACTCGAATTCCGAAACGGGTAAACGAAAAACGTTTAAAAGTAAAGCAACTAAAATCTGACACAAAAAAGAATAGAAGTAAAATTCGATATTAATTATGGGAAAATTAGATATACATCAATATAGAGCGAACGTTAAGAAAAAAAGGTTCGAGAATAAAAGGTTTTACGAAAATGCTCAGAAAAAGAGACCAAAAAAAATTGATGAACACATCAATCAGTTGGATGAGGAAATTTTTGCGAAAACAACTTGTCAAGATTGTGGAAATTGCTGTAAAGGTTCTCCAGCTATTTTAGTAAGAAGAGATATCGTAAGAATTTCTAAAGACCTAGGTATGAAACCTGGTGAATTTACAGATGAATATTTGACATTGGACAGAAATGATGATTACGTCTTTGCTCAAACACCTTGTCGCTTTTTAAATGACGATAATTCTTGTAATATATATGATATAAGACCTGCTTCTTGTGCAGATTTCCCCTATACAGACCAAAGAGTTGTAAGTTTAGCTATAATGCATGAAAATGTAGCTGTATGCCCTGTAGTTTATGAAATTACGGAAAAAATAAAGAGAATTTATATTGAAGATTTGAAAAAGAAGAAGGGATAGTTTAAGCTTTTTTAATGATTTGTGCATTAGTTGTTATTTGTTTTTGACTTTTTAATAATTCAGAATCATTACTTTTGCAGTTCTAAAAAAATAACAATGGAAATTCAAGGAAAAGTAGTAAAAATATTACCAGTACAAACTGGTGAAAGTTCAAGAGGTGGTTGGAAAAAACAAGAATTTGTTTTAGAAACTGCAGGTCAATACCCTAAACAAGTGTGTATAGCGCTTTGGGGAGATAAAATTGAACAATCTAATATTTCAGAAGGAGAAGAAATCACTGCTTCTATAAATGTAGAAAGTAGAGAATTTAACGAAAGATGGTACACTGATGTAAAAGCTTGGAAAATTCAAAAAGGAATAGTAGCAACTCCTCAAGCAGCAGAATCAAATACACCTCCTCCACCTTCTTCAGCAGATATGCCAGCGCAATCTGATGATATGGAAGATGATTTACCTTTCTAAGAAGGGAGTAAATAGTATTTGCTAATAGCCAAAGGTGAGCAGCTAAAAGCCAAAAAAAATGAAACGTGTAGTAGTAGGTCTTTCCGGTGGCGTAGATAGTAGTGTGGCAGCATATCTTTTGCAAGAGCAAGGATATGAAGTTATCGGTATTTTTATGCGAAATTGGAATGACGAATCTGCTATAATTGCAGATGAATGTCCTTGGGTAGAGGATAGTAATGATGCATTACTTGTAGCTGAAAAATTAGGAATTCCTTTTCAAACAATTGACTTTTCTACGGAATATAAAGAACGTATAGTTGACTATATGTTTAGAGAATATAAAGCTGGACGTACGCCAAACCCAGACGTGCTTTGCAATAGAGAAGTTAAATTTGATTTATTTTTAAAAAAAGCAATGGAATTAGGTGCAGATTTTGTTGCTACTGGTCATTATTGCAGAAAAGAAACCATTGTAAAAGATGGCAAAGGAATTCATAAATTATTGGCAGGAAAAGATGATAATAAGGACCAATCTTATTTCTTATGTCAAGTAAATCAAGCACAACTTTCGAAAGCCTTATTTCCTATTGGGGAATTGCAAAAAAGTGAAGTTAGAGAAATTGCTAATGCACAAGATTTAATTACTGCAGATAAAAAAGATTCTCAGGGATTATGTTTTATCGGTAAAGTGAAGTTGCCTGATTTCTTGCAACAACAATTAAAACCTAAAGAAGGAAATATTGTAGAAGTAAAAGTAGATAATGAGGTTTACGATAGAGATTGGACTTCAGAAAATTTACTTGAAATTTCTAAACCTTTTAAACATCATAAAAGTATTGGTAAAAAAGTTGGGGTGCATCCTGGTGCACATTACTTTACGATAGGTCAAAGAAAAGGACTTGGTGTTGGTGGTACTACACTACCATTTTTTGTAATAGACACTGACGTAAACGAAAATATTGTTTATGTTGGTTTAGGTACTGACCATCCGGGTTTATATAGAAAAGCATTGTTTGTTCCTACAAAAGAAATTCATTGGCTACGTGAAGATTTAGCCTTAAATATTGGTGAAAAACAAGATTTTTCTGTACGTATTCGATACAGACAAGATTTATGTAAAGCAAGCCTTCACTTAGAGGAAAGAGGCTTATATATCGTATTTGACGAAATGCAAAGAGGTATTACGCCAGGGCAATTTGCTGCTTGGTATACTGGCGATGAATTAATAGGTAGTGGAGTTATTCAATAATTATTCTGCGATTAGTTGGTAAGAAGTTTCTCTCATTTAAAATTTAAGGAATAACAGCTTCTGCTGTTTCTTTTATTGTTGCTATTTTTATTTGAGTCTGAGTACTAATGGATGCATTCTTTTTTCACAAGAGTATCAAGAAATAACTATAAATAATATAAGATAAACTTGTATTTTTGAGACAAATTGCAAACATGAGAAAGCCACAAAATTTACAAAAAGGAGATTCTGTAGCGATAGTAAGTACTGCAAGAGCTATTTCTAAATCTGAAATAGATTTTGCAATTCAAACATTTGAATCTTGGGGGTTGAAAGTTGTTTTAGGTAAAACGATTGGTGCAAAAGAGAGTCAATTTGCTGGAAATGATAGTTTGAGAACCAAAGATTTTCAAGAGATGCTAGACAATCAAGATGTTAAGGCTATTATTTGTGCTAGAGGAGGTTATGGAACGATTAGAGTGCTAGAGAAGTTAGATTTTACTCAATTTATGCTCCATCCAAAATGGATAGTAGGCTATAGTGATGTTACTATTTTACATGCTCATATAAATACTTATTTGGCGGTTCAAACAATTCATGCGACTATGCCAATAAATTTTGAAAGTAATATGGGTGATAGTATTGAATCTTTAAAAAATGCACTTTTTGGAAAAGTATTAAATTATGAATTTGCGAGTAATTTTTCCAATAAGCAAGGAACAGTGCAAGGAGAAATAGTTGGTGGAAATTTATCGATTTTGTATAGTATTTTGGGAACAAAATCTGGTTTTAATCCAGACTATAAAATATTATTTATAGAAGATTTAGATGAAATGCTTTATCATATTGACAGAATGGTGATTGCGTTAAAAAATGCATCAAAATTCAATAAAATAAAAGCATTACTTGTTGGTGGCTTATCAGACATGAGAGATAATACCAAGGAGTTTGGATTCTCAGCGGATAATCCTTTTGGAAAAAATGCGAAAGAGATCATTTTAGAACATTGCCAAGAACTAGGTTTTCCTATTTGTTTTGATTTTCCTGCAGGACATTTAAAAGAAAATAATGCGATATTTTTTGGAAAAGAGGCTGTTCTGAAAATTGAGGAGAAATCTTGTAGATTATCTTTTTAGGACTTGGTTTAATCTTATTTTTACGCAAAATAAATTATCAATGGATTTGGATTTCCTTAAACTTATAGAAATAGTAGGATTGTTTACTGGTTTAGCTTATGTTATTGGTGCTATTTTAGAGAAAAAATGGTGTTGGTATTTTGGAATTATTGCAACGATAACTTATGGAATTAGCACTTATTTTTATCAGTTATATGGTGAGTTTACTTTACAATTCTTTTATTTAGGAATGTCTTTTTATGGATTGAGTCAATGGAATAAAACAACTAAAGACGCAGTTTTAAGTTTAGAAAAAGAGAACGTTTTCATTAGTTGGTCTGCACCAAATTTTTTAATCAAAAATATATTGATTGGTTCAATATTATCTTTTATCATCTATTTAGCTTTAGTTTATTTTAGTGGAAGCTTTCCGTTTTGCGATGCTATTACTAGTGGTTTTGGGATTATGGCTACTTACTTGACTGCCAAGAAAAAAATAGAAAATTGGATTTTTTGGATCTTAATAGATATTGTATTAAGCGGAATTCTTTACTTGAAAGGCATGCCTTTTTATGCGGCTTTGTATGTTTTTTATACCATTTTTGCTATCCTAGGCTTTTATAAATGGCATAAAGAAATAAAAATACTTTAACGTGATTTTACTATGGTATAAATCTGATAAATAATGTTAAACAATTAGTTAATAAGTACTGGTTGATTAGTTTTGTTCGAAACGAAATAATTCTAGTTATGAAAAAAATAACGATAATTTTATTACTAGTATATTATATTACAAGTAATGCGCAAGATGTAGATAAAAACTCAAAATACGAATTTATAGATAT
>CAWVRT010000076.1:0-5191 GCA_963932515.1 uncultured Chitinophagales bacterium
AACAGGTCTATTACAAGCCAAGCAATTAGTTGGTATTTTAGAAAGCTTTATGTAATTTTGTGGAATACAAAAAATATTCTTTAATTACCTTCCATGAAAAAAAGTTTAACTGAAATTTTAAAAGAACGTATCTTAATTTTAGATGGTGCTATGGGAACTATGATACAAAGGCATCCGTTAGAAGAAGAAGATTTTAGAGGTGAAAGATTCAAAGACCACAACAGTCCGTTGAAAGGGAATAATGATTTATTGTCTATCACACAACCAGAAATAATTAAAGATATTCATAGACAATATTATAAGGCAGGTGCTGATTTTGCAGAAACTAATACTTTTAGTTCTACAACTATTGCCATGGAAGATTATGGATTGGAAGATGCAGTTTATGATTTGAATTTTCAATCGGCTAAAATAGCTAGAGAAGTTGCAGATGAATTTTTAGCAACTGAACCTGCAAAGCCCAGATTTGTAATTGGTACCATGGGACCAACAAACCGTACAGCTTCTTTATCTCCAGATGTAAACAACCCTGGTTTTAGAGCGGTTACTTTCAATGATTTAAAAGTAGCTTACAAAGAACAAGCAAAAGCATTAATAGATGGTGGTGTAGATGTTTTAATGGTAGAAACCGTTTTTGATACCTTAAACGCTAAAGCAGCATTATTTGCTATTCAAGAAGTTTTTGAAGAAATTAATAAGGAATTACCCATAATGGTTTCAGGTACTATTACAGATGCTAGTGGCAGAACATTGTCGGGTCAAACAACAGAGGCTTTTTTAATTTCCGTATCGCATATTCCTTTATTGAGTATTGGTTTAAATTGTGCTTTGGGCGCGAAACAATTACAGCCTTATTTGAATATTTTATCTAAAAATGCAGATTTTAATGTTAGCGCACATCCAAATGCTGGCTTACCCAATGAATTTGGCGAATATGATGAATCTCCTGAAATGATGGCTATTCAAATAAAAGAATTCTTAGATAGTAACTTGATTAATATTATTGGTGGTTGTTGTGGAACGACTCCTGCTCACATAAAAGCGATTGCTGAAATGGCGAAAGAATACAAGCCAAGGAAAATTACTTTAACTGTTTAAGTTTATTTTTCAAGGCTCATTTTTAGCTGCAAAATTTGATGGTTTATCTATGTAATATTTAATGACGAAAAATATCCATTGAAAGAAATTTTTGAAGGATTAAAAAATAAATATAAAAACAAATAAAATGAAAAAAATAACAACAATAATTTTTTCATTACTTTTCTCTTTAAGTAATATGCAAGCACAAACAGCCAAAGAGATACTTCAAGAATTGGAGAAAAGAACACAAGGAACAAGTTCTTATGTAGAGATGAATATACTTGTTCAAAGACCCAAGTGGAGCAAAGAAATATCTCTAAAATCTTGGTCAAAAGGAGAAGATTTAGGTGTATCTGTAATAACAAGCCCAGCGAAAGAAAAGGGAACTGTTTTCTTAATTAGAGACAAAGAAGTTTGGAATTTTTTACCGAGCATAGATAGAAAAATAAAAATGCCACCAAGTATGATGATGCAGTCTTGGATGGGAACAGATTTAACCAATGATGATTTAGTAAAACAATCCTCCATGATAGAAGATTATGCGCAAAAAATAATTGGCGAAGAAGTAAAAGAAGGCTTAAATTGCTGGAAATTAGAATTAGTACCATTTGAAGATGCTCCTGTAGTTTGGGGTAAGATTGTAATATGGATAGACCAAGAACATTACATGCAATTAAGAGTAGAATTTTTTGATGAAGACAACTATTTAGTAAATACTATGATTGCGAGTGACATCAGAAAATTTGGAGATAAAACTTTACCTTCTACAATAACAGTAATTCCCGAAGACGAAGACGGTAACAAAACAATCATTAGTTATGATGTTTGGGAATTTGACATAGCAATTGACGAGCAAATGTTTACGACTAATTATATGAAAAGAATAAAGTAATATGAAAACATTAATAAAACTTGCCTGGCGAAATATTTGGCGAAATAAAAGAAGAACTTTTATAACCATGGCTTCTATATTTTTTGCTGTAATATTATCTACTTTAATTGTAAGCGTTAAAGATGGAGTACAGTCCAATATGATAAAAAATAGTGTTGGCGATTTCTTCGGTTATATTCAAATACAGCAGTCAGAATACAAAGAAGACATGACGGTTGATAATAGCTTATTACTTTCTGATTCTTTAAGGTCTATTCTAACAAACAATTCGAACATTGTTACCTATTTACCAAGAATAGAAAGTTTTGCATTAGCAGCAGCTGATGAAAATACCAAAGGAACAATGGTTGTAGGAGCAGATGTTTCTAAAGAAAACCAATTCAATAATTTAGCCGAAAGAATTATAGATGGAGAGTATTTAAACAATGACGATAAAGCTGTTTTAGTAGGAAGCGGATTAGCTAAATATTTAAATTTATCTGTAGGCGATACCATCGTTTTAATGGGGCAAGGATATCATAGCGCAACCGCTGCTGGAAAATATCAAGTTAAAGGGATTCTAAAATTTGGATCTCCAGAATTGAGTAACCGATTAGTTTTTTTACCAATCAAAGAAGCTCAATGGTTGTTTGATCTGGAAAGCAGATATACAAGTTTAAATCTACAATTAAAAGATGTAACTCTTTACAATCAAACTACCACTGAATTAAATCAAGTTTTAAATACTGATTATACAGCATATAGTTGGGAAGCACTTTTACCTCAACTTAAAAACATTATCGAAACCGATAAAAAAGAAGGTTACATGTTTATGTTTATTTTATACATGGTGGTTTCTTTTGGAATTTTTGGGACAACATTAATGATGTTAGCAGAAAGAAGACATGAATTTGGCGTATTGATTTCTATCGGAATGAAAAAAATAAAATTAGCTATTTCTGTTTGGATAGAAATAATATCATTAACCTTTTTAGGTGCCTTATTTGGTATGCTCGCCGCTTTTCCAATTTGCTTATATTTTAATATCAACCCAATTCCTTTAGGCGAAAGTTTAAGAAAACTAACAGAAGAATATGGAATAGAAGCAGTTCTTCAGTTTTCTATACGACCAGGAATATTTACAACGCAGGCAGTAGTTGTTTTTGTATTAGCCAGCGTTATATCTGTTTACTCTTTTATAAAATTATTGAGATATAACCCAATAAAAGAAATGAAAAGCTAATTATAAGACTTTAAAAAAAATCAATGAAAACAATATTAAAAATAGCTTGGCGAAATATTTGGCGAAATAAAGTTAGAAGCTCCATCGTATTTCTTTCTATCACATTAGGGCTTTTGGCGGGCTTGTTTACTTCTGCTTTTGTAAAAGGTATGATGAAACAAAAAATAACGTCTGTTATAGAAAAAGAGATTTCTCATTTTCAGGTTCACCATTCAGGTTTTAGAGAAGAATTCACTTTAAAAAATACCGTTAAAAATGCAGAAATAGTAGAAAATGACATCAAAACAAACCCAGATGTAGTAGCCACTACTTCTAGAGTAATTACGATGGTTATGATGGGCTCTTCCAAAAAGAATGGCTCAGTAAAAGTAACTGGTGTAGACCCAGAAACTGAAAAACTAGTAACAAGTTTAGACAATATTTTAGTAGAAGGAAAATATTTTGAAGGCATAAAAAGGAACCCGATAGTTATTAGTGAAAAAACAGCAGAACAATACAAAATAAAACTACGATCAAAAGTAGTTTTAACTATGCAAGATATTGATGGAGAAATAATTGCAGGCTCTTTTAGAGTAGCAGGTATTTATAAATCTAGTAATGTGATGTATGACAAAATGAATGTCTTTGTGCAGAAAGAAGATATTCAAAAATTATTAAGCATAGGAAATCAAGTACATGAAATTGCCGTTTTGGTTAATGATTATGAAAAAGCGGAACCCATCAATGATATTTATAAAGACAAGTATAAAGACTTAGAAATTTTACCTTGGTTAGACCTTGCGCCTGGTATGAGGTTGAACGTTCAAATAGTAGATGTCTACACCTACATTATAGTAGGAATCATCTTGTTTGCTTTATTATTTAGTATTTTGAATACTATGCTAATGGCTGTTTTAGAAAGAGAAAATGAACTAAATGTGTTGATAGCTATTGGAATGACTAAAACAAAAATATTTGCCATGATTATGCTAGAAACCGTTTTTTATGCACTAACTGGTGGTGTTTTAGGAATTATATTATCCTATTTAATCATAAACTATTTTGGGAAACACGGCTTGAATATGAACGCTTATGAAGCTGTAGGTTTTGCAAGTACTGCTTATCCTTTTTTGTATTTAAAGGAATATATAAACGTAAGCGTAATGGTTATTTCAATGTCTATTTTAGCAGCAATTTATCCTGCGCTAAAAGCAATGAGATTTAACATTTTTGAATATTTTAAGCAAATTTTAAAAAAGAAGAAAGCATTAGCTAAATAATCATAGTTCGATAGACTACTTGTCCATTTTGAACATTAATTTATAAATAAATGAAAGTAATAGAAACAAAAAATTTAAGTAAAACTTATGAAGGTGTTGTGCCTGTAACAGCAGTAAACAACATTACAATAGATTTTGAACACAATGAGTTTACTGCCGTAGTCGGACCATCTGGTTCTGGTAAAACAACTTTTTTAAATATTATAGGTGGTTTAGATAGACCAACTTCTGGGGAAGTAACTGTTGATGGCGTAGAAATAAATAATCTTTCAGACAATGAAATCATTGATTTTAGACTGAACAATATTGGTTTTGTATTTCAGAGTTATAACTTAATTCCAGTATTGACAGCCAAAGAAAATACGGAATTTATTATGCTGCTACAAAACAGACCTGAAGGAGAAAGAAATGCAAGAGTAAAAGAATTATTGGCAGAAGTTGGCTTAGTAGAACAAGCCAATAAAAGACCTTCACAAATGAGTGGCGGCCAACAACAGAGAGTTGCCGTAGCAAGAGCTTTAGCTTCAAAACCTAAATTTATTTTAGCAGATGAACCCACAGCCAATTTAGATTCTAAATCTGCTGAAAGCTTGTTAGACTTAATGAAAAAATTAAATAAAGAAGAAGGTATTACATTTATATTTTCTACCCACGACCAAAGAGTTATAGATAGAGCAAAAAGAGTTATTACTTTAGTAGATGGACAAATTGTATCTGATGAAACTAAATAAGCAAATA
>CAWVRT010000077.1:0-5047 GCA_963932515.1 uncultured Chitinophagales bacterium
ATTCGCAAAATAACGGCTGTCAGTACCGTTAGAAATTACAAATATCTGTAAGTATTTAAAAAGTGAATTTGACGTATTAAAACTTTCTTTGGTATAGCGGTGTACTTGATTAAAAGCCTCACGAATAGCAACACCACGTTTTTTAAGTTCTACTTGTACTAAAGGCAAACCATTTACTAAAATGGTGACATCATAGCGATTAGCATTTGTACCTGTTTGCTCGAATTGAGAAATTACCTGTACTTTATTACGTACTACATTCCTTTTATCTACTAAATAAATGTTTTGAATATGCCCATCATCAAATACAAAATCATAAATATAATTATCGTGTAGCTTTCTTGTTTTATCTACTAAGTTATCACTTGGTTTATCTAAATATTCTTCTACAAAACGAGCCCATTCCTTATCCGTAAACTGCATATCATTGAGATGTTGCAATTGTAAACGAACATTGGTCAGCATAGTTTGCTGATTGTTAATCTCTGGATGATATGTATAACCCTGATTTGCTAAATCTTTTACAAGTTCCTTTTCTAAATCGGCTTCTGTTTGATAGCTTGCAGGTGCTTCATTAAGCTCTGAAAACTTTTCGTATTTATCTAAAACGATAAAATTGTTTGATTCTGCTATGGTTTTGTAGTTTGCCATATTTTTAACTATTTGAGCTATTATTTGAATTAAAACGATAGTTAGTTTTAATTGCGTTTACTAAGAAACCTAATACAAGCTTATCATTTTCTTCAATAATAGAGATCTCTTCACCATGATGATTTGAGTGGCTGGAAAGATTAATAATACGATTATAATATCCTTCACGTGCTCCCTCTGTTTCATTAGGTAAAAGGTCTTTCCATTTATTGTAACCTAAAAAAGTTGAAGTCTTTTCTAAAATATTACGAAGAAAATTAAAATGATATTTTTTAATTTGACCTGATTCTATAACAACCTCTAATTCTTTTAAAAGGAATAGGTGGTAAGAAAAAGGAGAGTCATCAAATTGATTGGAAAGTAAAAAAGTACCGTCAATCAACTTCTCTAAACGCTTTTTTTTAGAATCTCTTCTTCTATATCCAGAACTAGGTTTCGCATTATTAAATTCATTGTAGAGTACATTATAAAATAAAGGATTGTGTGTTGTTATTATAAATTTCAGCACTGATTGACTGGATTTTATCAACTCTGCGATATTTACAGCTAACTCTATTAAATGGGTGTCATCTAACGAACTTACAGGGTCATCAATAAACACATATTCTAAATCATCAAATTGATTGGATGCTCTATCGGAAGGTTCTGGAGTATTTAAAAGCTCAACGACTTGTTCTATTAAACTATAATATACACACCAAATAAAATTGCTTTCTTCTCCTTTAGATATTTTAATATTGTTCTCACTGCGGTCGTCACCACTTGTTACAGAAAATGTTACTTCCGAAAAATCAGCACTAAATTCTGGAGTTATGGAATCGCTGGTAAAATGTTGAAAATTGGTTACGATATTGTTGTCTAATCCTTGGTCTTTTAGAAAACCCAACGCTAAACTTGTGAAGTTATTAGGCCTTATTATCAGCTTTCTATTGGTATCCGCATCTAAATCATTATCCCAATAAAAAAGGTCTTCTGTAAAAGCATTATAATACATTACTTTAATACCTGACTCTTCTTGTTCCTCTTCTGTCTCTTTTGGATCAACTAATAATCTAAAATTTCGAGATAAGCGTGTTTTACCTGTACCATTAAAAGCATAAATTAATTGCACTTTTTTAGGACTGTCTTTAATTGATTGAGCTATTTCGGTAAGTGTTTGACTCATATAATTATACTTCTACAGCAGCTTTAGGGAATGTTAGTAACATATTTCTATAATACTCATATTGTTTATTGCGTAGTTCTATTTCTTTAGGTAAACTTTCACTTATGGAAGTGGTAAGAATGTCGAATTTATCTAGAATATTTACAATGCGCTCTTGTTCTTCTGATGAAGGAATTGGGATTATAGCTTTCCCTAATCCCTTAGCATTAATAGCAGAAATTTTACCTGTACGAATATGTTTCTTTATTTGGTCATGAAATTGTCTTGTTCGGGTAAAGTAAGCGACATATTTAGGATTTAAATCACTCTTGTAATAAAAACAAGCATCATGAATAACAACACCTTCTTCACCGAACCAAGCTGTGCCTTTACCAATATCTTCAATTGTTTCGCCAGCAGCAACAAGAACTACATCACCTTTTTCGGCTAACCTAAGATTTTTATTTTCTACTAACTCTTTAGTTACAAAAGATTTAGTTTTGTCTGCCCATGTATCGTAATGTGTATACATTTCACCATAGTGTATACATGGTACACCTTCTGAAATCATATCCGTTTTTACAAATCTTTTACCTCTTTTAAACTCACCTACACTTTCATCATCCATAGGCAAATGTTTTGCCTCACTTTCATTAAACGTCAGTAAATTTTCACGATAAAAACTATACTGTTTTTTACGTGATGTAAGTTCAGTTGCAAGTTCAGTTGTAAGTTCAGTAGTAAGTTCAGTAAAGGCATTTAAAATGCGAACTATTTCTTTTTGAATTTCGAGTGATTTCGTTGGGTTTTCTGGACATGGGATTGGGATTTTTTTGTTCGCGTAATTACTAATCCATTGTCGTTTGTGGTCCCCATCAACCAGATCACTAGGTAATGAATTCATCCAGAAATATATATACCTTAATAAAAGTCTAGTTTCATCTTTGGATGTAATCATTTTCATTGCTGAAGATTTTACTTTAAAATCAAAATCTACCCATTTATTTGCAGTAGTAAAATCATCAAAAATAATTACAGGTTTTTCCGAAGCTTTGTATATACCATCTTTCTCATCTGTATATCCTAAAACAAAAGTTTTTCCAGCAGTCAAAACAGGTGTTTTAAATTCACTACCATAATCTTTGGATTTGACTCTATAGTCAGTAGGCTGTTCATAATTAGAATAATCCCCCAAAGACTCCCACTTTATTTCAACAGTTGCCAGCAACTTATATAACTCACTCATGCTTCTATTTCGTTTATAACGTTAGCAATATTGGCACGTAGATTATCTATCTTTATAATTGTTTTAGTTACGTCTTTATTAAGTTTCTCAATATTTATTATTTCCCTATCATCTATAGGCTCTACATAACTATTAACCGATAAATCGTAATCGTTTTCTGCTATTTTAATATTGTCTATAGTTGTGGTTACATGTGCAACTTCCGCTTTATTATCAAACATTTCCATAACTTTCTCAATGTGAGCATCCGACATCTCATTGTTGTTAGTTACTTTTTTAAAGAAATCTTCACCAGAAGCATCTATGAACTGTGTTTTGTTTTCTGTTTTACTTTTAGAAAGCACTAAAATAGTAACTGCTATAGTTGTGCCATAAAATAGATTAGGCGCTAAGGAAATAATAGTTTCTACATAATTATTATCTACTAAATACTTTCTTATCTTTTGTTCTGCGCCACCACGGTAAAAAATACCAGGAAAACAAACTAAAGCTGCTCTGCCTTTACTAGATAAATAACTTAATGAATGGAGTATAAAAGCAAAATCTGCTTTAGATTTTGGCGCTAACACACCAGCAGGAGCAAAACGGTCGTCATTAATGAGTGTAGGGTCAGCGTCACCAATCCAATTTATAGAATAAGGAGGATTTGAAACAATTGCATCAAATGGTTTATCGTCTCCTAATTGGGGATTTATCAATGTGTTCCCAAGTACTATATTAAACTTGTCGTAATTCACGTTATGTAAGAACATATTCATACGCGCTAAGTTATAAGTGGTATGGTTTATCTCTTGCCCATAAAAACCTTCTTCAATAATATGATTATCGAAGTGCTTTTTTGCTTGTAAGAGTAATGAACCAGAACCTGCAGCAGGGTCGTAAATTTTATTTATCTTTTCTTGCTTGTGCATTGCCAATTGTGCAATCAATTGAGATACGTTTGTTGGTGTAAAAAATTCACCGCCAGATTTACCTGCATTGGCAGCATATTTATGAATTAGAAATTCATAAGCATCACCAAAGAAGTCTATCTTGCTATCTTTGAAATCACCTTCAAGTTTTAAGCCTTCCACACCATTTAAAACATGTACCAATCGGCTATTTTTATTCTCAACCGTGTTACCAAGACGATTACTTGTAGTATCAAAGTCGGCAAATAATCCTTTTATATCTTCTTCTGATGGGTAACCACTTGCAGAGTTTTCTATTGCAGAGAATATTGTAGCTAAATCTGTATTTAGATTTTCGTTATTGTTGGCATTCTTAACTACATTGCCAAAAAGTTGACTTGGATATATAAAATATCCTTTTGTTTTAATAGCATCATCTTTTATTTCTGGTGTGATTACATCATCTGATAGATTTGGATAGTTTACATTTTCGTCACCACCTTCAATGTAATTGGTGAAATTTTCACTTATAAAGCGATAGAAAAGTGTTCCTAATACAAAATGCTTGAAATCCCATCCATCTACAGAACCACGAACATCATTGGCTATTTTCCAGATTTTACCTTGTAATTCTGCTCTTTGATTTGTGCTTGTCATTATTTATCTTTTAGTAATGATTTAGGGTCAACCTCTAAAATTTTTGCAATTTCAAAAAGGACTTCTAGTCTTGGCTGCTGTCTGTTAAGTACATAACCATTCACAATATTGTAGCTTTTGTCTAGCTTTTCAGCTAACCATTTTTGCTTAATCCCTTTTTCGTCCAGTACTTCTTTTATTCTGTTCATTTCCATTTAGAATTGAATTTGCAAGGTAGCAATTAAGATTTAATACTCCGTTTTTTAGGGTATAAAATATATGATAATTATTCTGAGAGCGAGGGCAAGATTAAGCTCTTTTGTTTTTTTTTTCGGGTTGGCTTTGTGTGTTGGCAAAAAAAACAAATGTGCTTAATGTGCGGTGGGTTTTCCTTTTTTCGCATGGCATACAACTCCATACACCCGAACAAAAGCTTGTGTTAAAGGTTGTTTTATAAGGGATAACACAACTCTTATGTTA
>CAWVRT010000078.1:0-5008 GCA_963932515.1 uncultured Chitinophagales bacterium
TAAAATTGATAAAATCATAGTTTTCAGTTTGTTGCTCTCAAATTGGTGCTAACGCTCGAATAAGAAGCGTTTTAATGATTTTTATTTATTGTCAATCGAAGGTAGTTTATAAAAACTACAAAGTCAAGTTTTTAGTATTTATTTGTTATTGTTTATGAATTATTACATCTATCAGTAACACTTGAGGCACTTTGGCACAGTTTTTTTTACTATAATTTGTAAAATAAATCTAACTAAAAACATAAAACGCATTTATGCTGCGGTCTATAACAATAATTTTGCTTTTGAAATTGATAATTACGTCAATCAAATTTAAATAAAGTAAACAAAAACGTATAGTTATGAGAAATTTAGGAACAAGAACAGAAAACTTTCAGATAAAAAATTCTAACGTATTTAACAATAAAATAAATACAGAACAATTATTTGAATACGCAATAGAGCAAGCAAATAAAGGCTACAACTTAAAAGCTTTAGAAATAGCAAGAGAATCATTAATTTCAGCTAAAAAGGAAAACCTGTATTTAGCTATTTATATTCATAGTTTTATGGCTGCCTTAAGTGTAGACTTTATACAGTATGGTAATGCAAGAATCCACATCTACAATGCTATGAATAGATTAAACAAAAATCATTACAGTTATAATACAGACAAAGGATATTTAGATGCGTTATTAAGAAAAGTAGAAAATACAGATAGAGAGTACAAACAATTAGAATTTGACGCTTTAGCTGCTTAAATATTATTGATTTTTTAGATAGTCCAAATAATAAAACGCACTATTCAGACCAATTTCTTTTCCTATAATAGGAAATAGGACTTTCAAGATCAGATAACAGCTACTTTTGTGTGCTAAATTGAAAAAACTATTATGATAGGAATTGACGATATGGCTTTTTATGTGCCAAACATTTATTTATCTATAAAAGAACTTGCAGTAGCAAGAAACATTGAGTACGCTAAATTGAATAAAGGCTTAGGTTTAACAACTATGTCTTTAGTAGATGTACATGAAGATGCCGCTAGTATGGCAGCAAATGCAGTGTTGCAATTAATAAAAAAGAATAATTTAAAACCACAAGAAATTGGTAGAATATATGTAGGTTCTGAATCTGCAACAGACGGTGCCAAACCAATTGCCTCTTATGTAGTTGCTATGTTGGCAGATTTTTATAAAACAGAATTTGGCGAAAATTCTTTTATGCATACTGATGTTGTAGATATGACATTTGCTTGTATAGCAGGTATTGATGCCATGCACACTACTTTAGATTGGGTAAATGCAGACATTAGTAGAATAGGAATTGTAGTAGCTACCGACAATGCAAAATATGAATTAGAAAGTACTGGCGAATATACACAAGGAGCTGGAGCAGTTGCTACGCTTATTAAACACAATCCAAGATTATTATCAATTGCTAATCCAGTAGGTATTTCTACTATTAGCGAGCATGATTTTTTTAAACCTGTTAGAAAAATCAAAAAAACAACTTTGGTAAATTTACTAAAAGGAACTGGGACTTCTATTCCAAACTTGGTTTCTGAAAATGAAGAAAATATAGAAATTCATAAAATATTCCCAGTTTTTGACGGCCAATATTCAAACAAATGTTATTCAAACAGAATGAGTGAAGCATACAATCATTTTGTAAAATTGAAAGAAGGAACACATAAATTGGAAGATTGGGACAAATTAATTTTTCACTTACCATATGCTTTTCATGGAAAGAGAGCTTTCGCAGATGTTTTTTGGGAAACCTACAAAGATGACGAAACTTTAAAAGCAGAATTACTAGCCTTAGATCCTGACTTTTTTAGTCACCAAAATTTAAAATTGCTTACAAAAACTCAAATGTATAAGGACTTTGTTAATCAAAAAGTGGAGAAAGGACAAAGAGCTTCTTCTTATATTGGCAACTTATATACGGCTTCTATTTTCATGTCTTTTATGAGTATGGTGGAAAGTGAGTTGTTGGAAGGAAAGGATATTAGTAGAGAAAAAATTGGTTTTTGTGCTTACGGTAGTGGCTCAAAATCGAAAGTTTTTGAAGGTGTAATTCAAGAAACTTGGACAGAGGTTGTTGCTAAATTTGAAATATTTTCTTCTTTAGAAAAAAGAGAAGCCATTGATTTTGATACGTATGAAAATTTACATAATGAAAAATTAGTGACTGGCGTAAAAGCACCAAAAGGCTTTTATTTGGAGTCGATTTCTGAAGATGAAGTACTTTATGGCGTAAGAAAATATGCTTTCGCAAATTAAAAATTCCACTTATAAAAGCCAAGTAATTAATATTTTCAAATATTACACTTATTTTTACTCACCAATCAAAGCAATAAAAAATAAAGATGGCACTTATAAAATCTATAGAAGGAATTTCACCACAAATTAATGATTCAGTTTACTTAGCAGAAACAGCAGTGGTCATTGGAAAAACAAGAATTGGGAAGAACAGTTCTGTTTGGTTCAATGCAGTGATTAGAGCAGATGTAAATGAAATAATTATTGGCGACTATTCAAATATTCAAGATAATGCTTGTGTGCATTGTACTTTTCAAAAAGCGGCAACAGTTATTGGAAATTATGTAACCATAGGACACAATGCAGTAGTGCATGGCTGTAAAATTGGAAACTATGCTTTGATAGGTATGGGTTCTGTAGTAATGGATGAAGCCGTAATTGGAGATGGAGCAATAATTGCTGCAGGTGCAGTAATTATGGAAAAGACTATCGTTCCAGCAGGAACAATTTGGGCTGGCGTACCAGCAAAACAAGTAAAAGAATTAGACAAAGAAAAAATAAAACAATATTTAGGCGCACATGCTGAGAGATATCACAATTACACTAAATGGTGGTATTCTGAAAAATAAAAGGAAATGATAGATAAGGAAGAAATAGTCGTTTTAGTAGATGAAAATGACAATATTATTGGTTCAATGGGAAAAATGGAAGCACACGAACAAGGTGCGCTTCACCAAGCAATAAGTATTATTGTTTTTAACAAAAAAGGTCAAATGCTTTTACAGCAAAGAGCTAAGAAAAAGTATCATTGGGCAAACATCTGGAGCAACACAGTTTGCACACACCCAAGAGAAAATGAAACTCACCAAGCTTCTGCAGAAAGAAGACTGGTAGAAGAATTAGGGTTTTCTACAGAATTGAAAGAAATTTTTTCTTTTATCTATAAAGCAGAAGATGAAAGTAGCGGCTTAATCGAACACGAATATGACCATGTTTTTATTGGTGAATATGAAGGAGAAATCCCATTTAATGAAGATGAAGTTCAAGCAGTTCATTGGATTGATGTTCCAGATTTATTAGTAGATGTAAAAAATAAGGCAGAAAAATATTCTTTTTGGTTCAAAATTATTTTGGAAGAAATGGTAAAAAGAGAAATGTTTACTTTAAAGGATCGTTAAAAATAATTATTGTCTTTTGCTAATTATTTTACAAAACACTTAAATTTGCAAAAACTTAAACAATAATAAAATGAAAAAAACCGCTTTATACGATACACATAGTGCATTAGGTGCTAAAATAATTCCATTTGCAGGTTACGAAATGCCTGTTTCATATAAATCTATCAAAGAAGAACATCTTTGTGTAAGAAACGGTGTAGGTGTATTTGATGTTTCTCATATGGGCGAATTCATATTAAAAGGAGAAAAAGTTTTAGACCTTTTATTGAAAATTGGTACTAATGATGCTGCGGTATTAGCTGATGGAAAAGCACAGTATACTTGTATGACCAATAAGCAAGGTGGTATTATAGATGATATGATAATCTATAGAAAAACTACTACTGAATACTTGGTCGTAGTAAATGCTTCTAACATAGAAAAAGATTGGGATTGGATTAAAGAAAATAACACTTTTGGTGTTGAAATGACCGATATTTCTGATAGTACAGGTTTATTAGCAATACAAGGACCTAAAGCTTGCGAAGCAATGCAAAGCTTAACAGATATTAAATTGTCTGAAATGGAATTTTATACACACAAAACAGGCACATTTGCAGGTGTTGAAAATGTAGTAGTAGCCACAACTGGTTATACTGGTTCTGGAGGAATTGAAATATACGTTCCTGCAGAAAATATGGTAAAAGTTTGGACTAATATTTTTGAAGCAGGAAAATCTTTTGGTATTGAACCAATTGGTTTAGCTGCAAGAGATACTTTAAGGTTAGAAAAAGGCTTTTGTTTGTATGGAAACGATATTAACGATACCACAAACCCAATTGAAGCAGGTTTGAGTTGGATTACTAAAATGAATCATGATTTTACTGCGCATGATATTATTACTAAAGTAAAAGAAGAAAAAATCAAAAGAAGGTTAGTTGGTTTTAAAATGGTAGAAAGAGGAATTCCGAGACATGACTACCCAATAGTTGATGCTGAAGGAAACGAAATAGGAATAGTAACTTCAGGTACGCAATCACCTTCATTAGAGGAAGCTATTGGAATGGGTTATGTAAGCATTCCTTTTAGAAAATCTGGTACGGAAATATATATTCAAATAAGAAAGAAAAGAATAAAAGCGGTAGTAACTAAAGTTCCATTTTTATAAATAGAACTTCTACACAAATAAAACTAGGGGTGCAATTTTTGTAGAAGTTCTATTTCCTGTTGCTTTAATTCTAAAGTAGAAATCAGTTGTTTAGCAAAAATCATAAACAAAGAAAGCACTATAAAAAATAGAACTAACAAGAAGGTGGTGTATTGCTCTTTAACTAACATTTTTATTTGTGGTTATATATTCCAAGATAGGTATAAAAGAATAAAAACAAAGAATAATAATAAATATAATACGATTAAATAGAAATAAGACATGTTTTGTTTTTTAAATTATGTTGAACTGTATATTAAATTTCTATCTAGTGTTTGTAATCCAATTGGTTTCTAAAAATTTTCAGAACTAACGTCAGGATCGTTTATTTTATAATTATTTTTTTACTTACATTTTGACCAGAGTCTAAGTCTGTGATTTTAATTAAATAAGTTCCTTGA
>CAWVRT010000079.1:0-4960 GCA_963932515.1 uncultured Chitinophagales bacterium
ATTTTGTTTTAGCAGAAGAACCTAATAGAATTAGAAATGAAGTAAATATTTTAGATGTTACTACTTCATCTGAAATTCAATATGCACATGTTGGCGATTTTCAGCAAAGAAAATCGAGTCAAAAAATCCAAGATACAGAATACAATGCTTTGGTAGAAAATAAGTGGGCTTTAGGAATTAAAGATGAAGATGAGAACAAGCCGTATTCTTTAAACTATGGATTCAATTACAGACATAAAGAAAGAACTTTTAAATCTTTATTTGTAGGAGTGCGGTCAAAGGATTTTAGAGCAGCTTCTGTAGACGAGTTATCATCAACATTTACAGCAGCTAATTTTAATAAGGGTTTAACTTTAAGAGTTCGAGACGCAGACAGATACCAGGCAGAATTAGATATTATGGCGGGTTATGTAAATTTTGATTTTCAATTAGATTCTAAAGTATCAGGTAATTTAGGAATGCGATTTGAAAGAGATGAAATCAATGTAGTTTGGGATGTTGCCAATTTTGTAGGAAGAATAGGAACTCTAAACAGAACCTATCAAAGTGTATATCCAAGTGTAAACTTAAAATACGAATTAGCAGAAAATAAATACTTGCGTTTTGCTTCTAGTATTACCCAAACATTGCCGGAATTTAAAGAATTATCTCCATTTGAATATGTGTCGCCAACAGGACGTGTAACGAAAGGAAATCCAGATTTAGAAAAATCAGAAATTTATAATTTTGACTTAAAATATGAAATGTTTCCGCAAAGGGGACAGCTATTTTCTGCAGCTGTTTTTTACAAACAGATTAATGATCCTATAAACTTATCGCAAACAAGGGGTTCTTCAGGGTATTTTATATATTCTAATACAGGAGAAAAAGCCAATGTGTATGGTGCCGAATTAGAGGCAAAAACAGATTTAATAAAGAACGATGACGATGAAGGTATTTTAAATCTAACAGGGAATGTTACTAAAATGTGGCTAACCCAAGATTTATTAAAAGACTTTCAGTATAAAGATGTGACTACATCTAGCTTACAAGGGGCATCAGATTTTATTGCAAACGGTTCTTTAAGTTATAGTAACAATAAAGAAAAAGAATTTACTGCAACGTTAACCGGGAACTATTCATCAGATAAAATTTTCGCATTGGGCTCTCCAGAAGATTTTGCAAATAGCGACATTTATTATAATGACGAAATTATAGAAAAAGGATTTGTGTCATTAGACCTCGTAATGAGTAAAGAGTTAACAAAGAACTTAGTGGTTAAATTAGTGGGAAGAAATTTATTGAACCCAGAAATTAAACAAACTCAATTCGTAAAAAGCTTTATTACAAATATAGAAACAAATGAAACTGTGCTGTCTTACAAGAAAGGAAGCCAGTTAACAGTAAGTATGAAGTATACATTTTAAGCAATTAATAATTTCTTAACAAAACAGTTAAATTATTACAGAAGCCTAACACACTATTAATATTTAGGTAAACAAAGAAAGGAATTAAGAGAATAACTTTGTATAAAATTAACAATCATACTAAACTAAAATGAAAAAATCAGTTTTTAAAATTTTAAGCATTGTAACATTCTGTTTTGTTACTTTAACATTAAGTAATTGTGGTAGTGAAGAGCCAGATATTATTATCGAACCAACAGGTTCAGCAGTAATAGAGAATTTAAACTCTGGAATTATGAATGGGAACTTGGATGAAGATTTCACATTAAATCCAAGTCAGATATATAATTTAAATGGTTCTTTTATTATTGAAGCGGGAGCAACATTAACAATTCCTGCTGGGACCAGAATTCAGGCGTTTAATGGTGGAACAGATGTTTTTATTGCTGTTTTAAAAGGAGGTAAAATAGATATTCAGGGTACAGAATCTAGTCCTGTATTTATGGAATCTGTTTCAGGAAATTCTGGAGATTGGGGCGGTTTAACTATTTGTGGAGATGCTACAACAACTGCTGGTGTGGATGTACAAGCAGAGGTTGGTGGTTTTATTTATGGTGGTTCTAATGATTCGGATAACTCAGGATCTATAAATCACTTAGTAATTAAAGGTACAGGAGCACAAATTGGTCCAGATTCGCAATACAACGGTCTTTCTCTGTATGGAGTTGGCTCTGGAACTTCAATTAGTAATGTAGCTATAATTAACGGTGCTGACGATGGTATTGAGTTTTATGGAGGAACGGTTTCGGTATCAAACTTATTTTTAGAAAATAATGAAGATGATTCTATTGATTGGACAGAAGGATGGAATGGAATGGTAACAAATGCATATATCACAAATACCGTTTCAGGTTTTTCAACAGTTTTTGAAGGAGATAAAGACAACGGAAATCCTACGTTTATCAATGTCACTGCAGTTTCTACAGTTGGTGGTACAGCTTTGCAATTTAAAAAACAAACTGGTGCTACAATAACAGGCTTATCTTTAACTGGTTATGATGTAACTATAGACATGAAAGATGGTGGTTCACTAGAGAATGTTATTATAGACGGTGTTGCTGCAGATCCTGCACTATCGTATACAAATACACAAACTGTAAGTGCATCAGACTTTACTTGGGTAAGTTCTAATGTATCAATACCTACTTCTTTCTTGCAAGGAACTGTAAATAGTAAAATTACTTTAGATGCAACTGTTAAATACAGTTTAAATTCCTCTTATATTGTGCAATCTGGCGGAGAGTTAGTAATTCCTGCTGGCACAAAAATTGAAGCTAGAGATGGTGGAACAGGAGTTTATATTGCAGTTTTAAAAGGTGGTAAGATAGACATTCAAGGAACCGCAGACAATCCTGTTGTAATTTCTTCAACTGCAGCTAACGGTGGAGACTGGGGAGGTTTAACAATTTGTGGAGATGCTACAACAAGTGCTGGTGTAGATGCAGAAGCAGAAGTTGGTGGTTTTATCTACGGAGGTACAAATGATGCGGATAATTCTGGATCGATTACCTATTTAGTAATTAAAGGAACAGGAGCACAAATTAATGCAGACTCTCAATACAATGGAGTTTCTCTATATGCTGTTGGTTCTGGAACTACCATAGAAAATGTATCAGTAATTAATGGTTCTGATGATGGTGTTGAGTTTTTTGGTGGTACCGTTTCTGTATCTAATATATATTTAGAAAATAACGAAGATGATTCTGTAGATTGGACAGAGGGATGGAACGGAATGGTAACAAATACATACATTTCTCACACGGTTAGCGGTTTTTCTACTGCTTTTGAAGGAGATAAAGATAATGGGAATCCTAAATTTATAAACCTAACAGCGATTTCTATAGTTGATGGAACGGGCTTACAGTTTAAAAAGAATTCAGGTGCAACAATTACGAATATCTGGTTAGAGGGGTATGCTCAAAATATCGATATGAAAGATGACGGTGCATTATCTAATGTTCAAATTGATGGAGCGGATGCTTCTACAACTGCAGATTACAAAACAGGAACTAAAGTAGATATCTCTACTTGGACTTGGAAAGATGCAGGTTTATAGACAACTAATTATTGATTAAGAAGAAGAAGAAAAAAGCAGGCGTTAAGCCTGCTTTTTTGCGTTGTATAAAATAAGATTTTTATTCCCTTTTCTTTTGAGTATAGTACGTTTTACTTTTTTCACATGCCCCAACATACGCTTATTTTTTAGACTAAACCATTTTATTGATGCTCCGAAGCTTTGTATAAGGTTCCTCCAGCAATACCATTGATAAAGGCAATTAAATCTTTTGTAGAGGTTGCATTCGCATCAAATTCGATATTTGCAATACTGTCGGTAAAAATTACTTTTGCATCTAGGACGCCTTCTTTCTTAAACAATTTAGATTGAATTATTTTTGCGCAACCAATCTCACAAGTCATCCCAGAAATTGCAAGCGATATTTTTTCTTTTTTCACTTCTTTGTTTTCTTTGCAGCCTGTTATAATAAAAAACGCTATTGCTGTAGCAAAAAATATATTTTTAATGTTCATAGTATTTAATGATTAAATTATATTACAAATTTATTAATAATCAGGTTGATATTTCAATAATTGTAAGACTTTTGCAACTTGAATGAATAGCACATGAATAATCAACAACAAAAGTGGTTGTACTTTAGTTTACTTTCTTTGGTTTGGGGAAGTTCATTTATTTTAATGAAGAAAGCATTAATTGGGGTAACACCTATTCAGGTGGGCGCTTTGAGAATGATTTTTACCGCAATTTTTTTATTGGTAGTAGCGGCTCCATCCTTAAAAAAAATACAACAAAAACATTATAAATACATTGGGTATACTGCCATTGCAGGTACTTTTATTCCAGGATTTTTATTTGCGTTTGCAATTACAACAATAGACAGTTCTGTGGTTGCTATCTTAAACTCTTTATCGCCCTTTAATACCTTAATTTTTGGGGCAATTGTATTTGGTTTTGGTTTTAAGAGAAGACAGTTATATGGTGTTCTAATTGGCTTAGTAGGAACTTTAATTCTTATTTTAAAAGGTGCTGCTCTTAATCCAAATCAAAATTATTGGTATGCTTTATTAATAATTATTGCCTCTATTGGTTATGCGTTTAATGCAAACATAGTAAAGAAGTATTTGAGTGATTTAAGCGCACTTTCTATTGTAACTGGTAATTTTTTATTGCTGTTAGTTCCTGCGATTGTCGTTTTAAGCTGCACAGATTTCTTTGCAACGTTTGACGTTAAAAATGAAGTGCTTATGGAATCTCTGGGATATTTAGCAATTTTATCAATTGTAGGCACAGGAATTGCAAAAACGATCTATAACAAACTAGTACATATTTCAGATCCTGTTTTTTCATCTTCTGTAACTTACATTATCCCTTTGGTGGCGATATTTTGGGGTGTTTTAGACGGTGAAAAATTGAGTCCACTCCAAATTTTTGGAGGCGTTATTATTTTTCTAGGTGTGTATTTGGTGAATAAGAAGAAGTAGCTATTTGTAAATACTAT
>CAWVRT010000080.1:0-4779 GCA_963932515.1 uncultured Chitinophagales bacterium
AAGACCAGGAGAAATATCACTGTCTCATAATGGTGTTTTATTTTTAGATGAATTACCAGAGTTTAAGAGAGACGTTTTAGAGGTAATGCGTCAACCTTTAGAGGATAGAGATGTAACTATTTCTAGAGCAAAATTTACAGTAACATATCCTTGTAGCTTTATGCTGGTGGCAAGTATGAACCCCAGTCCTTCAGGATATTTTAACGACCCAAATTCTCCAATGACCTCTTCACCACAAGAAATGCAGCGGTATTTAAGTAAAATTTCTGGCCCTTTATTAGATAGAATAGACATTCACATAGAAGTGACTCCTGTACCTTTTGAAAAGTTATCTGAAGAAAGAAAGGGAGAAGGAAGTGTAACAATTAGAAAACGGGTAACTGCTTCTAGAGAAATACAATCTGAGCGCTTTAAAGATTTTGAGAACGTACATTATAACGCTCAAATGACGGTAAAACAAATTCGTAAATTCTGTAAATTATCCGAAGAAAGTAAAATACTTTTAAAGACGGCCATGGAAAAATTAAATCTTTCTGCAAGGGCGTATGACAGAATTTTAAAAGTCTCTAGAACCATTGCAGATTTGGCAAATGTTAGAGATATTTCTCCAGATCATATCGCCGAAGCGATACAATATAGAAGTTTAGACAGAGAGGGCTGGCTGGGGTAAAGTTCTATATTTTTGTGTTCTATGAAAAGACTTTTATCTTTAATTATTTTTTGCCTTCTATTTTACCACCAACAACGTTGCAAGCGGCCTTAGAGACCACGAAAATTCATTCTGTGGTTCCCATGCCAAAAAGGAATGACTACTCTATCAGCGCCCTTTTAGAAGTCCGCATCATAACATTTCAAATATGTAATAGTATCTAATGTGGTGGTATAAATAAACACAGTTAATGTTCCTTTGCGAATAAGTTTATTAGTTGCAAATAAGATTTAATTTAAATATATTTGATAAAAAAATCATGAAAAAATTACTGTATATTGTTTTATTTATAACTTTTATTGGATGCTCTGATTCTTCTGAAAATGAAGATTTAAATATTGGAGATAGTCCCACAGAATTTACTTTTATAAACAATATTCATGGCAGTCTATCTCATGAGTGGATTTCAGAATTTAATGAAATAATGGGGGTGCTTAAGCAGCTAATTCCCACGAATCCTAACGATTACTTTTATGAATTACCAATATATGCTTGGAATAGTACCGTAGAGCGCCCCTTCCAAAATAAAATTGGAACTGCTTCGGGTGCAATGATAAGCGGCAATGGTCAGGCAGTAAATGGAAAAATTATGGTTTTAGAAATACCCAAAGAAGAGTTTAACTGGAATAGTATGCACAGGTTCTCCGTGATCTGCCACGAATATTACCACGCATACCAAATGTCTTTATCAAAACATTTTTTTGACAGAAACATAGAACTTAAATGGATGTCAGAAGGCGGAGCGGCCACATTTGAATCTTTATACATTCAACAATATTATTCATATGGTTATTTTGAAGATGCGCAAAACAATGTAGATATTGCAGCAATAAACAGCCCTGAGATATTTGAAAAATTTAATACTTCTAATGATAAGGATCCTAATTATTCTTCCTCTGTTTTTATGCTTTTAGCGCTATCTAAAGAATTGCAGAACTCGGGTATATCTGAACCACAAGCATTTAAACTAATTCTGAAAGAGTTTTGGGTAAATAATCCTACGAACGAAAATTGGAAAGTTACGTTTGAAGAAACATTTAACATGCGTCTAGATGATTTTTATGAAAGCCTTAAGTCTTATACCAATGATATTAGTTCCGTTCTTCCAAATAAAGAATTAACTCTTGAAAGCATTTATGATAATTAGCATAGGTTATCTAAACTATTTAAGGCGTTTTAAACTTCCTGAATTAAAGATGAGGATATACCTATGGTTTAGTTAATTACGGTTACTTGTTTTTTAAAATTAATATCCATAAATTTACAAAGAACTAATTTATTAAAATATGAAAAATACAATTTCAATTACAGCTTTAATTTGTTCACTTACACTAGTATCCTGTGTTTCACCTCCACCTTGTGAAACTCCTGTAAATGGCTTTTTAACAGGTACTAGCAAGCAGGTGAAAATGGGGAATACAGACGCAGTAAACGTTTTTAAACAACTAGATATTGCTTGGGCAAATCTTGATTATGAAAAAATGAAAACATTTATTGCCGAGGATGCATATCTAAGTTTTGATGATGGGTTTTTAGCAACAACTCCTCAAGAATTTATAGATAAAATTAAAACTGAAGTTGCACAGACTCAAGCAGAAGGTAATAATTATGAGTGGACAACAAATTATGCATTTGCATTGGCACAGACTGATGATGGAGACGATCAGACCACTGGTGATATTGGAGATTGGGTAAATGCTCAGTTTACATCAAAAACTACAAATCCAGATTCAGAAATTGATTCAGAAGTTATCTATGAGTATTATCACATTGTTGAAGGGAAAGTTACTCAGTGGAATCAATTTAAAAAAACTATAAGAAAATAAACTAATAAAATATCTTAATAAAAATTAAGCCTCCTACTAAAATAGGTAGGCTTTTTTTTATAGAATATTTCGGAATTATAAAAAGATCCTTGGAAGTCGTTTTAAGAGACAATCAGATGCACTTGAATAGGACATAATACTCATTTAAATACCCAGGTGCTATAGAAATCTTTAAAAGAACAAGCTCTATAACCAAGCTATAGTATGCTATAGGGCATTTATCTAAATGTAAGTTTAACTTATTTAAGAGGTTTAGAACTCCCTAAATTAAAGGAAGAAAATATTCCAAAAAAAAAAGTGCGCAAATTAATACGCCCTTTTTTTATTAAATGTATTGGTGTATTAAACAAAGTTTTTTTTAAGTGCCCTTACATTAGTCTTTAGGTTTTATCTATTACAAATAATTAAACCTGCAGGTGGGCAGTAAACTAAAAAGCCCTGCATAAATGCAAGGCTTTTTATACTAAGAAATTAATTTTATTAACGTTCGAAAGTGTAGTAAATAGTTCCTTCATCATCTTGTTCAGAAAATACGGCATCAGTATCGTTCAACGATACAATAGTAATAAGCGGTGGATAATCGTCATCAAGCGCCACATAAAAAGCAGTTTGACTGTCATCAGACCATCTCCAAGTATCTGTTTCAATCTTCGTACCTTCAGAGCTTCCGTTATACGCAAAGGTATAGGTGCCATAAGTAGAAACAGAAAACAATACTTCTTTAGCGGGTGTACAGTCCTCAATAGATACATCTTCATCTGTGGAACTGTCATATACCAAACAAGGTTGTTCATATATTTCTGAAGAAATGTCCTCTTCGTTTTGTACCGCACTCACAAGGGTCCATGTATTTACAAAAAGGACATGGTTTGAGTCCTCATCCGAAGAATCGCTTTCCTCCATCGCTTCTTCTTTTTGGGTGGTATGGCTTCCTTCAAGATTATTGCATATTTCAAAGTCGCTATCTGAAAGATTTAATACGATTGTAAAAGTTGATGTTAATTCATTGTTTTCTTCAGTAACAACTACATCAGACAAGGTGGCAATGACCATATTTGATTCTCCGCTGTTAAAATAGAGATCAACGCTTGTTACAAACCCATTGGCATCTTCATTCAATTCATAAGTTCCAAATGCTGCATTGGATTGTCCTTCAATAAGAAATCCCATAATATAATTGTCATCGGTAAACTCAATGTAGTCAAATTCACATGTAACGTTCTTCGTAATTCCTGGTTTTGCACTATCCGAGAAATCCCATCTTCCAAAAATAATTTTTTTAGCCTCTTCAGTTGTCTGTTCTGCCAACGTTCCTGTTGCATCTAAAACTGTAATTACATTGGATATTTCCTCTACAGAAGTTTCTTCGGAGTCTTTGTCACAAGAGATTACAAATAATACTAAAAACATGTAAAATAAATTTTTCATAAAAAATAAATTTTTTTTAATTGGTTGTAAATTTACAGTAATTTATCCAAACTTTGAAATTAAATGAAACCATTGTCCCATTTAATGGGTTTTAAAACATTTAAAGTTGTTAAAAGACAGTTATTATATCTATTAGTAATTTAACATACTTAAAAGAGTTATTATGTGGTTCATAATTTTTATACATATCTGTGAACATTCTGCGCTTTTCAAAGTCTTGCAAAAGAAAGTTCGATAATTGGAGCACGTTGAGTACAAATAAAGACAGTGTAAACTACTGTTTAAGGTTTGTATAAAAAATATTTTTTAATGAATATTATTAGATAATAGGAGGGCCTTGTAAATAAGGACTGTGTAAAAAAGAAGTAACGATAAAGTATATCAATACTAAAACCACTCCTAAAATAACTAATAGAATCAATGGAAGCAAAAGATTTTCTAAAAATTTACTATCTCTATAATGTTGCATAATAGTATTTTAGCTATAAGTTACAAAATAATTCAATACCTAAACGCAAAATCGTAAGGCAAAATTTTTATCTAATTTTGTAAAATCGTCTTTGGCGTCTATTAAAAGTTTTATGACGGATATTGCAATGGGTAAAATTACTACTGTAGAAGCTGTATTGCTAATCTACATATTCATAAAAGCTATTGCCAGCATAAAACATAAAACAACTTTTTCTGGAGCTTTGCCAGTGAGTTTAAAATATTTAAATCGATTCTTCTATGCAAATTCACTTTTTCTAAAGCCAACGCCAATATAAAACCACCAAAGAATAATTTCCATTACTTGTTAGAATGAAAACAATGGGA
>CAWVRT010000081.1:0-4689 GCA_963932515.1 uncultured Chitinophagales bacterium
AATTAATAGAAGACATATATAACGTATAGCCTTTTTATAATTTAAAAACTCAAAAGTTCAACAATTTGTTGAACTTTTTTTTAGCCAAAAAAATATACTAATGCAACTTCTCCTCAGAGAGTCATTGTTGTTTTAGTGTTAAACCCTTCAGCTGAAAGCAAATTAAATATTACATTTTTCTTTGCTTATTAAATATATTGTAATAATATCCTTGTTGATTAAGTAATTCTTCGTGTGTACCAAATTCAGTAATTTCACCTTCATTCAAAATTAATATTTTGTCAAATTTAAAATGGACTGGTATTCTATGGGTAATCATTACAACAGACTTATTCTTTAAGTATGGTTCTATATTCTTAAAGATGGTTTTTTCAGTTCTAGTGTCCAATGCCGAAAAAGAATCGTCGAATATATAGATACTCGGGTCTTTTATCATAGCTCTAGCCATTGCAATTCGCTGTTTCTGCCCTCCCGACAATGTGATCCCCCTCTCTCCTAGAAGTGTGTCATATGCTAAAGGGAATTTAATTATTTCTTTATGAATAGCAATTTCTTTGGCAATATTTACAACTGCTTCTTTTGTAATGTCTGCATTAGAAAATTTGATATTATTTTCTATCGTGTCAGAAAACAAAAAAACATCCTGCGGTATAAATCCTATTTGTGATCTTAAATTTGAAAAATTAACATCCTTAATATTCTTATTAGAAACCTTGATTTCACCTGAAGAAACATTATATAACCTGCAAATCAATTCTGCTAAGGAAGTTTTTCCTGAACCAGTCTTTCCCATAATGGCCCATCGTTCTCCTTTTTTTAGCTCAAAAGAAATATTTTTTAACGCTTGAACTCCCGTATCTTTATAAGTAAAACTTACATTTTTAAATGAAATAGAACCGTCAAAATCAAAATCTAAAGATGATTTACTAGTAATACTACTCTCCGTTTTTAAAAAGTAATTAATTCTTTTTTGTGAAGCAGCAGCAGTTTGTATTAGTGTAGCAACCCAACCTACCGATGAAATTGGCCAGGTAAGCATATTTACAAAAAATATAAATTTTAGTATATCACCAGGGGAAATTAAACCTTCGTTCATTTTAATGCCTCCTATAAAGATGACTAAAACCGTACTTACTCCAATTAATAGCACCATTAAAGGAAAAAACAAGGCTTCTATCCTAGCCAGTTTTAAAGACGCTGTTTTATATTCTTCACTATTTGTTTTATAGACTTCTTTCGCATACTTTTCTTGAACGAAGGATTTTAAAACTCTAATTCCTGAATAAAATTCTTGTGCTTGTGTCGTTAAATCTGATAATTTTTCTTGAATTTTTTTACTTCTAACATTTATATAGCTTTGAACTTTATAAATACTAAAGATTAAAAACGGCATAGGCAACAATACCCAGAAAGTTAAACTAACATTTATTTGGAGCATGGAATAGATAACAAAACTAAAAAGCATGATCACGTTAATGGTATACATAACAGCTGGTCCCAAAAACATTCTAACTTTAGAAACATCTTCAGTTGCTCTATTCATTAAATCTCCCGTATTATTATTCTTGTAAAAAGATTGGTCTAGAACTTGGTAATGGGTATAAATTTCATTTCTCAAATCATTTTCAATCAACCTAGACATTACAATAATACTTTGTCTCATTAAAAATGTAAAAAGACCACTTATTAAGGCTATTACAAAGTAAATAAGTACAAAATTCATAATTGTTTTAGAAATAGAAAGCTTTTCAGCACTATTTTCTTGTCCGGTTGTAAATAATTCTAAATTATTAGAAATTAAATCTACCGCATCTCCTAAAAACTGAGGAGACCAAACTTTAAACACGTTTGATAAGATTACAAAAACAGAACCTATTAATAGGCGTTTTTTGTATTTAATAAAATATTTTTTGAGGTATAATAATTCTTTCACGAGCTACAATATTACTACTGTTTTAATTCGTTTCCAATTGTTTTGCTAAAATGTTTTCTCCTGAATTGTCAAAACATAATTAAAATTGATTTATTTATAAACGAAATCCTAAATAAACTATCTTTGCACTCAATGAAATTTAATTTAACTAAAATAGGATACCTAAGTAAACCCCATGGTTTCAATGGTGATTTAAAATCTAATTTGGAAGTATTAATGCTTTCGGATAAATTTCCAGAATTTATCTGGATCTTTTTAGACGGCAAGCCTGTTCCTTTTTTCATTGAAAAAGCAGCTTTTGTTAAAAGTAATTTTATTATCAAATTAGAAGATGTAGATAGTGAAGAAAATGCTAGTCTTTTGAAAAATACAAGTATTTATTGTGAGAAAAAATTGTTTAGTCAGTTTTTTGAACAGGAAGAAAGTCTAGAAGATCTTGTAGGTTTTGAAGTTGAAGATAAAATCAAAGGATTTATAGGTGTAATTGATTCTATTATAGAAAACACTATTCAACCAACATTAGTTTTAACTTTTGAAGAGAAAGAAATACTGGTTCCTTATACAGCAGAAGTAATTACTGAAATAGATTTTGATAATAAGAAAGTAAAAGTTGAAACGCCAGAAGGCTTAATTGATATGTATTTAGAGTAAGTCTTTAAATTATTCAATTAAATATAAAAAGCAAAAAGATGAAATTTACGATAGTCTCAGCAGTTCCAAATCTTTTGGAAAGTCCATTAAACCATTCTATTTTAAAAAGAGCGCAAGATAAAGGCATTTTAGATATAGAAATAGTTAATCTACACGATTTTGGTAGAGGTATTCATAATCAAATTGATGATTACCAATATGGTGGTGGTGCAGGAATGCTAATAATGGCAGATATCTTAAAGCTTTGTTTAGAATCTTTAGAAAAGAGGCAAAAATTTGATGAAATTATTTTTTTAACACCAGATGGCGAAACTTTTAAGCAGTCTGCAGCTAATACTTTATCTTTAAAAGGAAACATATTATTGATTTGTGGTCATTATAAAGGAATAGATGAACGTTTTAGAGAAAAGTACGTTACCAAAGAAATTTCTATTGGCGATTATGTTTTATCTGGTGGCGAATTGGGTGCTTGTATCATTGTAGATTCTGTAGCGAGATTGATTCCTGGTGTATTAAGTAACGAAACTTCTGCATTAACAGATAGTTTTCAAGACAATTTATTGGCTCCACCAGTTTATACTAGACCAGACGAATGGGAAGGCATGAAAGTTCCAGAAGTTTTACTTTCTGGAAATTTTAAAAAAATAGATGAATGGCGTGCAGAACAAGCATACCAAAGAACTAAAGAAAGAAGACCTGATCTATTAGAAGACTAAGTTAAGTCTTTATTCAAATTCGAAAATTCAAACCCAACTCTTTTACCTGTTAAGTGTGAAATACTACCTTGTTGTTGTATTTTCTGACCGACTGTTAATTGTTTTACTTCTGCATATTTAGGAACCCATAAATCAAATCCGATCGCATACATCATCGCATTTTCTATTATCATACTGATTATTTCATCAGATAAAACCATATTTTCAAACTCTTTATATAAAAAACCTAATTGATCTTCTCCTTCCACATAAAAATGTCCGTCTTTATTAATAAAAATTCTTGCTATTAAATAACCTACATCATAAACTCTTGAATATTTAAAAGAATCTGCTAAGAAATTATAAATCTCTATCATTCCACAAAACTCTCGACTAGGGTCTTCTTTTACATAATCTAAAGTATGAACATAAGATTCAGCATCAAAACCAAAAACATTTGAGTGCATATTAAAAATCAACTCATCTCCAGCAAATTTTATTTTAGCTTCAAATTTTCCGTTTTCTTTATATTCAACATCATATTTATCCTTAGCATCTTTCGTAGCATTTAACTGCACTGAAATATTAGTTAAATCTTTCTTCAAAGCCTCAAACTTTTCTAAAGTCACAGCATACACATCTTGCTTTAAATTACCTTTATCTTTTAAAAGCCCTGCTATCTTTTTTATATTTTCATTCATAGTTTTTCACTTTTTAGTCTATGATAATAAGACACTAGCGACTAAGTTCCAAAGACTATTAATACAACTAGTACGCTTTTGCAAAAATAACTTTATATTTTGCTTCATTTCCAGAGTAAACACATGGCCCATCAGGCTCACTATTTTCTAAAGGAATACATCTAATGGTTGCTTTAGTTTCTGTTTTTATTTTTTCTTCGGTTTCTTCACTTCCATCCCAATTCGCAACTACAAAACCACCTTTTTCCTCTAAAACAGTCTTAAATTCTTCATAGTTAGAAGCAGTATGTGTATTTTTAGTTCTAAAATTTAATGCTTTAGTATAAATATTGTCTTGAATTTCTTTCAATAAATCATCAATAGTATTTTCTACACCATCTAAATTAGCTGTAAATTTTTCCTTAGTATCTCTACGAGCTATTTCTACTGTTCCATTTTCTAAATCTCTAGGTCCAATAACTATTCTAGTAGGAAATCCTTTCATTTCATATTCAGCAAACTTAAATCCTGGACGTTTTTGATCGTCCGTATCTACTTTTACTCTAATTCCTTTAACTCTTAATTTATCAGCCAAAGCATTAGCTTCTTTCATTAAATTAGCATTTACTTCTTCTTTGTTTTTCAAAAAGAAAGGAATAATTACTGTTTGAAATGGTGCTAACATTGGTGGTAATATTAATCCTTCATCATCTGAATGTGCCATAATAAG
>CAWVRT010000082.1:0-4582 GCA_963932515.1 uncultured Chitinophagales bacterium
GATAACTTTGATTGACACAATATAAAATGAATTGAAACTCACTTTATAATAACGTCAATCAACAATAAAAAATGCAAAACAAATATCACAATGGCTCGCTTTTGCAAAGCGTGTCTAAACTTATTTTGGATTTGTAATCTGTTATTAAAATAGTTAAAAATAAAAAACATCCATTCTTCGGGAAGTTATTAATTAAGGTCTTTTATGTAAAGTAGCATTAAATTTGATCCATAAATCGGATTATAAATCCTTTTTAAAGATATGTCACGCTTTGCAAAAGCGAGTCATTTATACCAAACAACATACAACTAATCAATTTTTCTTTCAACCGTATCGCAAAACTTCTTTAAATTTGCAAAACAATGACAAGAAAAGAAAAATTCTTAAAACTACAGGCCCAAACAAATCCAATGCCTTATCTAATAGATGTAGACAAAGCGGAAGGTATTTACATTTGGAACAAAGCAGGCAAAAGATATATGGATATGATTGCTGGTGTGGCGGTTGCTAATATTGGCCATCGACATCCAAAAGTGATTGAAGCTATTCAGCACCAAATAGACAAGCATTTGCATGTAATGGTTTATGGCGAATATATTCAAGATAGTCAATTAGCTTTAGCAGAAAATTTAGCTTCTATTTTACCAGAAAAATTAAGTTGTTCTTACATTGTAAACTCTGGAACAGAAGCCAATGAAGCAGCTATAAAATTAGCGAAAAGATTAACAGGTAGAATAGAAATTATCTCTTGCAAAGCTTCTTACCATGGTAACACGCACGGCACTATGAGTATTTCTGATAATGAAGTTAAAAAATCTCCTTTTAGACCTTTGTTACCAAATATCAGAATGATAGAATTCAATAATATTGAAAGTTTAGAAATCATTACGGAGCATGCTGCATGTGTCATTATAGAAACCATTCAAGGTGATGCGGGTATGATAGAACCGACTCAAGCATTTATGGATTCTTTAAGAAAAAAATGTAACGAAACAGGTGCTATTTTAATTTTTGATGAAGTACAAGTTGGTATGGGAAGAACTGGAAAAATGTTTGCTTTTGAACATTATAATGTAGTTCCAGATATTTTAACATTAGGAAAAGCCTTAGGTGGCGGCATGCCGATTGGTGCATTTGTTTCTTCTTATGAAAACATGAATAAATTGAGTCACCACCCAATGCTGGGGCACATTACAACCTTTGGTGGGCATCCAGTAGTTGCTGCGGCAGCGAATGCTAACATAGCTGTTTTAAAAGAAGAAAATTGGATTGCCGAAACAGAAGAAAAAGGATTATTCTTAGAAAACATCATCAAAACAAATAATGAGATATCTGCTATTAGAAGAAAAGGATTGTTCTTTGCGGTTGAAATGGTTTCAGCCGATAGAGTTGCTTTAGTTATTGATAAGTGTTTAGAAAAAGGTTTAATCGGTTTTTGGTTTTTATCTGTACCGAATGCTTTTAGGTTATCGCCACCATTAAGTATTACTTATGAACAATTGGAATTGGCGGGAAAGATTATTTTGGAAGCGATTGAAGAGACCAAAAAATAATCTATTAGCTAAAGTTAGGTTGAATATTTTGCTTAATAAGCAACTGCACCAATATCAAACTGAGCTCTTGGAGAAAAATAAAAATCTTCTAGAATACTATTATCAAACCCAACATTTATACACGGTGAGTTGTCTTGTAAATGAAAATCGTCTAAAGAAATATCTTCAAATTTTGGATCTTGGTTAAAAACGCAATCAGTAAAACCACCTTCTGCTTCTAATTGAGTTTTTAGTAAACAATTTGTAAAACTGTAATTAAAATCTACTTGAATATCTTTTGAAAAAGCCAGTTTTTCTTCAGAACTTCCATGAATAATCGTATTGGTAAAATCTGCTTTCTCTAAATGATTTAAACCAGCTTCTCCAATTCTTGTTTGTACAAAATTTGAAAGTATTAAAGCTTCACTATCATCTGAACCTGAAGTCCCATTGTTATAGATTGTACAATTATCAAAAGTAGCTTCGCCACCCAGCGCAATAGCAACTGTTTGGCTTCCAGAACCATAAAACAAACTATTGGTAACGGTCGATTTACAATTAATAGCGATAAAACCATTTTGAGAACTATTTTTTATTTCTACTTTGTCTAACAAGATGTCTGGTCTAGCCAAATCATCTATCAAAACACTAATATTATCATGTAATCTTCCTTGAATTCCAATAGTCGCTTGATTGATAGACGTATTATATATTTTAGCTTTAGAACCACTAAAAAGAACAATTCCTCTCCAAAGACCCGCTTTATCTTCAAAACCAATTCCATTTTGTAAGGTTTCTACTCTGTCCGATTGAAAAGTAACTTGTTCTTGGTTTCCAGCTTCGCCTATATACAATTCACCGTCTACGTATAAACCTGCACCAAAAGTTGTATAAATCTTGCACCCTGGCTCTATCGTTAATGTAGAAAAAGTATCTACACCAAAACCAGCAAACCAACCTGTTCTAACTATTACATGCGGCTTATCGTTTGTCCATATTGAATCTGCACTTCGCAAAATACCACTATGAAAATAGGCATCTTGTCCCCAAGCTTGTAAGTAACTATTCTGAATGGTATTGTTGTATTTGTATTCTATTGCGTCTGAAATAATAAATGGATTATTTGTATTTCCATAATCTATAGTAGCTTCTGCAAAAGCATATATATAATCTTTTGCGGGTATTTCTACATTGGTAAAGTCTGTACCAGAAACACCATCAATGTTTATTCTAAAAGTATTTAAACCATCTAAATTCTTTAAGTTAATATCTAACAGTAAAGTATTGTTAGTCGTGTTTTCAATTCTAAAATTACGCGTTACCGTTCCTACCGTTGTAAAAACAGTATCAAATTGTAACGTATCTACCGAAAAACTTAAAACGGCATCATTCCCAGTATAAAGCCCTTCTTTTCTACAAGAACTCACTGTAGAAATTAGCACGACAAAGAGTACTAAGACTGTAAAAAGATGATAGCTTTTTTTAATTGACATAAATTTAGTTTGTGTTCTTTCTCTAACTATTTTTTGATGACTATATTGTTTTTTACTATAAAAACGTTCCCAACCTTTCTACAATATGTGTATTCTTATCTTCTTGTTCCATCGTTTTTAAAAGATCTAAATAATTTTCTTTAAACAATAAGTTTTTTCCAATACAATCTACTGCCTGAAAACGAACATAAGAATTTTTCATTTCCAATGCTTTTCCTAATAGGGCATTGATTAACTCAAAATGTGCTTTCGTCTCTAAATTAACTTTTACGTTTTCACTATTTAAAATCATTAAAGCAGTTAAATAATCTTTGTTACTCTCAGCTTTACCAATAAAAGACATCAATTCATCTTCGGGCACTTGTTTACTAAATTCAAATACTTTAGCTATTAAGTCCAAACGATCTGCTTCTTCTCTTGCTTTTAAATATTTCCCTGTTAAAGGCATTATTTCTTTTTGCAATACCGATTCTGGTGCTTTTTGTTTTCCTTTATTATTTTGCTTAGTTTCAATTTTTGCCCAAGAATCTTTTAATGCTACCGTTCTATTAAAAACAATATTTTCAGTAGTAGAATCATTGTCTACATTAAAATAACCTACTCGTTGAAATTGAAAATTATCGCCAATTTTTACATCCCCTAAACTTGGTTCTACAAAAGCATTTTTATTGATGTGTAAAGAATTTGGATTAATAAATTCTAAAAAATCTTTGTCTTTATGTGCATCTGGCGCTTCATCTAAAAACAACCTATCGTAAACTCTAACTTCTACTTGCTTAGCATGTTTTATAGAAACCCAGTGCAAAGTTCCTTTTACTTTTCTTTTACTTTCTTCTGTTCCAGAACCACTTAAAGAATCCATGTCGTATGTACAATGAACTTCCGTTATTTTACCATCAGCATCTTTTACAACACTTTCGGCTTTTATGATGTAAGCGTTTTTTAACCTTACTTCTCCTCCTAATTTTAACCTAAAAAACTTTCCAGAAGCTTCTTCTTTAAAATCTTCTTGCTCTATATATAATTCATTTGAAAAAGGTACATTTCTACTTCCAGCATCTTCTGCATAATCATTATAAGAAGCGTCAATCATTTCTTCCGCAGACTCAGCATAATTTGTAATTACCAATTTCAATGGATTTAAAACAGCCATAACTCTTGGTGCTGTTTTATTCAAATCATCTTTTATGCAATGTTCCAATAAAGCAACATCTGTTACATTGCTTCTTTTAGAAATTCCTGCAATATCACTAAAGTTTCGGATAGACATTGGTGTATAACCTCTTCTTCTTAATCCTGAAATTGTAGGCATTCTTGGATCGTCCCAACCTGAAACTAATCCTCCTTCTACCAATTTCAATAATTTCCTTTTGCTCATTACCGTATAACTCACGTTTCTACGAGCAAATTCTCTTTGTTTTGGCTTAACTGAAATCTTGTCTTCAGAATAAATTTGGTCTATATACCAGTTATATAATTCTCTATGCGGATTAAATTCTAAGGTGCAAAAAGAATGAGAAATACTTTCTATATAATCTGATTCACCATGAGTCCAAT
>CAWVRT010000083.1:0-4505 GCA_963932515.1 uncultured Chitinophagales bacterium
CCGTTAGGCACAAGGTAACACAGCGGAACTGTGAAATAAAAATTTGAACTAAAAATAGAAAATCATGAAAAAAATAATCCTAATCATTGGAATACTTCTAACAACCTTATTAAGTTGTTCTAAAAAAGACGACCCAACCTTAACACCTTTAGAACAGTTACCGCCTGCTACAAAAACTGGAGCAAATACAGCAGGTTGCTTAGTAAATGGAGAAGCTTTTTTACCAAAAGGACATTTTTCAACTGGAAATTTAACTTGTTATTACATCAATCAAATGGTTTTTTCTTTACTTATATCAGAAAGGGAAAATAATATAGCAAAATCTATATATGTTGAAAGCAATAATGAAGAACTTGAAGTAGATAAAATTTATAATTTAAATATGAGACGTTCCTCTGATTCTAAATTTGGAGAATTTTTTGAATCTAATGTTGTAAATGACAATTATTCTACAACTCCAGAGATAACAGGAGAATTAGTCATCACACATCACGATTATGACAACGCTATTATTAGCGGCACATTTTGGTTTGATGCTATAAACAATGCAGGAGAAAAAATAGAAGTTCGAGAAGGACGCTTTGATATGGAATACTAAAAAGAATTACCTATGAATAGATAAGATAGAAAAAGAAAGATCACCTACAAGGTAGGCAATCTTTCAAAAAAAACGATTAAAAAATCTCTCAAAATTATTTAACCTCAATAACAAAAATATGAAAAGATTACTACTTTTATGCAGTTTTGTTTTACTAACAAATCTAGCATCTGCACAACAAGAAATTAACTACGATTTTACCAATAAAATGAATGCCTTATTTGGGCAATTAGACAAGAGTAAAATTCCAAACGGAATTTTATTAGATTATGGAATGGAATTTACCAATTTAGAAGAATTTGATGGCACTTTAACCAATAGAAACTATGTAACGCTTGGTCGCTTAGAAGAAGTCTATAAAACGTTGCTAACCAGTAAAATTAACCCCAATACAAATAGTTTAGTAAATCCAACAGTTTTTAAAAACAATCTAAAAAATAACAGAACAAAAGGCACTATTGCTATCGGTGGATTGTTTTATAACTATACGAAATTTAAAGATGACGCCCTTATTAGAAATAGAGTAAGTTACAGTAATGGTAAATTTTACGATATTGCTAACCAAAACCCTTATGAAACAAAACAAACCTTTGTAATGAGTCCTGCTATACAAAAGTATAGTGGTTTAGCAATGCAAGTAAAAATACCTTCCGCAATTTTTTATTCCAATACTAACAATCAAGTACAAAGTATTCATATAGATTTTGGAAATGGAAACGGTTATGTAACTGTTCCGTTCAATCAAACTATGGGTGTAGCTTATACAGTAGAAGGCATAAAAACTTGGAAGTATAAATTAAATTTAACCAATGGTACAAGTTTGTATAGCCATTCTAAAATCAAAATAGACAAAGGCTATACAACAGTTGCTTATGGCTCACAAAATTACCAGAGAACAACTACAAATAATACCAATGTGTATCAAAGCCAAAGAATAACAGCAGGTGACAGTTATTTAGGACAAAAAGCATCTGTAAACCTTACCATAGATTTAGCGAATGGACACGACCAAATAACCAAACCGCTAATTGTTGCAGAAGGCTTTGATGTAGGCGTGATTTTAAGCCCTGAAAATGAATATGGGTTTACTAATTATGAAATTGATTTTAGAAGAAGCATATTTAATAGTGGAGAATTATATAATTTAATTGGTGGATACTACAAAGAATACGACATTATTTATATAGATTGGGACAATGGTGTAGATTATTTACAGCGTAACGCTTATGCTTTAGAAGAGGTTATAAAATGGGTAAATCAAAAAAAAGCTATTGCAGGGAGTAACGAACAAAATGTAGTTTTAGGGCAAAGTATGGGTGGTGTTATTGCTCGCTATGCCTTGGCAGATATGGAAGAACGAGGAATGAATCACGATACGCGTTTGTTTATCAGTCATGATGCCCCTCAACAAGGCGCAAATGTACCTATTGCTGTACAATATATGTACAGACATGTACAAAACCAATTCATAAATACAATTGGTGGTGTTTTAGTTTCTTTATTTACAGACATAGAAGAACCTTTTAAATTATTAGATACACCTGCTGCAAGACAACTATTAAAAAATAGAGCCGTATATAATTACGGATTAAACAATACTTTACACAATTCATTTTATAATGAACTTAAAAATAAAGGACTAAATGGTAGTAGTGGTTATCCTATAAATTCAAGAAATATTGCAGTAAGTAATGGTAGTGAGTGTGGAGACACACAGGGTTTTGTTGCAGGAGATTATTTATTACAATATCAAGACAGTAACAAACTGTCCTTTATTCAAAACATAATTACTCCTTTTGCCTCTTTTTTAGGAGGTATATTGTTAAATGATATTGATTTGTCGGGAATTACTATGTTAACCTTATTTCCTGGGAGTTCAAAATATACTACTGATTTTTGGGCTAAATCTATTCCTTATGGTAATGGAAGTCAAATTTATAAAGGGAAAATATCATACACTAAAAAGATTCTTTGGCTTATTAGTGTTACCACTAATATCACAAACGTAAACAAAAATAAACCATCAGGTATGCTACCTTTTGATAGTTATGGTGGTGGTTATTATGCCACTACTAATAGCGATATCAGTTTGCCAGATGGAGTGTATTTAAGAGATAAATTCAACTTTATACCGACATCAAGTGCTTTAGATATTGGAAAAAACAATGTTAATTTAAATGATTCTGATTATTTACGTTCTTATGTAGGTGGTAATCCTCCAACAGGAACAAAAAGCAGTCCTTTTGTTAACTTTTCAACGGACTTCGATACCAATCCTAATATTCATAATAAACCTCATATTTCTTTTAATCCAAGAAATGGAGATTGGTTGGCTGATGAATTAGAAGAAACAACTTCAGTAACTGACTGTTCTGCATTTTGTAGTGGTAGTAACGCCATTATTGGAGAAGAAATACTTTGTGAAACAGGTAATTACTATGTAAATACAAGCTACGACGTAAATTGGTCTATTTCAGAGGGCGCACACCTTGTTGAAATAGTTTCTACCAGTAGTAATGCTATAATGCTAAGAAGGTTAAATAGTACAGCTTCTGGTCATATTACAATAAGCGGGGCTATTGGTAGTGCTTCTAATGAATGTGGTATTACTTCTTTTTCAAAGAATGTAGAAGTAAAAGTAAAGCCACAAAAATCTAAAATGAGATTTAATAGGTATCAATCGTATAATTTTCAAAATAATCGTTGGAATTTATTAGGGGTGTATTACAACGGACAATTAGATATAGACAAATATACTTGGGAATTTCAAGTTCCTTCAAGTATGGTTAGACACTCTCCCAATCAGTCCTACATAAATTTTAGACCAAACGTAAACAGTTCTACACAAATATATATTAAAGCAAGAGCCTCTAATGAGTGCGGTTGTTCAGATTGGCTTGGACAGTCCTTTAATGTAGTATATAGAAATAATGACCCTTGTGAAGATTCTAGAGGACTCCCTTGTGCAGATGATATAATAGAATATTAGAAAACCCTATGCCTAACAATCTGTATAATTAATGGCTACAAAGAGCTAGCTTTAAAGTTAGCTCTTTTTTATAAATTTTATTGCTTTCTTGAAAATTAGAGAATTTTAATACGCCACTAACCATACAGTACACCGTTGGCTTTAATGCAAAATGAAAATAGAAATGTCAAATGATTTTTGGAATAAAAAAGTAGAATTGAGAAATGAATGGTGGAGAAAAAAACGTTCAGAATATAATATCGGATTAATAATAAGTGGAATTATAGCTTTCATTTTGTACATAACCCTAATTGAAATCGTGAGTGATGAATCAAATTATCTAGAATTAGATGTGACAATTTTTACAATCTTTTTTCAGGCAATTGGATATTTAATTATGATTGGAATAGCAAATCTTTTTTATTATTTAGGGCCTATTTCTGAAAAAATAATTGATCCTAAAAATTCTGAAAAATATAGAAATACGGCATATAAAATAGGATTTTGGTTTTCTTGTGGTCTTCCTTTTTTAATTCCGTTAAACATATTAATAATGTATTTATGAATTAAGATTATTAGGGAAGTCAGACAAGTTTTTGGAATTTTTGTAAGATTTATAAAAACTGAACAGAATGCTGAACACTATCGGGCGAATTATCACTCAAACGGAATTAATACTTTAGGAATAAACTCAAACTGAAGAAAAAATATAAAATAATGTCAGAATACTTATTGTACGGAATTTTTTTTACGATATTAACAATACTATTTTATATCTCGAATAAATATTGGGAAAAAGATAGAAAAAATAAGAATGATAATAGTGAGACTTTTAAAATTGTTACATTAGGAGGATCAGTTAGGAAAAAAATGATACTTGTAATATTAATATTTACTACTATTTTTTGCCTTTTGAAAGCTATTAATTAAAAAATGAAA
>CAWVRT010000084.1:0-4241 GCA_963932515.1 uncultured Chitinophagales bacterium
CTTAGCATCTGCACCAGCCGTATTGTCAAGTGTCACAGTAAAACTTCCGTTTACTACTCTATTTCCGTTTTTCGCTAAAATTAAAATTTGGTCTTTTGATAAAGACGATAAAACATTAGTACTTTTTAATAATTCGTTCATTTTTTTTAAATTTTTTATTGTTAATATATATATATTTAGTAAGCTTTTTTATGTGAACAGTCGCAAGGAATTTGATTCCCCTCGTTATCAAATTTTAAGATTTTTGGACAAACACAAGGTTTCTTTACTGGTGCTGGTGCGATTGTTGTTTCAATAATTTTTTTTATTTCCATTTCTTTTCTAGCTTTCATTACTAAATAAATAGTTATTCCAACTACTGAAAATATTAATATGTTTATAGTTCTGTTAATATTCATTATGCAAATTTATTTGAGTCGTTAGGATTCATTTTTACACTACTTGGCTTTGCATCATTTTTTAATGTTGTTGCTACTGCCTGTGCTACTGCTTTTGTTTCGTCTGCTTTCATTTTATAAAAATGATAAACTAAATACGTTATTAGGACGCCTACTGTAATGATTAAATAATTTATTTTTTGTTGTGGTTTCATACTTCTAGTAAATTTTTTTTGTTTTAAGAAGTCGTAAACATAGTGCAAGTTAGAATAGCTAATACCAGCACTAACCAGCACTAAACAGTATTGAAGAGCATTAAACTACATTAACCATTATTTACTGGTAAACCTATGTTTTCATATATATAAACTAGTTGTAAGGGTGTAATATAGTTTTTGTGTTTATGCTTTGGGAAGACTTTGTAAAAATCCATTATTCGTAATTCACTAGCAAATTTGCTATAAGAATAGCCGTATAAATTGGCTAGTTCGGATTTTGTATAGTTTACTTGATTATTCATTAAATACCAGTTTTTACAGAAATTGTTGTATATCTTAATTTACTATCAAAAGAAATTTTATTAAGTATTTTATATGCTTTTAAAAAAGCTGGTGCATTTCCGAACCCTCTAGTATTAAAAAACTTTAAGTCTAAATTTGTTTCTGTTGTTTTTTTCATTAATACTATATGTATTCTGTCCAGTAGTATTGTTGGAATTCTTTTTAGTTCATGAAATATAAAGAAGAAGTCTAAACCAAAATGTCTATAATCAGTTAAAAATGATGCCATGACCTTTGAAATTACTCCTTTAGAAAAGTACTTTGTCGCATCGTCAATTATTATTGCACCATTTGTTAAGTGTCCGTCTTCTGCTAATTGGTATAATTCATCAAAAAATCCATTTTCGCCATGTTCCCTAAAATGTTTTTTATCCCAAAACACTACAAAACCACTTTTTAATCTTTTTAAGTCTTTAAAGGAGTGTACCTGTTTAACGCCTTTTAAGGTTTTATCAAAACAATTAGAAGAAATTAAAACAATTTTTTTTGTTTTATCTGCTTTAAGTAATTTTTTTGCTAGTACATTCCTTACATAATACGTCTTGCCTGTATTATTAAAGCCTACTAAAATTGATTTTATATATTCTCTCTTTGTCAATTTAATTCTTTGTCATTTTATCAGTACCTATTGCAATACCCTTAGATAGTAATATCATTCCGTAAGCTTGTACCAAAGGATTTACATTTATATTTGAATTATTAAACCCCCATACTTGTAACTGGTGCGCCCATGCTTTAGATAAGTTTTCGATCTCTTTTTCTGTTAGTTGTGCTTTATTATCTCTAAAATCACAAAAAGCATTGTACCTTTTTTTTGCCCTTAGTTCCTCAACTGTTAATACTAGGTTTTTTTCTTTTTGTAATGCTTTAGTTTCCTTTAAAAGTATTTTTTGTATTTTTTCCCATTCTCCTGTTTTAAAAAAAATCTTTTTATGTATTCCTATGATTGCTGGTGGGAGTATAACATTGTGCAAATTTGCCAATAAGTCGGCAATAGTTTCACTTGTTAATTGATTTTCAAATGCTGGTATTTCTTCTATTTCTTCATCTATTTCATCAGGCGTTTCATCAGGCGTTTCGTCTTCAAATTCTGTGTCAAATTCTACCGTTTCTTCATCTATTATGGTATTTTCTTCTGTTTCTTGCGTATTTATTTCTTCTGTTTGCCTTAAAAATTCCTTTTCAATGTCAAAAAAACTATCTTCATCATCTTTTAGCGTTTCTATTTCTTTTTCAATAGTACTATCTATTACAATTTCTTCTATTTCTTCTGTTTTATTCATCTTTTAGTATTTGGTCTATATTCTCTTTAATTAAAAAAATGCCGTCCAGTCCTAAGTCATTTTTTAACTTACTTGGATTACCACCAGTTTTTAAAGACATCAGAATTTTAAATACTTTACCAAAATTTATACTTCCCTTTTCTGTTAAAAATTTACCAGTAAAATTTCCCACTTCATCATTTATATCTTTAAGAAGTTCTTTATATTCTTCTACTTTTTTTTCTGCATCTATTCTTTTGGTTATTAGGTCTGTTAATTCTTCTCTTTTTACTTTTAAAAATTTACTTGTCATATTTTTTGTATAGTTTATTTGGTGGTTTATAACCATGTCTTATGAAAAATATATCAACGGCTTTAGCGCATTCAATTTCATTATCAAATCTTTTAAAGGTTTTCAAATGCTTAAATTGAATTATCATGTCAAAAAATTCGTTTTCGTCTGCATCTACATTTTTTTGGACGTACTTATATTTCCTGTTTTTACTTAGCATTAATTATTTATTTTTTTCTGCTAGTGCTATTTCTTCTTGTATTATTATTAGTGCTATTTCTTCATCATTAGGCTTTTTTACAAATAAAGGATTGTTAATGCTAGATTTTAAACCACCTAAAACCATTTGTTTTAAAAAATCAGCCTTATTCTTTGAATAGCCGTTTTTTATTCTCCATTCAACTACTATCCTTAAATAATCTATATCTTCTTGTTCTGTTAATTTTGTTGTTATTTGTTGTACCATTATTATTATTTTATATTCCTACTGGAGTAGGTGGTGTAAAAACTGGGTTTATACTTTTAATTACTTCTTTTATATCGCTGGTTTCTTTTAAAACTTCATTTATTACATTTGTTTTAACTATTGCTGGTGGTGTATTTATTCCAGCATTCATAAGTGGTATAGCTTTTTTATTCTTGATGATTAGATAAATAGAAACTCCAGTAACGATTATTAGAATACTAATACCGATAAATAATAGAGTTTTATCTTTTTTTGGTTGTAAACTTTTGTTTATGGGTTTTGTTACTGGAGTTTCATTGGAAAGTTCAACATCTTCTTTTATTCTGAAAGTATAGATTTTGTCTAGGTTAAGTATAGGAAAGGATTTTTTGATATAGCCGTCTATAACAACTGTAACAACTTTAGATGCGCTAGGATTGATATTTAGTGCTATTTCTCCCTTATTATTAGATTGTATTGTAACAGATTTGTTACCCTCTTGAAAAATAGTAGCATTTTCAATAAGTTTTCCTGTTTTAAAATCTTTGATTGTTCCTTTTAAAATTTTATTATCCATTAGTTTTCTTTGTATTTATACTGTGAAACTATTTTGAATAATGCGCATAAAAAAGCCTATTTACAGAAAAGTGCTATAAATAGGCGTTTTACGATTCAGATTATAATATAACTTTTTTAAACGTCAAAAATGACTTTATAAGTTATTAAAATCACTTAAAAAAAATAGTAAACTATCTTCTTTTTCAATCGTATGTATTAGTTTTTTGTTGGTTTTTTCTTCAATTTTTTTACCGAAAGAAAAGATCTCTTTATCAGTATATTTTTTTGTCTTATTAAAAACAATTTTTTCTGTACATAACTTATGTTCAAAACATTTATAGATTTTATTCATGTTTTTTATAGTTGAAACAAAATCAAACTTCATATTTCTTTTTTCACAATTAACAGAAACATCACTAATATTGAAAATACAATTTTTGCAATTAGGGTTTATTGACTGTGAAAGTATATTGATTGCTTTTAGGTCAATACTTTTTAGTGGCTGGTGTTTTACTTCTTTCATGATTTTTTTTATTTTCTATAATCTACTGAATTGATTTTTGAACCTAGCGTAATTACATTAAACATTTCGTTCATTCTCGAACCTATACGACCCCCATAAATTTCTATTATTTGATTTTTTGTTAAATTAGTTGTTATATGGGTTATACAACCGTCTTTAAGTCCTTTATATCGTTCATTAATTATATAAGCCATTATACAGATTTGATTACCAAAGTCCATTAC
>CAWVRT010000085.1:0-4063 GCA_963932515.1 uncultured Chitinophagales bacterium
AATTTTAATACAATTTACACATAAAATAACCAGCATATACAGCAACTGAAGCGTCGCTGCATTTTTCCCTCTAACTTGAATACCACCTACTTAAAACTCGAATAATTTGGCTTAAAAAGGTTGTATGCCCTTCTTTTATTTTGAATAACACCTGATTTTGAAAACATAAATATAAAATACGCAACTCAATCAGGACCTTTATTAGTCATAGATGGAGAAATTCATGATAAGTTTAGATATGGTTCTAAGAACATGAATGTTAGAAATGGGGTTGGAATTTTACCCGATGGAAAACTCATATTTGCAATATCTAAAGAGAAAATTAATTTTTACGATTTCGCAATTATTTTAAGAAACTAGGTTATAAGAATGCTCTATACCTTGATGGTTCTGTTTCAAAAACATATTTACCTAAAAAAAATTGGAACTCAATAAAGGGTAATTTTGGAGTGATAATTGGAGAGACAAGAGAAAAAAAATATAAACTTAAGCCGTATAAAGTTAATTTAGGTTTTTAGGCTTTCCCAAAGTTTTGTGTTTGTTTATTATGTCACTTCTACTTATTTAAGTATTTTTAGATCGACTAAGATAAAAACACAAAATAAGTAGAAGCTTAGTGCTAGGCTGAAAATTATACGATTTCCAACTCCCACACTAACCCTATACAAAACCGTTAGGTGCAATATTAGAAAAAAAATACGTGAAAAAAATAGGATATATAATAACCTTCCTAATTTGGCTAGCTACTTCTTTGTGTTATCTAGTTTTGTTATTAGGTCTAATAAATAGAGTTTATCCAGAAATTGGTAGAGAACCAGATTTATTTCCTACTTCTTTCAACGGGTTAAGTATATTATTTATGCTTGTTAATTTAGTAATAGGTTTTATAGCTGTCAAAATCGGATTAATTAAATCAAAAAAAATCAAGTTTGGACTTCTGCTCATTCCTGTTTTGTTGTATGTCATAGCCTTGTTTTCACCTATTTATTTGGTTTATTTTTCAAATATTGAAAATCTAAAAATCCGTGCCGACCAAAGAGCAACTGAGGGCAACTGGGCTCAAGCAATGGATATTTATTGTTTTATAAAACCAAGAAATGATGAACAAAATCCTAGTATTTTAAGAATTCAAAGTTGGTTAAAAAAAGTAGGATATTATAATTATGAAATTGATGGAATCGCCAATTACGAAATACTTGAACAATTAAAATATTTCCAGGAGGAGAATAACTTAAAGCCTGACGGATTTATTGGGGATGCAACACAATTTAAGTTATTTAATAAAATTTTCAAAAAACAACTTGACTCAATAAAATCAATTAATAATATTAAAGGAATAAACGAAGGACTTGATAAATTTATTTTAGCAAACGAAATAATTGAATACGATAATACTAAAGCAATTTTATTTGGGATAATGTTTAGAGAATCATTAAACTTAAAAGACAGTGGATTAAGTATCTCAAATCTAAGAGAGGTAATTAAGAAAGTTGACAAATTTTCGTATCAAAGTAATGGACGATTTAATAATGAAATACTAGAAAAGTTGATAAATATTGAAAACAAAAAGTAACATTTGGTAACAATGTGTATAAAAAATAGGAGAAATTCTAATAAAATCAAGGCTTTGGGCTCGTATCAAACTTTTTGCTTAACCGAAAGTTTTGTGCTTCGTAATCGCCTACTTTTGATATACTAACCGTTAGGTGCAATATTTTGAACAAATATGAACAGAATTATAAAATATTTAATCATTTCAATTTTATTCGTTTTCTTATACTCTTGTTCTAGCAAAGAAGAAGTTTTAGTTTCAAACTTAGAATTTGAGGGGAATTGTTGTAATGGACAATTAACTCTATATAACAACTTTAAATTTAAAATTTCATACACTACAAATACGGATGACTTGTGGGGTAATACTTTAAAAGGTAATTACAAAATAGACGGAAACCATGTTATACTAAAAGCAAAAGCCTTATCGAATGGTAGTGGAGGCTTTATGATAAGTGAAGTTGGAGATTTATTCACTAATAAATATAGATTTGAAGATAATTCACTTATTCCAGTTAAAGATGGATTTAGTAATATTAAAATAAACAGCGTTAATCAAAAATATTTTAGACTTCCATGCGGTTTTGAAAACACTAAAAAAACTGGCACTTACGATTTGTTTTTATTTAATTTTTGTGATTCTCTTTTAGAGCAAGAAACAATCCACATGAATGAATTAAATTTTAATCCATTGCCACATATTAACTCAGCCAATGTTAAACTTCTATTACCTAAAAACATAAAATTAGAAAATGTATATAGATATGTATATATATATCCTACAATTTGGAGTGATAAACCTGATAATATTGCTCAATTTATGCAATTGGACGAGTTAGTTTATAAATCCAAAAGAAAACTCATATACAAAAAGAATACTTTCTTTTATCCTGAAATAGATGTTTCAAAAAGCATATTAGAAGAATTTGAAGGAATAAATCAAAATCAATTAAGAGAGGCTGTTCTTAATGAATTGGGTAGAAACAGACTCAATGCAGAAGATAGGGATAAATGGTTAGCATATGTAAACCAATTTAATGAAGGAGATTTCTCAAATGAAAACAGTGATTTTTTTAAAGTAAACTATCATGAAATAGTTTTAGTTGTTCAACTCAATATTAATGGAGACTTGATTGAAAAAACCTTTAAAGCCAAAAGCTATTATGGAAATTAAAGATATACATTACACAACAACGTGCATAAAACATAGCTTTTATAGGATTTACGAGAGGTTTTTGTGTAGTAACAAAGTACGCCAACCCATAAGCAAATAATATCAGCCTTATTCTTCAAGAATAATTTTTGAGGCAAAGTTTATATTAGAATATACAATTCTTAATACTTTGTGTTTTTTTTGAGTTTAACTAATTTGTTTACAAAATAATAATTACATTTAAAGTGCCTCCATTGATAAAGCATGCTATTAGCACACCAACTTTATTAATAGATGTATTTATTACTGCTAGATAACTATCTTTAAAAGATACATGAATAACAATAAATTAAAATGTGGAACTCTTTATTTGGCGGCATAGAACTTTTTTCAGATAAGAAAAGCTTTAGTATGCATGTAAATACTAAAACAAACTTATGGTTATTATTCCATTTCAAACACTTAGAAATTAAAAGTAAAACGCTACTTTATCAAGTTAATAATGGATACAGGCAACGTAAAAACACGGTACATCCCATTAGAAAGATGCGCAAAAAGTTCAAAAATACTACAGAACTTCTAGAATATATTGACATAAAACCTTACGATATCCCTAATTTAGAAATAGAATTTACAAATGGTTGGAAGATTAAGCAACTGCCATGGGTACAGTTTTACTTTTACACAAATTCGACAAAAGAAAGGGATGAACTTATTCATAAACTAATCGGTATAAGTGGCCAAGGTGCAATAGATATTTTAAGTTTAGAAGAAAATATTTCCTATTACTATAAAGGAGTAGGTAAGTTTGAAAAACTATCTGAAGATGAAATGCCTTCGCCAGATGAGTTTTGGAGTGAAGAAAGAAGAGAAGCCTGGAAAAAGGCCTATATAGAAAAGCATTATAAGGAAGAGGTGCAAGAAAAACACCCAGAAGACCAGGAAAATAGCTTTATTAGTACTATGAATATTAATCTTGATTCCACTAGTACTGAAAGTGATGAAGCACCTTGGTAATTAGTTAGTTGTTTTTAATACATCTTTGGAATTGATTTCATCTGAAATAATCTTGAAATATAAATCCACTTCTTTCTCATCTTTAGGAATATTCCAAAAGCGTTTAAGAATTGATTTACCATTTATTACTAAAACATTGTCTTCTCCAAAATCAAACGAACCTTTGAGTTCCTTGTTTAGTTTTTCAATTAAGAAATGACGGTATTTAAATTTTTCAATAAGCTTCCCCGCTTCAGTGATTGTAAAATTTTCTGGTCATAGCAACGAACGCTCGTTTCTTAAATATCAAAAATTAGACGCAGAAGTAGTTGCCAAAAAATACAAAGCGTTTTTTCGATTAAT
>CAWVRT010000086.1:0-3928 GCA_963932515.1 uncultured Chitinophagales bacterium
TCTTTAGGAGATTCTTTAAAAGAAACTGCCAAAGAAGTTGGTAAATCTATTGGAATAGAAATTGCAGAAGGAATTGACGAAGGTTCTGCTGGAGGTAGAAAAAAAGCGACAGGATTAGATTTAAAAGCTGTTGGTTTAGCTGATTTAGGAGCAACAACAACAATGCCTGTTCCAGAAATTAACACAGCGCCTTTAGTTAATAATTTACAAGATGTTATAGATATTGCGCCAAATGTTATGGGAGCGTTTGATGGGATAGGAAGCGCTATAGGTGGTGCGTTATCCAACGGAACTAACGTAATGAGTGCGTTAGGGAATGTTTTACTTAGTACTATCGGAGATATTGCAATAAAATTAGGGCAAACAGCCATAGGAATTGGTACTGCAATGATGGCAATAAAATTATCTTTTACAAATCCATTTACAGCGATTGCAGCAGGTATTGCTTTAGTTGCAATAGGTTCAGCTATTAAAGGAGTTTCTGGAATTGTTTCTGGCGGTGGCGGTGGCAGTCAAACTGGTTCAAGTAATTTTAGCGGTTCAAGCGGAGGCGGTAACTTCGGAGCATCTAGTTCGGGCGGAATGCAAAATGTAGTATTTGAAATACAGGGTACAAAATTAGTTGGTGTTTTAAGTAATACACTTTCAAGAAATAGAAGATTAGGCGGTTCTTTATCGTTAATAGATTAAAATTATGGCTTTAAAATATTGGTTTGAATTTACGGATGTTAAAACAATAGTGCATAGGGTTGAAATATCGGATGCTACTTTTACAGGAGATTCTACACAGATTTACGGAAGTTGTAGTTTAGATTATTCCGAAACAAAAGATACTTTAGAACCTGTAAGAGGTTCTGGTTTACAAATAGATTTAGAGGCTAATAGTGCTTTAACTTTTTATGATTTATATAGTGAAGAAGAACGAACTTTCTCGGTTGTTTATACAAGAGCAAATGAAATACTTTTCAATGGTTGGTTGTCTCCAGAGGGAATATATGAAAGTTTAGTATCTGACAAGTGGATTATATCTTTAGATTGTACTGATGGACTTGGATTCCTTGCAAATTTATCTTACGTAGAAGATGCTACAGGAGTTAATTTTGTAGGCAAACAAACACTTTTAGAAATTGTTGTTAATTGCTTAAAGCGTACAAAAACACCTCAAAACATTCTTACAAGTGTAAAAATTTACTACGATGGTTTAGATCAAACACTAAACACATTTGATAACGTTTACTTTAATGCGAATAGATTTATTAAGGATGATAAAGATACTATAATGAATTGCGAAGAAGTTTTAAAGTCTGTTTTAGAGCCTTTTGGTGCGGTTATAACATCATTTAAAGGCGAGTGGTTAATATATAAACCAAACTCTTTAGTTGATTTTTCTTCACAGATATTCTTTACTTATGATAATTTAGGGGTTGCATTAAGTCCAATAATAAAAACAATAGATTTTGCTTTTGATTTAGGTAGTCAAATAGATAATTACTACCCACACCACGCAAACGGAAACCAACAAAAAACAATAAAAAGTGCAATAGGTGCTTATAGAATTAATTATAAATACGGATTAGTAAAAAGTTTTTTTAATAATTTATATCTAAGAAGTGAAACCACATTCCCCTTATTATACATTGAAGAGTGGACAATTGACGATATTAACAACCTAGAATTTCCAGCAAATAATTTAGGTTTTAGATTGGATATAATTCCATTTTCATCTCCTGCAACATTATCTACTTTAGTACTGACTTCTGACAGTTTTAACTTTGATGCTGGTAATATAATAGAGTTTAATTCATCTTTTCGGTTTTACGGAAATAATGACTTGTTTAATTCTAGGGTAATAGTGTATTTTAGAGTGGTTTTAACGGATGGAACAGATACTTATTATTTGGCTAACAATGGTGAATGGATAAACTCTTCTAATTATATATTTGAAGATGTAAGGGATGAAGTAATAAATTTAAAAATAACATCAAACAACATGCCGATTGCAGGTAGTGTTAAAATTGAAATATGGAGACCACTTAAACTAGAATTTCCTGGTGTTGGTGATGAAGTACTTATTTCTAAATGCGGATTTTCACCAGCAGGGAGAGAATTAGACGATATTAAAGGAGAAAATCACACATTCCAGAGAGAATTAAAACCATCTTCTAAAATTAAAGATGTAAAAGAGGTGTATAACGGTGACAATCCTTCTGATACTTATGTAGGTGCAATTTACAAAGCAGACAGTACAACAACAACTGACAAATGGACTAGGCAGGGCGCACAAGAAACAGAGCCACTTTTAAAAATAATGGGTGAGGAACGGATGAAAATGTATTCTAAACCTTTACAAGTCTACAAAGGTGATGTTTACGGATATTTTAATTATTTATCTTTAGTTACTATTAATGGCTTAACAGGTAAATTTATGCCAACTACATATTCTTATAATGCGCTTAGTAATATCACATCTTTAGAGTTAATGGAGGTTTTAAATACTGATATTTTAAGTGATGTAGATTATCAATTCACGTTTGATTACGGAAATGTAGTTGAACCAACAATTAAAGGCTAGATTTTAACCTTTTAAATAGTTTTTATTTATCTTTGACTTGGAGATGATAGATGGGAGTTATGATAGATGGGGGTTATAGTATTTTATATATAAAGTGGGTAGATGAATTTTTACCTATTGGTTGTCTTACTTCTGACAGTTTCAGCGAAGAAATTGAAATGTTAGAAACAACTACAAGAGACAACGGTGGTTGGAAAACAAGCACACCAACAAACCAAAATTACAATATTTCTTTTGATGGAATCTTTGAAAACACAAATTTTCCAAGTGGTGACAATACAAAAATTAGTTTAGACAGATTAAGAGTTTTAAAGAGAAATAGAACTTTAATAGAGTGGAAAATTATATATAATAATTCTAAACTTGTCGATATTGGCAAGGGGTATTTAACCAGCTTAAGCAGAGAAAACAATATAGACGAATTTATAAGTTTTTCAGCTAATATTGAAGGGTACGGATCAACTTCTACAAGTTTTGTTGGTGCTGGTATAACTGACTTTGATTTTTATACTGCCGTAGACCTTTGGTTTACAAACCAACCACTAGCTGAGGCAACTTGGGGCTTAATAGGAGATTGGAATGTTAGTGCGGTTACTAATATGTCAGAAGCATTTTATCCAAATAGAAGTGGTGGTTCTGCGGTAAACACTTTTAATGAAGATATTTCTGCATGGGACACAAGTAGTGTTGAAAATATGTCATTTATGTTTAGAAAAGCAACTGCATTTAATCAGCCTTTATCTTGGGACACAAGTAGTGTTCTAAATATGGAAGGTGTATTTTATCAAGCAACTTCTTTTAATCAACCATTGAATTGGGATGTTAGTAGTGTTGAAAGTATGAGGCTAATGTTTGGTTATGCAACTACATTTAACCAACCATTGAATTGGGATACGAGTAATGTTATTACTATGGATCAAATGTTTTCTCATACAACATCATTTAATCAAGACATAAGTTCTTGGGATACAAGTCTTGTTAAAAATATGGAACAAATGTTTTATGGTGCAACATTATTTAATCAGCCATTAAATTTTGATACAGGTAGTGTTACAACTATGCACACGATGTTTAGAGATGCAATTGCATTTAATCAACCTTTAAATTGGGGCACAAGTAGTGTTACTAATATGCAAAGGATGTTTCAAAATGCAACAGCATTTAACCAACCATTGACTTTTGATACAAGTAGTGTTATCAATATGTACAATATGTTTGATAATGCAGGAGTATTTAATCAACCATTGAATTTTGATACAAGTAGTGCTATTAATATGCAACAAATGTTTTCTAAAGCAACTGCATTTAATCAGCCATTAAATTGGGATGTGAGTAGTGTTACTGATATGGGTTCTA
>CAWVRT010000087.1:0-3927 GCA_963932515.1 uncultured Chitinophagales bacterium
TTTTTACTGCTGTTATTTTTTGTATAATTATAGGAATACCTTTAGGAATTCTTTCTTCTAGAAGCAAAACATTCGAAACAATAATGAGGCCAATACTAGATATTATGCAAACTATTCCAAGCTTTGTTTACTTAATTCCTGTAGTTATGCTTTTTGGAATAGGTTTAACGCCAGGTGTAGTAGCTACAATTATTTTTGCATTGCCTCCCATGATAAGGCTTACAAATCTTGGTATCAGACAAGTAGGAAAAGGATTTAAAGAAGCAGGATCAAGCTTAGGGTTAACAAAATTACTAATTTTAGTAAAAATTGAAATACCTCTTGCGCTTAAGACGATAATGGCAGGTATCAACCAGACATTAATGTTAGCTCTATCAATGGTTGTTATAGCAGCGTTAATAGGTGCGGGTGGCTTAGGTCTTACAGTGTATGTGGCATTAGGTAGGCTGGATATTGGTTCAGCTGCTATAGGTGGTACTGCCATTGTTATATTAGCTATAATTTTAGACAGAATTACTCAAAAAATTGTTAAAGCCTAATAGTGTTTCCTTAAAAAGATCTCAAGCAATTCTATTTTTTTTCCAAAAAAATCAATAAACGATGTTTTTTTACTTAGCAAAATAAAAAAATTAGTGTAAATGGCAACTAGTATTAAAAATTATGACATATAAAGAATTTTTAGAATTATTAGAAGAATTGCAGCTAGACCTTGACTCAGCAGCAGAAGCTTTAGATTTAGAAATCTCTGATATTGAAGCCTGGGAAGAAGAAGACGAAATTCCGAAATCAGCAGAAAAATGGATTAAAAAAGAAAAAGTTGAGTTTGCGGTTCTGAATAATACTAATGAAGATGAAAATTTTGAAGATGAAGAGAATGAAGATTTTGATGACGATGATAGTGACGATAACGATGACGATAACGATTTAGATCTTGAAAGTGAAGAAGAGGAAAAATTATCTTAGTTTTTTGTATAGACTGGCAGCGATCTTAGGCGCTCATTAAAAACATATTTCTCAAAAAATGAATCGTATTTTTGATAGATTTTTAACATAATCAAAGAAATAAATAAGCTAAAAATTATTCTTGCAAAAATAACTCCCGAATAATGTCCGCCTACGGCAAGCATCAATAAAGTATCTTCAATAACTGCATGTACTAAATTAATCATGAGGATAGAGAGAAAAACACTTTGTTTATCTATTCTACCGGAGTTAACTTCTTTAATTAAAATTCCTCCACCAAACTGTAGACCCATTGTCATTCCTACAATGACAATATTCATAGCAGAATCACTAATGCCAAAAATTCTTAGCGGTGGAACTAATATTTTTTTTAAAAAATTTTCTACTTGTATGAATTTTAAAATTTCTAATAAAGTTACTAGAATCACAACAATAATAAAAATATAAAATAAGTATAGCGCCTGGTCTTTTAACCAAAATAGTAAGCCTACTTGTGGCGGCTCAATTGTGAAAGATGTTACGAAAGGTTCGTTTAGATAGTTAAAGTATGTATAAATTAAATTTAAAATCCAGCAAGCAAGAAAAGCTGAAATAAGTCTAAAAATTATTGTAAATAAAAATGAAACCCCAGCTGATTTTGATATTGCTGATTCTACAATAAGATTATGGGCGAATAACATAGCTACGGTCAAAATTGTAATTTGAGCAACACTTACATCAACAAAAGGCAAAAGATTTACAAACAGGATCAATGCTGCATAAATATTAACAACTAATGCGGTGACCCAGATAATACCAAACGCAGCAGGTAAACCTATTAAACTCATTAAAGGCTCAAAAGCTTTAGCAATTATGTCTACAGCACCTATAATTTCTAAAAATTTAATTATAAAAACGAATGGAATTAAAATTTTATACAGAGGTATAGTGACATCTTTAATTTCCTGGAAAAGTTTTTTAAAAAACATGTTGATTAAATTTTTATTATTTTTGTGTTAGAATTTTATTTGATTTTCTTAATATTGCCTTTAAAGTTTGCCGAAGTAAAAACGCCTCCTTGAAAAAGTAAAGCCATTTGATCTTTATATTCATTTTTACTAAGTAGGTTTATATTAAATCTATCAGCACTATCTTTAGGTCTGTACCCAAGCTTATAAGCTTTAGAATTATTCCACCAAGATCTTTTATTCTTCGAAGCTCCATAAACAATTTCATGGTGAAGTGATTTATGTTTAATTCCAATATCAACTAACTGGGTAAGGTCTGCGTAGCTAATCCAGGTTGACAGATGTCTTCTGTCTTCTGGTTTTTTTAAACATGAGCCAATACGAATACACATAGATTTAATATTAAATTTATCAGCGTATAACCTTGAAAGATCTTCACCAAAAGCTTTGCTCAAACCGTAGTGACTATCAGGCCTTTGCATAGAAACTTCGTTTAGCTTTGAAGTTCTTCTGTGAAATCCAATAGCATGATTTGAGCTTGCAAAAATTATTCTCTTAACTTTATTTATTCTTGCTGCCTCAAAAAGATTGTACGTACCTATAATGTTGTTTTTTAAAATGTTCTGCTGTGAATCTTCTATTGGAATAGCACCAAAATGAACTATAGCATAAATACCTTTAGTAATTTTTAAAGTAGATTTAAAATTTCTAAGATTAGCTGTAATAAACTTTTCTTTTTTTCCTATATTTTTTTTTTTTAAGTCTGTTCCTAGAAGGTTCTTATAACCTATTTCATTCATTGTTTTAAATAGCATTCCACCCAGATGTCCGGAAGCACCGGTTACTAAAATTTTTTTATTCATATTGTTTATTTAAATTTTGCACCTTTGATATTTAAATTTGTCATATATAAAGAAGTGCTGGCTGTAATAAATAATATTTCACCTTCTGGTCCACCAAAATCAACATTTGATACTAATTCTGGCATTTTAATATATCCAATTTGTTCACCGGAAGGAGCGTAACATGCAACTCCTTTTCCACAACTAGTCCAAAGATTATTTTCTGCATCAAACCTAAATCCATCAAATACATGTTCTGGATCTGACTTAGCAAACTCAATAGGTTTAGAAATTTTTAAATTTTTATCAATTTCATATTTTCTAATATATTTAGTGTCGCCAGTATTAGAAATAAACAAATGAGATTCATCTGGAGAAAGTGCTATTCCATTAGGTCTTTCCATATCTGTAACTAAAGCTTCTAGTGTGTTTTTTTTTAGATCGTATTTAAAAACATAACATCCGCCATACATCATTTTTCCTGGAAACCCTTCTACTCTTTTAGGATTAATAATTCCATAAGGGGGGTCGGTAAAAAAAATGCTTCCGTTCGAATGAACACATATGTCGTTTGGAGAATTTAATCTCATATTGTTATATTCATCTGCGATTAATGTAATAATATTATTTTGATCTGTTTTTGTAACTCGTCTTGCACCATGTTCACATGTAATAAGGTTGTCATTATTATCAGTAGTGTTTCCATTGGAAAAATTTGAGGGTGATCTAAAAATTTCAACTTTCTTAAAGTTAAAACTTAGCATTCTATTATTTGGTATATCACTCCAAATAATTTTGTTTGATTTCTTTAGATAGCAAGGGCCTTCTGTCCAAATACTTCCGGTATGGACTTGCTTAAGATTTAAGTCTTTTGTGTATTGTTCAAATTTATTTTTATTCATTTATTAAAATTTTATCTATCTCTTACAATATAATCAATGTCACTATCAATACCATGAGCATTACTCAAGCCATGTTCTAAAAATTTAGATAAAATCATGTTGGAGGAATTAAAAGCAAAGTTTATTTTTTTTTTAAAAATCAATGAAAACAACCTATTAGTACTTCTTAAATTGCTTGTCAGGTACCAAATAAAGTCTACTTGATTCTCAATTGACCATTTGACAACTAAGTCTAATATATCTTTCTCGTTATTAACTACGTTTGAGTAAAGA
>CAWVRT010000088.1:0-3899 GCA_963932515.1 uncultured Chitinophagales bacterium
AAAATCATTTTTCAGAGAAAATAGCGTTCCATTATTGCCATTACGAATATTATTAGAGCCCGTAAATAATACTCCTGATTCGATATTAACGAAAGTTTGCGCATTTGTAGATAAATTAAAGTTCAAACAAATAAAAAGAATCCAAAAGCGTGGTTGGAAAATAAGCTTAGAAACTAAATGGTTCATATTAAGTGTTTGTTTTTTTGGAACGGTGTTATTTAATGTTTTACAACGGTTAGTGAAAGAAGCGTTGCCATCCCGCAGGGTGGTAATGATTTTTACACAGTTATATGGTGTTTTAATATTTAGCAATCAAGGTACTTAAATTATATGAGATAAAATTTCTTGCGAGTTAACTTCTTATCTTAAGTCAATGCATATGTTCTAATCTAGGGCGACTTTTGTATCAAATAAAAATTTAAAAAAATGATACTATCAAAACTTCAAATTCAAGGAATGGCGTATTCGCAAATAACGAGTCTTTTATATCTGATTATTGCAATTATTGGCGGATTTAGTATTGGTTATATGCCAAGTGTAATTATTGCTGAAGGAAATGCAGTGCTTACGTTTCAGAACCTAATAGATAATCAAGAATTATTTAGATGGGGTATTGCAGGTGATATCGTAGTAATGGTTCTGGAAATTGTGCTTACCGTGATGCTTTATCATCTTTTTAAATCATTTAGTACTACAGGAATGACCATTGCGACTTATTCTAGACTTGCCATGGCTATAATCATGGGAATGAATCTTATTAATTACATGATTCCTGCAATAATTATGACCCAGCCTGAATATCTAAGCGCATTTAGTTCTTCTGAATTAGAATCCCTGACCCTTCTTTTTTTCAAGGCTCATAAGTATGGGGAGTTGGCTTGGCAAATTTTCTTTGCAATTCATCTTTTTACACTTGGATATGTCATTCGAAAATCAAGGAAAACACCTAAATGGTTAGGTATTTTAATGTTGATAGGAGGTATTGGCTATGCAGGAGATAGCTTTATTCAATTCACATTGATGAATTCTGAGATACTTTCTATACTGTTTTCGTCTTTGCTTGTTTTGGCTGTAATTGCTGAATTTTGGTTCGCATTTTGGCTCTTGATTAAAGGAATGAACAAAGAAGCCAAAGCTTAAAAGTGGTTATGCTTTTTTCTGATAAGCTCGCTTTTTAATACGGCTTAGTGATTCAGGAGTCACACCAAGATAACTAGCAATCTGATGTTGAGGAACTCGATGCATTAAGCTAGGGTTATTTTCCATCAAGTCTGTAAAGCGTTCTTCAGGAGAAGAGGTCATAAATGAGGCCATTCTCTCTTGAAGTTCTCCAGCATCTTTTTCAACTTCGTTTTTTATGAATTCTGTAAGTCGTGGTATGCGTTCACACATTTGGTCAACTAAAGATTGATTACCAACTGTCAGTAGGCAATCTTCAGAACATTCCAAAAAATGCTTAGAAGGAACTTGATTGGTATAACTAGAAAAAGAATTGACAGATTCACCTTCCGTAAAAAAGGCAGTGGTTTTTTCCAATCCATCTTTTATGTAGAATTCCCTTATGCAACCTCTTACTACGGCATAACATTCTTTTGAAATTCTACCTTCTTTCAGCAATATATATCCTTTATTGAACTCTCGAAGTATGGTGTTCTCAACAATAATTTCAGCTTCATCCGAATTTAAAAATGGGAAATTGGATATAAATGCTCTAAACTCGTTTTCCATCTTTTTTATTTAATGTCTTGTCCTGAAATACGGCTACAGATTAAAATTGATTTAGGCTGTTAATTTATATACCATATTCGGTGTTTTGAAGTCTAAAGATAAATGTAATCTTACTTCATTGTATAATTTAATTGCATTTTTTGCAGCTCTCTTTGCGTGTGCGACATTCATAAAGGTTTGATCGAGATAAAATTCGTCTTTTAATATTCCGTTAACCCTTTCTGCTAGGGCATTTTCATCTCAATTATTTTCTTCAGTCATACTTATTCCTATCTTTTTCCTTTTCAATATTTGTGTGTATACATTGCTGCAATACTGTATTCCTCTGTCAGAATGATGAATAAGTCCTTTACTGTTTTTTGCTTGGTATACTGCTTTATTCAGGGCTCTCACGCATCCTTTTAGTTCTAGACTGTCACTAAGGTCGTAACCCACTATTTTTCTGGAATACATGTCAGTTATCAGAGCTAGATAACAAAACCCTTTCAAGGTTCTGATATAGGTAATATCTGATGCCCAGACTTGATTGGGTCTATTAATAACAACATCTTTTATAATGTTATTATATTTAAAAACCGATGATAAGAGTTTGTAGTTCTAGCACTATATCTCTTTCTAAGCGTTAGCATTTTATGTTCTCTCAGCACTTTAAACAAAGTGTCTCTTCCAACGATTAACTGCTGTTTTTCAAAGTCTTTATTTAATGATTTCATAAGTTTGCATACACCTTCTCTAGGTAAGGATTTGCGTCTTTTTTTAACGACATCTATTATTTGATGTTCAAATAGAAGTCTCTGATCAACTCTACAATTGTACTTGTAAAAGGCATCTCTTTTTAAGTTAAAACAGTTACATACGCTAGAAACATGCACGAATCCCTTAGTTTTATCTACCGCTATTTTCAAAGCTTGATGTTTAACTTTTTTTTTAATTCCAAGATATTTTTATATCCTAGTTTTTGAGCAGCTACTTCGAGATAAGAATCATTCACTAACTCGTCTAAATCTTTTTTAAGGACTAATTTTTTAAGTTGTTCTATTTCTTTTTGTAGTGCTTTGATACGTGTTATTTCATCTTTAGTTTCTACCATAACTCTAGTATTCATAAGGTCATTACGTTCGTACTTCCGAATCCATTCATTAATGGTCGTAGGGGCAATACTGTAGAGTTTTCCTAGTTGGCTCTTGGTGTATTTATCAGTACTAAGTTCGGATAAAATTTTTAACTTGAAAGGTTCACTGTAACGTCTGGTTACTCTGTCATTTTTATACATATACTTATTGTTTTGTGTATACATATTTCAGGACGGGTCAGTATTTGCCAATACTAAGTTCGGCTAAAATTTTTAATTTAAAAGGTTCGCTGTAACGTCTAATTACTTTGTCATTTCTGTACATAATGTTTAAAATTATGTAGCCTTATTTCAGGACGGGTCAGCATTACCTGCAACGTATTTGTATAAGATTAGTTGCGTATTTCTAGCATGAGTTCTTTTTTTAGAACTCGATGTAGCAATTTTTTTTATACACTGTTGTTTTTAGTATTTGTTGTAATTGTCAATATACAATTTTACAATACGTAGTCAGCATACCTAAACATTTTTAGCACTCCAAAAAGCTTTCTTTTTTTGAACATCAATCTTATTAATCACAACCGCGTTGGTAAAATTTGTATTACACCTTGGAAATCTTTTATCGTAAAAGGAATCCCGAAAGAGCGCAAGTTAATGCTAGAAAAACTGCTAGGAAAAGCGGATATAAATGTGCGTCATTCTTTGTTAGAATTGAACTGGCATTTGCCTGTTAATGATTCAAATGCACTTTTATTAAAAAAATATATTATTCAGAATTTTGATCAAAATGATATTAGCACCTATGGCTTAACCTTTGCTATTCTGAACAATTCTTCTGAAAATAGTTACTTCACGTCTATTGTTGTAGAAAAAAATAGTCCGCCAACATTGGTTAAAGATTTTAAGGTAAGAGACACCTATAATGTTTTGTATTGCGAAAACTTTAATCCGAATACTCAAAAATATAAAGTGTATGCCCAAGATGTAGATAAAATAGAACTCTCTGGTTTGTTAATGTAGTTGAGTCAACTTTATTTTGATGAGTTTGGTAATGAACCCGATAACAATGACGCCGGCAAAAACAATAAAATAATAGAGA
>CAWVRT010000089.1:0-3771 GCA_963932515.1 uncultured Chitinophagales bacterium
AAAATTAGTTACGAATGAATACTAACATAGGCAAACCAGAGAGAGCTTCTCAAGATAGAGTTATTCAGTTATTCCAATCTGAATTGGGTTACACCTATTTGGGAGATTGGGAAGAAGAAGTAAGAACACAACCCATTGAAGAAGGCATTCTAAGAAACTATTTGTTAGAGAAAGGCTATTCTTTAATACAGGCACAAAAGGCAATTGATAAAGTAGTAAAAGCAGCCAACAACCTATCTAGTGGTTTGTATGAAGCGAATAAAGAAGTCTATCATCTACTGCGCTATGGTGTTACCGTTCGTGAAGAATTAGGGCAACCCAAAGAAACTGTTTGGCTTATCGATTGGAAAGATGTAGAGAGCAATCAATTTGCAGTGGCAGAGGAAGTTACTGTGCAAGGTAAACATACCAAACGCCCAGATGTGGTTATCTATGTGAATGGAATTGCGCTGGGTGTCATAGAATTAAAAAGAAGTAAGGTAGGTGTTGAGCAAGGGATTCGTCAGAACTTAGACAATCAAAAAGACGCCTTTATTCCCAAGTTCTTCACTACAATGCAATTCGTATTGGCAGGTAATGATACGCAGGGAATGCGCTACGGGACCATAGAAACCCCAGAGAAGTATTTCTTAACCTGGAAAGAAGAATCTGATAAAGACTTTGACTATTTATTAGACAAGCATATTTATTTGTTCTGTGAGAAACACAAACTATTGGAACTTATCCATGACTTTATAGTCTTTGATAAGGGGGTTAAGAAATTATGCCGTCCTAATCAGTACTTTGGTGTTAAGGCAGCACAAACCAATGTAAGAACTAAACAAGGGGGTGTTCTTTGGCATACACAAGGTTCTGGGAAGTCTTTAACCATGGTGTGGCTTACCAAATGGATTCGTGAAAACGTAAGAGATAGCCGTGTGCTTATTATTACAGACCGTCAGGAATTAGATGATCAAATTCAAAAGCTTTTTACAGGGGTAGATGAAAACATCTATAGAACCAAAAGCGGTAGAGATTTAATCAGTGTATTGAATCACAAAACTGAAATGTTGGTGTGTAGTCTAGTCCACAAGTTTGGAAGAAACAATGAAGACGGTGATTATGATTCATTTATCGAAGAGTTAAAAGCCAGTTTAGGAAGTGATTTTAAAGCAAAAGGAGAAATATTTGTATTTGTAGATGAATGTCATCGTACCCAATCAGGGAAGCTGCATGACGCCATGAAAATGATATTACCCGATGCCTTATTTATTGGATATACAGGAACACCATTACTTAAAAAGGATAAGCAAAAGTCTATTGAAATATTTGGACCCTACATTGGTGATCCATATAAGTTTGATGAAGCTGTTGCAGATGGCGTGGTACTGGATTTATTATATGAAGCAAGAGATGTAGAGCAATTTGTAACAGACCAAAATAGAATTGATGAATGGTTTGATTCTAAAACTGCTGGTCTTACAGATGTTGCCAAAGTAGAACTCAAGAAGCGTTGGGGTACCATGCAAAAAGTACTAGGTTCCAAATCTAGACTTGAGAAAATAGTATCGGATATTATTTTTGATTTTGAAACGAAACCAAGATTAAAAACAGGAGAAGGTAATGCCATGTTGGTTTCAAGTTCAATACATCAAGCCTGTAAATATTATGATATTTTTCAAAGTAATAATTTCAAAGAATGTGCAATCATTACTTCATATGAGCCGCATCATGGAGATTTAAAAGGTGAAGAAACAGGTGAAGGCTTAACAGATAAGTTGTTGAAGTATGAGGTTTATACCAAAATGCTAAATGGTAAATCTGCGGAAGACTTTGAAGCAGAGGCAAAAGCAAAATTCATAAAAGAGCCCAGTAAAATGAAGCTTTTAATAGTGGTAGATAAGCTTTTAACAGGTTTTGACGCACCATCTGCAACGTATCTGTATATAGACAAAAACATGCAAGACCATGGCTTATTTCAAGCAATTTGTCGTGTAAACCGAGTAGATAAAGAAGGGAAAGAATATGGGTATATTATAGATTATAAAGACTTATTCAAGAGCTTACAGAAATCTATTACAGACTATACTTCTAAAGCATTTGATAATTATGACGAAGACGATGTAAAAGGATTATTAAAGGATAGATTTACGGAAAGTAAGGAGCGTTTAGAAACAGCTTTAGAAGCACTGATTGCATTATGTGAGCCAGTACATCCAAAGGATGAACCAAGTTATATTAAATTCTTTTGTGGAAATACAGAAAACCCGAATGAAATAAAGGAAACCGAAGAAAAAAGAGTAGGCCTATACAAGGCAGTAGTTAAGTTAATTAGAGCCTATGCCAATGTAGCTAATGAAATGCACAAATTGGGGTATTCAGAAACTGAAGCTAACAAAATAAAAAGGCAAGTACAATATTATTCAGACCTAAGAGAAACAATTAAGCAAGCCAGTGGAGATTATTTAGACTTTAAACGTTTTGAACCTGGGATGAGACAGTTGATGGATATGTATTTGGATGCCAATTCAAGTGAAAAGATATCAGACTTTGAAAATAAGTCTCTGGTAGATTTAATTGTGAAATTAGGTGATGAGGTAGCAGGTACGCCTCAAGACCAAAAGAAAGGTAGACAAACAGCAGTAGCGGAAACCATTGAGAACAATGTTAGAAAAGTAATCAATGAAGAATCTCAAACCAATCCGAAGTATTACGAGAAAATGTCAGTATTGCTAAATGGAATCATTCAAGAAAGAAAGCAAGAAACTATAGATTATCAAAATTATTTAGATAAAATAAAGCAGCTCGCTAAAAATGTATCTGACCCTGCCAGTAACGTATCGTATCCAAGTAATATAAATACAAAAGCAAAGCAGGCATTATATGATAACCTTGAAAATGATGAAGAATTATCTCTTGTGTTAGATGAGGCAGTTCGTTATAATAAATTAGATGGTTGGCGTGATGGAGGTATCAAGGAGAAGAAGCTTCGTATAGAGGTAAACAAGCTTATTAATGACCCTCAAAAAACGATGGAATTAATGGATATTATAAAAGCTCAGAATGAATACTAATCCTGAAATATTACAAATAGCCAGTGTAGAAATTGATGTTGTTAGAAAAGACATTAAAAATATGCATTTAGCTGTATATCCACCGCTAGGTAGAATACGATTGGCTGTGCCTCAAAACACAGATAAAGAAGTGCTGAGGTTATTCGCCATTAGTAAGTTAGGTTGGATTAAAAAGCACGTTAAAAATTTCCAAGAACAAGCCAGAGAAACCAAGCGTGATTATGTAACTGGTGAAAGTCACTTCTTCCAAGGCAAAAGATATATTTTAGAAGTTAAAGAACACGACGGCTATAGCAAAGTCCAAGTAAACGGAACCAAAAAGATAAGCTTTAAAGTTTCTAAAACGGCTACTGTCGAAGATAAGTCTAGAATTATGAGGGAATGGTATCGTAAACAACTAAAAATCCAAATTCCACCATTAATTGATAAATGGGAGAAGATTATAGGAGTGAAAACAGATGATTGGGGTGTAAAACAAATGAAAACAAAATGGGGTGCTTGTAATGTAGACGCCAAAAGAATTTGGTTAAACTTGGAGTTATCTAAAAAACCACCTATTTGTCTCGAGTACATTTTAGTTCATGAATTGGTGCATCTTCTTGAAAGAAACCATAATGATAGATTTATCGCTTTAATGAATGAGTTCATGCCTAAATGGAGACTTCACCGCAATGAATTAAACAGCCTTCCAATTGTACATAATGATTGGGGGTATTAA
>CAWVRT010000090.1:0-3647 GCA_963932515.1 uncultured Chitinophagales bacterium
TTGTTAGTAGGTATAAATACCTATTTTTAAGAAATAGTTAGAGAAAAGTAAAAAGAATATTTGTAAGAAAAACCTACACCACTAGTTGCAAACTAGCGGTAGCGGGGGACGACTAGGCTCATATTTAATATTATTTCGGCTATTATTTTTATACTTTGTTGTATGCAGTTTTTATTCTAAAATTTGGTTTAAGTAATCTTTTTTATTGATTAAAGCTTCTTCTAAAATTGATTTATAGTAGTTATTTCCAAATACAGCTTTATCTTCTTCTATTTTAGCTTTTACAAGTTCTATAATTTGATGCTGGCTAAGAATATTTTTACTTGCAGTAATAATGTTTGTTAATTCAGAAATTACTTTATGACTTTCTTGTTTAAATCTTTTCGGCAAATGAAGTCTAGTATAATGACTCATTAATAATTCAAAAAAAGTAACATCAATATGGTTCGTATTACGTAATTCAAAAGTTGGCACAATATTTTTATTTAGAAGAACTATATCTACATACAAATACTGTTCACTTGGTAAAACATCAGTATATAGATTTAAGAATAGCGTTTTATTATTTCTTTTCCAATTTTCGCCTTTATGACTGTTACAAGTCGTACACGCGGGCAATAAATTCTTAGGGTTTACAGAAAATTCTGGAAATTCATCTTTAGGAATAATATGGTCTAAAGAACCAATCGGTGTAATTGTACAATATTGGCAAGTGTTCATTGCCCTATTGTCTAAAACAGTTGTGATACTATTCTTTAATTTGACTAACCTTGAATTACTTGAAGTGTACAGTTTAAGTAAATCGGATTTCTCTTGATTTACATAACCACTTGGCACTAAACTAATGTGATTATTAGCATTGTGAACAGTTTCATAATTCCCATATAAAACCTTAATTGCTGGAACTAGAACATTAACCCTTTGCTTATAATTTGGGTCTTTAGGAGAATTTTTTTTTGAAGCGACTACTTCATCCAAAAAATCAGACGTATTGCCTTTATGTGCGTTAAGATTCCTCATTAATAATACTTTTTAAATAAATTCTTGTATTAAGACTTAAAGGAATGTTTTCAGATGAAATGATAGAAACTATTTCATCATAAGACTTGCCAGAAGCAACTAATCGATTTAGAATTTTTTTGTATTGATTTGGAACAATATTGTTGCCAAAGATATCTTCAGTGAGTACAGTTAGGTTTTCACCGAATGTTTCTGATATTGGTTTTCTCACACTTAAAACTGTTTCATCTCTTTCCATTATGTATACATTCCTTGATAGAAGTTCTCTAATAATTAATGGAGAGTGTGTTGCAATAATGCAATAAGATTGAAATTCATTAGTAAGCTCATAAATAGCATTTATTAATTGAGAAATAGCATTTGGGTGCAAGTGAGTTTCAGGTTCATCATAAATAACCAAAGAAGCAAATCTAATATTGGCAACAATTTCAGTAATTATGTAAAGAAGAATACTTTGTCCTGAACTAAGCTTTTTACTAACACTATTAAAGCCTTTTATATCTACTTTATCATCCTCAATTATCAACTCATTGATTAATTCACGGTCTAAAAAGAAAGGAAGTAGATTAAGCCATTTATCAAATCTATTATTTGATGCAATTTTTTTCCAAGAACTATGAAACCTAAGTTTAAGACCCTTTGTACTATAAAGTTCTCCTTTTGAATCTTTAAGCCCACAATAGGTATAATTAAAATCTGCCGTATTTTTAGGTATGTCAAATGAATCAAAAGCACTATAAGAAACTGTGATTACTTTACTAAACAAAGGGGATTTGGGAGTAAAAGCATTATTATTTTTCTTTGAAATGTCAATTGGTAAAGAAGTGATTAATTGAGTTTTACCAGTTCCGTTTTTACCAATTAGCGCAAATATTCTACTTGGAACAGCTCTATTTGTGTCAAAATCAAAATGGACATCTATCGCTTCATCTGCAAATTTTGGTTTAAATGAATATTGGAAACTATAAAGGTTTTTAAGATTGAAACCATATAAACGATATTTTACTTCACGTAAAAGTTGTTCTTGCTGATCATTTCTAATTAATGAGTTTCTGAAATAATATTTGTTTTCAAATTCCTCTAATATGTTAGGATAAAATGCGGCATCCTTTAATGCCCATAATATACTTTCGTATGTTTTCCCAAATATTAATTTGATGTTTTCATAGTAGCTATATTCTTGCCCAAGAGAACAGAAACTTTCATTCAATAAGGTGAAATTTTCATTTAGCACGTTGGGAGTCTTATCTATTTCTTTATGAATGATTTTTACTGTTCCAATTTTTTTATAGTCTGAAATATCAATATAATAATACAGATAATAAGTAGACCTATTGCCATAGTCGTTCCATTCGCTGTTTACAAGAACAAATGACGGGAAAGTATTAGGTGTTTCGTGAGAACTTTGATAGTCAAAGAAACCATTAGGACTATTATTTATTAAAAATGGAATTTTGTTTTCAATAATTGTTGAAGGCGTTACATTTGTTCGGTCATAAGCCTTAACTTCAAAGATTGAAAGTCCCTCTTCATTATACGAATCAAGAGAAAAGTTTAAGTTTTCTTTCTCTAAATATGGATTAATTAAAAGGTAATATCTCGTGATTTCATCTTCATTGTTTCGAATATTCGGATGAATGATTTTATTCAAAAAATTAATGAAAGTATTGGAATCTTCTATGATACTAAACCTTTCAGTAAGTACATATTCATATTCCCAATCATAATTATTGATTAAATGCTGATAAGCATCATCATAAGCGTTAGAATACCTGTCGTCTTCAGATGGTAAAGATTTCAACTCAAACATTTCATCAAGAAACTTGATAATATTAATGTCATCTTGAGGTTTCCCAAATAAATCTTGTTCAGAAAGTAATACTCTGAGGATGTCTAATCTTATTTTTTTAGTAAGTTTCATTTATGGTAAATGCACTATTTTTTAAATTGCATACAACGATAAGTATAAAGGGCGTTTTAATGCCCTTTATACATTGTTACCACACGTTTTATATCACAATTTATTTAATGACTTCTTGACATACTCCCATGGTTGAAACACATGGGAGCATATCTAGGTTTTTTTTATTAGCTTTCTAACTAAGGGTCTTAGGATTCCGCTCTCCTAAGATTTAAGTTTTAACTCGCGCTCAATCTTATGCTCTGGAGTGGCATTTACTGGAAATGAATTAACCCAGATTTCGTCTTCATCTTGCTTAATAATGGTACCGATACCGCATTTGGTCACAACAATCCACTTGGTTTTTCGCCACCAACCACAGGTAGCCTGCCCAGTGCTTGGCTGGTTTTTAAATGTATATGATTCTGTTGTACCTTTAGTGAAAGTCCACGTTTCACTGGTGGTTCGTTGAACAGAGGCACTGATTGACGCAAATGAGGGACCAGCACTTAATTCAGCACCAATAGTTGTTTTAACGCTCTCACTGGCAGAAGAGCCAATATTTATAGAGTGCGTAACTATAACTGGGGCCGATTCCGTTGCATGAGAATGAAAAAGTCTTTCCCATCCTATGTAAGTTTGTAACGTTGCACCTGTGTCGTGAAGTACGTAAAAACCAGTCCCTATTAGACTTGGTTCAGCTGGTTTATCGGAGTAGCCTGTAATT
>CAWVRT010000091.1:0-3192 GCA_963932515.1 uncultured Chitinophagales bacterium
ATAACTTCTTTTGTATCATCTTTAGAACCATCATCAATAATAATTAATTCCCAATGCGTGAAAGTTTGATTCATCACACTTTCTATAGCTTTAGTGATAAAGCGACTTCTGTTGTATGTGGGAATTATTATACTAAAAAAAGGAGAGTCCATAGTTACTTAATTTTCATTAAAATAAATAACCATTGGTTTCATTACATAATCTTTTTTGAAATTCTTCAAGATTAAGAATATTTGCATATTTACTTACAGAATCTATTTTTTTCATTCCAGTGGGAAGTTCATTTAATAATTTTGCGCCTAAATAATTATAAATTTCATTAACACGATTTAAATCGTTAATTGATTCATATTCAACTTCAATAAATTCTTTTTCATTTTCAATAAGCATCTTTTTACACTGATATAAATAAAATCTATTTGTAACAATCCAATACTCACACCAATCTATATCAATAATGTAAGGTTCTAGCTTGACTTTACTTTTATCATTTTTTAAATTTTTAAATTTTAATAAATAAATAGACACGGCAGATTGAACAATATTTCTTCTCCTTAATAAAATAATTTTATTCTGTTCTTCTAAAAGGAATTTCTTTTCAATGGAGCTAGGCAGTTGCTTGTTAAATAATTTAAACCCAATAATCTTTTTTTCATACTTTGACTGAATTGTTTTTAAATAATCTAATTGATATAGTTCAAATCTTTTTTCTGCACTAAGTAACTTTCCTATTAATTTATATTTTAAGTGATACAAAGACTTTAAAGCATGCTTTTTTAAAGCTAATTTAGTGGGCTTATGATTTAACTGATTATACAACTCATCAAAGCTGAATATTTCTGGATGTTTGGCTAATAAGTAATTACATAAAAAAGTTGTACCCGATCTTTGATGAGATAATACAATAAAAGGTTGAATTTTATCCATAAATTGAATTAATTAATTTGAATAGGTTTAATTTTAAGTCGAAAAAATTTATTTTTTCTTTTTTTTCTATATGTAGTTTTAAGACGTATTCATATAAGCGTATGTCAAATATATTATGCTGTGTAATTTTTGTTTTCTCATCTTCTCCTATCTCATTTTTGATAGTTTTAGTTTCGTTCTTTCGAGAGTAATATGGTGTCTGTAGTGACAATTCATTTTTGAGTATTAATAAACTCTCATCATATTTTTCCAATAAACCTACGTATAAAAAATGTTGCGTTATGTTTTTTATTGCAATTTTAAATATTTCTTCAGTACAATCTATTTTAAAATCTTGCATTCCTGCAATAAATTTTGTTTGTCCATTATTTAACCAAGGCAATGAAAGCTCATCTACATAGTCTTCAAGACTCATTTTGTTTTCATTAATTTTTTTGAAATAGTCATGCCCTTTAGTTGTTTTAGCATAATTATATGCAGAAACAGTTCTGTTTATCGGGTTCCTTAAAAAAGATATATACTTATAGGTTTTATATTCATTCATACTTTTATGCAATCCAAATGGAAAGTGACCTACTAGAAGTTTAATTTTATTTTTTTCATCATCAGATAAGTCAAGAAATTTGTATGTTTCTTTAGTCCTGTTTACTGTGAAAATTTCATTACTTTTTAAATGGCTATACTGCTTATAAAATATTTGTCTAAGAGTTGTACCTCCAGCTTTTGGTAGGTGAAGAAAAATGATATTTTCTTTTGGCTTGCGTCTAAAGAATAAGTTTTTTATTTTATTTTCAAATAGTTCTTTATAATTCATTGTTAAGCAAGTAATAATTTAACATAAGCGAATTTAGGTAAAAAATAGCTATCAAATCCTAAATTTCGGTACAATAGAATTTTTTGAATGGAATTTATTTTAGCTGTTTTAGCAATATTATAAAAATATTCTGACATAAATTTATTGAAAATAATAGGATCTACAAGGGACTTGCTTGTATTAGCATCTATTAATACTTTAATGTATTTTCCTATTTCGCTTAAGCTAAATCCTATTATTGGAAAACTTAGCGTAGCCAATTTTTTATGGATTTCTATTTGTTGAACTGAAACATCAATTTGTAACATCTCAAATATATTAGCGTAGATAATTTCTGTATTTTTTATTTGTTGTTTTCTTTTTAAAGAACTTAATTGTTTATCATGAAATCTATAATCTAGAAGTATTTGAGGAATTGTAGCAAAAGCTGTAAACCTTATCAATCTAGACCATAACTCATAATCTTGCGCTGTAGTAAAGGCCTCATTATAATTTAAATTATTGTCTACCAATACAGCTTTTCTAAGCATAACCGTAGGGTGACAAAATTGACAACTAAAAAAAGATTTCAATTTCAATAAATCACTTTCTTTATCATGTTTTCGAATGCCAGTTCTATCTCCAATTAGATTGGCATAAGTACCTACTATACCAATTTTTGGATTGCTTTCTAAAAAGTCTACTTGTAATCTAAATCTATCTGCATAAGAAATATCATCATCATCCATTCTTGCAATAAAAATGCCTTTTGCCTTTTTTATTGCTTTATTCAGAGAACTTGCTAATCCTATGTTTTGTTTGTTTTCTAAGTAAATTATTCTTTCGTCAGCGTAGGATAATATTATTTCTTTAGAGGAGTCATTTGAATTGTCGTTTACAATTATAAATTCAAAATCATTAAAAGTTTGATTCAAAATAGAATCTATGGAATCTTTTAAGTAAGATTCACCATTGTATACCGACATTATTACTGAAATAGTTGGCATTATTAATTCAATTTTAATCTTGATGAGATTTTTTGGAAGAGACTCTTTTTTAGTATGGGGGCATTATTGTGGAAATTAAAAGCATACCACCTTTCAAAATTATATAAAAGCCATTTTTGTTCTTCATGAAGCTTCCCTTTAAATTTTATTTTCAGTTCATTTTTCTCCCAAACATTATCCTTAGAGGCATAACCATTTATGATGTTATGTTCAAAATCTGCCGTAATCCAACGAATAGAAGGAACACTAAAACCTTTTTTTTGCTTATAAATTGTATCATTCGGAAGATATTCTTCCGCAGCTTTCTTTAATAAATATTTCAGTTCGTTGTTTTTAAAATGTTCTTTATAATTTATAGAATAAGCCATTTCTACCATTCTATGATCTAGAAATGGAACACGAACTTCTAGCGAATGACACATGCTTGCAGTATCTACTTTTGTAAGAATATCATCTACCATGAAA
>CAWVRT010000092.1:0-2996 GCA_963932515.1 uncultured Chitinophagales bacterium
TGAGTACTAAATATTTAGGAGAAAGATTTGATATACATGGTGGTGGAATGGATTTAAAATTTCCTCATCATGAATGTGAGATAGCTCAAAATGTAGGTGCTACTGGAGTAGCTCCTGTTAAATATTGGATGCACACAAATATGCTAACTGCCAATGGTGAAAAAATGAGTAAATCCAAAGGGAATTCATTTTTACCATTAGAATTATTTACGGGAAATCACCCTTTATTAGAAAAAGGATTTTCGCCAATGGTCACTAGGTTTTTTATGTTACAAAGTCACTATTCTAGCACGTTAGATTTTTCTAATGATGCCTTAAAAGCCTCTGAAAAAGGTTTTCAAAAATTAATGACTGCTTACAAGCTTTCTGCAAACTTACCAACTAGTACAAAAGATACAGAAGCTACTGACAAAGAAGTTAATAAAATAAGAGAGAAAGTTTATGCCGAAATGAACAATGATTTCAATACACCAAAAACAATTGCTAAACTTTTCGACTATGTTTCTTTAATCAATAAAGTAAATGATAAAACCATAACTATTTCCGCCAAAGGCTTAGAAACGCTTAGCGTAACTTTAAAAGAAATTATTGAAGATGTTCTTGGTTTACAGCAAGAAGAAACAAGTAGTAATAAAACGCTAGAAGGTGTAATGGATTTAATTCTAGATATTAGAAAAAATGCTAGAGAAAACAAAGATTGGAATACTTCTGATTTGATTAGAGATAAATTAAATGAATTGGAAATTAAGATAAAAGATGGACTTGACGGTGCATCTTGGGGTGTTTAATAGTTGAAAATTGAGCTTCTAGTATTACACCAACTAAAAACAGAACACCTAAGGAACCTAAGAACAATGAAACAATTAACCTATATATTTTTTGCCTTAGTATTTATAACTTTATCGTGCAATGAAAATGCTGAAAAAATCACTAAACCGAAAACGGCTAAACCAACACTTGCCAAAGCGCCCATATTCTCAGGTGAGAATGCTTTTAGTTTCGTAGAAAAGCAATTAAGTTTTGGACCAAGAAATCCGAATTCTGAAGGTCATCAAAAAATGGCAGAATGGCTGATTAATGAATTGCAAAAAATGGCAGATACCGTTTATGTTCAGAAAGTAGATTTGAAGGCTTTTGATGGCAAAATTTTAAAATCTACCAATATTATTGCTTCTTTCAATCCTAATTATAAAAAAAGAATGTTTGTTTCTGCCCATTGGGATACAAGACCTTTTGCTGACCAAGATATAGAAAATGAAAACAAACCAATTTTAGGTGCAAATGATGGTGCTAGCGGTGTTGCTATACTTATGGAATTGTCTAAACTTTTAAAAGAAAACAATACCACCAAAGGAATTGATTTAATATTTTTTGACGCTGAAGATTATGGGCAACCAAATATTAGTGACTTTCCATACATGAAAGACTCCTATTGTTTAGGTTCACAATATTGGGCTAAAAACCCTCACTCACCCTATTATACCGCTCAATTTGGTATACTACTAGATATGGTTGGCGTAAAAAATGCTGTTTTCACGCAAGAAGGATATTCTCGCCAATTTGCCAATAATTACCTTCAAAAAGTCTGGGCTTATGCCAATATGATTGGCTATGGAAATTTTTTCAGCAATAAGAAAACAAGTCAAGTCACAGATGATCATTACTATATAAACACACTAGCTAATATTCCTACTATTAATATTATTCAATACGACAAAACAACTTCTTCTGGTTTTGGAAGATATTGGCATACACATAATGACAATATAGATATCGTAGATAAAACGACTTTAAAAGCCGTAGGGCAAACAGTAACGCAGGTTATCTATCAATTTAATCAAGGGAATTTCTAAATATATCGTTGGTCTAAAGAGAATATTTCAGGAAATTTAGGCTTACAATCTTTGTAATAATCCATAATTTCTCTCATATCTTTTTCTATGGAATCTCCTAAAATTAAAGTCTCTGGCCTAATACCAGCAATTTTATTTTCATAATTAAGATATCCTAAAGCTAAAGGAACACTAGCGCTTTTTGCTACATGATAAAAGCCAGATTTCCAATTTTCTACTTTTTTTCTAGTTCCTTCTGCTGTTACAATTAATACTAGGTCTTTATTTTTCAAAAATAACTCTACCATATAATCCACCATACTTTTCCGCTTCTCCCCTTCTTTTTTATTTGACCTATCAATAGAGATAGCACCCAAAGGTTTTGTAATTAAACTGAAAGGAAATTTCACCCAAGTATCTTTAATCGTAAATCGAATATCTATTCCCATGATTTTGAAAGTAGCGATTGCAAACAAAAAATCCCAATTACTAGTATGTGGTACCGCAATAAGAACACATCTCTTCAGATTTTTTGGAAAATCTTTATCAATTTTCCAACCCAACAACTTCATAATCAATTTCCAAAACATTCAATCTGTATTTTATTTCCCAAATAAACAATTTTTTATTGTGCTAAACAATTTTTTGGAACAGTATTTTATTTTGGCAGAATATAATGCTAAGTTTATTTATAAAACGGCTATCTTTGTACTACTTAGTACTTAAGAGTTTTAAGTATAATTATGTTCTTTGAATTATGGGGATGACTGGAATTGACGGCAAGGTATGTTTTTGTACCCGCAGGTCGAGTGATGTACGTTTCACTCGTTAATCCTAACGTGCGAACAATTTTTTTATATGGCGAGTCTGACTACGCTATGGCTGCCTAACACTAAGTGTTAGCACCATTGTTCTTTTGTGTTGACATCCGATACAAAATACTCAAGAGCATCGATATTTCGGGTCTTTTATTAAAGGAGGTTCTTACCTTTTTTAATCGTATTTAACAAGAATAAGGAATTAGTGGTTTTGTTTTTTGAACAGCTAAATTCTCGAAAATAAGCAATAAACTAAGCTTGTAGAAAGTATATCGGCATCTTGTCCGGACCAGGGTTCGACTCCCTGCATCTCCACAAAGTAAAAATATAACCTATTGATTATCAA
>CAWVRT010000093.1:0-2854 GCA_963932515.1 uncultured Chitinophagales bacterium
CTCTAAGGAGAAGCTGCATTAGTATATTTTTTTGGCTAAAAAAAGTTCAACAAACTGTTGAACTTTTAAGTTTTCAAATTATAAAAAGGCTATACATTATATATGTCTTCTATTAATTCTTGATATTTTTCTAATACAACTTTACGTTTCACCTTCATAGTGGGGGTCATTTCACCACTTGCTATAGCCCATTCATCAATAATTAATTCAAACTTTTTTATTTGTTCTACTTTACCAAAATTAAAATTTAATTCATTAATATCTTTTTTTAACAAAGCCAATACTTCAGGAGCTTTTACTATATCCTTACGATTAGAAAATTTAATATTATTCTCTTCACACCAAGCAGTTAAATATTCAAAATGGGGTACTATTAAAGCAGCTACAAATTTTCTATTCTCTCCAATAACCATTATTTGTTCAATAAAACGACTTTCTTTCATTTTTTCTTCAACGACTGCAGGCGCAACATATTTACCTCCCGAAGTTTTGAACAATGATTTAATTCTATCAGTTATTTTCAAAAATTTACCGTCTATCAATTTACCTACATCACCAGTATGTAACCATCCATCACTATCTATGGCTTCAGCTGTAGCTTCAGGGTTTTTATAATAACCCATCATTACATTTGGTCCTTTACATAGAATTTCATCTCTATCACCAAATTTAATTTCTACACCAGGTATTACTGGCCCTGTAGTACCGAACATAAATCCACCTTTCTCAAACCTATTTACAGTTATTACTGGGGAAGACTCTGTTTGACCATAACCTTCTCTAATAGCTATTCCTGCACAGCTAAATACTTTAGCAATTTTTTCTTGCATGGCTGCAGCACCAGTGACTACACCTACTACATTACCACCTAAAGCTTCTCTCCATTTACTGAAAATTAATTTATCTGCAATTTTATACTTTAATCCTGGCGTGTAATTTTCAGAATAGTTCAAAGCAATTTCATCATGCGCCCAAAAGAATAATTTCTTTTTTAAACCAGTCAATTCGATTCCTTTACTAATAATCTTATCATAAACTTTCTCTAATAATCTAGGAACAGTACTGAAGAAATGTGGTTTTACATCTTTTAAATCTTCTCCAATAGTTTCTAAACTTTCAGCATAGTATAATGAAACACCTAGTGCGAAATATGCATAACTAACTGTTCTTTCAAAAATATGACATAATGGTAAAAAACTAAGAGCTTTTTGGCCATTTGTAATAGGGAGCATTAATCTTACTGCTTTTATATTACTAATAATATTATCATGCGAAAGCATAACACCTTTTGGATTTCCTGTAGTACCTGAAGTATAAATAATTGTTGCTAATTCTTCTGGTTTAACTTTATCAGCTCTTTTATCTACTTCTTCCATAGAAATCTCACTACTAGCATCTACAAATTCTTGCCAATTAGTAGCACCCTCCACTTGGTTAAAACTATAAATTTTTTCTAAAGAAGGAATTTCATCCTTAATGTTCTGTATTTTAGTAAATAAATCTTCATCTTCAACAAACACCATTTTAATCTCTGCGTTATTAAAGATAAACTTATAATCTTTTTCAGCAATTGTTGGATATACAGGTACATTAATAGCACCAACTTGTAACATACCATTATCTATAAAGTTCCATTCTGGTCTATTACTTGAAATAATAGCTACTTTATCATTTTTTTGAATTCCTGCTTTAATAAAAGCTTTACTGACATTATTAATAATAGTATTGACTTCAGCGGTAGAATAGTTGCGCCATTCGCCATCATACTTATAGTTTAAACAATCTGCCTGAGGATACTTTATTGCTTGATATTTCAATACTTCAAATAAACGAGAATAATCTTTCATAAATATTGTAATTGTATGGTTTTTGTTAAGTAAAGTTTAAAGTTAAGAAAAAAATAGTTTTATTTTTAAATTAAAGTACATTTTTAATCTTATTGTGCTATTTAGGCAAAGACTGTCAGTTTTTATTCAACATCTGACGCATGTTGAATATATGTTTTTTCATGATAAAATTTAGCGACGAAAATAAAAAGTATCGCAGTAATAATCATTAAGCAAGCAAAAAAGTAAAAATATTTTGCTCCTTGAAGCGTATATTTAAAAAGTTGCGTTTTAGCATTAGTACCAACGATTGTTTTTATAGCACTTCTATCCATTGCATTTACAATCTCGGCCCTATTTTTTTTAAAATTAACTAAGACATAAGTCCCTCCCAATATTACGTTTTCTGTTTTTAATTCTTGATTGACTTCTAATATATCAAGGGAGTTTTTAAATTCAATTTTATCGCCTTCATTATAATTTTTATTCAAATCCGAAAGTAGAATAAAAGTTTTTTCTCCGCCTATTATTTCAAAACTAGTAGTTTCTTCTACAATAATATATCTATTAACCACCGTAGTAATTGTATTTCCTAATGAAACTGAAAGTAAAAACAAACCCATTATAATAGATTTTAACTTATTCGGAGACTGAGTGTAAGAAAATTCTAAAGCGGTAATTGAAACCATTATTTCGGCAGCGGTAAGAATAGTATAAGCCATAAATTGCCAATAGATATGTGTTTCTAGTCCTTGTTGAATTCTATTTTCTATCCAAGCAACAATAACGAATGAAAACCCAGCGATAAGCATTCCAAAAGTAATTTTTCTTAAAGGGGTTACTTTCACAAACCTATTTACAAATGGATAAATTAACAAGGTAAATAAGGGTGTAAAGATTAATACCAATATAGGATTTGCCGCTTGGATTTGAGAGGGTAGTAGTGTGAAATTATTTCCAAACACATAAAAATCCTTTATAATTAGACTATTTCTTGCTTGTAATATCCATGTAGATGCAGTTTGGTC
>CAWVRT010000094.1:0-2608 GCA_963932515.1 uncultured Chitinophagales bacterium
TAATCAAGTACACCGCTATACCAAAGAAAGTTTTAATGCATCAAACTCATTGTTTAAGTACTTACAGATATTTGTAATTTCTAACGGTACTGACAGCCGTTATTTTGCGAATACGGTAGAGCGTAATAAAAATAGTTTCGATTTCACAATGAATTGGGCAAAGTCAGACAATTCTTTAATTAAAGATTTAAAAGACTTTACAACAACTTTTTTTGACAAGCGAACACTTTTAAACGTGCTGCTTACCTATTCTGTTTTTGATATAAGTGATGTGTTGCTAGTAATGCGACCATATCAAATTGCTGCAACAGAAAGAATCTTATGGAAAATAGAAAGTTCTTATAATTCCAAAAATTGGGCGACAACAGAAAGTGGTGGTTTTATTTGGCATACAACAGGTTCTGGTAAAACACTAACAAGTTTTAAGGTAGCAAGATTAGCAACGAAACTTGATTTTGTAGATAAGGTGTTTTTTGTGGTAGATAGAAAAGATTTGGATTTTCAAACCATGAAAGAGTACCAACGCTTTTCGCCAGATAGTGTAAACGGTTCAGATAGTACAGCAGGTCTTAAAAGAAATATAGAGAAAGAAGATAATAAGATTATTGTTACCACCATTCAGAAGCTTAATAATTTAATGAAAGGTGAAAATGATTTAGATATTTATAAAAAGCAAGTCGTCTTTATTTTTGACGAAGCACATCGCTCACAATTCGGAGAAGCTCAAAAAAATCTTAAAAAGAAGTTTAAAAAATACTATCAATTTGGTTTTACAGGAACTCCAATTTTTCCTGAAAATGCTTTAGGTTCGGAAACTACTGCAAGCGTATTTGGTCGTGAATTACATTCCTATGTCATTACAGATGCCATTAGAGATGAAAAAGTACTTAAATTCAAGGTAGACTATAATGATGTTCGCCCTAAGTTCAAGGGAATAGAAACAGAAATAGACGAAAAAAAGTTAAGTGCGCCTGAAAACAAAAAAGCCTTACTACATCCTACTCGTATCAAAGAGATTTCTGAATATATACTTCATAATTTCAGACAAAAAACTCATAGAACGCGTGGCGGTAAAAGTGGTTTTAATGCCATGTTTGCTGTTAGTAGTGTTGATGCTGCCAAATGTTATTATGAAGAAATATGCAAACAACAAAAGGAAAGTGACAAGCCTTTAAAAATAGCAACTATCTTTTCTTATGCAGCTAATGAGGAGCAAAGTTCTATTGGAGAGATATTAGACGAAAGTTTTGAACCCACTGCAATGGATACCAGTGCAAAAGAGTTTTTAACTGAAGCTATCAAAGACTATAACTCTATGTTTAAAACCAGTTATGGGATTGATAGTAAAGAGTTTCAAAACTATTATCGTGACCTTGCCAAACGAGTAAAGAATAAAGAGGTTGATCTACTTATCGTAGTTGGCATGTTCCTTACTGGGTTTGATGCTCCAACACTCAACACAATGTTTGTTGATAAAAACCTACGTTACCACGGTTTAATGCAAGCCTTTTCGAGAACCAATCGAATTTATGATGCTACAAAAACCTTTGGTAATATTATTACTTTCCGAGACCTCGAAAAAGCTACTGTTGATGCCATTACTCTTTTTGGAGATAGCAGTACCAAAAACGTAGTCCTAGAGAAGAGTTACAAGGAATACCTAGAAGGCTTTACAGATATTTCAACAGGAGCTGCACGTAGAGGATATATTGAAGTAGTAAATGAACTAAATGAAAAGTTCCCCAATCCTGATGAAATAGTAAAAGAGAAAGATAAAAAAGAATTTTCAAAACTTTTTGGAGAATACTTAAGAGTAGAAAACATACTTCAAAATTATGATGAATTTACCAATCTTAAAGCCCTTCAGTTAATAGACAGTAGCGATTCAGAAGCTCTAGAAGAATTCAAAGAAACGCATTTCGTAACAGATGACGATATAGCTGTAATGCAAGAGGTAGATTTGCCTACTGATCGAACAATTCAAGATTATCGTTCTACTTACAACGATATTCGTGACTGGTTAAGACGTGAAAAAAGTGGCAACGAAACTGAGGAATCAACAATTGATTGGGATGATGTGGTATTTGAAGTAGACCTGCTTAAATCTCAAGAAATAAATCTAGACTATATTCTTGAATTAATTTTTGAGCACAACAAAAAGACCAAAGACAAAGCCTCCTTAATAGAGGAAGTTCGTAGAATTATTCGTGCTAGTATTGGAAATCGAGCAAAAGAAAGCTTAGTAGTTGATTTTATTAATGAAACAGACCTTGATTCTATTCAAGAGAAAGCCAATATTATTGATTCATTTTTCGAATATGCGCAAGGCAAACAGAAAAAAGAAGCTACAGAATTAATTACAGATGAGAATTTAAAAGAGGAAGAAGCTAAAAGATATATCTCAGCTTCTTTGAAACGTGAATATGCAAGTGAAAACGGAACAGCATTAAATGCTCTCTTGCCGAAAATGAGTCCTTTAAACCCTCAGTATTTGACAAAAAAGCAGAGTGTTTTTCAAAAGATTTCTTTGTTTGTTGAGAAGTTTAAGGGTGTTGGAGGTAAAATATGAAAGCCAACCCCAGCATCCATACACATTGCCAAGTCGCTC
>CAWVRT010000095.1:0-2599 GCA_963932515.1 uncultured Chitinophagales bacterium
AACAAAAAGAATAACTACTCATGTAGCTAGGAGAACTTTTGGACAACTCATGTTAGATAGAGGTGCTAATATTGAAAGTGTATCATGTATGTTAGGACATTCAGATATACAAACTACACAAAGACATTATGCTAGTGCTGGTACTAGTTTAGTTGTAAATCAATTAAAACTATTAAGTACTGGATAATAGGGATATGCCCTATTGTTTTATTTTTTAATACTATAAAAATATACGGCAGAAGAAATAACAATAATTGCTACAATTAGGTCGAAAATAAATACTTTATTAATATTTTTTTTTGGTGTAATTGGAGTAATTGATTTTTGACCTATTACTGTTACTGTTTCTAATTCTTCGGATTTTTCTTGCATTATAGTTAAACTTCCAGCAATTCCATTATGAATTACGTCTTTAAAGCCTATAAAGGTAATTTTTATAGTCGGTAAATTATTTGGTGTATAATCTTTACCAACTGAAAAAAAGCCGTCTTTGTTAGAAGTTCCAGCAAATACAAATTTATTATTTTCTTTTATATAAATATGCGCACCTTCAAGTGGCAAGTTTAAATTGTCTAGTACTGTTCCTTGTAAACTCATTATTTTGTTTTTATTAGTAGGTTTATAGCTATTATTTTTATTCTACGGATTTTTTACTGGGTATAAATTTTTCCGTAACACATTACTTATAGTTTTTATAATTCCTAATAAAAAAGCAATACAGTACGGCAAAAATAATTAGTGTCATACATAAGTTTAAAAACATTGGTCTATTTGTTGTCATTAGTATTTTGTTCATGATTTTTTTATTTTAGTTTCACTTGTTATAATTGATTTTCAAATGCTGGTATTTCTTCTATTTCTTCATCTATTTCTTCATCTATTTTATCAGGCGTTTCGTCTTCTATTAAAATGGTAATTTAGGAAAGTAATAATCAATTTTAAATCCACCAGCTACTTTCGTTATTTTTGTTGTACCACCTCTAATAAATATATTTTTTTGGTGTCCTTTTAAAGCCATTAGTTCTTTATGCGTTTTTGAAAAAACTATACATTTATTTTTTTGGTTTTTAGCTTTACAGGAAATAGTATTGGTGCTTTTTACTTTACTTTTATCTACTTTACTCTTATTTACTTTACTTTTATCTACTTTACTCTTATTTACTTTACTTTTATCTACTTTACTCTTATTTACTTTTTTAGTAGCTGGTTTTTTCTTTACTGGTTTACAAGGTTTACAAGGTTTACAAGGTTTCTTTGCTGGTGCTTTTTTCTTCATAGCTGGTTTCTTCTTTACTGGTGCTTTTTTAGTAGCTGGTTTTTTAATAAGTTCAATTTGTTTTATAGCATCTTGATAGTATTTACTATTTTTCATAATCTTGTTTATTAATTTATATTCTTTTGAATTACGACTAGATGAATGGGGATTAGCACTTATTTTTTTACCCAATAATTTAGAATATAGCATACTGTGATGTCCGTTAACAATTTTCGGATTATATAATTTTTCTTTTTTCATAGCTGGTTTCTTCTTTGCTGGTGCTTTTTTCTTTGCTGGTGCTTTTTTCTTTACATCAGTAATTACATGGGAAGATTTTAAAAACTCTTTAGTTATTATTTCCTTTTTTGGCATCATTATTATTTCATAAATCCCACTTTTTATTACTATTCCAGTTTCAGAATTTTTAATACCAAGACTAAAATGCTTAACTTTTGTAGCTTTTAAAAAAGAATAAACCCTTTTGACGTGTTTTGCGCCTAAGGTCAAATATCTACCTACATATTTTATTACTACCTGTTTTCCTGTTGAAAATTCTTGAATAGGTATGTTTTCAATTAAATAATTTGTATTTGGTATAACTGCTAAATAATTTGGATAAGTTCCATTAATAGGCTTACCATTATCAAAACTTATTATCTCATTTTTTTTAAGTTTTTGATTTCTTACCAGTAGTAATATATTAGCATCAGTCACAACGATTGTACTCATTTGTGCATCTAAAAAATAACCATTAAAATTTGGTCTTAATTCCCTAGAAGTTTTATCTACTGGTCTAAACTTTTTTAATAGCTTAATATTCTTTTCGGTAAGTGGAAACTGCATATTTAAGCTGGTTCAGAAGTTACTTTTGACATTTTATTTTTCATTATAATTACACCAGCTACTACAACTGCTACGATTATAATTTTAGGTACTATTGATTTTGGTCTTGCTATTGTTTTAGTCATTTTAATTGTTTTTATTTTTAAGATTAATTCTTAATAGTTAGAAATTATTTTTGTTAATTCTTTTATGTCTTCATCTTGTATAAAGTCTTCGTAATTTTCTAGTAATTCTTCTATGTCTTCTAGTTCCATTCCACTTTTTGCATCATCTACTAAGTCCTCTAAAAAACCCTCTGAACCATGATAAGATAAGTTAATCCACAATTCTAGTTGCCCAGCATCATTAAGCATTAACGCTTGATATTCTGAATTAGTTAAAAATACATAACCAGAATTTTGGTTCATACATACTCTTACTTCGTCTGCATAAAAAAATTTACTTGCTATTGAAGTTAATTTACCATTACCATAAGCCGATAATATTGCACCAGCTTCT